>DATAYO010000042.1:0-71023 GCA_036272515.1 Steroidobacteraceae bacterium | reverse complement strand
CTCCTTGCTTATCCGGCGCTCTCAGTTGGACCAGCGGGTCCCGCGGAGATCCTTCCAGGGACCACCATCAACGTAGCGCTCAGGATACAAGGCTTTGGAACGCGGATCTTCCGCGGTGTCGAGCTGAAGGACCATCCACTTCGGATAGGGAACACCCGGATCCGACGCCGCGTCCAGAAGCCGGACTTCTTCGTCGGAGAGCCGAAGTTCCACGGCACGGATGTTATCTTCGAGTTGCTCGGCTTTCCGGGCCGCTACGATCACACTGCTGATGGCTGGCCGGCCCAGCACCCACGACAGCGCGGTGCGGGCCGGACTCGCGTCATGCCGGGCAGCCACCTGCTTCAGGACCTCCACCACACGGTAGCCTAACTCCTTGTCGAAGGGCACGAACGAGCCTGCCTCCGCGAATCGGGAGCCGGCAGGAGCGGGGTCGCTGCGGGTGTACTTACCCGTGAGGAAACCGCCGGCAAGCGGACTCCAAACCAGGATACCGATGTTGTAGTACTCGGCGAACGACTGGAATTCGTATTCGAGACCTCGGCCGACGAGACTGTAGTACATCTGGGCCGTCACGAATTTCTCCAACCCTAGACGCTGCTGTTGCGAGATTGCTGTGGCTGCCTGCCATGACATGAAGTTGGAGAGCCCGATGTAGCGGACCTTCCCCTGCCGCACAACATCGTCGAGCGTCCGCAGTGTCTCCTCAAGCGGCGTGTTGCTGTCCCATCCATGCACCTGATAAAGATCGATGTAGTCGGTCTGCAGCCGTTGGAGACTGCCCTCCACTTCGCGCATGATGTTTACTCGGGTCGCACCGCTCCGATTGAGATTGTCGCTCATGGGGAGCCGCACCTTGGTGGCCAGAACGATCTCCGTCCTCACGCCCTTCAAGGCATTTCCCACCAGATTTTCGCTCTCTCCGCGGCTGTACACGTCCGCCGTATCAATGAAGTTGATGCCGCTGTCCAGGGCAAGCTTCACCATTCGCGTCGTGTCCTCCTGACCGAGGTTGCCCATGTTCATCTTGCCGCCAAACTGCATCGTCCCGAGCGCTACTTCGCTCACGATGAGTCCCGTATTCCCAAGTTTCCTATATTTCATATCCGGTACTCCTTGAGATGTGAGCGCGGCGTCCGTTTAGATTCGAATCAAATGCTAGACCCATTCTGCGAAGACATTCGTGCTCTATTTTAGGGGTCGGCTACTTTTCTTGCAGTAAGTAACGGTTTCGCTGTTGCGGTGCGCTGTTATCCGAGGTCTGGGTGGTGGAAATTGCGCGCCAGGCAGGCCGCCTGCCGGTCGGAACCTTCGATCGGGATGAGCCCAGACTTGCCCATGCGTACTCCGTTTATGTCGTGCCGAAGAATCATCGCGTCCTAACTGACACGCTGTAAAACAGGTGTGCTCGACATACTGGCATCAGACATGCACCGCGAAGATGGGACGCGATCCGATGTCAGTGGTAGATGGTGCCCTGAAGGTATACGGAATCGAAAACCTTCGCATTGCGGATGGCTCGATCATGCCACGCGTGATGACCGGCAACACCATGGCCGGCTGTATCATCATCGGCGAGCGTGCAGGAGAAATAGCGAGCCGAACGCAAGATTTAAAAGTGGTTTTATATGAATTTACGTTGTTGTACTCCGAGTATGGATTGTTTTTTACGCCGATCCCGACGACCAAAACTTAAAGTGAGCGGCGGCGGGTTCAGCGCATCGAGCTTGGCGAAGGCCTCGCCGAGGCGCGCGTCCCGGGCGCCTGTCTAGGACCAGGACTCGCGCCGGTTCTGTTTCGGCGCCGCTGATTGGGGCCGCGCCTTTTCCTTTTAAATATCTCTTGCCGGCAGCGCCTCACCTCGAGGGCGGCACGATTTTTTCGTATTTTTTTCGTACCGAAATCGCGGTAGTATCGTAACCAATTGATTTTATTGGCGCTCCCTACCGGATTCGAACCGGTGTTACAGCCTTGAGAGGGCCGTGTCCTAGGCCTCTAGACGAAGGGAGCGTAGCTTGGATCTTGGGCGCCTGAACCCAAGAGGGCTGGTAGTATACGGGCCAATTTTTTTGACTCAAGCGGAACTGCCTTTTTTGAACTCACCGTCGACTCAAATCCATCATTCGGTCATTCCCCGTCCCGAGCACGCGATTTCACGGGCCTCCATCTCGCCCAACGCCCTGAAGGTTCTTTATCGTCTGAAAGAGGCGGGATACCAGGCATTCCTGGTGGGCGGTGCCGTGCGCGACCTGTTGCTCGGCATCACCCCCAAGGATTTCGATGTGGCTACGGACGCATTGCCCGAGGATGTGCGGAGGCTGTTTCGAAATTGCCGGCTGATCGGGCGGCGCTTCCGGCTGGCGCACGTGCATTTCGGCAGCGAGATCATCGAGGTCGCCACTTTCCGCGCGGCCGCCGCGCCGGAGCGTGAGGACATCCCGGAAGACTCCATCGAGGAGGACGCGGACTCGCCGCCCGAACCGCCGCCGGAGGAAGACTCGGAGCATCGGGCGTTCGATACACGCGGGCGCATTCTTCGCGACAACCTCTACGGTTCCATCGAGGATGACGTGTGGCGGCGCGACTTCGCCGCGAATGGCCTCTATTACAACATCGCGGACCTGTCGATCTGGGACTTCGTCGACGGCGTAAACGACGTGAAGGCCCGGCGGCTGAAGCTGATCGGCGATCCGGAGACGCGCTATCGCGAGGATCCGGTGCGGATGCTGCGCGCCATGCGCTTCGCGGCGAAGCTCGGATTCACCATCGAGCCCGAGACCGAGGAGCCGATTCGCCGCCTCGGCCATCTGCTCGACGGGGTGCCGGCGGCGCGGCTGTTCGACGAGGTGCTCAAGCTGTTCCTGTCGGGTTACGGCGCCAAGTCGTTCGAGCTGCTGGAGAGATACGGCTTGTTCGAGCATCTGTTCCCGCTCTCGGCCGCGGCCTTCGAGCTGCCGCCGTACGCGTACGCTCGGGAGATGCTGCAGCGGGGACTCAAGAACACCGATGCTCGCGTCATTGCGGACAAGCCGGTGACCCCCACGTTCCTGTTCGCGATCTTGCTGTGGAGCGCCGTGCTGCGGGAGCTGAACGAGCGCGCGGCGGGTCCGGCGCCGGACCTCGCGCAGCTCATGCAGGCCTGCGATACGGTCCTGAAAGCGCAGCAGGCGCGCGTGTCGATTCCGCGGCGCTTTTCGGTGCCGATGCGCGAGCTCCTGATGCTGCAGCCGCGCTTCAATAGACGCAGCGGCGTCAAGAGCTTGAGCTTGCTGCAGCATCCGCGGTTTCGCGCGGCCTACGATTTCCTGCTGCTGCGGGCCGAGGTCGGTGTCGCCGATCCCGAGCTCGCGGAGTGGTGGACGCGCATTCAAGTGTTGCCGCAGGAGGAACGGGTGGCCCTGGTCCAGTCGCGCCCACCGGAGCCATCCTCGCCCGACGGTGCGGCACCGCCCGGACGTCGACGCCGGCGCCGCCGACGCGGCGGGGCATCGCGCAGTTAAGTGCGGCAGCGCAGGTGCAACGGGATCGAGGCGCCGTGATGGCCCACTGGCGTCCCGCCTACGTGGCGATCGGCAGCAATCTCGATCATCCGCGCGAGCGGGTGCTCGAAGCCTGCGCACATCTCCAATCGCTCGCAGACACGCGCCTGGAAGCGCGCTCGAGTCTGTACCGCACGCACCCGATGGGTCCGCAGGACCAACCTGAGTTCATCAACGCGGCGGTGGGTCTGTTGACCCAGATGAGAGCACACCGGATGCTCGAGGCGCTGCTCGAGATCGAGCGTCGCATGGGCCGGATCCGCGAGGAGCGCTGGGGACCGCGCGTGATCGACCTGGATCTGATCTGGATGGCCGGACCGCCGATCGAGGATCCCAGCCTCACCTTGCCGCATCCCGGAGTGTCGAGCCGTAACTTCGTCCTGTATCCTCTCGCGGATATCGCTCCCTCCCTCGACCTTCCGGGACACGGCCGCGTCCTGGACCTCAAGCTGCGGGCGGGTGCGCAGGGAATTGCACCTCTCGAGGGAGCGTCTCGTCAGTGACCGACAGCGCGCATCGATTCATCGTCATCGAGGGGCCGATCGGCGTGGGCAAGACCAGCCTGGCGCGGCTCCTGGCGCAGTCCTTCGGCGGGCAATTGGTGCTGGAGCAGGCGGATCAGAATCCGTTCCTGGAGCGCTTCTACAAGAACCCACGCGCCGCCGCTTTTCAGACGCAGCTGTTTTTCTTGTTTCAGCGTGCGCGCCAGCTCGAGGAGGTCCGGCAGGAGGACCTGTTCGGGGCGGTGCGGGTGGCGGATTACCTCCTGGAAAAGGATCGGCTGTTCGCGCGGGTGACGCTCGATGATGCCGAATATGCGCTCTACGAGCGTGTTTACGAGCGCGTGGTGGTGGATGCGCCCAAACCCGATCTGGTGGTTTACCTGCAGGCACCGGTCGATGTCCTGATGGACCGCGTCGCCAGACGCGGTATCCGCTATGAGCAGCACATCGAGCGCAGCTATCTCGAAAAGCTGACGCAGGCCTATGCGCGGTTCTTCCACGGCTACGACGCCGCGCCGCTCCTCATCGTCAATTCCGCCGCGATCGATCCCGTGAACAACGAGGCCGATTATCAGCTGTTGCTGGCGGAGATCAGCAAGAAGCGGCGCGGCCGGCATTTCTTCAATCCCGGTCGCAGCCTCCTGCCCACGTCCTAGGACCCCGCCGAAAGGCTCACGAAGCGGGCGCCTCGCCGCTCTCGGCGTGCTGCTCGAGCGCCCAGCGGACGTGCTCGCGCACCAGAGCCGAACCGTCCTGCTCGCGTGAACGCAGGGCTTGGATCACCTCCGCCGAGCTCGGCGCATTGCCGAGCGCCACGGCGACATTGCGCGACCAGCGCTCGAAGCCGATCCTGCGAATGGCGCTGCCGCGGGTCCGTTCCAGAAACTCCGCCTCGCTCCAGGCGAACAGCGCCGTGAGCGATGCCCGGTCGAGCCCATGGCGCACCTGGAAGTCCTCCTCCAGGGAGGGACGCGCGAACTTGTTCCAGGGGCACACGAGCTGGCAGTCGTCGCATCCGTAGATGCGATTGCCCATGGCGCGACGAAGCTCGACCGGAATGGCGCCCTTGAGCTCAATGGTGATATAGGAAATGCAGCGCCGCGCATCCAACCGATAGGGTGCGACGATGGCGCCGGTGGGGCAGGCGGGGATGCATGCGCTGCAGGTACCGCAATGGGCCGTGCTCGGCTCATCGGCAGGCAGCTCCAGATCCAAATAGATCTCGCCCAGGAAGAAATAGGATCCCGCATGGCGATCGATCAAATTCGTGTGCTTGCCGATCCAGCCGAGCCCCGCGTTGCGGGCAAGCGCCTTCTCCAGCACCGGAGCGCTGTCGGCGAATGCCCGGTAGCCGAACGGTCCGATCGCCTGCGCGATCCGGTCGCAGAGCTTTTGCAGACGATGGCGCACGAGCTTGTGGTAGTCGCGGCCGAGCGCGTAGCGCGACAGGTAGGCGGCACCGCCGTCCTCCAGCACCTCCTGCGCGTCCGCGGCTTCGGACGGCCAGTAATCCATGCGGGCACTGATGCAGCTGACCGTGCCGGGTACGAGCGCCGCCGGCCGGGAGCGCTTCAACCCATGCCGGGACATGTAAGTCATCTCTCCCTGAAACCCCTGCTCGAGCCAGTCGAGGAAATGGCTTTCGTCCACGGAAAGATCGATGCTCGCGACGCCGATCCGGGCAAAACCCAATTCGGATGCCCAGGCTCGCATGCGCTCGAGCAGCGCGCCGGCATCGAAGGCACTCGTCGTCATCGGATGGCTCACACGCAAAGGCTACGCCGTCGGCCCCTATAATGGCCAACCGGCGCCGCGGGCGACGGCGACCTCCAATCCACGACCTGAAGCCGCATGCCTCCATCCGCGCATCCCTCCATCGCCCTCGACCTGCCCGATGCCGAGGCTACCGAGACGCTCGGTACCGTGCTCGCCGGCAGCTTCCCCGGCGCGCCGGCGGGACCGGCCGCGCTGTTTCTGGAGGGCGACCTCGGAGCCGGCAAGACGACCTGCGTGCGCGGCTTGCTGCGCGCGCTGGGGGTCTCCGGCTTGATTCGCAGCCCCACCTTCACGTTGGTCGAGACCTATCGGCCCGAGGGCCTGACCTGCGTGCACGTCGATCTCTACCGGCTCAGCGGGACCTCGGAGGTCGAGGAGCTGGGCCTGCGGGATTACGCCGGGCCCGGCTGCCTGCTGCTCATCGAGTGGCCGGACAGGGGGAAACAGGCGTTGCCTGCGCCGGATCTCGAGTTGCAGCTGAGTTTCGCCGACTCGGCGCGGGTGGCGCGGCTGCATTCGCATGGGCCCGTCGGTATGGCTTGGCTCAGAAACTTACGGAATGACACCAGATTAACTCCCTATCTATCTAATTTGACTTGAAAAAATAATCGTTCATGGGTAACTTACCGCCCATGAGTTGCCTGCGCTCCGGTCTCGTGACTTCGATCGTCGCGGTGCTCCTGGCAATCCCGGCCGGAGCGGTCGAGATTGGGGCCGTGAAGCTCACGGCCAATCTTGAGGAAGTCCGCGTGGTCATGGACCTGTCCGCGCGCGCTCCGCACAAGGTCATGGCGCTCGAAAATCCCGATCGGATCGTCATCGACGTGGCCGGCGCGCGGCTCGCGACGGCGGCGCGCCGGGCGCCCGGCGGCGTCGGCCCGGTGAAGCAAGTGCGCATGGCACACAACGCCTTCGGCGAACGCATCGTGCTCGATCTGTCGCACTCGATGCGGCCGAGGAGCGTGCTCGCGACCCGTAGCGGCGCAACCGGTTATCGACTCGTCGTCGAGATTGCCGGGCGGGGCGCGCGCCTGACGGCGCCAAGCACGGAGACGATCTCCCGCGACACCGAGATCGAGGCTCCCGTCAAGGTGCAGCATGCGCCGCCGCAAGCGCGCGATCTCATCATCGCGATCGATCCGGGCCATGGCGGCGAGGACTCCGGCGCCATCGGCAAGAACGGTACCGAGGAGAAGAACGTCACGTTGGCGATCGCGCGCGTACTCGAGCGCCAGTTGGACGCCGAGCCCGGCATGCGAGCGGTGCTGACGCGCGATGGCGATTACTTCGTGCCGCTGCGTGAGCGCATGCGCCGCGCCCGCGCGCATCAGGCGGACCTGTTCGTGTCGATCCATGCCGATTCGGTCCGCGACCGCAGCGTCGATGGCTCGTCGGTCTACATCCTCTCGCAGCACGGCGCCAGCACCGAGGCGGCACGCTGGCTCGCGGAGCGCGAGAATGCCGCGGATCTGATCGGCGGCGTGTCGCTCGAGAACAAGGGCGATATGCTCGCCTCCGTTCTCCTGGATCTCTCGCAGAGCGCTTCGCTGACGGCCAGCCACACCGCCGCGGAGCACGTGCTGCATCAATTGAATCTGGTCGGCGAGGTGCGAAGGCCGCTGGTCCAGCAGGCCGGCTTCATGGTGTTGAAGTCGCCCGATATCCCCTCGATGCTGATCGAGACGGCCTACATTTCCAATCCCGCGGAGGAGATGCACCTTCGCAACGCCTCACATCTGGAAAAGCTCGCCACCGCCATCCATCGGGGATTGCGTGAATACTTCTATTCCGACCCTCCGGCCGGCACTCGCATTGCGCAATTGGCCCAGGGCGCGTCGCGGCCCGAGCTCGCCACCGCCGAGCACGACACGGACGCAAAACCGCCGACGCTGTAGCTCCGACGCCGCAGCGCCATCGCGTCGACCTCGAGCGATGACCCGTCCACCGCCGACCCCTCCGCCGCCGGCTGTGCGAAAATGCGCCCTTCGCGAGGTGCCGCTTGCCCATTCAAGTACTTGCCGATGAGCTCATCAATCAAATCGCTGCCGGCGAGGTGATCGAGCGGCCGGCCTCCGTGGTCAAGGAGCTGGTCGAGAACTCCCTGGATGCGGGTGCGGGGCGCATCGAGGTCGAGCTCGAGCGGGGAGGATGCGGGTTGATCCGCGTGCGCGACGACGGCATCGGCATCCCGCCCGGTGAAATCGGGCTCGCCCTGTCGCGACACGCGACCAGCAAAATCGCCTCGCTGTCGGATCTGGAGCGGGTGGCGACGCTCGGGTTTCGCGGCGAAGCATTGCCAAGCATCGCCTCGGTGTCGCGGCTCACCTTGACTTCGCGCTCGCAACAGGCCGAACACGCGTGGAGCGTGGAGGCCCGCGAGGGCGTGATCAGCGCTCCTTCGCCGGCCTCGCACCCGCACGGCACCACCCTCGAGGTGCGCGATCTGTTCTTCAACGTGCCGGCGCGCCGCAAGTTCCTGCGCACGGAGGCCACCGAGTATCAGCACATCCTGCGCATGCTCGAGCGGCTCGCGCTGTCGCGCTTTGCGGTGGGCTTCGCGCTCGTGCACAACGGCAAAACCGTGTGGGGATTGGCGCCGGCCCGCTCGCCGGCGGAGTGCCTGGCGCGGGTGGCTAAGCTCTGCGGCGAGGAATTCGCGGCCCACGCGCTCGAGCTCGAGCACCAGCTCGAGAATTCGCGCCTGCGCGGGTGGCTGGCCCTCCCGACCTTCTCGCGCAGCCAGGCCGATCTGCAATTCGCCTTTCTGAACGGCCGCTTCGTGCGCGACAAGCTGATCGCGGGCGCGGCGCGCCTCGCCTATCAGGACGTGCTGTTCAACGGACGCTTTTGCGCCTACGTGCTGTATCTGGAGATGGACCCCATGCTGGTGGACGTGAACGCCCATCCGCAGAAGCTCGAGGTGCGTTTCCGCGAGTCGCGCGGCGTGCATGAGTTCCTGTTCCGCACCCTCGAGCAGGTGCTGGCCGGTACGCGGCCGAGAGCCGAGTCCTCGGGCAGTGCCCCCGCCGCCTGGCTGACCGGTGGTGCGCCTGCCTCCGGTGCCGCTGCACCGAGTCAGGGTCGCTTCGTGTTGCCGGATCGGCCGGCCGGGCGCGGGGCCATCGATGCGTACCGCCGTTTCCTCGATCAACCCGCCGATCGTTCACGGGACTCGGGGGCGAACGTCGCGTTCGATGCGGCCGTGGACCCGCGCTTCACGGTACGCGATCCGGGAGGCGAGGACGCCCGGGCCGATGCCATCGCCCCTGACGAGGGGACCGGCCCTGCCGAGGGGACCGCCCCGATCGACGGGGCCGGCGCCGAGGGAGAGGCGCCGCTCGGCTTCGCCGTGGCTCAACTGCATGGCGTCTACATCCTCGCGCAGACCGCGGACGGCATGGTGCTGGTGGATATGCACGCCGCTCACGAGCGGGTCATGTATGAACGCATGAAAAAACTCCTGTCGGGCGAAACGGCGCAACAGCAATTGCTGGTCCCGGAGATCTTGCGCGTGACACCGGCACAGGCCGAAGCCGCCGAGCTGCATGCGGCGGAGTTCGCGGCTTTGGGGTTTGCCGTCTCGCGGCTCGCCCCGGGGGAGGTGGCGCTGCGCGGGATCCCGAGCCTCATGGCGGGACGCGATCCGGCCGGCGTGGTGCGCGATGTACTGTCGGACCTGCTCGAGACCGGACATTCGCGCCGGGTCGAGGAATCGATCAACCACTTGCTCGGCACCATGGCCTGCCATGCGGCGGTGCGCGCGCAGCGCAATCTCACGCTCGCGGAAATGAATGCACTGCTGCGCGAGATGGAGCGAACGCCGCGAGCCGATCAGTGCAACCACGGGCGGCCCACCTGGGTGCGGCTGTCGCTGGGTGAGCTCGATCGATTGTTCATGCGCGGGCGCTGACATGCGCGCCCTCGAGCCTCGAGACCCGGCGGCGCCGCCGCCCGCGCTCCAGCGCCGATGCGCGCTGCTGCTGATGGGTCCCACCGGCGCGGGCAAGTCGGATCTCGCCCTTCGGCTGGCGGAGCAATTCCCGTTCGAGATCGTGAGCGTCGACTCCGCGCAGGTTTATCGCGGCATGGACATCGGCACCGCGAAGCCGGACCTCAAGACCCGCGAGCGCATCGCGCACCATCTCATCGACATTCGCGACCCCGTAACGAGTTATTCGGCCGGCGAGTTCGTGCGCGATGCGACACAAGCCATGCGCAAGATTTGGGCGAGCGGGCGCCAACCGCTGCTGGTCGGCGGCACCATGCTGTATTTCCACGCGCTCACGGCCGGGCTCGCCGAGCTTCCCGCGGCGGACCCACGCATCCGCGGGGAGATCGACGCGCAAGCGGCCGTGCACGGCTGGGCCGCTCTGCACGAGGAGCTCGCGCGCGTCGACCCGGCGGCGGCGGCCCGCATCCACGCGAACGATCCTCAGCGCATACAGCGCGCCCTGGAGGTGTACCGTGCCACCGGGTTGCCGATCACACGGCTGCAACATCGACATGCGAACGTGTTGGAGGGCGTCGAGGTGCTGGAATTGGTGCTGGCACCGGGCGAGCGCGGCGATCTGCACCGGCGCATCGCGGAGCGCTTCGGGGCCATGCTGGCGGCGGGTTTTCTCTCCGAGGTGCGGACGCTCTACGAAAGATCTGACCTGACCGCGGAACATCCATCGATGCGCGCGGTCGGATATCGTCAGGCATGGATGTTCCTGGCAGGGCGATGTGGATTGGATGAAGCCAAAGAAAAAGCGGTTGTGGCAACGCGGCAACTCGCCAAGCGGCAATTGACGTGGCTCAGGCGACGACAAGGTGCGACTTGGCTCGATTCCATGCATCCGCATGCGGCATCCATGGTTGCAAGTGCACTGTCAGAGTGCGGGTTTGCCGGATGGACATACGTTTAGCCTACCTACCTGTCGCTGTGCTAGGATTTAACCGGTATTTGCCAAGCGCAAGGAAGTGACGCGGCAATGTCAATGACACAAAAAACAAGGAGCTCTCCAATGGCCCGTGGCCAGTCGCTTCAGGATCCCTTTTTGAATGCTTTGCGCAAAGAACGCGTGCCCGTCTCGATCTACTTGGTGAACGGAATCAAGCTGCAGGGACAGATCGATTCGTTCGATCAATTCGTCGTTTTGCTGAGGAACAGCGTGAGCCAGATGGTGTACAAGCACGCGATCTCCACGGTGGTTCCGGCGCGCAATGTGCGGCTGCCGACCGGCGAGGACGGTGAAGTGACGGAACCGGCCATCGTCGAATGATTTGCGCCCGGCGTCGAGCGTCAGGCAGGCGCGTCCCCATTGTTTGAACGCCCCCGGGGTGGCGAGCGGGCCCTGTTGGTCGGCGTGGGTGTAGGGCATCCGGCCGATCCCCACGATGCTGCGGAATTCAAGGCCCTGGCCGCCTCGGCCGGGGCCGTTCCCGTGGGCGTGGTCCTGGCGTCCCGACCCAGGCCCGATCCGAAGTATTTCGTCGGCACCGGCAAAGCGGAGGAGATCCGCAACCGTGCCGCGGAGCTCGGCGCCGAGGTCGTGCTGGTTGACCAGGAGCTTTCTCCAAGTCAGGAGCGCAACCTCGAAAAACTGACCGAATGTCGAGTTTTGGATCGTAATGGATTGATTCTCGACATTTTTGCGCAACGTGCACGAAGCTTCGAGGGCAAGCTCCAGGTGGAGCTGGCACAGCTCTCGCATCTCGCCACGCGCTTGGTGCGCGGATGGACTCACCTCGAGCGTCAAAAGGGCGGCATCGGCCTGCGAGGCCCGGGCGAGACTCAGCTCGAAACCGACCGCCGCCTGATCGCCAAGCGCATTCGGACGCTGCGCGGCCGGCTCGACAAGCTTGCGCGCCAACGCGAGACGGGACGCCACGTGCGCCGCGAGGTGCCGGTGCCCACGGTGGCGCTGGTCGGATATACCAACGCGGGCAAGTCGACGCTGTTCAATCGTCTCACGGGCAGCGATACCTACGTTGCGGATCAGCTGTTCGCCACCCTGGATCCCACGGTGAGGCGGGTGAAGCTCGCGGGAATCGGCGAAGTGGTGCTCGCCGACACCGTGGGCTTCGTGCGTCAGCTGCCGCACGAGCTGATCGCCGCATTCCGCTCGACTTTGCAGGAAGCGCGCGATGCGGACCTCAAGCTGCATGTGGTCGATGCCAGCGACCCGTTGCGGAGCGAGCGCATCGCGCAGGTTCGCGAGGTGCTGACCGGCATCGGCGCGGGCGAGATGCGCGAGCTCACCGTGTTCAACAAGATCGATCTGCTGGACGAGCCGGCGATGCGGGAAGCGCCGCGCGTGGAGCTTGGGCCCGACGGTGTGCCGGCACGAGTCTGGGTGTCCTCGGTGACCGGTGCCGGCCTCGACCCGCTGCGCGATGCCATTGCCCAGGCGGTGCGGCCCAACCGGATCCGCCGCACGCTCCACCTGCAAATGCCCGCGGCCTCGGTGCGCTCCGATCTGTACCGGCGCAATGCCGTGCGTGCCGAGCACCAATGCGACGACGGCAGCTGGGAGCTCGAGGTGGAGCTGGATGGCGCCGAAATGACCAAGCTTTTGGGCAATCGGGGCGTCGATCTCGTGAAAACCCCCGAAAAGCACGAACAGCGCGTAGCTTGAGCGGCGATCTTGTGGGGTGCCGGTCGGCTGTTAGAATGCCGGGCCTCCTACTATTAGACTGCCCCATCCGACACAGAAACTAGGCATACGCATGGCTTGGAACGAACCTGGCGGCGAGAAGCGCAATCCGTGGAATCGACCGCCGCATTCGCAGAACGATCTGGACGACGTACTGCGCAATCTGCAGCGGCGGCTCGCCGCGCTGTTCGGGCGCAGCGGCGGCGGCGGGGGCCCGAGCGCGAGCTCGCCGAGCTTCGCCAGGGGATTCGGCACGGTCGCCGTGCTGATCGGCGCGGTCTGGGTGGCGAGCGGCGCCTACCGTGTCGATGCCCAGGAACGCGCCGTGGTGCTGCGTTTCGGCGCCTACGTGCGGACCGTGGGACCCGGCTACAACTGGCACCTTCCGTGGCCCATCGAGCGCAAGGTGATCGTGAATGTCTCGCAGCCGTACAGCGTCCAGGACGATGCGCAGATGTTGACCGCGGACACCAATCTGGTCGAGGTGCGCTCCGCGGTTCAGTACACGCAGCCCGATCCGAGCAAGTATCTGTTCCGTGTCAGGGGGGTCGAGGATACCTTGCGGCAGGTGAGCGAAAGCGCGCTGCGCGAGGCCGTGGGCCAGTCCTCGCTCGACAAGGCGCTGGCCTTCGATTCGAGCATTACCGACCACGCCATGGCGACGCTCCAGCGCACCATCGACAGTTACGACATAGGGGTGCACATCATCGGCGTGCGGCTCGAGGAGGTCGTGGTTCCCGAGGCGGTGCAGGAGGCGCAGCGCGACGCCATCAAGGCCGACAAGGACCGTCAGCGCTATCAGCAGGACGCGGAGACCTACCGCAACGACGTGGTTCCGCGTGCCCGCGGCGAGGCGGCCAAGGTGCTGCTGGAGGCGGATGCCTACCGCCAGCAGGTGGTCGCGGTCGCGCAGGGCGAGACCGCACGATTCGATCAGGTGCTGGCTCAATACGAGCGTGCGCCGGCCGTCACTCGCGAGCGCATATACCTGGACACTATGAGCTTGGTCTACAAGAACGCGCGCAAGGTCATCGTCGATACCAAGAGCGCGGGCAACGTGCTGTACCTGCCGCTCGACAAACTGATGTCGCCGGGCGCGCCGCCGAGCTCCGGCTCGGGAGATAGCGCGGGCGGCTCCGGCTCGCACAGTTCGGAAGTGCAGGTATCTCCGCCCGAGGACCCGGCGCGCGCGCGGGGAGTACGCTGATGCAGACCAAGCTCCTGTACGTGATGCTGAGCCTGGTCGTGCTCATTCTGGTCGCGCGCGCCAGCCTGTTCACGGTGAGCGAGGGGGAGCTTGCCATCAAGACCACCGGCGGGGAGATCATCGAATCCGATTTCAAGCCCGGCTTGCACGTGAAGATTCCGCTGGTCAACGAGGTCACCCGGTTCGACGGACG
This sequence comes from Steroidobacteraceae bacterium, assembly GCA_036272515.1. Lineage (GTDB taxonomy): Bacteria > Pseudomonadota > Gammaproteobacteria > Steroidobacterales > Steroidobacteraceae > Bog-1198. Next base: position 57,167 of record DATAYO010000042.1, on the reverse strand, counting down.
CATCCTCACCGACATGTATCAGTCGGAGCACTTCCTCACCCGGGAACAGGAACAGCTCACCATCGATTTCTATGTCAAGTGGCGGATCACCAATCTGCGCCTGTATTTCGAGACCACCGGCGGCAGCCAGGATGTCGCCAACGCCCGCCTGCGCGAGACCATCCGCGACAGCATCAAGACCGTGGTGACGCAGCGCACCTTGCAGCAGGTGGTGACCGCGGGCCGTGAGGAATTCACCGACGCGATGATGAAGACGGCGCGTCCGTTCGCGCAGCAACTGGGGATCGAGCTCGTGGACGTGCGCATCACCAAGATCGATCTGCCGCAGCAGGTACAGGAATCGGTGTTCGACCGCATGCGCGCGACCTTCAAGGCGCAGGCGGCCAAGCTGCGTGCGGAGGGCGTCGAGGCCTCGGACCGCATCCGCGGCGAGGCCAACAAGGAGACCACGGAGATTCTCGCCGATGCCTCCCGCCAGGCCGGCCAGACGCGCGGCCAGGGCGACGCCGCGGCGAGCGAGGTCTATGCGAATTCGTACTCGAAGAACCCCGAGTTCTACAGCTTCTACCGGAGCATGCAGTCCTATCGGGAATCGGTGGGCACGCAGGGCGACCTCTTGGTGATTGCGCCCGACAATGCCTACCTCAAGTACTTCAATAAACCCGAAACCCGACCGCAGCGTTGACTCTCATGGGGATGGATATCGGTTGGGCCGAGCTGGCGCGCTATCTGGGCGGTGCGTTCGCGCTGTATCTGGTTCTCGAGGGCATCTTGCCGTTCCTGAATCCCGCCGCCACCAAGCGGCTCATGGCGAAGCTGTCGCAAACGGAGCCGGCGCAGCTGCGCTGGGGCGGCTTGATCAGCATGATTGTCGGGCTCGCGCTTTTATGGATGGCACGCAATGGCTAAGAATCTGATCGTGATCGGCTTGCAGTGGGGCGACGAAGGCAAGGGCAAGGTCGTCGATCTGCTCACCGACAAGGTGCAGGCCGTGGCCCGCTTTCAAGGCGGTCACAACGCCGGACATACATTGGTCATCGGCGGCGAAAAGACCGTGCTGTCGCTGATCCCCTCCGGCATCCTGCACGCCGGGGTGCAGTGCCTGATCGGCAACGGCGTGGTGCTCTCGCTCGATGCGCTGTTCAAAGAAGCGCAGATGCTCATCGACAAGGGTGTGCCCGTGTTCGAGCGCCTGCGGGTGAGCCCGGCCTGTCCGCTGATCCTGTCTTCGCACGTGGCGCTCGACCGCGCGCGCGAGAAAGCTCGCGGTGCGAATGCCATCGGCACCACCGGGCGCGGCATCGGACCGGCCTACGAGGACAAGGTGGCGCGGCGCGCGGTGCGCGTGAACGACTTGTTTCATCGCGAGCGCTTCGCCGCCAAGCTGGGCGAGGTGCTCGACTATCACAATTTCATCCTGCAGCGCTATTTTCACACGGCACCGGTGGATTTTCAGGCCGAGCTCGAATCGAATCTCGCGCTCGGCGAGCGCCTGCAGCCGCTGGTCGCGGATGTGACCGGCATTCTCGAGGCGCTGAGCGTCGAAGGCCGCAACGTGCTGTTCGAGGGCGCGCAGGGTGCGATGCTCGACGTGGATCTCGGCACCTATCCGTTCGTGACCTCCTCGACCACCACCGCCGGCGGAGCGGCTGCGGGCACCGGACTGGGGCCGCGGCGCTTTCACGACGTGCTCGGCATCGTCAAGGCGTACACGACCCGGGTCGGCGGCGGCCCGTTTCCGACCGAGCTGTTCGACGAGTACGGCGAGCATTTGTCCAAAGTGGGGCACGAGTTCGGTGCGGTCACCGGGCGCCGGCGCCGCTGCGGCTGGTTCGACGCGGTGGCCTTGCGCCGCTCCATCGTCAACAACAGCTGTTCCTCGCTGTGCGTGACCAAGCTCGACGTGCTGGACGGACTCGACACCATCCGGGTTTGCGTGGGCTACAGGATCGAGGGCGCCCTCGCCTCGACACCGCCTCTGCTGTGCGACCAGTTCGGCAGCTGCGAGGCGGTCTACGAGGAGCTGCCGGGCTGGAAGCAGAGCACCATCGGCAAGACCCGTTACGAGGATCTTCCCGAGAATGCGCGCAGCTATCTCGAGCGCCTCCAGGCGCTGCTCGAGGTGCCGATCGATATCATTTCCACCGGACCGGATCGCGACCAGACGATCTTTCGCAAGCATCCCTTTGCATGAGGGGAGCCGGCCATGCCCCGGCGCGGGCTACTTGGGTAAACTGCACGTATGACTGACCGACTGACCTCCCTGCTGGCGGAGCGCCCCTGGCTGCTCGCCGACGGTGCCACCGGAAGCAACCTGTTCGACCGCGGCTTGCAATCGGGCGATGCGCCGGAGCTCTGGAACGCCTCCCGACCGGAGGTGATCGCGGATCTCGAGCGCGCCTTCGTCGATGCCGGCGCCGACATTATCTTGACCAACACCTTCGGCGGCACGCGCTACCGCCTGAAGCTCCACCAGGCGAGCGCGCGGGTGGCGGAGCTCAACGAAAAAGCCGCCGCCATCGCCCGAGGCGAGGCCGATCGCGCCGGGCGCACGGTGCTGGTCGGCGGCAGCGTGGGACCCACCGGCGAGATCCTCGAGCCGCTCGGGCCTTTGAGCCTCGAGGACGCGCGCGACGCGTTCGCGGAACAGGCGGCGGCGCTCGCGCGCGGCGGCGCAGATCTGCTCTGGATCGAAACGATGTCCTCGGTCGAGGAAACGGAGGCGGCGGTCGCTGGCGCACGCTCGGTCGGGCTCCCGGTGGTCGCCACCTTGAGCTTCGATACCAACGGACGCACGATGATGGGCATCACGCCTTCGGATCTCGCGGGGCTGCATCGAAAACACCACCTCGCGGCCTGCGGCAGCAATTGCGGGGTGAGTCCGTCCGAGCTCGTCGCCTCCATCGTGAACCTCGCTGCGGCGTCCGATCCTTCCGCGGTGCTGGTCGCCAAGGCGAACTGCGGAATTCCTCAATATGTCGACGGCGCGATTCGCTTCAACGGCACACCCGAGCTCATGGCCGTTTATGCCGGCCTCGCGCTCGACGCCGGCGCGCGCATCATCGGCGGATGCTGTGGCACGACCCCCGAACACCTGCGGGTCATGCGGCGCGCGCTCGAGTCGCACGTGCGCGGCCCGAAGCCGGACCTGGCCCTGATCGAGGCCAAGCTCGGGGCGATCTCCACCGGCGCCAAGGCTCAGTTGCGTGGCGAGATGGACCGGCAAGCGGGGGCGGCCCCCGGTGCGGCCGGACGCCGCGGGTCGGGCCGGCGCACGGCTCGCGATTAGCCTCCGACCGACACGCGTACCCGGATTCCTACGAGTGTTTGCCGGCGGCGACAGCGGCGGCAGCTCGAGCGTTCGTCGTAGACTTCGCCAACCCACTACTGTCGAAGGAAAGAGAAATGGCCAAAATCCTCTTGAAGGGCAGTGAGCGATTGGCGCTGCCGGGCGCACGGGTGATCGGTCCCGCGGACCCGTCCGAACGTCTGGAGGTGACGGTGCTGGTTCGGCGCCGCGGCCGGCCGGCGATGCAGGCTCGCGTGGCCGATCTCGCCGCCGGCAAAAAGGTCGGCCATCTGAGCCGCGACGAATTCGCGCGCGACCACGGCGCGGATGCCGCCGATCTCGCGCGGGTGCATGCGTTCGCGCAATCTCAGGGCCTCGCCGTGGTCCAGGAGCACGCGGCGCGGCGCACGGTCGTTCTGGCGGGAACGGTGGCGCAATTCGCGGCGGCCTTCGGCATCCGGCTGTATCACATGTCGCACGCCGGCGGAACCTATCGAGGCCGTACCGGCGGCATTTACCTGCCCGCCGAGTGGGACGGCGTGGTCGAGGCGATTCTTGGCCTCGACAACCGCCCGCAAGCCAGACCGCATTTTCGGGTACGGCGCGCACCCGGAAACATCTTTCGACATGCGGCCTCGCCCCTGTCCTACACCCCCCCGGAAGTCGCCGCCTTCTACGGATATCCCGCGAGCACGGGCGCCGGCCAGTGCGTCGCCCTCATCGAGCTCGGCGGCGGTTACCGACCCGCCGATCTCAATGCGTATTTTTCCGGGCTGAGCGTGCAGTCTCCGTCGGTCACCGCGGTCTCGGTGGACCAGGTGGGCAACAGCCCGACCGGCGACGCCGAAGGGCCCGATGGAGAAGTGATGCTCGACATCGAGGTCGTGGGGTCGATCGCGCCGGGGGCGAGAATCGCCGTTTATTTCGCGCCCAATACCGACGCAGGCTTTCTCGATGCCATCACTACCGCGATCCATGATACCGCCAACAACCCGTCGGTCCTGTCCATCAGCTGGGGCAGCGCGGAGTCGACCTGGACACCGCAGGCCATGAGCGCCATGGACGAGGCATTCCAGGCGGCCACGGCCCTTGGGCTCACGGTATGCGTCGCCGCCGGCGACAACGGCTCCTCGGATGGGGTCAGCAGCGGCGGCGATCACGTCGACTTTCCCGCCTCGAGTCCTCACGTGCTCGCCTGCGGCGGGACGCGGTTGCAGGCGACACAAACCGCCATCTCGAGCGAGACCGTTTGGAACGATGGCGCCAATGGCGGAGCGACCGGCGGCGGCATCTCGAGCTTCTTCGCCGTACCCGCCTGGCAAAGCGGTTTGAGCGCCTCGACCACCAAGGGCCGGACCGTGCCCTTGAGCATGCGCGGGGTTCCCGATGTCGCGGGTGATGCGGATCCTGGCACCGGCTATGACGTGAGAGTCGACGGCACCGACAGCGTCATCGGCGGAACCAGCGCGGTGGCACCGCTGTGGGCGGCATTGATTGCACGGATCAACGCCTCGACCGGCAAGAACGCCGGCCTGATCAATCCGCAGCTCTATCAGAATCCGCGCGGCTGCCGCGACATCACCCAGGGCAACAACGGCGACTATGCGGCAACGGCGGGTTGGGACGCCTGCACGGGCCTCGGCAGCCCCAACGGGGACACACTTGCCGGACTCCTATGAATGCCGGCCGCGGAATGCCGGCTACCGCAGATGCGGGAACAGGCCCAAAAGGCCCGTGATGATCAGATAGATGGCGACGATGAAATTGAGCAGCCGCGGAACGATCAATATGAGCAGTCCCGCGATCAGGGCGACGAGCGGCGCGATGCTGAGGCTCATGCTCAGGTTCATGAGGAATCTCCTGCGATTGGTCTAAAGAAGCTTCATGGCATTTTGCAGGGTCTTGAGCACGCCCCACAGTAGGGGAATGCCCACTGCCAACCAGAGAATGATCCCTCGGGTTTTCATGGCCGTCTCCTCAGGTGCTGGCAGCGGTCGTTCGCCCCGCGGTGGTTCCGCCAGCGGTCGTTCGATAATGGTACTTCTCGTTCACCGGGCGCATGCAAAAGTTACAAATAAAGCCGATGAGCAGCAGCCCGCACATGATGTACATCGTGACCGAATAGGCTTGTGCCTTGGGTACGCCGTGCTCGATCTGATACGCACGAATGTAATTGATCAGGACCGGTCCCAACACGCCCGCGGCCGACCACGCGGTCAGGAGCCGTCCATGGATCGCGCCCACGTGCATGGTGCCGAAGACATCGCGCAGGTACGCCGGAATGGTGGCGAAGCCCCCGCCGTACATCGACAAGATGATCACGAAGGCCGCGACGAACAGCGGGATCGAGCCCGCGGAGCCGATCGAGGGCACCGTGGAATAGAGCAGGATGCCGAGCGCGAAGAACACGAAGTAGGTGTTGCGTCGCCCCATGTAGTCCGAAGCGCTCGCCCAGAAAAAGCGCCCGAGCATGTTGAACAGGCTCAACAGACCGACGAACCCGGCCGCCATCTGCGGCGTGACGCGGCCGGTGAAGATCTCCTGGATCATCGGCGAGGCTTGGCCCAGCACCCCGATGCCGGCCGTCACGTTCATGCAAAGCACCATCCACAGCAGCCAGAACTGCGGGGTGCGCCATGCCGCGTCGACCGCGACCTGCGCCTGCGTCACGAGCGGCGGCGGCTTTACCGGCGGCGTCCAGCCCTCCGGCTTCCAGTTCTCGGCCGGCACCCGCACCGAATACACGCCGATCATCATGTACATGAAATAGATGACACCCATGGTCACGAAGGTTTCGAGCACGCCATTCGAGGTGGGCGTCTTGAAGTGATTCATCAGGATGACCGACAGGGGTGCGGCGATCAGCGCGCCACCACCGAAACCCATGATTGCCATGCCGGTTGCCATGCCAGGCCGGTCGGGAAACCATTTGATCAGGGTGGATACCGGCGAGATGTAGCTGATACCGAGCCCGCAGCCGCCGAGCACGCCGTATCCGAGGTACAGCAACCAGAGCCAATGATAGTGAATGCCGATGGCCGAGACGATGAATCCGCCACCGAAGCACAAGGCGCCGGCGAACATGGATTTTCTGGGTCCGACCTGTTCCACCCAGCGCCCGAAGAGCGCGGCCGCCGCGCCTAGAAAGGCAATCGCGATCGAGAATATCCAGCCGATCTCCTTCAAATCCCAATCGCCGGGCACCGAATGGGTGACGCCGAGCAGCTTGGTCAGCGGGAGGTTGAACGTGGAGAAGGCATACACCTGGCCGATCGACAGGTGGACGGCAAGCGCCGCCGGGGGGACCAGGAAGCGGTTGTATCCGAGAGGTGCGACCGTGCTCGCGCGATCCAAGAAAGATGAAGCCATGGGGGGTTCCCTTCGGGCAGCCAGCTTTGTTGTTGATTAAGTCCAAATATGCGCCAGCCGCCGGTAACTTGCCACTAGGACGTGGGTCACAGACGGTCCGATTGACGGTTGCGCGCACAGCATTGGCGAGCGGCGTTGCACGCGGGCAAATATCAAGGTGTAAAAACCGTGACCTGTGGGGTCGCCCTGCGCAATCCGACGACGTAGCGTTGCGGGTCTCCATGGACTCCTTCAAGCAGGGCTGCCCGCGCGCTTCCAGCTCATCGAGACTCGGGTGGTGGCCCTGGCTGTGTGCGGCCGCGGCTTGCCTACCCATGGCCACTTTCGGCTATTGTCTCCCCAACCCCGACCCGCAGATGCGCGCGCTGCAGGAGCTGGTGGGCAAGGACGCTAGGGCGGCGCTGCGGCAGTCGCAGCGCTTGCTCGACACCGCACGGGACACGGGACATCCGGGCGCCGCCGCGGGCGTCGACGGCGCGGCGATCTCGCGCACTGCCTCCTTGTACGCCGTCGCGGCGGAGGCGCAAGGAGTCCTCGAGCTCGATGCGGGAGCCCGTGAAAGTGCCGAGCAGGGCCTGGCGCTCGCGGCCGATCCGCGCGATCCGGTGCACGTGGCGTTGATGCTCGCTTATCTCGGCAGCGTCTACGACGCGGCCGGCATCGGCACGGGCATGCGGACCGCGGAACAGGAACGCCAGCTGCAGACACCGGGCTCCGCGGCCGAGCAGTGCCTGCTCGTCATACGCGGTCTTCTGGAGCATCGGTCGGGCCGCGAGGATCTGGCGGTGGCCACGCTGACGCAGGCCTATCGATCGAGCGCGCAGCAACCTGAGGCCGAAGCGCACGTCGCTTCCGCAGAAAACCTCTCGATGGTCATGCGCGACTTGGGCGACTACAACCAGGCGCTCAGCCTGAACCAGGAACAGATCGACTGGGATTCCGCCCACGACGCTGCGACGGAGCTGTCCGTGGCGCGTTTCATGCGCGGCCGGATCTTGAAGAAAATGGGGGACTACCGGGGTGCGATCGTCGAGTTGACCGCCGCCCGCGCACTCAGCGTCTCACTCGACGACTCGCAAGCGATCGCCTTCGCCGACATGGAGATGTGCGAGGCGCACATCGAGCTCGGCGCTCTGCAATCGGCGCGGCGCGAGTGTGACAACGCGCTCCGGCTGTTCGGCGATGCCTGGAAGTCGGCGAAGGAGGCCCGACTGCTCGAGGCGCGCATCGACCTCGGCCTGGGGCGGCCCCAGGTGGCGCTGGCGACGCTCGACGGGGTGCTCGAACATGGAGGCGCGGACCTGCCGCCGCGCGAGGTGACGGCGATCTACGAATGGCGTGCGCGGGTGAACGCCGCGTTGCACGACTACCGGCATGCTTACGACGACCTTCAGGAATACTTGAGCCGCTATACGGCGGCGAATGATGCTGCCCGCGTGAAGCAGGACGGGGCCCTGCGCGCGCGCTTCGCGACCGACCGGGAAATCGAGCGCAATTCATCGTTGAAGCGAGAACTCGAGTCCTCGCAGGAGCAGACCGAACGGCAACGCAAAGAGCTTCGTCTGAACGGCGCGCTCGCGCTGTTGGGCGCCGGTGTGATCGCGCTTCTCGGGTACTTCCTGCTGGCGAACCGCAGATATCGGGCGCAGCTGCTCGCGCTCGCCAACCAGGACCCCTTGACTGGTCTTCCGAATCGGCGCCGCACGGCGGAGCTGGCCGTGGCGGCGATCGACTCAGCGGCCGGCTCCGGCCGGCCGCTGACGGTCGCCGTCATCGACATGGACCATTTCAAGGCGATCAACGACCGCTGCGGTCACGCCGCCGGCGACCATGTGCTTCGGGAGTTTGCGCGGGCGGGGCGGGAGGCTCTGCGCACCACCGATATATTGGGCCGCTGGGGCGGCGAGGAATTCCTCCTGGTGATGCCGGACACGCCGACCGAGGTCGCGCATGCGAGCCTCGAGCGCTTGCGTACGCTCATGTTCACGATCCGGCTGCCGTCGACGGCCGGCGGCCTGAAGGTCTCGCTCAGCGCCGGGCTCGCGTTCTGCGACGCATCGACGCGCTCGCTCGAGGATCTCATCGCAAGGGCGGATGCGGCGCTCTATGCCGCGAAGAACGACGGTCGGGATCTGGTGCGAATTGCCGACCGGAGTGGAAAGATTGCGCAAGGCGGATACACATCTGTCCGTGAGGCGTAAATTCGTTCCACCACGAATAAGGCGTCGGGAGCCGACACTACAGCGCGTAGGAGGATTCCCACGAGCGTTAGCGCGCGGCCTCGTCCTGTGCCGCTCGGGCTCGCTTGCTACCGTCCGGGGTGGTCCATACCGGGAGGTATTTCACTGTGTCGTCGTCGGAAGGGGAACCGGTCCATAAGGACTACCTGGCTGAGGCCAAGCTCGTGCGAGCTTCGGTCGCGTGCGTCAGAAACCCCCGCGTGCAGCAACAGCTGATGCTCATTGCTGAAATGTACGAAAAGCTGGCGCATATGAGCGAAGAATACAGCTCGCCCGCAAACGACGACGCTCTACTAAGCTGAGCGATTAAGCTGAGCGATTTGGGCGGAGCTCGACCGCCGAAAACATAACGTGGTGCCCAGGAGAGGACTCGAACCTCCACGAATTTCTCCACTGGTACCTGAAACCAGCGCGTCTACCAGTTCCGCCACCTGGGCAATAGGGGCCGCCGACCATGAAGCGGGGGGAATCTACGCACCCGCCCGGGGCTTGTCAATCAAGACCGTGGGGCTCGACAAATCAAGGACCTGCGTGCCGGGAGGCCCTCGCACGCGGGCTGCGGCGGCGGGGCGGAGGCATCGGGGGAGGCGCCTGATTTCGAATTTCGGAACCAGCCTGCAGCAATTCGCGAGTTTATCGAAGCCTGCACTTGCGCGATCATGCGGCGCAAGGGGGAGCTCTGCACCCCTGTTTCAAGGGGAGTAAGGGTTCACCATGATCCGTACCGGCGAGCAATACCTGGACTCGATCCGCGATAACCGCGAGGTCTACATCGACGGGCAACGGGTCAAGGATGTCACACGGCATCCGATGCTGAAGCCGCTCATCGACGTGCGCGCGCGGATTTACGACATGCAGCACGAGGCGGCCACTCGCGACGTGCTCACGTACGAAGACGAGGGCGGCCGATATGCGGTCGCCAACAAGCTGCCGCGCACGCGAGAGGATTGGTGGGACAAGCGCCGGGCGACCGATGCGGTGCTCGATGAGATCGGCGGCGTGGTGACGCGCGTGGGCGACGAGACGGTCGGCGAGATGTGGTCGCTCTACGACGGGCAGGACGTGCTCGACGAGGTGGATCCGAAGTTCTCGGCCAACATCCGCCGCCACATCAAGGCCGTGGTGGACAACGATCCGTTCCACGTCTCGGCGAACACCGATCCCAAAGGGGACCGCTCCAAGCCGCCCCAGGAGCAGGACCCGGACATGCTGCTGCACGTGGTCAAGGAGACCGATGCGGGTATCGTCGTGCGCGGCGCCAAGTACGAGACTGCCGCGGCATACGCCAACCAGGCCTTCACCAAGCCGACCATCGCGAACTGGGGCAACGCGGCCCTGTCGGATTATGCGGTCGGCTTCATCTGCGATCTCGGCTCGCCCAATCTCAAATTCATCTGCCGCACCGGATTTGCCGGACGCAGGCCCGCGGTCGACTATCCGCTCGCCAACAAGTTCGACGAGGTCGATGCGCTGGTCATTTTCGACGATGTGCTGATCCCCTGGGAGAACGTGCTCTTCTACCGGCACACCAAGGCCGCAGCTTTCATCCGGGCGACCGTGCACCGCTATTCCGCGTTCGCCTTCGTGCAACGCAATTTGAAGTTCGCGGACATGATGATCGGCGCGGCCCTGTTCAACGCGAGGCAGACCGGCCTCGACCACCAGCAGGCGGTGCAGGAGAAGCTGTCGCAACTGGCCGTCTACCGGGAGGGCATCAACGCCCACCTGACCGCGGCGATTGCGCTCGCCGAGAAGAGCCCGGCGGGCCTGTTGATGCCGAACCGATCGCTCTTGTACACCGGGCGGGTGCTCGCCTGCTCCCAGCTGCACGAAATGATGCACATCGCGCGCGAGCTCTGCGGCGGCCAGATCTGCGTGACGCCCGACAAGTCCTCGTTCGATGCGCCCGAGACCAAACCCTGGCTCGACAAGTTCTACTCGGTCAACGAGGACTGGATGGCGGAGGACCGGCGCAAGCTCCTGGCGTTCGCCCGCGACCTGCTGAATTCCGATTACGCCGGCCACCGGCTCACTTTCCAGCTGTTTGCGCAAGCGCCGCCGTTCGCGCACCTGGCCGCGGTGTATCAGAATTTCGACTGGGATGGTCCGCTCGACTTCGTGCGCAAAGCCGCCGGCTTGTCGGAACGGGTCCACAAGCCCCGGCGCAAGGGTCCCGGCTCTCCATGAGCGCGGTCATGAGCGGCATCGCGGCGGGAGCTCTCAGACAGCGGTTCCTTGAGTTCGATTGCGTTTCCTGGGGAGCTTTTCATGCATACGCGCATACGCAAGTTCAATACCCGCGATACCTATCCTGAGCAAAAGCTCGACAACGATCTGTGCCACGTGGTCGTGGCCCGGGGAGCCACGGTGTTCGTGCGCGGCCAGGTGGGACAGGAGCTCGATACGGCGGTGAACGTCGGTATCGGCGACGCCGCGATGCAGGCCGAGCAGGCAATGGCGAACCTCGAGCAACTGCTCGGCGAAGCGGGTGCCACGCTCGAGCATATCTGCAAGGTGACCATCTACCTCACCGACCCGCGCTATCGCGAGGCCGTGTATCGCACCGTCGGACGCCGGCTCAAGGGGGTGTATCCGGTGTCCACCGGGGTGGTGGTCGCCGGGCTCGCCCGGCCGGAATGGCTGGTCGAAATCGACGCGATCGCGGTGATTCCCGATGAGGGCTGAGCGTTGACTCTGTCGATCGTCGCGCGCTCCCCGGATGCGCGCCTGTTCGGCATGGCGATCGCCTCGTCCTCGCCGGCGGTGGCCGCGCGCTGCGCGCACGCGCGCGCCGGGGCGGGGGCCGTGGCCACTCAGAACATCACCGATCCGGCGCTGGCGCCGCTCATTCTCGAGCGCCTGTCGCGGGGCGAGAGCGCGAGCGCAGCGCTCGCGGCGACGCTCTCGGCGACACCCTTCGGCGCGTACCGGCAACTGGTGGTGATCGGCGCGAGCGGCTCCCCGGCCGTGCATTCGGGCGAGCAGGCGCTCGGCACGGTGAGCTCCGCCATCGGCAGCGACGCCGCGGCCGCCGGTAACCTGCTCGCGAGCCCGGAGGTTCCCGCGGCGATGGTCGAGGCATTCGGGCGCTCGAGCGGCCATCTCGGTGCGCGCCTGCTCGAGGCGCTCAAGGCGGGCGCGGCGCGCGGCGGGGAGGCGGGAGCTTTGCATTCGGCCGGCTTACTGGTGGTGCGCGAGGTGGCGTGGCCGATCGTGGATCTGCGCGTCGACTGGAGCGAGCACGATCCCGTGGCCGATCTCGGCCGGGTGTGGGACGTGTACGCTCCGCAAATCGACGACTATGTGCTGCGCGCACTCGCGCCGGGGCATGCCCCGGCCTTCGGCGTGCCGGGCGATCGGTAGGCCGCGCGATGAAGTTCACGCTCCGGCAGCTGTCGTATTTCGTCTCAGCCGCCGAGAGCGGCAGCATCACGCTCGCATCCAAGCGAGCCCGCATTTCCCAGCCGGCCATCTCCACCGCCATCTCGCACATCGAGCGCGAGCTCGACGTGCAGCTGTTCCTGCGTCATCACGCGCAGGGCCTGTCGCTCACTCCGGCCGGGCGGGCGGTGCTGCGCGATGCGAAGCAATTGCTGGCTCAGGCGGACGGGCTGTATTCGGCCGCTGCCGACGTGGGGCGCCTGCCGCGCGGGGAACTGTCGGTCGGCTGGTTCTCGACGCTCGCGCCCATCGTCATGCCGGAGCTCGCGAGCGCTTTCTTGAAGGCCTATCCCGACGCGCGCCTGCGCTCGACCGAGAACGATCAGGAGGGATTGCTGGCCGCGCTGCGCCGGGCGGAAACCGAGATCGCGGTCACCTATGATCTCGCGATCGGCGAGGACATCGAGTTCGCGCCGCTCGCCGGCCTCGCGCCGTACGCGTTGCTCGGAGCCTCCCATCCGCTGGCGCGCGAGCCCGAGCTCAAGCTCGCTCAGCTCGCCCCGTTGCCGATGGTGCTGCTCGACATGCCCATGAGCCGGGAGTACTTTCTGGCGCTGTTCATCCGCGAACGACTGGAGCCTACCATCGCCTGGTCATCCCGACAGATGGATGCGGTGCGCACGCTGGTGGCGAACGGCCTGGGCTATACCCTGGCCAATGTGCGCCCGCGCGCGGATATGGCGCTCGACGGCCGCCGCCTGCGCCGGGTGCCGTTGAGCGGCGACCTGCCGCCGGTTCACATCGGCATCGCGACCCTGAAAGAGCTGAAGAAGACCCGGCTGGCGGAAGCCTTCCGGCGGCACTGCACGCAACACATCACCGCCGCGCACATTCCCGGGATGGCCGATCTCGAGTCGCCCGCGCGGCGCAAGCGGCGCTGACGGCGGCCTCATGCACGGCAAGCGCGGCGATGAATCCGCGATCCGCGAGCTGCGGGAAGTATCCCGCCTCATGCGCGCCGGCGACTGGAGCACGGCGCGCAGCGCCTGCCGGCGGCTGAACGCCCGGGCGCCGCAGTTCGCGGACGGCTGGCTTGCCGCGAGCCACATCGAGACGGCACTCAAGGAGCCCGAGCCGGCGCTCGCGGCGATCGAACGCGCGGCGATGCTCGATCCGCTCAATATGCGCTACGCCATCCAGCGCGCGCAGTGCTTGCTCACCTCGGGTCGCCGGAGCGCGGCCCTCGAAGCGGCGCATACCGCGGCGGAGCGCGCCGGGAACGATGCGGCCGCCTGGGATGCCATCGGCACCGTGCGCAGCTTCGCCGGCGATCAGGCGGGGGCGCTCGAGGCTTACGACCGCGCCGTGGCACTCCTACCCGAGGAATCGCAATTCGCCTTCAATCGGGCCTCGGTGCGGCGCTTCCTCGGCGACCTGCAAGGTGCGGAGGCGGACTACGACCGGGCGATCGCGCAGCGGCCGCTGGATTTCGAGGCGTATTTGAACCGCTCCGAGCTTCGAGCTCAGACCGCCGAGCGCAATCACGTTACGGAACTGGAGGCGCTGGCGCGGCGGCCCGACCTCGACTGGCGCGGCTACGTGCAAATTCATTACGCACTCGCCAAGGAATGCGAGGATCTCGGCCGCTACATCGAGGCGTTCGATCATCTGCAGCGCGGTGCCCGCCGGCGGCGCGAGCATTTGCGGTATGACGTGGCCGTGGACGTGGCGACCGCCGCCTGGATTGCAAGCGCCTTTCCCGCGATGCCCGCAGCCGCCTCGCCGGAGGCGAGCGCGCAGGATCCGATATTCATCGTCGGGTTGCCGAGGAGCGGCACGACGCTGGTCGAGCGGATTCTCGCGAGTCACTCATCGATCGCCTCCGCGGGCGAGCTCGACAGCTTCGCCCTCAGCCTGGTCGATGCGGCGCGCCGCAAGAGCGGCCGAACGGATCTGCCGCGGCAGGAGCTCGTGGCGCTCTCCGCGATGCTCGATTTCCCGGCGCTCGGCCGCGATTACCTGGCGCGAGCCCGGGCGGCCTACGGTGGAACGGGCCGCTTCATCGACAAGATGCCGCTGAATTACCTCTACTGCGGGCTGATTCGACGCGCGCTGCCGAACGCGCGCATCGTGCACGTGGTGAGGCAGCCGATGGCGGTGTGCCACGCGATGTACAAAACCCTGTTCAAGAGCGGGTATCCGTTCTCCTATGATCTGCGAGAAATCGGTCGATACTACGCCGCCTATCGGCGTTTGATGGCGCATTGGCAGGGCACCATGCCCGGCGCCATCTACGATCTGCACTACGAGACTCTCATCGCCGATCAAGCGGGCGAGACGCGTAAATTGTTGGAGTATTGCGGGCTCGAATGGGAAGATGCCTGCCTCGCCTTTCATCGCAATCCCACGCCGAGCACCACCGCCAGCGCCTCGCAGGTGCGGCGTCCTCTCTACGACTCGTCGGTGTCTCAGTGGCGGCATTACGAGGACCGGCTCAAGGAGCTCAAGGACGCGTTGGCGGCGGAGGGGATGACATGTTGAACAAGCGCGAAAACGCCGGCGAGCTCGAGCTGGCGACGATCCGGCCGATCCCGCTCGATCAGCGGCACGGCACCTACCAGGATCTGTTCACCGTCTGGTTCGGCTCGAATCTCATGCTGCTGACCATCGTCACCGGCGGGCTGGCGGTGACGGTGTTCGCGCTGCCCTTCGGATGGGCGGTGATCGCCTTGGGGATCGGCAACCTCGTCGGCGCGATCTTCATGGCGCTGCATGCGGCGCAGGGCCCGACGCTCGGGGTGCCGCAGATGGTGCAGACCCGCGGCCAGTTCGGCTCGCTCGGCTCGCTCCTGGTGATCGGCATCGTCATCGTCATGTACGTGGGGTTTCTGGCCTCGAATCTGGTGCTGGGTGGAGAGGCGCTGGCCTCCATGATGGGCGGAGCATCCGATGTCCCAGGCATCGCGCTGGTGGGCGTGTTGAGCGTGATCGCCGCCATCTACGGCTACGACCTCATCCATGCCTACACACGGGTGATGAGCTACGTGTCCGGCGCAGTGCTGGCAGTCACCGCCGTCTGGATCGTTTTCGTGCACGGCCTGCCGTCGGATTTCCTGTCGCGCAATGCCGTCAACCTCCCTGGCATCCTCGGCACGATCTCGACCGCGGCGCTGTGGCAGATCGCCTACGCACCCTATGTGTCGGACTACTCGCGCTACATGCCGCTCGAGACCGGTGTGCGGCCGGCGTTCTGGGCGAGCTACTGGGGCTGTACGCTGGGCTCGTTCCTGCCGATGGTGCTGGGAGCCGTGGTGGGCCTCGCGGCGCCGAAGCCGAACCTGATCGCCGGCCTTGCGACTCTGACTCAGGGCATCGCGCCGCTGGTGCTCGTGGTGTTCTCGGTCGGGGTGGCGGCCGCCAACGCCATGAACCTGTACTGTGGCGCTCTTTCGACGCTCACCTTCGGCCAGACGCTGTTTCAGCGCTGGTCGCCCGGAGCACGCGCGCGTACCGTGATCGCACTGATTTTGTTCGCCCTGTCGCTGCTCGGCGCGCTCGCGAGCAAGGAATCGTTCCTCGCCAACTACGAGGCCTTCATACTGCTGCTGCTGTACGTGCTCGTGCCGTGGACCGCGATCAATCTGGTGGATTACTACCTGCTGCGTCGCGGACGCTACGACGTGGCCTCGTTCTTCCGGCGCGACGGCGGCATTTACGGCCGAATCAACGGCGCCGCCGTGAGCTGCTACGCCCTGGGAATCCTGGTGCAGATCCCGTGCATCGCCTCGCCGCTCTACACGGGCCCGGTCGCGCGCGCCGCCGGTGGCATCGATCTGTCCTGGATCATAGGCCTCGCCGTCACCTCGCCCGCCTACTACTGGATAGCGCGCAGGACGCAAGGCCGTCGCGAGCTCAGCGCGCAAAGCTGCTAACCTCACGCATCTTCCATCCTCGAGGTATTCCAAAGCCCATGACGCGCCGCGGCGGCAAGCAATCGCGCCCTTCCACAAAGAAGGCCAAATCCTCTGCCGAGAAACCGGGCGACTGGCGTTCCGAGGATCCGAACCTCGAAGTCGAGAGCCAGCGCTACGAGAATCCGATCGCGAGCCGGGAGCTGCTGCTCAAGCACTTGTCGGAGGCGCCCGAGCCGTTGACCGCGGAGCGGCTCGCCAAGCGGCTCGGCATGCGCACCGACGCCGAGCGCGATGCCCTGTCAAAGCGGCTCGCCGCCATGGTGCGCGACGGGCAGGCGGCGGCCGGACCGAAGGGATTCGCGGTGGCGAGCGAAGCCGAGCGCCTCGCCGGCCTGGTGCGCGGGCGCGCCAACGGCGACGTGCTGGTGATCCCGGAGGATGGATCCCCGGCGCTCTTGCTGGCGCGAGCCGATACCGCGAGCCTGATGCACGGCGACCGGGTCGAGGTGCGCGCAGTCGGTACCAACGATCGGGGGCGGCGGGTCGCACGCCTGATCCGGCGCATCGCCGAGGCACCGAAGCTCGTCGGCGGCGTCTGGCATTCCAACGGCGGTCTTGGCCGGGTCGAGCCGGAGGATCCCGGGCATTGGTATTCGGTCGAGATCGCGCCGCGCGCCTCGCACGGCGCCAAGGACGGCGATAACGTCATCGTCGAGATCACGCGGCGGCCGCAGGGCGAGTCTCCTGCGCATGGCCGCGTGGTCGAGATCCTGGCGGGTCTGCGGCCCTCCGACGTCGCGGCGCGTTTCGCCATCGTGCGTCACGACTTGCCGCAGGAGTTCCCCGAGGAGGTGCTGCGCGCCGCGAACCACTTCGATCCGCAAGTCCGGGAGGCGGACAAGGTCGGACGCGAGGATCTGCGTGACCTGCCGCTGGTCACCATCGACGGCGAGGATGCGCGCGACTTCGATGATGCGGTGTATGCGGAGCGTCTCAAGGGCGGCGGCTGGAGGCTGATCGTCGCCATCGCCGACGTGAGCCATTACGTACGGGTCGGCACCGCGCTCGACGCAGAGGCGCGCGCGCGGGCGACGTCGGTGTATTTTCCGGATCGTGTCATCCCGATGCTCCCGGAGCATCTGTCGAATCATCTGTGCTCGCTCATGCCCGAGGTCGAGCGGCTCGCCTTCGTGTGCGACATGCGCGTCGGCAAGACCGGCGTGCCGGGCCGCGCCCATTTCTACGAGGCGATCATCCGCTCGCACGCGCGGCTGACCTACGATCGGGCCTGGCGTTTTCTCGCCGATCCCGCGGACAGGTCGGATGAGGCGTTGACGCCGCCCGTGCGCACCTCGCTCGAGCAGCTTTATGCGGTCTACGGGGCGTTGCGACAGGCACGCGAAGCGCGCGGCGCCCTGGACTTTCGCGGCGGCGAGGTCAAGGCGCGCATCGGCGAGGACGGCAAGATCGAAGGGTTCTATGCGGTCGTGCGCAACGACGCCCACCGGCTGATCGAGGAGTGCATGATCGCCGCGAACGTGCAGGCGGCGACGGCGCTGCGGCTCGCGAAGGCGAAGAGCCTGTACCGCGTTCATGGGCAACCCGAAGAGAAGCGGGTCACCGAGCTGATGAAAGTGATGAATGCCCTGAAGATCGCGGCGAACTTCTCGGAGCAGCCGACCCCGCGCGAGTTCCGCCAGCTGGTGGAGCGGGTCGCCGCGCGGCCCGACGCGGCCCTGCTCGAGGGCCTGGTGATCCGCTCGCTCGCACAGGCCGTCTATCAGCAAACCAACATCGGTCACTTCGGCCTGGCGCTCGAGGAATACGCGCATTTCACCTCGCCGATCCGCCGTTATCCCGATCTTCTGGTGCATCGGGCCATCAAGGCCGCACTCGTGCCGGGCTCGGCCTCGGGACACCGCTACAGCACCGCCGAGCTGCAGGCGCTCGGCGCGGAGAGCTCGGAGCGGGAGCGGCGCGCCGACGACGCTTCACGCGACGTCATGGGGTACCTCAAGTGCCTCTATATGCAGCCGCGTGTCGGCGAGCAATTCGAGGGCACCGTCACCAGCGCGCTCGAATTCGGGCTGTTCGTGCAACTCAAGGACATGCCGATCGATGGGCTGGTGCACATCTCCAAGCTCCCGGGCGACTACTGGGAGATCGACGGCGGCGGTACCGGCCTGGTGGGACGGCGCACGGGGCGGCGCTGGCGCATGGGAGATGCCATCCAGGTGCGCTTGAGCCGCGTCGATCTGCTGCAGCGGCAGATCGATTTCGAGCCTGTCGAGGGTGGATCAGCGAGCGGGAGCGGCTCGGAACCGGAGCGAGAGCCGCGGTTGCGCCGTGGACCCGGCGCCGCCGCGCGCCGCTCCTCACGCGGCGGCGGACGCGGGCGCCGCGGCCGTCGTGGCTGACAGCCGGCGCCATCTGGTCTACGGACTGCATGCGGTCGGTGCCGTGCTCGAGGGCGCGCCCGAGCGGCTGCTGGAGCTGTGGATGGCCGAGCCGCGCCAGGATGCGCGCGCCCGGTCGCTACGGGAGCGCGCGCAGGCGGCGGGGGTGCGCGTCCAGACCGTCGGCGCGGAGGCGCTCGGCAAGCTGGTCGGCGAAGTGGCACACCAGGGAGCGGTCGCGGCCGTCAGGCCGCTCAAGAGCTGGGACGAGCACGATCTCCTCGAGGCATTGACCGAGGTCGAGAAGCCGCTGCTGCTGGTGCTGGATGGAGTGACCGACCCCCACAATCTCGGAGCCTGCCTGCGCACCGCCGATGCGGCCGGAGTCCACGCGGTCATCGTTCCCAAGGATCGGGCCGCCGCCGTCGACGGGGTGGTGCGCAAGGTCGCCGCGGGAGCCGCGGAGTTCGTGCCGGTCGTCACGGTGACCAATCTCGCGCGGGCCCTGGACATGCTCAAGGAACGCAGTGTCTGGGTCGTGGGGGCCGATGGCGAGGCGCCGCAGACCCTGTACGAGGCCGACCTCGACCGGTCCCTGGCGCTGGTCATGGGTGCGGAAGGAGCGGGCATGCGCCAGCTGACGCGCCAGCGCTGTGATTTTTTGGTGCGGATCCCGATGGGCGGCCAGGTCGAGTCGCTGAACGTGTCGGTGGCGGCCGGAATCGCGCTGTTCGAGGCACGCCGGCAGCGGGCCCTGCCCTCAGGTTGACCAAACGGGCCCGAAGCGCGTAACATTCGCGCTCTTTTTCGCCGGGCGACCGGCTTTACTCCTTGCCTCACCGCTCGCAACGGGAGGCTTCAACCGTAGGGAGCCACAATGCGGCATTATGAAATCGTGCTCTTGGTCCATCCGGACCAGAGCGAGCAAGTTCCTGCCATGGTCGATCGCTACAGAGGGATGGTGAGTGCCGGCGGCGGCCAGGTGCATCGCTTCGAGGACTGGGGCCGGCGCCAGCTGACCTTCCCGATCTCCAAGGTCCACAAGGCGCATTACATCCTGCTCAACATCGAATGCGACCAGAAGACGCTCGATGAGCTCAAGGGCGCGTTCCGCTTCAGCGATGCCGTGCTGCGGAGCCTCGTCGTGAAGATGGATGAGGCCGTCACCGAGCCCTCGCCGATGGCGCGGGCGCCGGACGAGAATGCACGCCGCCACGACGACTTCGACGACGGCGACGACGACGACATGCCCGTGGGCATGCGCTGAGAGAGATTAGGAGCACCACATGGCACGTTTTTTCCGCCGCAAGAAGTTCTGCCGTTTCACGGCCGATGACGTCAAGCAGATCGACTACAAGGATCTGGCGACGCTCAAGAGCTACATCACCGAAACCGGCAAGATCGTTCCGAGCCGCATAACCGGGACGCGCGCGCACTATCAGCGCCAGCTGCAGCTCGCGATCCGCCGCGCCCGTTTCCTGGCGCTGTTGCCGTATACCGATCAGCACTAACCGCGGGCACGCCACATGGACATCATTCTGCTGCAGAAGGTCGCGAACCTCGGCCAGATCGGCGATCGGGTCAAGGTCAAGCCGGGCTATGCCAGGAACTTCCTGGTCCCGACGGGCAAGGCCACGATGGCGACGCCGGCCAACATCGCCAAGTTCGAGGCCCAGCGCCACGAGCTCGAGGCCAGGGCGAATGCGGATCTCACCGCCGCCCAGGAGCGTGCCGCGAAGTTCACGGACTTCAAGCTCGAGCTCAAGGCGAGGGCGGGCACCGAGGGGAAACTGTTCGGCTCGATCGGCACCAGCGACATCGCCGAGGCGGCCTCCAAGGCCGGACAGGCGGTGTCGCGCAGCGAAGTGCGCATGCCGAGCGGCCCGATCCGCACCACCGGCGAGCATCAGGTGCAGCTGCACCTGCACACCGACATCGACGTGACCCTCACGGTCACCATCGTCGCCGAAGAGTAGCGGCCGGCAAAGCCGCTGCGCGCAGGCTTTGCACGTGGCCAGTCGCCTCACTCCATACCCGGGCGCCAACGCAGGCGGCGATGCGCTGCGGCTGCCTCCGCACTCGGTCGAGGCGGAGCAGGCGGTGCTCGGCGGGCTGATGATCGATGCGGCCGCCTGGGACCAGGTCGCGGACCGGGTCGCGGCGGACGACTTCTATCGTCACGACCACAAGCTGATCTTCACCGCCGCCGAGGCGTTGATCGAGCGCAATCAGCCTTGCGACGCGGTCACGCTGTCGGGACTGCTCGAGAGCCAGGGTGTGATCGACCAGGTCGGGGGACTCTCCTATCTCGGCACGCTCGCGCGCGACACGCCGACCGCCGCCAACATCCGGGCCTATGCGGATATCGTGCGCGAGCGCTCGGTCTTGAGGCAGTTGATCACTGCCGGCAACGGCATCGTCACCAGCGCGCTCGAGCCGGAGGGCCGGGAAGCACGCGAGATCGTCGACGACGCGGAGCGCGCCGTGTTCGAGATCGCCGAGCGCGGCTCGCGCGGCAAGGTGGGATTTCGCACCGTGAAATCGATCCTGCCCGACGTCGTGACACGCATCGACGAGCTGTACAACTCCAAGGGCATGCTCACCGGCATTTCGACCGGCTTCAAGCAGCTCGACGAGATGACCTCGGGACTGCAGCCCGGCGATCTGATCATCGTCGCAGGCCGGCCCTCCATGGGCAAGACCACCCTCGCGGTCAACATCGCGGAGAATGCGGCGCTCGGCGCGAACAAGTCGGCGGCGATCTTCAGCATGGAAATGTCCGCCGAATCGCTCACCTTGCGTATGCTGTCCTCGCTCGGTCGCATCAATCAGGCACACCTGCGTTCCGGCCGGCTGCAGGAAGAGGATTGGCCGCGCATCGATTCGGCCATGACCCAGCTCGGCAATGCCAACATCCACGTGGACGAGACGCCCGGTTTGACGCCGACCGAGATTCGCGCGCGGGCCCGACGCCTGAAGCGCGAGCGCGGACTCGACCTGATCGTGGTCGATTATCTGCAGCTCATGCAGGTCACCGGGACGAAGGAAAATCGCGCGACCGAAATCTCCGAGATCTCCCGGTCGCTCAAGGCGCTCGCGCGCGAATTGAAGGTTCCGGTCATCGCGCTTTCGCAGCTCAATCGCGGTGTCGAACAGCGCCAGGAGAAGAAACCGGTGATGTCGGACCTTCGAGAATCGGGTGCCCTCGAGCAGGACGCCGACGTGATTCTCCTGATCTACCGCGAAGAGGTTTACGACCCCAACACCACGCGCAAGGGCATCGCCGACATCATCATCGCCAAGCAGCGCAACGGTCCCACCGGCGACGTGCAGCTCACGTTCCTCGGCCAGTACACGAAATTCGAGAACTACGCGCCGGAGTCGTACGCCGAAGGCGTGTTCCGTTGAATCGCCGATGACGCCCGGACGAGACCCGGACGAGACCTGGATGACCCTCAGATGACACGCAGATGACGCCGATGGTCAGCGCGACGATCGACACGGCCGCGCTCAATCACAATCTCCAACGGGTTCGCAGCTGGGCTCCGCGCTCGCGCGTGATGGCCGTCATCAAAGCGAATGCCTACGGTCACGGACTCGTGTCGGTGGCGCGAGCGCTCGAGGCTGCCGACGCCTTCGCGGTCGCGCGCGTCGACGAAGGCCTCACCTTGCGCAATGCCGGGGTCACCAAGCGCACCGTGCTGCTCGAGGGCGTGTTCGACCGCGGGCAGCTCGATGCGGCGTCTGGCGCGCAATTCGAGCTCGTGGTGCACACCGCCGAGCAGATCGACTTGCTGCGCGAGGCGGGCGAGGGCGCGCCGTTCACGATCTGGCTCAAGCTCGACACCGGCATGAATCGGCTCGGATTCAAGAGTGCCGCGTTCGAGCAGGCTCTGTCCGCGCTCGGCGGCCTGCCACGCGTGCGCAGCCCGGTCAATCTGTTCACGCATCTGGCGTCGGCGGATCTGCCCGAGCTTCCCACCACCGGGGAGCAGCTCAGCCTGTTCGCCCGCGCGACCGGGTCGCTCCCCGGCGAGCGCAGCATCGCGAATTCGGCCGGCATGCTGGGCCATCCTGACGCGCAGGCCGATTGGGTGCGGCCGGGTCTCGTGCTGTACGGCGTCTCGCCTTTCGGCGGCTCGATCGGCGCGGATTATGGCCTCAAGCCCGTGATGACCTTACGCTCGCATGTGATCGCACTGAAAGATCTCGCCCCGGGCGAGCACGTGGGCTATGGCGGCGATTGGGCGGCCGAGCGGCCCACACGGCTCGCGGTGGCCGCGGTGGGCTACGGGGACGGGTATCCGCGCAGTCTCGATTCCGGCTCGCCGGTGCTCGTCAACGGAGAAAGGGCGCCGCTGGCCGGCCGTGTGTCCATGGACATGATAGGCATCGATGTGACCGGTCTCTCGCGAGTGCCGAAGCTCGGCGATCCGGTGATACTGTGGGGCGAGGGCTTGCCGGTGGAGGAGATCGCGGTGTGGGCGGATACCATTCCGTATGAGCTTCTCTGCGGCATCAGCCAGCGCGTGGCGGTGACGCTGCGCTGAAAACGAAATGGGGGATGACGATTCGATGATGCGCATCACGCGATGGTCGTTGACGGCGGCGGCGGTGCTCGCCTGCGCCTGCGGTGCCGCGAGCCCCGACGGACCGCCTCGGCAAACCGTTCAGGAGCTCATGGATACGCGCATCGATCCGGCTGCGGATGTGCTCTGGGACTCGGTCGCTTTCATCGCCTCCGAGAGCGGCGAGGAGGACCGCAGGCCGCAGACTCCGGCGCAATGGGAATCCGTACGGCAGGCCGCGCGCACGCTGATTCAGGCCGCTGCCGATCTGACGATACCGGGTCGGCGAGTCGCGGCGGTCGACAAGCCCCCGGGTCCCGGTGAGCTCAACGTATCGGACATCCAACGGCGCATCGATGCGAATCCAGCCGCCTTCGCACAGCGCGCTCAAGCGTTGGGGGCAGCCGCGCAACAGGCGCTTGCCGCGATCGACGCGAAGAACGCCGAGGCATTGATGGATGCGGGCGGCCTCATCGATGCGGCGTGTGAAGCCTGCCACGTGCTCTATTGGTATCCGCAGCAGGTGCGGTAGGTGTTGCAATCGCTCGATTCTTTTTGCGACCGCCTGTCGGCGACCGCCTTGAGTCAGGCGATCCAGACCATCGATTGGATCATTCCCGCCGTTCAGACGGTGCACATCCTGGCGGTCGGGGTCGTCGTCAGCTCGGTGCTCATGGTCGATCTTCGCCTCCTGGGCCTGCACTCCCGACAACAATCCATAGCGGCGGTGACGGCGCGGTTTCTGCCGTTCGTGTGGTACTCCCTGCCCATCCTGCTCGCCACCGGCGCGACGTTGATCATCGCCGAGCCCTCGCGCGCTCTGCAGAATCCGGTGTTCATGCTCAAAATGGCTCTGCTGCTGGTGGCCACCGCCGTGACGCTCGCGTGCCAGATTCCGGTGCGCCAGGACGAGCGTTTCTGGGATCGCTCTGCTTCGCGCCGGCGGCTCGCGGCGCTGGTTGCATGCCTGTCTCTGCCGCTCTGGACCGGCATCGTGTTCGCGGGCCGTTGGATCGCCTACGTGCAGAGCAAATGATGCGCTTACAGGCAGAGCAGCTCGATTCTATGTTGCAGCTCTTGCAGGACACTCGAATCGCCACGGCGATCCGCGAGGGAGAGTCATTGTTCCCCTGGATCGAATGCATCCACGTGCTTGCGCTCACCTTGGTGATCGGCTCGATCGCCATCGTCGACCTGCGCTTGCTCGGCATTCGCTCGCGCGATCGAAGCGTGCTGGAGACGACCGCCGAGGCGCTTCCGATAACCTGGAGCGCCTTCGCGCTCGCCGTGGTGAGCGGCGCGCTGATGTTTTCCTCCAATGCGCTTGCCTACGCCCACAATGGCTTTTTCCAGGCAAAGATGATGCTCATCGCATTCGCGGGCCTCAACATGCTGGGCTATCATCTCATCGTCGGGCGCAACGCGGCCTCATGGGATACGGCGGCATCGACCCCGCTGCGGGCACGTATCGTCGGTGGCGTGTCGCTCGCGGCTTGGATCGCGGTTGCCGCGTGTGGCCGGTGGATCGGATTTACCATCAATGCGCCGACTTGACGGAGCTCTGGCCGGTGACTGAGCTCTGACCGACGTGACGGAGGTCTGCATGGGAAGGGGAGAAGGGACGAAGCGGCGCGGCGGGTACCGTGGAATCACCGGTCCGGCCGTCATATCGGTCATGCTTTGCCTGGCCGCGCTGCCGCAGAGCGCGAACGCCGGGACCGTGATCAATCCGCCTCCGCAGGCCGAGGACTGGTCGGCGCTCGCGAAGCTCCCCGACTGGAGCGGGGTCTGGACGCCGAATATCACCGACCAGGATCGGCGGATCGAGACCGATCCCATGCCGTGGAACAAGGCCGCCGCCGCTCAGATCGCCAAGCTCGAGGCCGCCGAGCAGGCCGGAGACCCGAAGGGCCTGTTCGTCAATTGCCTGCCCGAGGGGATGCCGAGCTGGATGCTGATCACCCACAACGCGATGGAATTTTTGTTCACGCCGGGCCGCGTCACGATTCTCGGCGAGTCGGACGGCAACCGACTGCGGCGCATCTATACGGACGGACGCGCTCATCCGGCCGATCCGGATCCGACCTTTCACGGTCACTCGATCGGGCACTGGGAGAAAGACACGCTGGTCGTCGACACGGTGGGGATATTGCCCGAGGCGTACATTGCGGTGAGCGAAGCCGTCGGGCTTCCGAATGGCGGCGATCTGCACGTGATCGAGCGCATTCATCTCGACAAGCCCGACATGCTGCGCGATGACCTGGAGGTCATCGCGCCGCATCGGCTCACCCGGCCCTGGAAGACCTCGCGTTTTCTGTTCCGACAGCGCGCCCGAAAATACGATATCGTGGAAGGGGTGTGTCTACAGGGCAATTACTCGGAAGCCACCGATGCCTCCGGCAATGCGGTGTTCGTCCCGGTGCCGCAAACGGAAGGCGGCAACACTCTTCCTCCCACCACCGAATCGGATAAACCAAGATGAAATCCATCTCGTTGCGGTCCCTCGCCGTCCTGGCCGCGATGGCCTCGTTGACGTTGGCATGGCCCGCCATGGCGCACCATTCGTTCGCCATGTTCGATTTCTCCAAGACCATGACCGTGAAAGGCACGGTGAAGGAGTTCCGCTGGACCAATCCGCACGTGGCGCTGCTGGTAGAGTTCGCGCCTCAGCCCGGGGCGCCGCCGGAGGTCTGGTCCATGGAGCTCACGAGCCCCGGCAATCTCACCCGCAGCGGCTGGTCACGGCACTCCTTCAAGCCCGCCGACCGGATCGAGCTCGAGTTCAATCCCTTGCGCGACGGCAAGCATGGCGGGGCTTTCGAGAAGGCGACCTTTCTCGATACGGGGCAGGTGATCACCTCGAATCTGCGCGCGGCGGAGAAACCCGGCCTGCAATGATTTCCGCGGGCCGCGCCCGCTGGGTCAATTGTGCCGCGACCCGTTGAATCGCCGGTAAATTGCCCCACAGGCTCGCCTGCGGCAGAAAGGCGATCCGATCGCCGAGCTTGCCGGCCTTGTGCAGGCGGATGGTGATCCAGTGAACACCGAGGTAGCTCGATACCTCGGCCGTCGACACACTGCTGAATGAGATCAGCTCGGCGGTTCGTCCCTTTCGAACTTCGAGATGATCGATGCAATCGATCACCCGGTCGGCAAGGCGGTAAAACGCGGTGCGCCGGAGGAAGTACACCCAGAAGCCGAGCAGGATGCATAGCGGGATGAGGCTCGCCAGCGGTCGCCGCCATAGGCCGCCGTCCAGCATCGAGGGGGAGGCCGCGTATGCGGTCAAGGCCGCGACGCTGAGCCAGATGCCGCGCTTGAGCAGCACGGTATTGTTGAACGATATGACTTGCATGACCATGCAGCGACCACTCTAAACCAGCGGAGGATGCCGCTTCCAGCATCCCGTCGCCTGCTCGAACGCGTACCCCATCTGCAGGAGCTCGAGCTCCTGGCGGTGCCGGCCGACGATCTGCAGCCCCACCGGCAGGCCTTCGGCGCTGAATCCACACGGCACCGAGAGCGCCGGCGCTCCGGTCACCGTGATGTGGTAGCAGGACCTCATCCAATCGAGGTAGGTGTCGAGCTGAATGCCGTTGATGCTCGTGACATAGGGGACCTCGACGGCGAACGGCAGCACCTGCACGACCGGCGTCACCAGGAAATCATACCGGCTCATGAACTCGCGCATCCGGTGATAGAGCTGGGTGCGTTTCGCCTCGGCCGCTCCGAGCTGCGGCCCGGTGAGGCGTGCCCCCTGCTCGATATTCCAGATCACCGTGTCCTTCATCAGCGATCGATGCCGGCGCAGCAACTCGTTGAAGGAGAGCTCGAAGTGCCAGGCGCGCAGCACGTGGAAGATTTCGTCGGCGTCGCGCAGATCGGGAGTCGCCTGCTCGACGATGCAGCCCAGATCCTCGAACACCGGCCTTTGCGCGTCGGTGATCCGCCGGACCTCGGGCTCTACGGCCAAGCCGCCGAGATCGGAGCTCCAGGCGATGCGGGCGTCCTTGAAGTCGCGCTCGAGCGGGCGCGCGAAGCGCGTGCCGTCCTCCTGCAAAGAGAGAGGGGAGCGCGGGTCCGGTCCCGCCATCACCGACAGCATCAGTGCCGCATCGCGAACCGTGCGCGCCATCGGGCCGAGCACGGGCAGGTCGAACCAGCCGGAGATGCTCGGCCAGTCCGGCACCCGGCCTGCCGAGGGCCGCAGTCCCACCACATTGCAGAAGCTCGCGGGATTGCGCAGGCTCCCGCCCAGGTCGGAGCCGTCGGCGATGGGCACGAGGCCGCAGGCAAGCGCGGCCCCCGCGCCGCCGCTACTGCCGCCGCAGGTCTTGCCCAGGTCGTAGGGGTTGCGGGTTGCGCCGAAGACCGCGTTGAAGGTCTGCGATCCGGCGCCGAACTCCGGGGTATTGGTCTTGCCGATCATCAGGGCGCCGGCCTGGCGCAGGCGCTCGACGATAATCGCATCCGTGTCGGGCACGAATTCCTTGTAGATCGGTGAACCGAAGGTGGTGCGCACGCCGCGCGTCGGCACCAGATCCTTGTGTGCAACCGGCAGCCCGGCGAGGGGACCCGCCGGCTCGCCGCGCGCGATCGCCGTGTCGGTCGCGCGGGCGGCCGCGAGCGCCTGGTCCGGCAGGAACGTGACGATGGCGTTCAGCGCCGGATTGAGGCGTTCGATGCGCGCGATGTGGGCGTTGGTCAGCTCGACCGCGGACACTTCGCGCTCGCGAACCAGGCGCGCCAGCTCGTGGGCGGGCAGATAGCACAGCTCGGAGGCGCTCAGAACAGCCCCTTGTGCCGGTCGCGCAGCAGCGCCTTTTGAACCTTGCCCATGAGGTTGCGTGGCAGCTCCTCCACCACGAACATCCGCTTCGGTACCTTGAAGTTGGCGATTCGGGTCTTGAGCTCTGCGATCAGCGCCGCCGGGTCCGGCGCGGCACCGGGCTCGGGGACGATCACGGCGACCACGGCCTCGCCGAAGTCGGGATGCGGTACCCCGATCACGGCGCTTTCGGCGACGCCCGGCAGCTCATTCAGATAGCCCTCGACCTCGGCCGGGTACACGTTGTAGCCGCCGCTGATGATGAGGTCCTTGCTGCGTCCC
This sequence comes from Steroidobacteraceae bacterium, assembly GCA_036272515.1. Taxonomy (GTDB): domain Bacteria; phylum Pseudomonadota; class Gammaproteobacteria; order Steroidobacterales; family Steroidobacteraceae; genus Bog-1198. The sequence continues at coordinate 28,900 of DATAYO010000042.1, read as the reverse complement.
AAGATGACCACGTAGCCGAGCTCGTCGATCAATCCCAGGTCTCCGGTGCTGAACCATCCGTCCGGGGTGAAGGCCGCCGCGGTGAGCTCCGGAGCACGCCAGTAACCCTTGAACACGCTCGGCCCCCTGACCTCGATGCCGCCGATCTCGCCGCGACGGCAGGGCTTGGCGCTGCCCCCGGTAATCCTCAACTGCACGCCGGGCAACGGGAGTCCCACCGTCCCCGCGCGGCGCTCGCCCTCGCGTGCGTAGTACGGATTCGAGGTGAGCATGACCGTCTCGCTCATCCCGTAGCGCTCGACGATGGTTTGTCCCGTGCGCTTACGCCAGCGATTGAAGGTGTCCGGCAGGAGCGCAGCGGAGCCCGCCGCGAACAGCCGCATGTTGCGGCAGGCCTCCTGCGTGAGACCGCTCTCCTGCAGCATGCGCACGTACAGCGTGGGAACGCCCATGAACACGGTCGCCTCGGGGAGCCGCTGCACGATGGCCTGGGCGTCGAAGCGATTGAACCAGATCATCCCGGCGCCGCTGTAGAGCGCACCCTGCGCAGCGACGAAGAGCCCATGGACGTGAAAGATGGGCAGGGTATGAATGAGCACGTCGCTCGAGCGCCAGCCCCAGTAATCGTGCAAGGTGGCGGTGTTCCCGAGCAGGTTGCCGTGCGTGAGCATCGCCCCCTTGCAGCGGCCCGTCGTCCCGCTGGTGTAGAGGATCACGGCGACATCGTCGGCGCGCACCTTCCGGTGCTGGTGGCGGCTGCTGTGAGTCCGGGCAGCCTCGAGCAGCGTCCCGGTGCGATCCTCGTTCAGCGAAAAAACATGGGCGATGTCCCGCTCGCGTGCCAGCGCAGTGACTCTCTCCAACGCCTTGTCCGGGCATACCACGACGGACGGTTCGGCGTCCTCCAGGAAATATTCGATCTCCGCGGCCTGATAAGCCGGGTTGAGGGGCAGGAACACGTAGCCGGCCCGCAGAACGGCCAGATACACGATGAGCGCTTCGACCGATTTCTCGGCCTGCATGGCCACGCGGGCGCCGGGCGGCAAGTCGAGGGACTCCAGCAAATTCGCGATGCGCGCGCTCGCCTCGTTGAGCCCGCGCCAGCTGAAAACCGCCGGACAGCCCGGGGCAGGGTCCGCTACTCGCACGGCGGCCGAGTTCATATCGGCGGGGAACCGCTCGCGCAGTGCGATGAACAGATTCCCGTTGAAGGATGCGCTCATCCGCTCATCAGCCTCCGGTACGCCAGCAGATGCCGGAGCGCCTCCTTGGGGTGACCGGCGCGCTCATGCAGACGGGCGAGGTTGAAATGCGCATCCGCGAACGCCGGGTCGAGCCCCAGCGCGCGCCGGTATTCGGTCATGGCCTCGTCGTGGCGCTCGAAGTCCTCGAGCAGGACGGCGAGGTTGAAGCTGAGCGCCGCCTCGCTCGAGCTCGTGCCGCGATAGATTTTCTCGGCCTCCTCGAGGCGCCCGTCCAGGTGCAAGAGACGGCCCAGATTGAGGCGGGCCTCCAGATGCTGTTCGTCCGCCGCGAGACAGGCCAGGTAAGCGGCGCGTGCCGCGGCGGGGTCGGAGTCCTCGAGCTCGAGTGCCCGCTCGAATTGTGCGTCGGCTTCCTGCGCCGGCGCCGCGACCGCGCCGGGGGCGCCGGATGCGCCATCGGCCGCCCGGTTGGAGTCCTCCCGCTTGTCGATGACCAGCAGATCCCCGCCGCGTTCGACCACCTCCAGCGCCAGGGTGTACTGACCGGTATCGCCCTCGCGCAGCGCCTGCCCCTCGCGCACCATGATCCGATCACCCACCGCCACGATGGACAGGCCGCTGAGCGGCAGTTCGCCGGGAAGCGATTCACGGATCTCGCGCAAGGTGCGGTTGATTCGTTGCGCGGGGATCTTCGCGGCACGCAGCGATCCCGCCGTGCGCAACACGATCAAGTCCTGAAACGAGTAGCTGAGCCGCCCGGCCTTCTTCAGCGGGCTGATGTGCCCGGCGCGAATGAGTGCGCGAACCTGCGAGGGAGGAATCCCGAATAAGCGCTTGATATCTTTCGAATCGAATTCATGCATTTCATCGACGAGCGGACTTGCGGGCGGCGCTCTTGGAGGCGGCTCGCTTGGGCTCCTTGCGTTCTTTCAGGCTGCTCGCGGCCTTGGACGCCCGCGTATCGATGCTGGCGCGCAACGCCTCCATCAAATCGATGACGTTTCCGGCCGTTGAAGGAACCGGCGCCTCGGAGAGCGAGATCTGCTTGCCTTGAATCTTCTTCTGAATGGCGGCTTCCACACGGCCCTTGAACTCGTCGTGATACTCGTTCGGGTCGAAGCGCTTCACGGCCAGATGATCGATGAGCTGCTGGGCGAGTTTCAATTCGGGTTCCGACACTTGCGCCGGTTCGATGCCGAGGTCCTTGATCTCTCGCACCTCCTCCCTGAAATGGAGCTGATGCATGGCAAGCCCGTCCTCCATCGGTCGGATCAGGACCATGTGCTCCTTGCCGCGCGAGACCCACCGGCCGATGGCGCACTGTCCGGCCTTGCGCAGCGCCGTGGCGAGCAAGGTGTAGGGCTTGGCACCGCCTTTGTCGGGCGCCAGATAATAAGCGCCGTCGAAGTACACCGGATCGACTGTTTGCAGCGGAACGAACTGTCCGATGTCGATGGCGTGCGTGGTCGCATCCTCGAGGGCTTTCAGCTCCTCCGACGTGAACATCACGTACTGGTCCTTGGCAAACTCGTAACCCTTGACCATCTGCGAGCGCTCGACGGGTTCGCCGTCCGCCACCGCGATGTATTGCTGCTTCACTCGCGACCCGTCCTTTTGACGGAGCAGGTTGAAAGAAACCTTTTCGGAAGAAACGGTTGCGGAATAAAGTTTTACCGGTATCGCGACGAGGCCGAAGGAAATGGTAAGCGACGCGATGGAGCGGGCTTGTGTAGGCATGTGTTCACCTTCTCCCTGTCGGCCGCCGGAGTCAAACTCGACGTTCGCTCAAGAGCAGCCTGTAAGTTGTTAAATATACGGCTGTTCTTGTCGCGGTGCAAGAATCAGCCGAATCTCGCTGAGGCGGGCCGCCGACAGCTAAGCGGTGCGGGCGCCGAGTTTGCGTTTATGATCCCCCGCTTTGCCGGAGGGGATGCAACATGCCAGAGGCAACCGTGGGTTCCGCCGCGCCGGTCCGAGGCCGCGCCTGGATAGGGATAGGCTCGATGCTGGCGGCATGCGTGACGGTGTCGGCGGCGGCCGCGGCACCCCCGACATCCGCCTCGTCCTCTCCCGACGCTTCCCGCTTCGACGTGATTATCGAGCACGGCCATGTCATCGACGGTACCGGGGCGCCCTGGTATGCCGCGGACGTGGGCATTCGCGCGGGACGGATCGCCGCCATCGGCCGCTTGGATCAGGCATCGGCCAAGCGGCGCATCGATGCCACCGGGCGCGTCGTCGCTCCGGGGTTCATCGATATGCTGGGTCAGTCCGAGCTGACCTTGCTCGTCGACCCGAGCGTGCCCTCGAAAATCTTTCAAGGGATCACGACGGAGATCACCGGCGAGGGCAATTCCGTGGCGCCGGTCAACGAGGCCATCGCGCGTGAACAGACGCCCGAGTTCGAGCACCTGCGGATCAAGCGTGATTGGAATGATTTCACCGGGTATTTCGCGCGCCTCGAGCGCCAGCACATCGGCATCAATCTGGCCTCGTACGTGGGCGCCACCACGGCCCGCGAGATGGTGGTCGGATACGCGGATCGGCCGGCAACGCCCGCGGAGCTCACGCGCATGCAGGACCTGGTAGCCGAGGCCATGCACGAGGGTGCCGTGGGCGTATCGAGCTCGCTGGAGTATGCGCCGGCTCCCTACGCGAGCACCGAGGAGCTGATTGCGCTCGCCAAAACCGCTGCGCAGTTCGGCGGCATCTACGCCACCCACATGCGATCCGAGCAGGAAGGCATTCTGACTGCCCTCGATGAGGCCATCCACATCGGTAGAGAAGCTCACATTCCAGTCGAGATATGGCACATAAAAGCCGGATCTGTAAAGATTTTTGGACTGATGCCGGAGATCGTCGCTCGCATCGACCGAGCCCGCGCGTCGGGCGTAGACATAGCAGCCGATACTTACGCGTATCCGGCGTGGGCGAACGAGCTCTCGGCCTTCATTCCACCCTGGGCGCATGACGGCGGCAACGCCAAGCTGGTGGAGCGGCTCAAGGACCCGGCCATCCGCGCGCGGCTCAAGCGGGAGCTTGCCACCGAATCGACCCAGTGGGACAACGAATGGCAGTCGGTGCCCGGCCCGCAGGCGATTCTGATCTCGACGGTCACCAACCCCGCGCTGCGCGGCATCCAGGGCCACACCCTCGCGGACATCGCCAAGGATCGGGGCACGGATCCGATGGATGCCCTGTTCGACATCCTGGTCGAGGACCATGCGCAAACGTACGCGGCGGTGTTCGCCATGAGCGAGCCCGACATCGAACTTGCGGTGGTTCAGCCCTGGGTATCGTTCTGCAATGACAGCTCCGGCACCTCGCCGGAGGGGCTCCTGGGCCAGGAGTTTCCTCACCCCCGTGCTTACGGGACCTTCCCGCGCGTGCTGCGCAAATACGTGCGGGAGGAACGACGCCTGAGCCTGGAGGAGGCGATCCGCAAGTTCACCAGCCTCCCGGCATCGCGGTTGCGTCTCGCCGACCGGGGGGTGATCAAAACCGGCCTGTGGGCGGACCTCGTCGTTTTCGATCCGGATACGATCACCGAGCGTTCGACCTTTCAGGCGCCGAACCAGCTGTCCGTCGGCATGCAATGGGTGTTGGTGAATGGGGTGCCGGTCATCGCCGACGGCGTCGCCACCCACGCGCTGCCCGGGCAGGTGCTGCGCGGTCCCGGATACCGGGCTCACGGCAGCTGAATGCGGCGGCGCTTCCCGCCGGCCGCCGGGTGCACCGAGGGTGTGCGCCAGTCGTCCCCCGCAAAACCGTCCATGGGCCTATAATTTGGTTTGGCCTTCGAGGGGGCGATTCACTTGAGGAACCATGGAACCGACCGACACCGGGAATCCCGATTATTTTCACAAAGTAGTTGATTGCCAGTGGGCATGCCCGGCCCACACCGACGTTCCGGAATATATCCGCCTGATTGCCCAAGGGCAGTTCACCGAGGCTTACATGGTGAACCGGGAGTCCAATGTCTTCCCGGGGATCCTCGGCCGGGTCTGCGACCGCCCCTGCGAGCCCGCCTGCCGCCGCCGCCGAATCGAACAGAAGCCCGTCGCCATCTGCCGGCTCAAGCGGGTGGCCGCCGACCAACGCGATGACGACATCGCCGCGCGCTTGCCTCGCGCACCGCAGCAAAGGAACGGCAAACGCATCGCCTGCATCGGCGCGGGTCCCGCCTCGCTCACCGTCGCGAACGATCTGTTGCCCCTGGGCTACGAGGTCACGATCCTCGAGCAGTACAACGTGGCCGGTGGCCTGATGCGCACCAACATTCCGGCGTTCCGTTTGCCGGCCAAGGTGCTCGACGAGGAGATCGGTTACATCATCGACATGGGCGCGAGGCTCGAGCTCAACCGCCCGGTCGAGAGCATGCGCCGGCTGGTGGAGAGCGGCGAATACGACGCCATTTTCGTCGGCACGGGCGCGCCCAAGGGCAAGGAGCTCGAACTGCCCGGCCGGCACGACAGCAACCGTGTGCACATCGGCATCGCCTGGCTCGAGTCGGTGGCGTTCCAGCACGTCGACAAGATCGGCGAGCGCGTGCTCATCATCGGCGTCGGCAATACCGCGATGGATTGTTGCCGCACCTCGCTCCGCTTGGGCGCCAAGGACGTGAAAGTCATGGCGCGCAAGCCCCGGCAGTTCTTCAAGGCGTCCGAGTGGGAACTCGAGGATGCGGAGCAGGAGAACGTTCAGATCCTGGTGAATCGCGCGCCGAAGCGCTTCGTGGTCGAGGACGGCGTGCTCCGCGGCATGATGTTCGAGCGTCTCGAGTACCAGATCGAGAACGGCGACATCACCGCGACGCGCGTGCTCGAGGAGGAATTCCATCCCTGCGATGATGTGATCCTCGCCATCGGGCAGGAAAACGCTTTTCCGTGGGTCGAGCGGGACATCGGCATCGAATTCGGCCAGTGGGACATGCCGAAGGTCGACAAGACCACGTTTCAATCCACCCGGCCGGGAGTGTTCTTCGGCGGCGATGCGGCCTTCGGCCCGAAGAACATCATCTGGTCGGTGGAGCACGGTCATCAGGCCGCCATCTCGATCCACAAGCATTGCCGCGGCGAGCCGCTGACCAGCCGCATGCCCCGGGGCGTCAACTTGAGCAGCCGCAAGATGGGCATGCACGAGTGGTCGTACAAGAACGAGTACAGCGCCGTCGAGCGCCGCCTGATGCCCCACGTGGGGCTGATCGAGCGCTTCAAGAAAATCAACGTCGAGGTGGAACTCGGGTTCACCGCGGAGCAGGCCGCGCTCGAGGTGCAGCGCTGCCTCAACTGCGACATGCAAACCGTGTTCAGCGCGAAGCTCTGTATCGAATGCGATGCCTGCATCGACATCTGCCCGGTCGACTGCCTGACCATCGCCCCCAACGGGTCCGAACCGCAATTGCGCGCGCGGCTCAAGGCACCGGCGAAGAACGCCGAGCAGGCCTTGTACGTGTCCGCTTCGCTCCCCCAGACGGGGCGCGTCATGGTCAAGGACGAGGATGTGTGCGTGCATTGCGGGCTGTGCGCCGAGCGCTGTCCGACCGCCGCCTGGGACATGCAGAAATCCACGATCAAGATCCCCCACGCCGAAGACGAGAGCGAGACATGCCGAATCTAGTCAGCGCGCCGGACCGGATGAACGACTTCGTGCTCAAGTTCGCGAACGTCAACGGCACCGGCTCGGCGAGCGCCAATTCGCTGATCATGAAGGCCATCTTTCGCATGGGCGTCCCGGTCACGGGGAAGAACTACTTCCCCTCCAACATCCAGGGACTGCCCACCTGGTACGAGATCCGGGTGACGCGCGACGCCTACGCGGCACGCGCCGGCCGAGTCGACATCCTGGTGGCGATGAATTCGGAGACCTACTCGAAGGATGTGCGCGAGGTCGCCTCCGGCGGCTATCTGATCTACGACTCGACCTGGCCGCGCAGCGCGCTCCTGCAGCGCGGCGACATCACCGTGATCGGCGTGCCGCTCGCACAGCTGGTGAACGAGGAGTTCGACGGGGTACGCAACCGCATCCTGCTCAAGAACATCGCCTACGCCGGCGTCATCGCTGCGCTGATCGACGTGGATCTCGAGGTGATCGACGGCTTGATGAGGGAAAGCTTCGGCAAGAAACCGAAGCTCCTCGATTCGAACACCCGTGCGCTGCGCCTGGGTTACGACTACGCGATGCGGCATCTCCAGTGCCCGTTGCCGCTGCGCGTGCAGAGGATGGACAAGACCCGCGGCCACATCATGATCGACGGCAATACCGCGGCGGGCCTCGGCTGCGTGTACGCCGGCGCGACGGTCGGTGCCTGGTATCCGATCACCCCATCCACCTCCTTGATGGATGCGTTCAAAGGCTTTTGCGAGCGCTATCGCGTCGATCCCGGAACCGGCGAACGCAACTTCGCGGTGATCCAAGCCGAGGACGAGCTCGCGGCCATCGGCATGGTGCTCGGGGCCAGCTGGAACGGGGCGCGGGCGTTCACGCCGACCAGCGGGCCCGGCATCTCGCTGATGAACGAGTTCCTGGGGCTCGCGTACTACGCCGAGGTGCCCTGCGTGATCTTCGACGTGCAGCGCGTCGGTCCCTCGACCGGCATGCCGACGCGTACGCAGCAGGCGGACATCATGCTCTGCGCCTACGCCTCGCACGGCGATACCCGCCACGTGCTCCTGTTCCCCGCCAATCCGGAGGAATGCTTCTACATGGCGGTGAAGGCCTTCGACCTGGCCGAGCGCCTGCAGACGCCGGTGTTCGTGATGTCCGATCTCGACATCGGCATGAACGACTGGATGTGCCGCGATCTGAAGTGGGACGATGCATACCGGCCCGACCGGGGCAAGATCCTCTCGGCCGGGGAGCTGGCCGATCTCGACAAATTCTACCGCTACGTGGATCGGGACGACGACGCGATCACCTACCGCACCTTGCCGGGCGTCAATCCGAAGGGCGCGTATTTCACGCGCGGATCGGGACACAATCAGTACGGCGCCTACACCGAGGACTCGGCCGAATATCAGACGGTGCTCGACCGGTTGAAGCGCAAGTTCTCGACCGCGGCGCGCTACGTGCCCAAGCCCGAGATCGTCGGCAAGGGCGACGGCAAGATCGGTATCGTCAGCATCGGCAGCTGCGACGGCGCGGTGCGCGAGGCCATCGACGTGCTGGCCCGCCAGAAGGTCGAGGTCGACTACATGCGCATCAAAGCCTTTCCCTTCGGGCACGACGTGGAGAGCTTCCTGAGCCTGCACGCGACCATCTTCGTGGTGGAGCAAAATCGCGATGCGCAGCTGCGCTCGCTGCTGACCCTCGAGACCTCGGTCGACAAGTCCAAGCTCAAGTCCATCCTGAGCTACAGCGGATTTCCGATGTCCTGCGACCCCATCGTGGACGGCATCCGTGCGACCTTGCCGGATGCGCCGCGCCTGTCCGCGGTGACGGGCAAGAGCACCCGTTAGGAGATATCGATGTCATTCATCAACAAACCGAAAGTCGCCCACCCGTCGCTGCCCGTGAATGCGCTCGGCATGACGCGCCGCCAGTACGAGGGCAGCATGTCGACCCTGTGCGCGGGCTGCGGACACGATTCGGTCACCGCCGCCATCATCGAGGCATGCTGGGGCCTGGACATGCGCCCCGAGCAGCTGGTCAAGCTCTCCGGCATCGGCTGCTCTTCCAAGACCACGGCTTATTTCGTGAGCGGCTCGCATGGATTCAATGCGGTGCACGGCCGCATGCCCTCGATCGCGAGCGGCGCGAACGCGGCCAACCGGGAGCTGACCTACGTCGGCATCTCGGGCGACGGCGATTCGCTCTCGATCGGGCTCGGGCAGCTGGTGCACGCCATCCGGCGCAACGTCAACATGCTCTACTTGATCGAGAACAACGGCGTCTACGGCCTGACCAAGGGCCAGTTCTCGGCGTCCGCGGACATCGGCACGAAAGCCAAGAAAGGCGAGGTCAATCAGAGCCCGCCCATCGATCCGGTACTGCTCGCGCTGTCGCTGGGAGCCACTTTCGTGGCGCGCGGCTTCTCGGGCGACAAGGCGCAGCTCGTGCCGCTGATCCAGGCCGGCATGCGGCATCGGGGCTTCGCGCTCATCGACGTGCTCTCGCCGTGCGTGACCTTCAACGACCACGAAGGCTCCACCAAGAGCTATACGTTCACGCGCGAGCACTACCACACGGCCATGGAGGCGGATTTCGTGCCGCCGGCGCAGGAGATCTCGGTCGATTATCCGGAAGGCGAGGCGATCCCCGTGGAGCTGCACGACGGCAGCCGGGTGGTGCTGCGAAAGCTCGGTGCGAGCTACGACCCCACCGACCGCAGCGCCGCCTACGCCTACATCGAGGACAAGCTCAAGCACAACGAATACATCACCGGCCTGATCCACATCGAGGAGAGCGGCAAGACGGAGTTTCACACGCTCAATCGCTCGAGCCCGACTCCCTTGAATCGCATTCCCTTCGACAAGCTCTCGCCGGGCAGCGCCGCGCTGGAGAAGCTCCTCGGAAGATACCGCTGATTGTGCCGCGCGGTCCCGGCAAGGCCGTTCGCACGAATCTCAGGGCTCGCCGCTGCCGATCTCGCTCCGGCGCATCTCGACATAGGCGTCGAGTGCTTCGCGTATCGCAGGATCCAGGAGCGGCTCCCGGTACTCGCTCAGCGCTTTTTTCCAGATCTCGGTGGCGCGCTGGGTGGCGTCCCGGGCGCCGCCGATCTGCCAATTTTCGAAGTTCTGCCAGTTGGACACCAGCGGTCGATAGAACGCATGCTCGTAGCGCTGCATCGTGTGCGGCTCGCCGAAGAAATGCCCTCCCGTCGGTACGCCCTTGATGGCGTCGAATCCGAGCTCGCTCTCGTCGACGGCGATGGGCTTCAAGAACTCCACCATCATCTGCAGCATCTCGACATCGAGCACCAGCTTCTCGAACGAGGCGGTGAGTCCGCCTTCCTGCCATCCCGCCGCGTGATAGACGAGGTTGCCGTGACCGAGGATCGCACCCCAGAGCGACATCTGGGTCTCGTAGGCTCCCTGCGCGTCGGCCGCGTTCGAGGCGCTGGCATTGGAGGTCCGGTACGGCAGCCGATAGCGCCGGGCAAGCTGGCCGCCGGCGATGTTCGCCTTGGCATTCTCGGGAGTGCCGAAGGCCGGAGCGCCCGAGCGCATGTCGACGTTCGAGGTGAACGCACCGTACATCACCGGTGCGCCGGGCCGCGTTGCCTGCGACAGCACGATGCCGAACAGCGCCTCCGCGTTCTGCTGCGCGAGCGCCGCCGCCAGAGTCACCGGCGCCATGGCCCCCATGAGGGTGAACGGAGTGATCACGACCGCCTGGCCATGCTCCGCCATGCAGACGAGCCCGTCGCACATCGCTTCATCGAAGCGCCGCGGACTGTTGACCGAGATGATGGTGATGAGGCCCGGGCTTGCGGCGATCTCCTCGAGCGTGATGCCGCGGGCGATGGCCGCCATGCGGATGGCGTCGAGCGCACGGCCGGCGCCGATCGCGGAGCAATGAAATACCCGGTCCGTATAGACGAGGTTCGCGCGGTAGGTATCGAGATGCCGCGAGCTCGCCGGCATCTCGATCGGCGCGCACACCTGATTGCCGAGCAGGTGGATGACGTTGAAATACTGCGCCAGCCGGATGAAATCGCAATAGTCGCGAAAGTTGCCGGGACGGCGGCCGCGCTCGCAATCGTGGACGTTGGGCGGCCCCGCCACCAGGCCGAAATTGATGCGGTTACCGCCCATGACGATGCTCCGCGCGGCATTGCGAGGCTCGAGGACGAACGAGGCGGGCGCGCTGGCCAGTGCGTTCTCGACCAGACCCCGATCGAGCCGCACGGTTCGAGACGCTGCATCGACCTGTGCCCCGGCTGCCCGCAATATCTCGAGCGCGCGCGCGGACATGACCTCCATGCCGAGCTCCTCGAGAATTCTGAGCGAGGTGAGATGCACGGCCTCCAGCTGGTCCGCGGAGAGTACCTCCATCGGCGCGTACGGATTGACCACTTCGGTCCAGGGCAGCTGCGGGACGGCGGTCCCGTCGCTGCGCCGGCCCCTGCCTCCCTGACGCCGGCGGTTGGTATCGATGGCTGATTCCTCGAGTGAGCCCGGAACTCACCTAGTCTGTCGCATCCGGGGCCGGTTTCGTGCGTGAATCCGACGTTACAATGATCCCGTGCGACATCGTGGCAGATCTCCCGACCTCATGACAACGCCTGCGTCGCCGCCGGCGCCGGCAAGCCCGGTGCCGGCGCCGGCAAGGCCGGTTCGAATCGCCTATCTGCTGATTCCGCAGTTTGCTCTGATGTCGTTCTCCGCCGCCATCGAGCCCATGCGCTCAGCCAATCGCATGAGCGAACGGCATCTGTTCGAGTGGACGCTGGTGTCGGTGGAGGGAGGCGAGGTCGCCGCGAGCAACGGAATTCGGATTGCCACCGACTGCCGGCTCGATCAGCTGAAGGCGACCGACCTTTTGGTGGTATGCGCCGGCTTCGAGCCGGCACAGTTCCCGTCCGGGCACGCCGTGCATCATCAGCTGCGCCGGCTCGCGCGCCATGGTGCGATGGTCGGCGGCATCAGCACCGGGGCATTCATCCTGGCCGAGGCGGGTCTGCTTGCCGGACGGCGCTGCACGGTGCACTGGGAGTACGCCGCCGGGTTCCGGTCGCGCCATCCATCGATCGCGCTGAGCCGCGACCTGTACGTCGTGGACCGGAATGTGTTCACCTGCTCCGGCGGGACTGCGGCGCTCGATATGATGCTGCACTTCGTCAGCCGGACGGCCGGTCCCGCCGTCGCCGCCGCGGTTGCCGAACAGTTCATTCATCCGCAGATCCGCCGCGAGGACGATCAACAGCGCCTGGCCATGCACGCCCGTTACGGCGTCGGCAGCGGAAAACTGGCGCAGATCATCCAGCTGATGGAGGATGCGATCGAGCATCCGCTCGACATTCGCGATCTGGCCGACCGCGTCGCCATCTCCGCCCGCCAGGTGGAGCGATTGTTTCGAGAACAGGTCGACATGTCTCCCAAGGCGTTCTACCTCAAGTTGCGGCTGGCCCGGGCGCGAGCGCTGCTGCGGCAGACGGTGGATCCCATCGTGGCGATTGCGGTCGAGTGCGGGTTCGCCTCGACCTCGCACTTCTCGCACGCCTATAAGCGCCTGTTCGGAATCTCCCCTACCCGGGAGCGTCCGAGCTCGGCGGCGCGCCCGGCGCCGCCCCCGGATTCACACGGTGATGGCATACGGTGCAGCCCGCCACCGGACCGTGCGCGTGCAATGCGGCGTCGGGGTGGCGGTGGCAGTCGAGGCAAAAGCCGTGAAAGCGGGCCTCGACGCCTTCCTTGAGATCGGCGCGCGCGCTGCGATGGCACTCGATGCACGCCTGCATGCCGCGGCCGTCGGCATAGTTGTGATGACAGGTCAGGCAGTTGACCGCGCCGTGTTTTTCATGAGGGAAATCCAGCGCAAGCCCGTCACTGCGCCGCAGGGCCGGCTCGCGCAAAGCGGCATCGACGCCGGCGGGAAGCAGAGCGGCGATGCCGGCAGCGCAGATCGCGGCGGCCGCCACGATGAGCACCGAATGCCTGCCGAAGGCCAACGGGTGGCGTGCCCGGCCAGCCCCGGGGGCCGGCGGCGCGAGCGCCGGCGGCTGGCCGGCGGGCGGCCCCGTCGGCCGACGCGCCCTGAGCAGCATGAGCACCGCGCTCACGGCCGCCCCCGCGAACAGCGCCCGCCGCCCGCCGCCGCCGAGATAGCGCGCCGTCACGACGACGTGCACGGTGATCAGCGTCACCGCCGCATAGGCGATGACGATATGCGTGGCCTGAAATCCCCGATGACTGCGCCACAGGCGCCGGCGCGCCGCCGCGAGGCCGCCGAATACCAGCAATAGCAGGGCGAGCGCCGCCGCGATGCCGGCGAGCTGGTAGAGCGGTGCGCTCGGTTTCAAGTATTCGACCACCGTCCGATCGGCGAGCAGCAGGCCGCCGACGTGCAGAGCGACCAGGCCCAAGGCGCTCCAGCCGATGAGCGTATGTCGCCCGAGCGAGACGAGCGCGGGCGGAACCGACAGGCGCGGACGAACCGGCGCCCCTGTGAGCAGGATGCACGCCACCGCGCTCAAGTAGCCGGCGATTTGCGAGACCTCCCAGCCGATTCCCGTGAAGCCGCCGAACGCCGGCAGGGCAAGCAGCAGCACGAGAAGGCAGAGCCAGGCCGCATAGCGGAGGTCGATTCTTGTTTTAGGCATCGAAATACCATCTCGGACGCGCGGTCGGGGCAGCGAGCTCGACCCGGAGGATGATATACAGGCCGTGCCCCGTGTGCTTGGGCGGGTTGCAACTTTTCCCGACGAGCCGTGTTATGGGTACAAACGACCACACGACTGTGCACACACCAACCACGGAGCCACCGAGCTCGAGCGAGTTCACGACGTTCATGCGTGCGTATCAAGACATGGTTTTTTCGACCGCCGTGCGTCTCGCGGGGAACGATGCGCAGGCGCAGGACATCGCGCAGGACGTGTTCGTGAAAGCCTACGAGCATTTCGATCAGCTGCGCGCGAATCCGGCGGCGGCGGGCTGGCTCAAGACGGTCGCCACTCATTTGTCCTTGAATTACCTGACGCGCTACCGCAAGCGATGGCGATTCTTTTCCGAGGAGTCGAGCCTGCCCGAGATCCCCGTGGCCGACGCGATGCTCGAGGAGGTCGGCGTGGAGCGGCGCCAGGCGACGATCGACGAGGCGCTGCGCCGTCTGCCTGCGCATCAACGCGTCCCGCTCGTGCTGTATCACTTCGAGGATTTCTCCTATCAGGAGATCGCGCAGCGGCTCGGTGTTTCGCTCGCCAAGATCAAGACCGACATTGCGCGTGCCCGCGCCGCGCTGTTGCCCGTGCTCGTGGCGCACGGCATCGACGGAGTCTCCCCATGAGCGACCTGGAAAAGCTCGTGAGCGAGGCTTTGCGCGCGGCGCCGGTACGGCGCGCCCCCCGCTCGCTCGAGCAGCGGATTTGGCGGGAGATCGCCCGGCGAGCGGCGCTTCCCTGGTGGCGCCACAGCTTCCCGCGCTGGCCGCGCCTGGCGCAGGCCGGATTGGCGCTGACGTGCGGGACCATCATCTGGGCGGTGTCGTGGGCGGCCGCCAGCCCCCTGTCGGGGGCATGGCTGCGGCCGGCGCTGACCTTGCTCGATGCGGCCCGGGACCTCGACGCATCGCTGATGGGGGCGGTCCCCCTCGACTGGCTGTACGGAGCCACGGCGGCGGCGGCCCTTCTGTATGTGGCCTTGTTCGGGCTCGGCGCCGCCGCGTACCGGACGCTCTACCTCCAACCTACGGTGACTCTGGATCATGAATAACTGGCGCGCTTGCATTCTCCTGCTCGTTTCGCTGCTGCTCGTCTCCGTGGTATTGATGGCCTTCGGCTGCGCGCCTTTGTGCGCGCAGCCTGCGATCCCGCCGAACGGATCGAGCGTCGCCCAACCGTCCGACTCCCCGGAACCGTCCGAGTGGTTCGATCGGGAGGATTCCGAGGGCCGCGCTCGCCGCCATCACCATGGCCACGACCTCGTCGACATCGGGCACGACTCGGACCTGCCCGCGGGTCAGCGGGCCGATTCGGTGGTCTCGATCGCAGGTTCCTCCAGTGCCGAGGGCGACGCCGGGGACGTGGTGGCGGTATTCGGCAATACCAAAGTGACCGGCTCGGTGAGCCATAGCGCCGTGGCGGTCCTGGGTAGCAGCTTCATCGATGGGAGGGTCGACGGCGACGTGGTGTCGGTGCTCGGGAATGTCGAGCTCGGTCCCCATGCAGACGTGCAAGGCGATGTGCTCGCGATCGGCGGCACGGTCCAGCGCGACCCGGAGGCACAGGTGCATGGCTCGGTGCGGACCGTGATCCGCGCCTTTGGCGGCTTCGGGTGGCTCAAGCAGTGGATCGATCACTGTCTTCTCTACGCCCGCCCGCTGGCGCTCGCGCCGGGACTCGGCTGGGCGTGGGAACTGGCACTCGGCTTCCTGGCGCTGTACGCCGGCCTTGCGTGGTTGTTCCGGGACGGGGTGAGCCGGTGCGAGCAAACGCTTGGCTCGCAGCCGGGGATGACGCTGCTCGCCGCACTGATCACCGCGCTGGTGACACCGGTGTTGCTGGTTCTCCTGTGCATCACCTTCGTTGGAATAGCGGCCGTGCCCCTCGTCGTAACGGGCCTGTTCTGCGCCGGCCTGTTCGGGAAGGCGGTCATGCTGGCCTGGCTCGGACATCGGGTGATCGGAGCACGCGCCACGGGTGGGGCCGTGCATCCTTCCCTGGCGGTGCTCGCAGGCGGAGCCATCGTGCTGGTGCTGTATCTCGTCCCCGTACTGGGTTTCGTGGTCTATAAGGCACTCGGGCTCTTCGGCTTGGGCGCCGCGGTCTATCCGCTCGTGCTGCTCGCACGTGCGCGACGTGCCGAGAGACGCGAGCATCCGGCGGCACCGAATCCGGCGAACGGTGTGAGTCCGGGTGCTGCCGACGCCACGGCCGGTGCGGCCCCCCCGGCGGGTGCGGGTCCCTCGGCGGGTGTGGCTCCCTCGGCGGGTGCGGCTTCCCCGGCCGGTGCGGCTTCCCCGGCCGGTGCGCCCCCCCCGGCCGGCCTCTCGGTCGCGCCGCTGGTGGCGGCCGGACTGCCGCGTGCCGGCTTCTGGATTCGCATGGCGGCGCTATTGCTCGACGGCGTGTTGGTCGGTTTCGTGATGGGGGTACTGCATCACGGCTCGCATCTGCAATTGCTGGGCCTGGCGGCCTACGGCGCCGTCATGTGGAAGCTGCGCGGCTCCACGGTGGGCGGCATCGTGTTCGACCTGCAAGTGGTGCGGCTCGATGGGCGGCCCATGGACTGGGAGACGGCGATCGTGCGCGCCCTCGCGTGCTTTCTGTCGCTGGCGGTGGCGGGTCTTGGTTTTTTCTGGATTGCATTCGACTCGGGCCGGCAGGCTTGGCACGATAAAATCGCGGGCACCGCGGTGGTCAGGGTGCACAAGGCCGTTGCGCCGGCCTGAGCCGGCAGCGCTCTCAAGATTTTCGTCGCGGCAGACGGGCCGGGCCGTCGGCGAAACGGCGCACAGGCTCGAGGTCTGCCGCGGGCAAGGCGCTCTCGAGCAGGCGCTGCGTGAGCAGCTGCGCGGTCAACGGGCGCGAGAGCAGAAATCCCTGCGCCTCGTGGCAGCCGCGCTTGCGGAGCCACTCGAGCTGCGCCGGTCGCTCGATGCCTTCCGCCGTCACGGTGATGTGCAGGCTGTCGCCGAGCGATAGGATGGTATTGGCGATGGCCGCATCGCTCTCGGAACGATCGATGTTGTGCACGAAGGCCTTGTCGATCTTGATCCGGTCGGGAGGAAATCGGGTGATATAGGCGAGCGACGAGTAGCCGGTGCCGAAATCGTCCAGCGCGATGCGGCAACCAAGGCCGCGCAGCCGCTCGAGCGCCGCCTGGACTCGGGCCGAATCCTTGACCAGGAGCGATTCGGTGATCTCGACCTCGATGAGCGAGGCGGGGACACCGGCGGCGGCGGCCGCGTCCTCGATCAGCCGGGCGGGATCACCGTGCAGCAGCTCCTTGCCCGAGACGTTCACGGCGACGGGAACCGAGATGCCGAGCTTTTGCCAGTCGCCGAGCTGGCGGCCCACGGCCTGGATCACCCAGGCGCCGACGTCGATGATCAGACCGCTGTCCTCGGCGATCTCGATGAAGCGCGTGGGCGCGATGTCGCCGTACTCGGCATCGCACCAGCGCAGCAGCGCTTCGACTCCGACCAGGCGATTGTCGCGCAGTCGAAATTTCGGCTGATAATGCAGCTGCAGCTGACCCTCGTGCAGGGCGCGCCGCAGCCGGCCCTCGAGATCCAGCCAGTCGCGCAGACGCGCGCTCATTGCCGGCGTGTATCGGGTGATCGCACCGGAGTTCTCCAGCTTGGCCTGATTTCTCGCGGTGTCGGCGTGCTTCAGGACGGTGGTCACGTCCGGACCGTCATCCGGATAGATGGCGATGCCGATGCCGGGGGCGGAATAGAACTCGAGGCCTTCATGCGAGATCGGGTCCTTCAGCATCGAGGAGCAAGCCTCGGCGATCTCGAGAGCGACCTCGGGAGCCCGCCCATCGGCGACGAGCACCACGAACTCGTCGCCTCCGAAGCGCGCCACCGACACGGACGGATGAGCGGCCCGGAATGGCGCGAGGGCCTGCGTCAGCTTGACTGCCACGTTCTGCAGCATGACGTCGCCGACCGCATGGCCGAAGGTATCGTTGATTCGTTTGAAGCTGTTGAGTTCGGCATAGACGATGGCCACGCGCTCGCCGGATTGCGCCGCCGTCTCGAACAGCCATTCCGCGGTCTCGATGAAGCGCTGCCGGTTGGGAAGTCCGGTCAGGGTGTCGTAGTAGGCCAGTCTCTCGATGCGCTCGGCGGCGGCTGCATTTCTCAGGATGTAGGCGAGACGCCGCGGCAGCAGCGCCCAGTTGACCGGCTTGGACACGAAGTCCGTGGCGCCGGCCTCGAATGCGCGGCCGATCGCGGCGGCGTCCTCATGCCCGGTCACCATCACGATGGGAACGGTGGCGAAGCGGGCGTCCGCCCGCAGTCGCCTGCATACCGCGTAGCCGTCCATGCCGGGCATGTCGACGTCCAGGAGTACGACGGCCACGTCGCTCGAGAGAGCGGCATCGAGCGCCGCGGCGCCGTTGTCGAAGCTGCGCGCCTCCAGGCCCGATGCCGCTGCCGTCTCGGCGAGCAACAGGCGCCCCAGATCCTCATCGTCCGCAATGATGGCGATTCCCTTGGGGTGGCCACGATCCTTCATGCGCTCACCTTGAGCTTGAGCCGCGTGAGTTCTTCGAGCAGCGTCGGATGCGACGCACGAATCGTCGCGTACAAGGCGAAGATTTTCTCCGCCTCATGTTCGCCGCACGCCTTTTCCAACTGCCGCACCCGGCGGGCGAAGGCGAGGGCGCCGACGTTCGCGGCGCTGGACGCGAGCTTGTGGCAGACGCCGCCGGCGGCCGCGTAATCGTCTTTCGCGAACGCGGCATCGAGCTCGGCGAGCGCGCGCGCGGACCCGGCTTCGAACAAGCCGGCAAGCTTGCAGTACAGGCTCGGGCCCCCGGTGCGCAAGGCCTGAAGGCCATCCGCCGTCGCCATGTCGATCTCCGTCAGGCCGTGCGTCTCGCCCCCCGCGGCGGGCCCCGAGGTGACGGTCGCGGCGCTGCCGGCCCCGGCCGGCAGCCTGCCGGGAACCGCAACCCATCGAAGCAGCAGCTGCGCGCACTGCTCGAACGTGTAGGGCTTGCCCATCAACTCGTCCATGCCGGCGGCGAGACAGGGGGCGAGGTAATTCTTCGCATCGTGCGCGGTCAAGGCGATGATGGGGACGCGCCGCGCGCCTGTTTCACGCTCGCGGATCAGGCGGGTGGTCGCAAATCCGTCCATGGCGGGCATGTTGAGGTCCATCATGACGAGGTCGAAGCGCTCGATCGAGCTGCGCGCCACCGCCTCTGAGCCGTTATCCACCCACACGCAGCTGCAGCCGAGCTCGGCAAGATACCCCTGTGCGACGGCCGCGTTGACCGGCTCGTCCTCCACCAGCAGCACGTGAGCGCCGATGCAGATGCTCTCGGCCGGCGGCCGCGGTGCCGCGGCATCGGCAGCCGGCGCGAGGCCCTGGGCGGCGCGCAGCGCGGCACACAGTGCGTCCCGATGCACGGGCTTGGGTACGGCGAGCGCCGGGTCGATGCGTGGCTTGCAGGCGAGACTCTCGAGCTGCGCGGCCGTGGCGACGATGACCGGTTTGGCGGGCGACGCCGCCGCCTCGGCATACATGGCGTCGACCACGCCGGCATGGGTGCTCAGGTCGACGATATGCAGGCCGGTCGCACCCGCGAGGTCGGCTCCCGCATCGCTCTGGTCATGTTGCACGGTGAGTCCGAGGGCCGCGGCATGGCGCGCCAAAGCCTCGGCCATCGCCGGCCTTCGGGTGAGGATGCGGACGCTCTCGCCTTGGAACGGCGTCGCCGGTGCCGGCAAATACTCGCCGGACGTTTCCAGCGGCAGGCGCAGGTGAAACGTGGAGCCCACGTTCGGCCTGCTCTCGACGGTGACGGTGCCGCCCATGCGCTCCGCGAGCTCGCGGCAGATGGCGAGCCCCAGCCCGGTGCCGCCGAAGCGGCGCGTCGTCGACTCATCGCCTTGGGTGAACGGCTCGAAGACTTTTTCGATGGTCGCCGCATCCATGCCGACGCCGGTATCCGCGATCGAGACGCGCAGCATCGCACGGCGCGCTTCGATCAGGTCGACGTCCGCCTTGACCACGACCTCGCCTTGCATCGTGAACTTCACGGCATTGCCGACGAGATTCATCACGATCTGGCGGATGCGCAAGGGATCGCCGAGCACGGCGAATGCGGTGCGCAGCGGCGGGCGCACGATGAGCTCGATCCCCTTGGTCTCGGCGGCGCCGGCAAACAGGCCCGTGCACTCCTCGAGCAGCCGGACCAGGTCCAGGGGCAGCGCTTCGAGCTCGACCTTGCCGATCTGAAGCTTGGATAGATCCAGCAGATCGTTGACGAGCTGCAGCAGGATTTGCGCGGAAGATCGAATGGTGTGCGTGAGTCTCGCCTGCGTGGAGGACAAAGCCGTGCGGGCCAGCAGCTCGGCCATCCCGACCACGCCATTCATCGGTGTGCGCAGCTCATGGCTCATGCGTGCCAGGAAATCGCTCTTGGCCTGGGCGGCCTCGGCGAGTTTTCGGTTGCTCTCGACGAGCTCTCGCGTGCGCTCCTGCACCTCGGATTCGAGCCGCTGCTTCGCTTGCACCATGCCGCGAATTTTCCGCCGATGCGAGCGCACCCGATAGCCGACGAAGCCGAAGAGCACGAGCGCGTACAGAGCATAGGCCCACCACGTGCGCCAGGGCGCCGCATCGCGATGCACGGTCAGCTCGAAAGGCGGATCGCTCCACACGGAGTCCGCGTTCGCCGCGCGTACTTCGAGCAGATGATCGCCGGCGTCCAGGTTGGTGAGCGTGACCCGGTGCTGAGTGCCCAGATCGATCCAGCGGTCGGACAGTCCCGCCACCCGATAGGAGAGCCGGTTGCGCTTCGGAGAAACGAAGTCGAGCGCGCCGAAATCGAGCGATACGATGCTGGCCCGATAGTCGAGCGAGACGCGATTGAGCAGCCAGTAGGGGGTCGCGCTCTGCACCGGCACGCCGAGGACCTCGAGGCGCGTCAATGCGACGCGCGGCGCGTGTGAGTTCTCCGACAGGCGCAGCGGATCGAAGATGTTGAACCCGCCCGGTCCGCCGAAGCAGAAGCGCCCGTCGTGCAGGCGGTGGTAGGCGTCGAAATTGAATTCCTCGCCCTGAAGGCCCTGCTCTCGATGATAGGTCTTGACCGCGTGGGTGCGCGGATCGATGCGCGTCAGGCCGGCGTTGCCGCTCAGCCAGAGACGCCCGCGCGCATCGCTCAGCACGCCGTAGACGGTATCGCTCGACAAACCTTCCTCGCGCGATAACTGCTGGAATCGAATCGAGCCCGGCAAGGCGGCCGTGCCCACGACGCGGGCAATGCCGGCGCTGTCGGTCGCGACCCAGATATTGCCGTCGGCATCGGCATCGAGCGCATAGACGGTGTTCGAGGGGAGGCTGCCGGGGTCGGCGGCATCGTGGCGGAACACCTTGATCACGGTGCCATCCGGGCGGGCGAGGTCGAGGCCGCCGCCGTCCGTGCCGATCCATAGGTTGCCCTGCACGTCCTCGGCGAAAGCGGTCGCGCTGGCCGCGCTGAGGGATCCCGGGGCGTGCGTCGCATACGGCAGCTGCCGGATGGCCCCGCTCGCGGGGTCGAGCACATTGACGCCGCCATCGTGGATGCCGAGCCAGATGCGCCCGTCGCGCGCTTCGAAGATGCTCATGACGCCCACCGCACTGAGGCTGTGTGGATCGCCGGCTTTCGCGGGAATCGATTCCAGCCGCCGGTCCGCAGTGAGCTTCTTCAAGCCCTGGGTCATGGTGCCGATCCAGAGGGTGTCGTGCCGGTCCAGCTGCAGCGCCATCACGCGGCGGTCGCCGAGCGCGTCGCGCCGTCCAACGATGGCGTCGATGTTCTCGGCCTCTCCGGTCCGATCGTCGAATCGCACCAAACCTCCGCCCATGGAACCGATCCATATCCTGCCGTTCGGCGCATCGGCGAAGGCCATGACCGAATTGTGGCCGAGCCAGTCCGGGCGATGGCCGCCCAGCTCGAGGCTGCGCGGATTCCAGCGGCTGACGCCGCCGGCGTCGGTGCCGATCCATATCAGCCCTGCCGGATCCTGATAGAGGGAGATGATGAAGGAGTCGCGCAGCGAATCGGGGTCGCGTGGGTCGTGGCGGTAGTGCGAGAAGCCTCCTGCGCTCATGAGTTCGAGACCTTCGGAGGTTCCGATCCACAGATGTCCGTCCCGATCGGGAAGGATGGCGCGCACGTCGTCGCTTGCGAGCGAGGCCGGTCGATCCGCGGCGTGGCGGAAGCTCTCGAGCACCCGGCCGCTCGAGTCCATCCGGTCGAGTCCGCCGTCGAAGGTGCCTACCCAGAACTCACCGCGGTCGTCCTCGACGATGCTCGACACCAGCTTGCCGCTCAAGGAATGGGGGTCGCCGGCGCGATGCTGGAAGTGCAGGAAGGCGCCGCGCTCCGGCTGCCAGCGGTCCAGCCCGTGCGCCGTGCCGATCCAAACCGCGCCCGAGCGGTCGAGCGTGAGGGTGTATATCTGATCGTCACTCAACGAATCGGGATTGGCCGGGTCGTGGCGCCAATGCTCGACGTGTCCGGATGCCGGATCGAGTACGTCGATGCCGGCATCGTTGCTGCCGATCCAGAGGCGCCCGCGCGAATCGATGAGGAGCGCCCGGGTCACATCGCTTGCCAAGGAATTCGGGTCGGCAGGGTTGTGCTGGAACCGGGTGAAGGTGTCGGTCGAGCGATTCCAGCGGGCGAGCCCGACATCCTTGATCGCGATCCACAGATCGTGATGCGCATCCTCGACGATCTCGCGGACGAAATTCCCCGGCAACCCTTGCGGGGTGTTGCGCGAGTACGCATAGCGATAGATCTCGTTCCCGTCGTAGCGCTCCAGGCCGTCTTCGGTGGCGATCCAGACGAAACCCTGGGAGTCCTGCAGCACCCCGTCGACCCGGCCCTGAGAGAGTCCGTCGGCGGGGGTCAAATGCTCGAGAACCAGCGCAGGCGCATCGCCGGCGCGCGCGGGGAGGATGCCGGCCAGAAGCAGGCCCGCGAGCAACCCCAGCGCTCCGATCATCGATCGCGGTCGGCGGGTCAGAGCCCGCGCATGCACCTCAGCAGTCATCGGGCTACGATGCCCGAAGTGCTGAGCCCGGTTGTTGAAGGGAAGACCAATCCTCGCATCCCGCGGCGAGGATTGGGTGAAGCACTTCACAATTCGTCATTGGTTCGGGACCCAGTTGACGATGGACGTTGACTGAGCGGTGCCGGGCGAGGTCTTGGTCGTCCACCAGGGGACTGACTGCGCCCAGGTGTAGCCTCTCGCCCAGGTGTAGCCCCTGGCCCAGGTATAGCCGTTGCTCCAGGTGTAAGCCTGGTCCCAGCTGTAGGCCTGCGTCCACGCATAGCCCTCGCTCCAGCTGTAGCCTTGCGATCCGTCATAGGCGGCCGACCAGGAATAGCCATCCGACGGCGTGGAGCCGCCCCAGGCGGAGCCCGCCATGTTCATGACGTAGAAATTGCCCTTGGCGTCTTGGTTGGCGGGGCCGCCGAAGTGCTGCGTGCCCGCGAGGTCGGCAGCAATGTTGAGCCCGCGGTTCGCGCATCCCGTCGCCGAGCTGTTCACGGCCGACACGGCATTGATGAGGCCTGCGCCCTGCTGGAACACGCTGTATGCGAGCGTACCGCCGGCGGTGACGGCGGGTCGGGCCGAGGCGAGCAGCCGGCATTTCACGTCGTCGGGCGCGAGAGCCGGATCGGCTTGCAGCATCAGCGCGACCACGCCGGTGGTCACGGCCGCGGCCATCGACGTTCCGGACATCGTGAACATCTGGGCGGTCGGCGCCATCGAGCCCGGATCGATGTTCGCGAGATAGCTTTGGCTCGACATGGAGGCAACCATGTGGCCGCCGGGCGCGACCAGCTCGGGCTTGACGAAGCCTTCGTAAGTCGGCCCCGTGGAGGAAAATGAGGCCAGGCGATCGTCGGACAAATTGTACGGCGTGTAGTTGTCGGTCAGCGCACCGGCCGTGATGACGTAGGGCACGTTGCCGGGCACCTCGACGGTCATCGGCCCCGGACCTTCGTTCCCGGCGGCCGCCACCACCACGATGCCCGCCTGCCATGCCGCCATGACGGCCTGGGCGAGAGGGTCATTCCAGTAGTTCGACTCCGGCGTCGCTCCGAAGGACAGATTCACGACGCGGATGTGGTACTTCGCGCGGTTGGCGACGATCCAGTTGAGCCCGCTGATCACGTCGATGTAGCGGCCGCCTCCTTCGCCGTCGAAGGCGCGGACGATCACGAGATTCGCCTGCGGAGCGATGCCTAGATACTCGCCGGAGAGGTTGACAGCGCCGCCGGCGGCGATCGAGGTGATGTGAGTTCCATGCCCATAAAGGTCGCCGGTGACCGGACCCGAGCCGCCGTTGGTCACATCGACGGAAGCGAGCACGCGACCGCCGTAGTTCTGGCTCGACGCCTGCCAGAGTCCGCTATCGAGCATGGCGATGGTGACGCCCCGGCCTGTGATGCCCGACTTCTGCAGCGTATCGGCGCTGACCAGCATGGGATAGTCGGTCTGATAGAGAAGGGTGGGCGTATTGACGCCGGTGCCATCCTGCGGCGAGGAGCTGCCGCTCGTCGCTGCCACGAGCGGCGTGGTGACCGCGGGCACCAGCGGAAGGTCGTTCGCGGTGACTAATACGGCCGAGGTCACCTCGTTAACCGTGGTCGAGACTGCGTTCAGCAGGCCGCTCAGCAATCCCGAGGATCGCAACGCCCGGTCCGCGAACACGTGAACGCCCGGCATCTCGCGAAGCTGCGCCACCTGGCGGGGTCGCAGATACGCCGCGACCGAATGAATGATCGGCAGGTCGAGCTGGAGCGTTCCTCCCACCTGTGCCGCATCCCCGCGAGCCTCTTCGAGCGTCGTCGCCTGCACCAGATATCGCGATGCGAGCAGCGGGTCGCGTGCCGTCGGGCCGGCTGCCGTTCCCGCCCCGATCAAGGTCACGCCGATCGAGAGAAGCAGAATTCGTGTGTTCATTGTTCGCACCTGAGTCGCCAATCCCCGACGGACCGGATTGCGGTGCATTAAACCCGGAAGCCCGGCCGGCGACGGTCGAATGAGACTCACGTCTCAGGACGCGATTTGTGACCTGCGTCGCATAATCAGGGTGTCAAATCGACGGCCCGCCTCCGAGTAGAGGTCTCCGCCGCCGTAGCGGCAGCCGAGCTCCAAGAGCGCGTCCCGCTGCGCGAGGTCGTCCACCCCCGTGGCGATCGGGATCACGCCGAGTGCGCGGGCCGCGCTGATGCCGGCGCGGCATACCCGCAGCGCGACGCTGTCGGACCGGATCGCGGTGACCCATGCGCGGTCGAGCTGCAGTCCCCAGATCGGAGCCCGGGCGAGCCGGTCGAGGGAACCGAACCCACGCCCCATCTCGTCGATCACGATCTGCACGCCGAGGCGGCGCAGGTCCTGATACATGGAAAGATCCATCGCGGCGAATGTGCGCTCGGAGATGCGGATCTCGAGCCGCGAGGCGGGTAGCGCGCCCTCACCGAGAACGCGGGCGACGTCATCGACGAAATCGTCCTGAAGCAGATGGTGCCGAAGCGGCCCGAACGACAGGTGGGCATCCGGCGGCAGCTGCGGGGCCAGAAGCTGATAATCCTCGCGCAGACCTTCGAGCAGCGCCCGCGACAGAGAGGTCGCCAGGCCCGTGGTCTCCGCCATCCCGAGGAATTCGGCCGGCGCCAGCTCGCCGCGGAGCTCGTGATTCCAGCGTAAGTACCCCACTTGCGCAACCAGCCGCCCGGAAGCGAGGTCGTGCCGGGCGGTATAGCGCAACCGGATGTCGCGCGAGGCGATGGCCTCGCGAATCTCGCGTGTCACGTCGAGCCGGGCGAGGGAGCGCAGTTTCATCGTGTCGGTGAAGAAATGGATCCGGTCGGAATTCGCGCGCCGGGCCTCGACCGCCGCCGACCGCGCCTTGTCGAGCAAACTGCTCGGCGAGCTGCCGTCCTGACCGAGAATGGAGACCCCCGCGTAAGGCGTCAGATGGAAGGAGGCATCACCGATCGTCACGGGCTGTCGCAAGCTCGCACACACGCTCGAGGTGCAGTGCTCGATCGTGTCGCGATCGGCGCTCTCGATCACGATCGCGAGCAGATCGGCGCTCATTTGACCGAGATACCAGTTCCTGTCGGCACCTTGGTCCTGCGCCAGCCGCGCACCTTGCGGCAGTCTGACGATGGCCGCGCTCAGCACCTGATCGGAAATCTTGGCATCGACCACGCGTGCGATCTCGCTCAATCCATCGATGTGCACGAGCGCGAGCGCGACGGCCTTCTCCTGCAGCGCGGCCTGCGACAGGCTATCGTTGAAGCGGCTGAGAAAACCCCGCCGGTCGAAGGGAGGAGGATGCCCCGGCGTACCGGACGGCGATTCCTCCGCCGGCAGGCCCGGCGCCGCGACGCGAATGACGCACAGCGCCCGGTCGGGTCCTTGCGGGAAGACGCGCAGCTCATAGCACACCTGCGTGCTTTCGAACCGGGTCTCGACAGCTTTGCGCTCGGCAATACAGCGGCGCACGGCTTGCCGGACGGAGAGCGCAGCCGATTCCGGCCATATCAATTCCAGGCGCTCACCGGATGCGCCCGCCGGCGGCACGAGCGCACCCACGCCTTTGCCGCCCACGTGGCCCATCAGCACGCCGTCCCGTCTGACGAGGACGACGAGATCCGGCAACGCTTCGCTCAATATCTCGGCCATCCTGCAAGTAAGCATTAACTACGGGACGTTTTCCTAGATGCAGGTCGCGTCTGTTGCGAGCAAAATGGGCGAATGAACACGACAGGGATGTTGGGCGCCTCCCGGCCCGGCCGCTATGGCCACGCCTCTTGCTGCGCCGCTTTGGTCCTGATGGGCATGCTCTCGCCGGCGGCGCCCGCTACGGCCGACAGCAAATGCAAGCTCGGAAAATTCGCTGAGTTTCCCATTACCATGCAGGGGCTTCGCCCCCTAATGACGGCGGGGATCAACGGTACCGACGTTCAATTCGTGCTGGACAGCGGCGCTTTCTACAGCATGATCAGCCCCGCCAGTGCCGCCGAGCTGCACCTCGAAACGCGCTACGCGCCTTTCGGCTTTTACGTGACGGGGGTGAAAGGTACAGCCGACGTGTCCATCGCGACCGTCAAGACCTTCGGCTTGGCGGGAGCTGCTCTCAAAAATATCGACTTTCTGGTGGGCGGCAGCGAGGTCGGCGGGGGCGTCGGGCTCCTGGGCCAGAACGTTCTGCACCTCGCCGACGTGGAATACGACCTCAGGAACGGCGTGGTCCGGCTGATGAAGCCCAGCGACTGTAGTAAGACCGATCTCGCGTACTGGGCCAATCCGTCGCTGCCGGATTCGGTCATTCGGATAGACGCTGCGAAGGGTCTGGATCGCCAAACCCATGGAGCCGCTTACGTCAACGACGTTCAGATCCGGGTGACGTTCGATACCGGGGCGCCGACCTCGATATTGTCGCTGCGAGCGGCTGCGCGCGCCGGCATCAAACCCGACTCTCCCGGGGTGGTGCGCGCGGGGACGTCCTATGGAGTGGGAAAGAACACTTACCAGACGTACATCGCCCCTTTCTCCAGCTTCAAGATCGGCGACGAGGAGATCAAGAACACCAGACTGCGCATCGGTGACATCGAGCTGGCCGACTCGGACATGCTGCTGGGCGCGGATTTCTTTCTCTCACATCGCATTTACGTGGCGAATGGCCAGCATAAGATGTATTTCACCTACAACGGCGGCCCCGTTTTCAATCTGGCCGTCAAAACGTCCGCCGCCAATCCTGCAGCGCCGGAAGCTCCGGGCTCCGCGCCGGTGCCGGCGGCGGCGCCCGACGGCGCGGCGGCGCCCGACGCTGCGACGGCGCCCGGGCATGCCGAAGAAGCGGACGCATTGAGTCGACAAGGTGTCGCGGAAGCGGCACGCGGCGATCTCGAGCATGCCCTTGCCGACCTCACCCGCGCATGCGAGCTCGCCCCGGACAATCCAGAGTATTTCTTCCAGCGCGGCGTCGCGTTCTATCGGAACAAGCAGCCGGATCTCGCGCTGGCAGATCTCGATCGGTCGATCAGCTTGAGACCGGCTCAGGCTCCGGTGCTGATTGCCCGCGCCGCGCTGATGCTCCAGCAGCGCGATACTGCGCGCGCGGCGGCCGATCTCGATGCCGCGTCCGCCGCCGCCTCCAGCGAATCCGATCTTCGCTTCCAGCTGGCCCAGGCCTATGCGGCGACCGACCGCCAAGACATGGCCATCAAGCAATACGACCTTTGGATTCAATTTCATCCCGTCGATGCGCGCTATCCGATGGCGCTCAACGGCCGATGCTGGGCGCGCGCTCTGGAGGGGACGGAACTGCCGCTCGCGCTCAAGGATTGCACGGCCGCGCGTAGCCGTGCTGAGAAGGGGAGTGCGCTGCTCGCCAAGGTCCAGGATTCGAGAGGGCTGGTCCTGTTACGCATGGGCGACTACGACAGATCGGTCGCCGACTACGACGCCTCGCTCAAGATTGAGCCTCGGAATGCGTGGAGCTTGTATGGGCGCGGGATCGACGAGCTAAGGCAGCACAAGGTCGCCGAGAGCGACGCGGACATCGCCAAGGCCGAGTCTGTATGGCCGCAAGTCGCGGATGCGTTCCGGCGCCACGGAATCACGCCCTGAGAGGCCGGGCGCTCAGCTCTCGAAGAACCCCATTTTCACGCCCGCGAGCTGGACCACGTCGTTGTCGTTGAGCCGACGCGCCTGCGGCCCGATGGGGACGCCGTTGACCTGCGGGTAGTCATTTTCCTTGCCGCTGTCGACGTGCACGATGAAATAGCCCTCCGCGCGACGGGTAATCGCGGCTACTTGAACGCCCGGCCGGCCCAGGGTCGTGAGTGCCTTGGTGAGCTCGAGTTCACGCCCGGCGAAGGCACCGCTCAGCACCTGCAGCTTGGCTTTGGGCAGAGCCGCGGCCGTATCGGGGAGCGCGCCGGAGGAGGGCGGCCGCTTGGCGGCAACCGCCTTGGCGGCCTGATCGACGGCGGCGCCGACGCGGCGGATGCGGTCCTCACCCTGCGAGCTCGGGGTGATCACCATGGTCTTCTCGAATTCATCCTGTTCTGCATCGCCGTCCTGGCTGTCGACGAAGCGCAGCTGATGGTGACCGACGGTGATGACATCGCCGTGCTGCATGGCGTGTTTCTTGATCAGCTTGCCGTTGACGTAGGTGCCATTGGTGCTGTTCAAGTCTTCCAGAAAGGAATCGTTCAGAATATTGATGATGAGCGAGTGGTGGCCGCTCACCGCCGGATTATCGATACGAATATCGTTGTCCGGCAGGCGCCCGATCGTGTAGCGCTCTTTATTCATGTTGTATTCCG
>DATAYO010000041.1:0-219515 GCA_036272515.1 Steroidobacteraceae bacterium | reverse complement strand
TGGTGATGCCGGGGGACAACATCAAGATTGTGGTGGAGCTGATTGCCCCGATTGCGATGGAGCAGGGGTTGCGCTTTGCCATCCGCGAGGGCGGCAAGACCGTCGGCGCCGGAGTGGTGTCCAAGGTCATTGCTTGATCTTGCGCGCAAGCGCATGACAAGGCAGAATGCGCGGCCCCGCAGGGGGCCGGCCTACCGGCGGCGATTGGGCGGCGATCGCTTTGACATAAATTTATCGAACGGCACCGTTGGGGTGACGTTGGAGGGTGGCGCGCAGCGCCTCGGAATGCATGGCTAACCAGAACATTCGTATCCGTCTGAAGGCTTTCGATCATCGATTGATCGACAAGTCGGCGCGCGAGATCGTCGATACCGCGAAGCGCACGGGCGCGACCGTCAAGGGCCCGGTGCCCCTGCCTATCAAGATGGAGCGCTTCACGGTGCTGGTCTCGCCGCACGGCGACAAGGACGCGCGTGACCAGTTCGAGATCCGCACTCACAAGCGGCTCATGGATATCCTGAATCCGACCGACAAGACCGTCGATGCACTCATGAAGCTCGAGCTGCCGGCGGGCGTGGACGTTCAGATCAAGCTCAACTAGAGCGCTTTCTTCGCGCCTCGATGTCGGCGACCATCCGCGGCGCCAGTTCGATGGAGCCTTGTACACGCCGCGTATCCCGCGGCCGTCGCTGCTATGGTGTGCGAGGTCGGCCGCCTCGCGGCCGCCAGCCGCACGATGACGAGGTTGATGCATGCCGCGCTATGAGACGTCCCTCCCTCATGCCGTCCGGGACATCGAGAATATCTGGATCACGCTCTCGGATGGCTGTCGGCTGGCCGCGCGCGTGTGGCTGCCCGAGGCTGACCCGGCCGTGCCGTTGCCCGCGATTCTCGAATACATCCCTTATCGGAAGCGCGATTTCATGCGGCGCCGGGACGAGAGCATGCATCGCTGGTTCGCCGGTCACGGCTATGCCGCCGTGCGCGTCGACATGCGCGGCTCGGGCGAATCCGACGGGATCATGCACGATGAGTACCTGCCTCAGGAGCAGGACGACGCGCTGGAGGTGATCGACTGGATAGCCGGCCAGCCGTGGTGCTCGGGAAAGGTCGGCATGATGGGCAAGTCCTGGGGTGCCTACAACTCCCTGCAGGTCGCGGCGCGGCGCCCGCCGGCGCTCAAGGCCGTCATCGCGGTAATGGGCACCGATGACCGTTTCGCCGAATGCATTCACTATTCCGGCGGTTGTCTGCTCAACGACAACTTCTGGTGGGGCTGCATCATGCAGATCTTCAATGCACGGCCGCCGGATCCTGCGATCGTCGGGGAGCGCTGGCGGAAGCTCTGGCTGGAGAGGCTGGAGGCGGAGCGATTCTGGCCGGAAATCTGGCTGGAGCACCAGACGCTGGACGACTACTGGAAGCATGGCTCGGTGTGCTTCGACTACGATGCGGTCCAGTGTCCGACGTGGTTCTGGGGCGGCTGGGCGGACCTGTACCGGGACACCCCGCTGCGATTGGCGGAGCATCTGAAGGTCCCGCACCGGGTGACCGTCGGCCCCTGGGCGCATCTGTATCCGCACGAGGCGGTCCCGGCGCCGGCGGTCGGCTTTCTGCAGCAGGCGCTGCGCTGGTGGGATCACTGGTTGAAGGGTGTCGACCGGGGCGTCATGAGCGAGGCGCCCTTCGATTTCTACATGATGGATGCCGTCGAGCCCCGCGCCTCGTACCCCGAGCGTGCCGGGCGCTGGATCGCGGAGGCGCGCTGGCCGAGCCCGGCCGTAAGCATGCGTACCTTCGTGCTGAATCCCGGCACGCTGGTGTCCGGCGGGCTTTCCGACCCGACGGTCGAACCGGCCGCACTGTCGCTGTCGTCACCCCAGTCCACCGGATTCGCCTCGGGCGACTGGGGCAGCTTCGGCAACTTGGGCGATGTCCCGGGCGATCAGCGCGAGGATTCGCTCGGGTCGCTCGAGTTCACCAGTGCCGCACTGCCGGAACGGCTGGAAATGCTCGGCAATGCGCGGGCGCTGCTGGAGATCGCTGCGGATCGACCCGACGCGTTCGTCGCGGTCCGCTTGATCGACGTCGCGCCCACCGGTGCCGCCACCTGCGTCGCACGAGGATTTCTGAACCTGACGCATCGGCGGAGCCGCGAGGCCCCGGCGCCGCTGGTTCCCGGGGAGCCCTACCGTGTCGAGGTGCCGTTGACCGGGACCGCGTACGCTTTTCCGGCGGGACATCGTATCCGGTTGGCGATCTCCAGCGCCTACTGGCCGATCGTCTGGCCGTCGCCTGCGCCGGTCACGCTGACCCTGACCACCGGAAGATCGCAGCTCCTGTTGCCGGTGAGGCAACCCGAGCCGGCGGGCACGCCGCCGCTCGAGCTGCCCGAGGCCGTCTGCGCCGAGCCGTCCGCGGCCACGGTGCTCCGCCAGGGACGCGTCGAGCGATCGGTGACGACCGATCCGGCCACCGGAGTGGTCACGCACCGGCTCTATGTCGACGGTGGCGTGTTCGGCGATTGGGGCAAATTCAGGCTCGAGGACATCGATCTCGAGATGGCCCATGTGTTCGAGCGCAACTACAGCGTCCACCCGGACGACCCCAACTCCGCGCGCGCCACCATGATCCAGTCGTACGACATGGCGCGGGGCACGTGGCAGGTGAAGCTCAACGCCGGCGCGGAGATGACCTCCACGGCGGAGAGCTTCGAGCTGAGCGCATGGCTCGAGGCGCGGGAAGGCGATACAGTGATCTGCCGTCGCGACTGGCGGTCGAGCATTTCGCGGAGGCGACTGTAATCGTGGCAAGTTTCCAAGAGGCCGCAAGGCTCGAAGAGGTTGATGCGATCGGCCGGGAGCGATTGAACCGGGTCCTTCGGCCCATCGGCGAGGCGTCGGGACTGCCGAACGCGGCCTATGTCGACGCCGGGCATTTTCGCCGCGAGCGCGACGAGGTCATCGGCCGCACCTGGGCCGGGCTGGCGTTCGCGGACTCGCTGCCGCCCCGGCCGTATGCCTTTCCCGTGGATTTCATGGGGCTGCCGCTGCTGATCACCCGCGATAAGCAGGGAGTCTTGCGCGTGTTTCACAACGTCTGCAGCCACCGCGGCATCAAGCTCGTGGGCGAGCCCGCGGAGGTGCACGGAGTCATCAACTGCCGTTATCACTGCTGGGCCTACTCGGCGGGCGGGGAGCTCAAAGCGACTCCGCACATAGGCGGCGTGAATCGGCACTCCGCGGAAGGGTTCGA
This sequence comes from Steroidobacteraceae bacterium, assembly GCA_036272515.1. Taxonomy (GTDB): domain Bacteria; phylum Pseudomonadota; class Gammaproteobacteria; order Steroidobacterales; family Steroidobacteraceae; genus Bog-1198. Next base: position 216,260 of record DATAYO010000041.1, on the reverse strand, counting down.
CAACGCCCGGCACGGACTCAAGGCCGTGCGCAGCGCCGAGTTCATGGGCGTGATCTTCATCAACTTGAGTGCCGATGCGCCGGATTTCGAGCGGCACATCGGGCCGCTGCGGCAACGAGCCGAGGATCTTTTCGGTGCCGGCGGCCTTTCCGAGCTGCGCCCGGGCGCGACTCATTCCCGGCTGGTCCTCGACGTGCGCTGCAACTGGAAGCTTGCGGTCGAGAATTATTGCGAGGCCTACCACCTGCCCTGGGTGCACCCGGCGCTCAACGACTATTCCCGGCTCGAGGACCACTACTGCTTTTTTGACGCGGAGAATTTCGCCGGACAGGGCTCGCTCGCCTATCGGCTGAGCGATGCGGCCGGTACGCGCTTGCCGCGCCTGGCGCAGTGGCCGGCGGAGCGGACTCACGTGGCCGAATACCCGTCGCTGTACCCGAATGTGCTGCTGGGCTTCCAGGCCGATCATGCCTTCGCGATCATCTTGACGCCGATCGCTCCGGACCTGACCCGGGAAGAGGTGCGCCTCCTGTACGTGGGCGAAGCGGCCGCGGACGAGGCGTACGCCGGCTGCCGCGGCGCGACGCATGCGTCCTGGGATGTGGTCTTCCGTGAGGACGTCTTTGCCGTCGAGGGCATGCAGCAGGGGCGCGCCTCCCCGGGATACGAGGGCGGCGTGTTCTCGCCGGTCATGGACCGGCCGACTCACCATTTCCACCGCTGGGTGGCAGGGAAACTCGCCGAAGCGCGCGTCCGCGACCCGCGGTGAACGACCTCGGGCCGCAAGCGGCTGCCATCGGCGGCAGTTCCGCCGGGAGTGGGCCGGCCAAGACGCTGTTCGGCCAGCCGCGCGGCCTCGCGACCTTGTTCTTGACCGAGATGTGGGAGCGTTTCACCTATTACGGGATGCGCGCCATCCTGATCCTGTTCATGGTGTCGGCCGTGTCGGAGGGCGGACTCGGGGTCGACGATAAGACCGCAAGCTCCATCTACGGACTGTTCGTCGCGGGCTCCTACCTGCTCTCGCTGCTCGGCGGGTGGATCGCGGACCGGCTGGTGGGTGGCGCGCGCGCCGTGATCGGCGGCGGTTTGTTCATCATGCTGGGCAATGTCATGCTGGCGTTCGGCGCGACTCAGGTGTTTTTTCTCGGGCTTGCATCCATCGCCCTGGGGGTGGGATTGCTCAAGCCGAACGTGAGCGCGCTGGTCGCCAATCTCTATCCGGAGGGCGGCGCGCGCCGCGATGCAGGCTTCTCGCTGTTCTACATGGGAATCAATGTCGGCGCGCTGCTCGGCGCGCTGCTCGTGCCGCTCTGTGCGGAGCGCTTCGGATGGCACACGGGCTTCGCGCTGCCGGCGGCGGGGATGCTCGTCGGCCTGACGCAGTTCGTGCTGACGCGCCGCTATCTCAGCGCCGCCGATCTCGCCGTGCCGGTGAACTCGAGGCTCGGCGCGTGGCTGCCGGTCGTTGCACTGGCTCTCGGCGCCGTCGCGATCGCGGCGGCGGCGGCGGCCGGCAAGCTCTCGATCGATGCGCCGGCGGTTGCGCGCGCGAGCTCCTGGATGATTGGCGCGCTCACGGGCGGATACTTCATCTATCTGATTTTCTTTGCGGGCCTGACCGCGGCCGAGCGCCGCAGGGCGTATGTGATGCTGGCCTTGTTCATCGCATCCACCGTGTACTACGCCGGCATCGAGCAGACCGGGACCTCGTTGACCTTGTTCGCCGAGCGCTACACCGACCGCCGGCTATTCGGCTGGGAGATGCCGGCAGGGATTCTCCAGGGGGTGAGCTCGATTTTCGTCATCCTGTTCGCACCCTTGTTCAGCGCGCTGTGGATCAGTCTCGGGCGCCGCGGCAGGGATCCGTCGACGCCGGTGAAATTCGCCGCCGGCTTGATGTTGATGGGGCTCGGATTTCTGATCATGTACGTGGCTTCGCTGCGGGTGATCGGGGGCCACCGGGTGCTGCCGACCTGGTTGGTGCTCTGCTACCTGGTGCAGATGTGGGGCGACCTGTGCCTCGCGCCGGTCGGGCTCTCCTCCATGACCAAGCTGGCGGCGCCGCGCTTCGTCGGGCAGGTCATGGGGGTGTGGTTTTTGTCCATCGCGCTCGGCAACGACCTCGCCGGGCAGCTCGCGACGGAATATGACGCCGGCAACCTCGCCTCACTGCCCGCGCTATTTCTCAAGATCTTCGAGTGGGGCGCCGTGGGCGGCGGTGTGATGCTGATGCTGAACACGCCGCTCAAGCGGCTGATGGCGGGGGTAAGGTAGCGGGCGCGCCTCGATGGGGGATGAGCGTCCCGCGCGGCTTCATTCGGTCGATTCAGCCAGTTTCCGATAGCCGAGGCTTCGGCTCGGCTCACCCTGACTGGGTCCGTAGATCGCGAGGAGGCGGGCGTACTTCGGCGCCCAGTATCTGCCGGCGGCCCCGGCCGGTACCCGCACGACATCGCCGGCGTGCGCCTCGACGGTCACGCCGCCGGATTCGACGAACAGCTGCCCCTCGATCACGAAGTTGTACTCGCTGTGCGGATGCTGGTCGCTGAACGACTCCCCGGCGAGCTCCCATTCGAAGAGCGCGGGCTCGGCCCAACCGCCCGGCGACGGCGGAATGATCGCGCGGCACTTCGGCTTGTCCTTGCCGGCCATCTCGGTACGTGAAAACTTCGTCGGTGCGTGCATCGGGGTCGTCATTGCCTCGCCTCCGGGCTGCCGCTGCCGGAATCATGTCGGCCTCTTCCAGGACCCGGCCCGATTCCGCTGCGGTCGATGAGCGCGGTCTCGACATCGGCTTCCGGGCTCATGCGCTCGAGCGCATCGACCAGCACGGTCCCTGCCTCGAGGAGCGCCGGCAGGGGCATGGGCTCGAGCCGCTCGAGCACGAACCAGAGATCGCGCGTCGTCGCGTCGATCCGGGTGCGCACCCCTTGGCGCCAGTTCCACCGCCGGCAGGTGGCGCCCGCCTCGTCGCGCCAGATCACTTCGCCGGCGGGCACGTCCTCCGTATGGGCAACGCCGTCCTTGACCGTGTCGAAGGCCTCGGTGCCGGCGGCGCGGACCAGGCGCGGGGAGCCGCGGTAGGCGCTGATGTTCTCGCCGCCGACCGGGATCGCGTAGCGCAGGCTGACGGCGTTATAGAGGTCGACGAGCGCATTCACCGCCGGCAGGCGCCCGCCCGCCTCCACCCGTCGCAGCAGGGCCTCGGCCGAGCAGGGGGTGCGCTGTGGCTTGGCGCCGAAGGAGCGATAGGCGGCACGCCAGGACTCCATGTGCGCTTCCGACCAGTCCGGCCGCGCGGACGTGAGCGGTGATTCCGAGGGTGCGGCCGCGGGCGCAAGCGCCTCCGCGCCGGCGAACCCCCGTACCACGATGCTGAGCGCGCAATAGTCGGGGCGCAGCTGAAATACCTCGGGGCTCACGCTGGGGGAGAAGGTCGGGGGCATCGTGGCACTCATTGATGGGTGGACGGGGCATTATAGGGCGGCACGCCTCGCCTGCGGGCCGGGCGCCGCGGGCGCCCAGCCAAGATCGATGCTCGCGCTAGAAATTCGCGCGCCGCTCGCTCGAGCTTCTGGCACGATCTCGTCCGTGCCGACACCTGTGCTTCCCGATACCGCGGGCGATATTCTGGCTCAGGCCCGATCCCTGGCGCTGCTGCCGCCCGAGGCGGTCGACGTGCGGCTGCAGGGGCTGCGGGGCCGCTATCGGGAGACGCCTGCGCTGTTCACGCCGGAGATCCTGGAGCTCCTGCGCGAGGCCTCGGCGCGAGTGCGCGGGGCCTCGGTGCGCGAGGGTGGGGCTGCGGCCTGTGCGGCGACGGCGCTCGCGCTCCTGAAAGAGGTGTTCGGATATTCGAGCTTCCGGCCGGGACAGATGGAGATCATCGAGGCGGTCATGTCGGGCCGCGACTGCCTCGCCGTGATGCCGACCGGCGCGGGGAAGTCGGTGACCTACCAGATCCCTGCGCGGCTCAAAGGCGGAGTGACCCTGGTGGTGTCGCCGCTGATCTCGCTGATGAAGGATCAGGTCGACGCCATGGACGAGCTGGGGATCCGGGCGACCTTCCTGAACTCCTCGCTGGAGCCGGCCGAGCGGGCGCGGCGCACGGCGCGGCTCAGGGCGGGTGAGTTCGAGCTCTTGTACGCGGCCCCCGAGGGCATCGACGCATCCGTGGGGCATTTGCTGGACTCGCTCGATTTGAGCCTGGTCGCGGTCGACGAGGCGCATTGCATCAGCGAGTGGGGACACGATTTTCGTCCGGCTTATCGCAATCTCGCCGGGCTCAAGCGGCGCTTCGCGGGCATTCCGGTCCTGGCCTTGACCGCGACCGCGACACCGCGCGTCAAGACCGACATCGCCGAGCAGCTGGCGCTGCGCGATCCGCTGCATGTGCGCGGCTCCTTTTATCGCTCCAATCTGCGCCTGCACGCCGTCAAGAAAGGCGCCGGCAGCGGCGTGCGCGACATGATTTTGCGGCTCGTCCGCGCACGCCGGGGCGAGTCGGGCATCGTCTATTGCCTGTCGCGCAAGGCGGCCGAGACCACCGCGGAGTTCCTGCGGGAACGCAAGGTCCGCGCGGCCGCTTATCATGCCGGGCTCACCGCCGAGCAGCGCGCGAGCGTGCAGGAGGAGTTCAATCGCGATGATCTGGACGTGGTGTGCGCCACCATTGCCTTCGGCATGGGCATCGACAAGTCGAACGTGCGCTACGTGCTCCACCGCGACATGCCGCGCTCGATCGAGGGCTATTACCAGGAGATCGGCCGCGCCGGCCGCGACGGCGCACCGGCCGATTGCGTGCTGTTCTATTCGTGGGCCGACGTGATTTCGCTCGACCGGCTCATCGACGGCTCGGGCGGCGGCGGCACGGACATCGCGGAGCAGCAGCGGCGCGCGGTGCGCCGCATGTTCGATCTGGCGGACGCCGGTTCCTGTCTGTGGCGCCGGCTAGCGGGCTATTTTGCCGAGGACGTGCCGGCATGCGGGGGATCGTGCGGCAACTGCACCGGCCGGGATGTCGTCGGGGAGGCGGGGGCGGCCCCGCGGATGCCGATCGACGGCGGCGCCGCGCGGGAGCGGCGGCTTTTCGCGGCCGACGCCACGGCGCCGGGGTTGGCGCGGTCGGCGGGTGCCGCCGCGCCAGCTCCCGCGGGACTCCCCGACGCCGACCTGTTCGAGCGCTTGCGCGCGTTGCGCAAGCGACTCGCCGATGAGCGGCGAGTCCCGGCGTACGTCGTATTCAGCGACCGCACCTTGCAGGCCATGGCGGCCGCGAAGCCACGGACCGCCGATGAGCTTCTCGAGATACCGGGCGTGGGGCAGAAGAAGCTCGACCAGTATGGCGAGGTGTTCCTCGAGGAAATCGGGGGGAGGCGCGCCATTGACGAGGCCGGGGGATGACGACGAGTGCGGTCAGCCGGCGGCGACGTTTTCCGCGGAAATTCGTGCAGTGCGATAAGCGCGGCTCCCGAAACTTGTACTGTCCACAGACTCGGGTATACTCCGCCGTCCAATTTTTAGGTCGGAGTGCGTGGGCGCCGACGCCAGTTATCCGCGAGGGTCCTGGGGTCTCGAGCATCCAAACCGCCGGCCTGTTTGCAACCTAGCGGAGCCTGAGTGCTTCCGCCGTACGAGGATTGACAATGACCATCGGTCTGGTTGGCCGCAAGTGCGGCATGACCCGCGTTTTCACTGACGCCGGCGTTACCGTTCCCGTGACGGTCGTCGAGGCGCTTCCGAATCGCATTTCGCAGGTCAAAAGCGAGAAATCCGACGGCTACAACGCCATTCAGGTCACCCTGGGCAGTCGCCGACCGTCGCGCGTGTCGAAGGCGCTCGCGGGCCATTTCGCCAAGGCCAATGTGGCTGCGGGCGACAGTTCCCGGGAGTTCCGCCTGAAGAAGGGCGAGGGCGAGTCGCTCGCCGCGGGCGGCGAGATCAAGGTCGAGATGTTCAAGGTGGGCCAGGTGGTCGACGTCACCGGCACCACGGTCGGTAAGGGATTCGCCGGCACCATGAAGCGCCACAACTTCGCGGGCGGCATGAAGACCCACGGCAACTCGGTATCGCACCGCGCTCCCGGCTCCATCGGTCAACGCCAGACCCCGGGTCGCGTGTTCAAGGGCAAGCGCATGTCCGGCCACATGGGCGTGCGCAACCGCACCATCGAGAACCTGCGCATCGTGGAGATCGACGTGCCGCGGAATCTGCTGTTGATCTCGGGCGCGGTGCCGGTCGCCGAGGGCGGCCGGGTGGTCGTGCGACCCTCCGTCAAGGCGGAAGCGCAGCGACACCGCAAGCGCCTCGCGCCGAACAAGGCGCCGGCCGCCGCCGGCGGCAAGCCCGCCGCGGGCAAGCCTGCCGCCGCTCCCAAGGCCGCCAAGAAGTAACCGACGAGAAGTGACCGCCATGAAGCTGCAGTTGAAGAATGCCGCCGCCTCGAGCGAAATCCAGTTGTCGGACGCCGCCTTCGGGCGCGCCTACAACGAAGCGCTCGTCCATCAGGTCGTCACCGCCTACATGGCGGCCGGCCGTGCGGGAACCAAGCGCCAGAAGTCGCGCGCCGAAGTGCGCGGCGGCGGCAAGAAGCCCTGGAGCCAGAAAGGCACCGGGCAGGCCCGCGCCGGCTCCATCAGGAGCCCGCTCTGGGTAGGCGGCGGCCGCGCTTTCGCCGCGCGTCCGCGCGACTACTCGCAGAAGGTCAATCGCAAGATGTATCGCGCGGCGATGCAATCGATGATCTCCGAGCTGGTGCGCCAGGATCGGCTGGTCGCGGTGGAGAGCCTCGAGCTGTCCGCGCCGCGCACCAAGCTGCTGATCGGGAAACTGGCCGAGCTCGGGCTCACCCGTGCACTGATCCTGGTCGAGGCCTTCGAGGAGAAGCTGTTCCTCGCCGCCCGCAACATTCCCCATGTGGAAGTGATGCCGGTGGCCTCGCTCGATCCGGTCAGCCTCATCAAGCACGACAAGGTCATCGCCACCGTTGGCGCCTTGAAGCTGCTCGACCAACGTCTCGGAGCCGCCCATGAGTAAAGAGCGATTGATGAACGTGCTGGTGCAGCCGCACGTCTCGGAAAAGGCCGCCACCCTGGCCGAAGCCGCCAATCAGTACGTGTTCCGTGTGCTGGGTGATGCGACCAAGAGCGAGGTGAAGCAGGCCGTCGAGCTCATGTTCGAGGTCAAGGTCGAGGGCGTGAATCTCCTCAACAAGCCCGGCAAGAGCCGCCGCTTCAAGAACATCGCGGGCAAGCGCAACGGGCACAAGAAGGCCTACGTCCGCTTGCAGGCCGGCCAGTCGATCGACTTCACCGGCTCCCCGAAGTAAGGATCAAGGATCATGGCACTCATCAAGATGAGACCGACCTCCCCCGGCACTCGCTTCGTGGTCAAGATCGACCGCTCGCACCTGCACAAGGGCGGACCGCTCGAGTCGCTGACCACCAAGAAGAACCGCACCGGTGCCCGCAACCACTCCGGACGCCAGACCACGCGCCACATCGGCGGCGGCCACAAGCAGCGCTACCGGATCGTCGATTTCAAGCGCGACAAGGACGGCATTCCGGGCGTGGTCGAGCGCCTCGAATACGATCCGAACCGCACCTCGCATCTTGCGCTCGTGCTCTACAAGGACGGCGAGCGCCGCTACATCCTCGCGCCGAAGGGCGTGAAGGCCGGCGATGAGATCCGCTCCGGTGCGGACGCCCCGATCAAGGCCGGCAATGCGCTGCCGCTGCGCCACATCCCGGTCGGCAGCACCGTGCACAACATCGAGCTGAAAGTCGGCAAGGGCGGCCAGCTGGCGCGCAGCGCCGGCGGCTCCGCGCAATTCGCCGCGCGCGAGGGTCTGTACGCGAGCGTGCGGCTCAAGTCGGGCGAGATCCGCAAGATCCACATCGATTGCCGGGCCACCATCGGCGAGGTCGGCAACGACGAGCACAACCTGCGGGTATTCGGCAAGGCGGGCGCCGTGCGCTGGCTCGGCGTTCGTCCCACGGTGCGCGGCGTGGTCATGAATCCGGTCGATCACCCGCACGGCGGCGGCGAGGGCAAATCCGGCCAGGGCAATCCCCATCCGGTGACGCCGTGGGGCTTGCAGACCAAGGGCAAGAAGACGCGCCACAACAAGCGCACCGACGGCATGATCGTCCAGCGCCGCAAGAACAAACGACTGTAAGGGCTCGAGTCCTTAGGAGATATCGCAGTGCCTCGTTCGCTCAAGAAAGGTCCGTTCGTCGATCTGCACCTCGCCAAGAAGGTGCAGACGGCGAGTCAGAAGAACGATCGCCGCCCGATCAAGACCTGGTCGCGCCGCTCGATGGTCATTCCTGACATGGTGGGTCTCACCATCGCGGTGCATAACGGCCGCCTGCACGTGCCCGTGCTCGTGTCCGAGAACATGGTGGGTCACAAGCTCGGCGAGTTCGCTCCCACGCGCACCTTCAAGGCGCACTCGGGCGACAAGAAAGTGTCGGCGGCGGAGTAAGCATCATGCAGACCACGGCGAAACTGCGCTACGCGCGCATCTCCCCGCAGAAGTGCCGGCTGGTGGTGGACACCATCCGCGGCAAGTCCGCGACCCTGGCGGTGAACACCTTGAAGTTCATGCCGAAGAAGGGCGCGCGCATCGTGCTCAAGGTGCTCGATTCGGCGATCGCGAACGCCTACAACAATTTCAACGCCGACGTGGACGACCTCAAGGTCACACGCGTCGAGGTCGATCCGGCGCCGATGTTCAAGCGCTTTCATGCGCGCGCCAAGGGCAGAGGCGTGCGCATCGCCAAGCGCAACAGCCACATCCTGGTTCAAGTGTCCGACGGCAAGCGAGAGGCCTAAAGCATGGGTCAGAAAGTAAATCCGATTGGCATCCGCCTCGGCATCACCCGCGACTGGTCGTCGAAGTGGTATGCCGGGTCCAAGACGTTCGCCTCGAACATCCATACCGATTTCCTCGTGCGCAGGTTTCTCACCAAGAAGCTTGCCGACGCCTCGGTCAGCCGCATCCACATCGAGCGCGCCGCGCGCCGCGCCAACATCACCATTCACACGGCGCGGCCGGGAATCGTGATCGGCAAGAAGGGCGAGGACATCGAGAAGCTGCGCGCCGCGGTCGCCAAGATCCTCGGAATGACGGTGCAGGACGTGCGCCTCAACATCGCCGAGATCCGAAAGCCCGAGCTCGATGCCAAGCTGGTCGCGGAGGGCATCGCGCAGCAGCTCGAGAAGCGCGTGATGTTCCGGCGCGCCATGAAGCGTGCAGTGACCAACACCATGCGCTCCGGTGCGCTCGGCATCAAGGTGCGAATCTCCGGCCGGCTGAACGGATCGGAGATCGCGCGCACCGAGACGAACCGGGAGGGCCGCGTGCCGCTGCACACCTTCCGTGCGGACATCGATTATGGTCTCGCCGAGGCGCAGACCACGTACGGGGTGATCGGCATCAAGGTCTGGATCTTCAAAGGCGAGGTGTTCGATCAGCCGGAGGTCGAGGCCGCCGAGGCCGATGCCGCCCCGGCGGAGGCCGCCGCCACGCCGAAGCCGGCCGAGGCCGCACCCGCCCCGCGCAGGGCCGAAGAACAGCCGGCGCAGAGTTGAGCAGGTAACGACACATGATGCAGCCGAAGCGGACCAAATTCCGCAAACAATTCAAGGGCCGGATCGCGGGCAGCGCGCAGCGCGGCAACTCCGTGGCGTTCGGTGAGTACGGCCTCAAGGCCACCGACCGCGCCCGCATGACCGCGCGCGAAATCGAGGCGGCGCGCCGCGCCATCTCGCGCTACGTGAAGCGCGGCGGACGGATCTGGATCCGGGTGTTCCCGGACGTGCCGATCACGCAGAAGCCGCTGGAAGTGCGCATGGGCTCCGGCAAGGGCAACGTCGAGTACTGGGTGGCGAAGGTGCTGCCCGGCAAGGTGCTGTTCGAGATCGAGGGCATGAGCGAAGAGGTGGCGCGCGAAGCCTTCCGACTCGCTTCGGCGAAGCTCTCGGTGTCGACGGCGTTCGTGAAACGGCAGGTGCGGGCATGAAGGCGAAGGACTTGCAGGGCAAGGACCCCGCGGCGCTAACCGAGGAGCTGCTCAAGCTCCGGCGCGAGCAGTTCAATTTGCGGATCGCCCGCGCGACCGGCCAGGCCGCGAAGCCGGATCAGTTCTCGAAAGTGCGCAAGAACGTTGCGCGGGTGAAGACGGTGCTCGCCCAGACGCGTGCCCGCGGAGGTAAGGTTTGATGTCCACGACAGCGGAAACCAAGACTGCAGAGGGTGCAGAGGGTGCGGAAGCGCAGGCTGGCGCCACGTCGAGCAAGCCCGAGCGGCTCGCCATCGGCAAGGTGGTGAGCAGCAAGATGGACAAGACCATCGCCGTGTCGATCGAACGGCTGGTGAAGCATCCGACCTACGGCAAGTACATCCGCCGCACCACGAAGCTCCTGGCGCACGATGCCAACAACGAGTGCAAGGAAGGCGACACGGTGGCGATCAAGCCATGCCGGCCGCTGTCGCGCCGCAAGTCCTGGTTGCTGGTCCGCGTCGTCGAACGCGCTCGAGCCGAGTAAGCCGCCATGATCCAGCTCAGAACCATGCTCAATGTGGCCGACAACTCGGGCGCCAAGCGTCTGATGTGCATCAAGGTGCTCGGCGGCTCCAAGCGGCGCTACGCCGCGGTCGGCGATGTGATCAAGGTGAGCATCAAGGATGCGATCCCGCGCGGCAAGGTGAAGAAGGGCGAGGTGTACGACGCGGTGGTCGTGCGCACCAAGCGCGGCGTGCGCCGCTCGGACGGCTCACTGATCCGTTTCGACACGAATGCCGCGGTGCTCCTGACCAACAAGCTCGAGCCGATCGGCACCCGCATCTTCGGGCCGGTGACGCGCGAGCTGCGCAACGTCCAGTTCATGAAGATCATTTCGCTGGCTCCGGAAGTGCTTTGAGATGAAGAAGATACGCAAAGGCGACCTGGTGGAGATCACCACCGGCCGCGACAAGGGCCGAAAGGGCACGGTCATCGAGGTGCTCGCGGACGACCGCGTGCGCGTCGAGGGGCTGAACATGGCGAAGAAGCATCAGCGCCCCAACCCGAACGCGGGCGTGCAGGGCGGCATCATCGAGCGCGAGGCGCCGCTGCACGTCTCGAACGTGCTGGTCGTCAATCCCGCCACGCAGAAAGGCGACCGGGTGGGATTCAGGGCGCTCGAGGATGGCCGCAAGGTGCGCGTGTTCAAGTCGAACAAAGAAATGGTCGACGCGAAGTAGCGAGAGTCACATGGCAGCAAGATTGCAAGAAATATATCGCGATAAGATCGTGCCGGAGCTCAAGAAGAACCTGGCGCTCAAGAACACCATGCAGGTCCCGAAGATCCTCAAGATCACGGTGAACATGGGTGTGGGCGAGGCCGTGGCCGACAAGAAGGTCATGGACGCCGCGACCGCCGATCTCGCCAAGATCACCGGTCAGAAGCCGGCGGTGACCAAGGCCAAGAAATCCGTTGCGACCTTCAAGGTGCGCGACGGCCAGGCGATCGGCTGCAAGGTGACCTTGCGCGGCGCCCGCATGTACGAGTTCCTGGACCGGCTGGTGAACATCGCCATCCCGCGCATCCGCGACTTCCGCGGCATCAGCGCGCGTTCCTTCGACGGCCGCGGCAATTACAGCCTGGGCGTGAAGGAGCAGATCATTTTTCCGGAAATCCAGTACGACCAGATCGATCAGATCCGCGGGATGGACATCACCATCTCGACCTCGGCCATGGACGACAAGCACGGCCGTGCGCTGCTCGAAGCCTTCAACTTTCCGTTCCGTAAGTAGGGTAATAGCCCATATGGCGAAAACGAACATGCTCATGCGCGAGAAACGACGCTTGAAGGTGGCGAAGAAGTACGCCGCCCGCCGCGCTGAACTCAGGGAGCTGATCCGCGACCCGAAGACCGGGGCGGAGGAGCGAGCGGCCGCACAGGCCGAATTGCAGAAGCAACCGCGCGATGCGAGCGCGCACCGGCAGCGCAACCGCTGTTCGATCACGGGACGCTCGCGCGGGGTGTACCGCAAGTTCGGCCTGGCGCGCACCAAGCTGCGCGAGGCTGCGAGCCGCGGCGAGGTCCCGGGCCTGTCGAAGGCGAGCTGGTGAGGCGCGCAACATGAGCATGACCGATCCGATCGCCGATCTTCTGACCCGCATCCGCAATGCGCAATCCGCGGGCAAGCCCACCGTGGGCGTGGGCGTTTCGAAGCTGAAGCTCGCCATCCTCAAGGTGCTGAAGGATGAGGGCTACATCGCCGGTTACGGCGTCGACGCGGCCAGCGCCAACCGGTCGCTGTCCGTCGAGCTCAAGTATCACGACGGCCGTCCGGTCATCGACCGCATCGAGCGCATCAGCCGTCCCGGGCTGCGAATCTATCGCGGCAAGGACGAGTTGCCCAAGGTGCTCGGCGGTCTCGGTGTCGCGGTGGTGTCGACCCCGCAGGGCATCATGTCCGATCGGCAGGCGCGCGCCGCCGGCACCGGCGGCGAAGTGCTCTTCGTCGTTCAATAGTCGTTCTAGTGGATTCGTAAGGTAGACCCCATGTCTCGAGTTGCAAAAAAGCCGGTAGACCTTCCGCAGGGCGTCAGCGCCACCATCGGCGCGGACAGCATTACGGTCAAGGGCGCCAAGGGCTCCCTCACGTTGCCGCTCAAGAGCGGCATCAAGGTGGTCCTCCAGGAGAAGCACCTGGCGGTGCAGGCCGACGCCGGCGGCGAGGGCCTCGATGCGATCGCGGGCGCGATCCGCGCGCATTTGGCGAACATGGTCACCGGCGTGACCAAGGGCTACGAGAAAAAGCTCGAGCTCGTGGGCGTCGGCTACCGCGCGGCGGTCCAGGCGAAGAGCTTGACGTTGACGCTCGGCTATTCGCATCTGATCAGCTATGCGATTCCCGAGGGCATCAGCATCGAGACCCCGAGCCAGACCGAGATTCTGGTGAAGGGCATCGATCGCCAGCGCGTCGGCCAGACGGCCGCCGAGATTCGCGGTTTTCGGCCGCCGGAGCCCTACAAGGGCAAGGGCGTGAAATATTCCGACGAGAAGATTTCGCTCAAAGAGGCGAAGAAGAAGTAGGCCCATGAAGCTAGACAAACGAGACACCCGGTTGCGCCGCGCGTTGCGCGGGCGCAGCAAGATCAAGGAGCTCGGGGCGCTGCGCCTGTCGGTGCACCGCACCCCGCGCCACATCTATGCGCAGATCTTCGAGCCCCGAGGAGAGAACCAGCGCGAGGGCGGCGACAAGGTGCTGGTCACCGCCTCCACGCTGCAGAAGGACGTGCGCGGCGATTTGAAGACCACGGGCAACATCGAGGCCGCGAAGGCCGTGGGCCGCGCCATCGCGGAACGCGCCAAGGCCAAAGGTATCGGCAAGGTCGCCTTCGACCGGTCCGGTTTCATGTATCACGGCCGCATCAAGGCGCTGGCGGATGCCGCGCGCGAAGCGGGTCTCGAGTTTTAACCTGTTTCTGAGGACTCTATGGCGAGAATAGAAAAACCCATGTCCGGCGACGACCTGCTCGAGAAGCTGGTGGCCGTGAATCGAGTCGCGAAGGTGGTCAAGGGCGGCAAGCAGTTCGGCTTCACCGCGCTTACCGTCGTCGGCGACGGTGCCGGGCGGGTCGGATTCGGCTACGGCAAGGCCCGCGAAGTGCCGGTGGCGATCTCCAAGGCGATGATGCAGGCGAGAAAGAGCCTGGTGAACGTCTCCCTGAAGAACGATACCTTGTTCTACGCTGTCAAAGGACGGCATGGGACCACCCGCGTGTACATGCAGCCCGCCGCCGACGGTACCGGTGTGATCGCGGGCGGCGGCATGCGCGCCGTGTTCGAGTGCGCGGGCGTGCGCAACGTGCTTGCCAAGAGCTACGGCTCGCGCAATCCCATCAACGTGGTGCGCGCCACCATGGATGCGCTCGGCAAGCTCCGCACGCCGGACGACATCGCCGCGAAGCGCGGCAAGAGCGTCGAAGAGATCGTGGGCTGAGCCATGACCGACAAATCCCTCAAGGTCACCTTGATCAAGAGCATGGCGGGACAGCTCGCCGGCATCCGCAACTCCGCCCGGGGCCTGGGCTTGCGCAGGATCGGACACAGCGTGGTGGTGGCGGACACCCCCTCGAACCGCGGCATGATGAACGCGGCGAGCCACATGCTGAGGGTCGAGCCGGCGTCGGATACGGCGGCGAGCGGGAAGAAGAGAGGTTGATATGCGATTGAACACCATCAAGCCGGCCGCCGGCGCCAAGCGCGCGCACCTGCGGGTCGGCCGCGGCGCTTCCGCCGGCCAGGGTAAGACCTGCGGCCGCGGCGTCAAGGGCCAGCGCGCCCGCAAGGGCGGCTATCACAAGGTGGGCTTCGAGGGCGGCCAGATGCCGCTGCAGCGGCGCCTGCCGAAAACCGGCTTCAAGTCGGCCATCAAGGCCTCGCGCGCCGAGCTCACGCTCGATGACCTGATGCGCGTCGAGGGCGGGGAAGTCACGCTTGCAGCTCTGATCGGCGCGAGCCTGGTGCCCGAGTACACCGAGAAGGTGAAAATCATTCTCTCCGGCAAGCTCTCCAAGGCCTACGTGGTCAAGGACAAGGCCATCAGCGCGACCAAGGGCGCGAAGAGCGCGGTCGAGTCGGCCGGCGGCCGCTTCGAGGTCTGACGGGTACCCTGTGGCTACTTCCAGCGCCAGCGTCGCAACCGCGTTAGGAGACATGACGCGCTTCCAGGAGATGCGCAAGCGTCTCTGGTTCCTGCTGGGCGCGCTCGTGGTCTACCGGGTGGGCACGTTCATTCCCGTGCCGGGAATCGACGCTGCGCGCTTCGCCGCGTTCTTCTCGGGGCAGCAGGGCACGCTCCTCGGCATGTTCAACATGTTCTCGGGCGGCGCCCTGCAGCGCTTCAGCATCTTCGCGCTGAACGTGATGCCCTACATCACCGCCTCCATCATCGTGCAGATGGCGTCCATGGTGTACCCGCCGTGGAACCAGATCCGCAAGGACGGCGAGTCGGGCCGGCGCAAGCTCATGCAGTACACGCGTTACGGCACCGTGTTCCTGGCGGGGTTTCAGGGCTTCGGGGCGGCGCTCGCGATCCAGAACGCCGGTAACAATCTGGTGCCGAACCCGGGCCCGCAGTTCCTGTTCATCGCCACCGTGTCGATCACCACCGGGACCATGTTCGTCATGTGGCTCGGCGAGCAGATCACCGAGCGCGGCATCGGCAACGGCATCACCATGATCATCGTGGCGGGCATCGTTGCGCAGCTCCCACGCGCCATCGGCAGCACCCTGGACATGGTGCGTAACGGCGAGATGAACCCCATCATCGTGCTCCTGATCATGGTGATTGTGGTGGTGGTCACGCTGTTTTGCGTGTTCGTGGAGACGGCGCAGCGCAAGATCCAGGTGAATTACGCCAAGCGCCAGGTGGGCCGGCGCATGATGCAGGGCCAGAGCACGCACCTGCCGTTCAAGCTCAACATGGCGGGCGTGATTCCGCCGATCTTCGCCTCGAGCCTGCTGGTATTCCCCGCGACCATCGCGCAGTTCTTCGGCTCGAACCCCAACCCGAACTTCCTCCAGCGGACCTTGCAAAAGATCGCCGCCGCCCTCAATTACGGACAACCGCTGCACGTTTTGCTGTTCGCGGTGCTGATCATCGGATTTGCGTTCTTCTACGTCGCGCTGGTGTACGACGCCCGCGATACCGCGGAGAACCTGAAGAAGGCGGGCGCCTTCATCCCGGGCATCCGGCCGGGCCAGCAAACCGGTGATTACCTGGACAAGGTGCTGACGCGACTCACCTTATGGGGCGGGCTCTACATCATGGCGGTTTGCCTCTTGCCGGAGATCGTCCGGATGGTGAACCCCAGCATTCCGTTTCAGTTCGGCGGCACATCGCTGCTGATCATCGTGGTCGGCGTCATGGACTTCGTGGCGCAGGCGCGCTCGCACATCATGTCGCATCAGTACGAAGGGCTCATGAAGAAGTCGAGCCTTCGAGGCATCGGGAGTAGGAAATGAAAGTTCGTCCTTCGGTCAAGAAGATCTGCAAGAACTGCAAAATCGTGCGGCGGCGCGGCATCGTCTACATCATTTGCTCATCCGACGCGCGCCACAAGCAGCGTCAAGGGTGAGGTTGCCCAGCATGAGGACCAGAATGGCCGGCGAATTGAAACCTGAGGCTTTTTCTCATATACTAGCGCGCTTTTTCGCGTGCGCTATTGTTGTCCGCGTAGGGGTGAAATAGATGGCGCGTATTGCCGGCATCAACATACCGATGAACAAGCACGTCGTCATCGGCCTAACCCACATTTATGGCGTCGGCAAGAGCCGGGCCGTGCGTATTTGCGACGCCGCGGGCGTCAAGTACGCCGTGAAGGTGAAGGATCTGACGGACGCCGAGGTCGCCTCGCTCCGTTCGCAGGTCGCTAAATTTGCGGTGGAGGGCGACCTGCGCCGCGAGGTGTCCATGAACATCAAGCGCCTCATGGATCTCGGATGCTACCGGGGCATCCGGCACCGCAAGGGGCTGCCGCTGCGCGGGCAGCGCACGCGCACCAACGCCCGTACCCGCAAGGGTCCGCGCAAGCAGGCGGTGAAGATGAACGCGCCGCCGGGCAAGGTCTAAAGCGCCGGCGATTCGTCGGATTGATTTGTTGGTTCGTGCCCCCTAGCGGGCGCGGACGGGTGGTGTCACCTCGGCCCCGTCGAAAATTGGCCCGAAAATTGGGCAACAGCGCCAGGAACGTCACATAAAATGGCAGATCAGAAGCAAAACGCCGCCAGCGCCGCCGGTCAGGGTGCGAAGCCGGCGCGTAAGAAGGCCCGCAAGAACGTGCTGGACGCGATCGCACACGTGCATGCCTCCTTCAACAACACCATCATCACCATCACTGATCGCCAGGGCAACACGCTGTCCTGGGCGACCTCGGGCGGCTGCGGCTTCCGCGGCTCGCGCAAATCCACGCCGTTCGCGGCGCAGGTGGCCGCCGAGCGCGCCGGCACCGCGGCGCAGGAACACGGCGTGAAGAACGTCGAAGTCCGCGTCATGGGCCCGGGACCAGGACGCGAGTCCGCGGTACGCGCGCTGAACGGATGCGGTCTCAAGATCACCAACATCGAGGACGTGACGCCGATTCCGCACAACGGCTGCCGTCCGCCGAAGAAACGCCGCGTCTAGCGTTCGTCCACTCAAAGATAGAGTCAAATAATGGCCAAGTACTTAGGTCCAAAGTGCAAGCTCTCCCGTCGCGAAGGAACCGATCTGTTCCTGAAGAGCGGCGTGAAGCCGCTCGAGTCGAAGTGCAAGCTCGAGGTGCCGCCGGGCGGCGTGAAGAGCGAGCGCAAGCAGCGCCTGTCGGAGTACGGCCTGCAGCTGCGCGAGAAGCAGAAGCTGCGCCGCATGTATGGCGTGCTCGAGCGCCAGTTCCGCAATTACTACCAGAAGGCGGCGGGGCGTCCGGGCGCGACCGGCGAGACCTTGCTGCAGTTTCTCGAATCGCGGCTCGACAACGTGGTCTATCGAATGGGCTTCGCGGCGACGCGCGCGGAAGCGCGCCAGCTGGTGAGCCACAAGGGCGTGTCGGTCAACGACAAGCTGGTCAACATCGCCTCCTATCAGTGCAAGGCGGGCGATGTCATCAATTTGCGCGACAAGGCCAAGAAGCAGACCCGGGTGGCGTCCGCTCTCGCCATCGCCGCGCAGGTCGGCTTCCCGGACTGGGTCGAGGTGGACGACAAGAAGTTCTCGGGGATCCTGAAATCGGTTCCCGATCGTCAGGAGATTTTGCCGGACATCAACGAGAGCCTGGTCGTCGAGTTGTATTCCAAGTAATCGCGCATCGCAGCGCGGGCTGCGGGCGGTTTTGAGTATTGGCGAGCGTTTCAGCGAGGGTATTCCATGCAGGGATCGATCAATGAATTCTTGAAGCCCCGGGTCGTGAAGGTGCAGCCCGTCTCGACGCGCCATGCGCGCATCGTGATCGAACCGTTCGAGCGCGGCTTCGGCCACACGCTGGGTAACGCCCTGCGCCGGGTGCTCCTGTCCTCCTTGCCCGGTGCGGCCATCACCGAGATCGAGATCGAAGGCGTATTGCACGAGTACACCGCCATCGAAGGCGTGCAGGAGGACGTGGTCGACATCCTGCTCAACTTGAAGGCGGTGGCGATTCGCATGCACACGCGCGATGTCGCCGAAGTGCGTCTTCACAAGAAGGGCCCGGGGCCGGTCACGGCCGGGGATATCGCGGGTGATCACGACATCGAGATCCTGAACCCGGACCTGGTCATCGCCAACCTGACAAAGGCCGGCGAGCTGACCATGTCGCTGAAAGTCGAGCGCGGCCGCGGCTATCGTCCCGCCGCCCAGCGCATGGCATTCGAGGAGCAGACCCGCGCCATCGGCCGGCTGCAGCTCGATGCCTCCTTCAGCCCGGTGCGCAAGGTGACCTACAACGTCGAGAGCGCCCGTGTCGAGCAGCGCACCGACCTGGACAAGCTGATCCTCGACATCGAGACCAACGGCACCATCGATCCCGAGGAGGCCATCCGGCGTGCCGGCGGGATCTTGAAGGACCAGCTCTCGGTGTTCGTCGACCTGCAAGGTCAGGACGAATCGACCACCAAGGCCACCGAGACGCAGTTCGATCCGATACTGCTTCGGCCGGTCGATGAGCTCGAGCTCACGGTGCGAAGCGCGAACTGCCTCAAGGCCGAGAACATCCATTACATCGGCGATTTGGTGCAGCGCACCGAAGTCGAGCTCCTGCGCACGCCGAATCTCGGCAAGAAGTCGCTCACCGAGATCAAGGAAGTGCTCGAGAGCCACGGGTTGACGCTCGGCATGCGGATCGACAACTGGCCGCCGCCGGGATTGAAGCGCGACGACGAGCGCGACAGCATTTAATTACAAGGTCTTTTAGCTTATGCGTCACAGAAACAGCGGGCGTCAGCTCTCGCGAAATTCCTCGCACCGCCATGCGCTCCTCCGGAACATGGCGACTTCGCTCCTGCGCCACGAGACCATCCGCACCACCGTGCCCAAGGCGAAGGAGCTGCGCCGGGTTGTCGAGCCGCTGATCACCTTGGCGAAGATCGATTCCGAGGCGAAGCGCCGGCTGGCGTATTCGCGGCTGCGCGACGTGACCGTGGTCGAGAAGCTGTTCGGCGAGATCGGCCCGCGCTTCAAGGCGCGGGCGGGCGGCTACACGCGGATCCTCAAGATGGAGCCTCGTCCGGGCGACTCGGCCGATATGGCGCTGATGCAGCTGGTCGAGGAAGCCGCGGCGAAGGCCGGGAAGTCGGGCGACGCCGGCAAGGGCAAGGCGAAGGGTTCGAAGAAGTCCAAGCCAGCGGAGGCTGCCGAAGCCGCCGCGCCGGAAAAGGCCGCCAAGCGCCGCAAGGCTGCCGCGGCCTGATCAAACGTTCGGCCGCGGTCCGGTCGCCGCGAGCGGCTCGAGCGGCCCGGGCAACCCGGGAGGCCGCTCAAGCGGCCAGGCGACTGAAGGCGTCCCGGGTGAGATTCTCCGGCGCGCCGGGGGTGGCCGCCACGTTGTCCTCGATCCTGATACCCCCGTAGGGGCGAAGCTCCTCGACCATGGCCCAATCGATGTGCGCCCCGCGCCCATCCTCATGCGCCGCGCGCAGCAGCGAGTCGATCAGGTAGAGTCCGGGCTCGACCGTGACCACCACGCCAGGCTCGAGCATGCGGGTCAAGCGAAGGTAGGGATGGCCCTCGGGACGCTGCCGCTCGCCTCCCGTCGAGTCGCCCATGACCCCGCCCACGTCGTGAACCTGTAACCCGAGCAGGTGACCGATGCCATGGGGAAAGAACACCATGGTGAGCCGCTCTTCCAGCGCCGCCTGCCCCGGCAAGCGGATCAGACCGATCTCGTGCAGTACGTCGCCCAGCATGCGGTGGGCCGACAGGTGCACCTCCCGATAGTCCTTGCCCGGGACGATCTCGGCGCAGAGTCTGAGTTGAGCGGCATTCAGGGCTTCGATGAGCTCGGTGAAGCGGTCCGGCTTGGCGGAGTAGGTGCGCGTGATGTCCGAGGCATATCCGCGAAATTGAGCCCCGGCATCGATCAGGAAGGAGCGCAGGCGCTGCGGCGGCCGGCGCTCGAGATGCTGGTAATGCAGGACCGCCGCGTGCTCGTTATAGGCCACGATATTGTTGTACGGCATCTCCTCCTCGCGCTGGGTGCAGGCCTGCAGATAGCTCATGTGCGCCTCGTATTCGGAGGCTCCGCGACGAAAGGCGGAGAGGGCGGCGAGATGGCCACGAGCGCCGAACTCGCTTGCCCGGCGCAGGCACTCGAGCTCGTAGGGCGTCTTCACGGCCCGGTCGTAATGCAAGCGCGCGAGCAGGTCCGGATCGTTCAAGGTCGCGGCCGGGTCCGCCGGAAAGCACCTGTCGGGACCGATGAAAGCCACGCGGCGGCCGAGCCGCGTCCACTCGCCGGCGGCGGAGGCGGGCTCGGGCGTGGGGATGATCTCGATCGCTTGGGCCCAGGGCTCCTGCGGCAGGCCGGCGGGCTTGTGCCAGTAGTCATTGGGCTGGTGAAAGAGCACGCGGGGCCGTGAGCCCGGGACATACAGCAGCACGCACTGAGGGTTGTCGAGGATCGGTACCCATGCCTTGAAGTGCGGGTTGACCTTGTAGGGATAGTCTTGGTCGTCGAGGAACTGGGTGGGCGCGGCGCCCGCGTGAATGACCAGCGCATCGAAGGCAGTCGCCGCCAGCGCGGCATCCGTCCGCTGCATCATGGTCCGCAAATGCTCCGGATAAAGCGAATCTAGACTGGTCTTGCTCACGCTTTATGGCTCCTCGGGATGGAAATCTTTGCAAAGCTTAAGGTTAAGCCGACGTTAAGGGCGCTACACAATCGCGAAAGAGATATGAAATTGAGCCGAAACACTCTAAAATCGGCCCGGACATTTGGGTGGAAGCCCAAGACGACACGCTTGCCTAAAACGTTATCATTAAATTTCCGGGGTATCGATAGATGAAGACCAAACTTGCATTAAGCGCATTTGTTGCTGCATTCGTGCTGAGTGCCTGCGGCAGCAAGACCGAGGCTCCTGCTCCGACCTCCGAGTCGACTCCTCCGCCTGCTGCTGCACCGGCTCCGGACAACTCTGCCGCTTCCGCCGCCTCTGACGCGGCTGCTGCTGCCAGCGCCGCTGCCGACGCTGCTTCCGCTGCATCGGCCCCGAAGCAGTAATCGCTTCGATCGCTGATCCCGTGCCCGGGCGGGCGAGCTTCACGGTTCGTCCGCTCGGGCAGTGTCTTTTCTAGAGAGTCAGGAAAGCGGCTTCGTTGCTCGTCAGCATTCGCGACTGCAGGCACTCGAAGAAGGATCGTCAGTGGATCCAGGACGTGTACCCTGAGTATCTGGATGCCCTTTCCGATCTGAATACCGGCCTTTTCTCCGTCCTGGGCACGAGCAATCCGCATCAGGACGAGATCTTTGCGAACTGGTTTGCCAACGATCACTCCCATCCCCTGGTGATCTCGAAGGGACCGGAGGCGGTAGGCTTTGCGCTGGTCACCCGTCCGGTAGTCGCTCCCGCCGGGGAGGCGGCCGTCACTTACCATATGTCCGAGTTCTTCATCCGCAAGTGCCATCGGCTGATGGGGATCGGCCGGGACGCCGCGAAGCTGATATTCGATCGGTTTGCCGGAGACTGGGAGATCGTCGAGTATCAGAGAAATCCCGACTCGGTGACGTTTTGGCGGCGTGTTCTCGGCGCTTATTGCAAGGGTCGCTACACGGAGCGCACGCGCAACGGCGAGGTGCATCAGCGCTTCACCAGCCGGTCTCCTGCAACTCGCTGAATTCACTGGGGATTATGAGCGATGCCAGCCACTCCAAATTCCTCTCCGCCGGAGCCTCAAGTCTCGCCCCATGCGGCCGATGCTAGAGGAAGCAATCAATCCAGGCAGCGGATGCCGTGAACTCCGAGAGTGCGAATTGACTAGCGCCCAAGTGCAGAAATCCTCGAATCCGCCGCCGACGGAATACCAGAGCGCATTCGACTTCATCCGTTCCCTCGCGGGGGAGTTGTCCGGCGGCAAGGTCGACTTGCCGTCTTTTCCGGAAGTGGCGGTGCGCGTGCGCCGCATCCTGGCCGATCCCAAATCTTCCGTCGAGCAGGTCGTGCGCGTGGTCGGCTCCGAGCCGGCGCTCGCCGCGCGTCTGATGCGGATCGCCAACTCGGCGTCGTTGAATCGAAGCGGCAAGGTGATCACGGAGCTGCGGACGGCGATCAGCCGCATCGGCTACAACATGGTGCGCAGTGCCTCCATCTCGTTCGCCATGGCCCAGATACGCAACAGCAACAAGCTTGCGGGCCTCGAGCACTATCTGCAGGACGTCTGGCAACGCAGCACCAAGGTGGCCGCTTTCGCCTACGTGCTCGCGAAAGTCTGCACCCGATCGCGGATCAACCCGGACGAGGCCATGCTGACCGGCATGATGCACGGTATCGGCAAGCTGTACGTGATCACGCGCTCGGCGGCGCATCCCGAGTTGTTCGCGAACACCGCGGTGCTCGACGAGATTCTCGAGCAATGGCATCCCTCGATCGGCAAGGCGATTCTCGAGAATTGGGAGTTCTCGGAGCCGATGGCCCAGGCAGTCGGTGAGCAGAACGAACTCGACCGCGCCGAGCCCGAGATCGCCGATCTGAGCGACGTGCTCGCCATTGCGGTGCTGATGGCGCAGCACGGCGAATCCGAGCTCGAACAGGTCGTGGCGGGACTGCACGCGACCCTGCGGCTCGGATTGAACGAGGCCCGCATGACCAACGTGCTCAAGGACTCCGCGAAGGAAATCAGCGCATTGAGCGAGGCACTCGGCGCCTAGCCGTCGCTTCGCGGCTTGGCCGTCGCTTCGCGGCTTGGCCGTCGCTGCGCGCCCCGGCCATCGCTGCGCGGCCCGACTATCTCTGCGCGGTGATCGCCTCGGCCACGTAGCCGACATTGCCGGGAGTGATTCCAGCGAGATTCATGCGGCTGTCGCGCAGCATGTAGATGTGATGCCGCGCCCGCAGCTCCTCCACGGCGGCCGGAGATACCCCAAGCAACGAAAACATGCCGCGCTGCCGCTCGATGAAATCGAACGAGTCGGTCTTGGTCAGCGCCCGCAGCTGCCCGGCCAACAGCGAGCGCATGTCGTTGATCCGATTGCGCATCGCCGCAAGCTCATCTTTCCACGACTGAGTGAGGCCCGGATCCGCAAAGATGCATGCGGCGATCGCGGCACCGTGATCCGGCGGCATCGAGTAGATGCTGCGTGCGATCTGCAGGACGTGACTTTGGACCGCATCAGCCCGCGATTCGCTCTCGCTGACGGTGACGATCGCGCCGAGCCGATCCCGGTACAGGCCGAGATTCTTCGAGAACGACACGGCGATGAGCGCCTCCGGTACGCTGTCCACGACCAGTCGGACTCCCGCGGCGTCGTCTTGCAGATTCGAGCCGAATCCCTGGTACGCCACATCCAAAAATGGAGTGAGGCGCCTCCGCAGCAAGAGGTCGGTCAGCGCCCTCCATTGCGCGAGCGACAGATCGGCGCCGGTCGGATTGTGACAGCACGCGTGCACCAGGATGATGCCGCCCGGCGCGGCGCGCTCCAGGTAGGCCAGCATATCGTCGAAGCGCAACTCGCGGCGCTCCGGGTCGTAATACGGATAGCGCTCGAGCTTCAGGCCCGAGCTGCCGAGCAGCGGCACGTGATTGCCCCAGGTGGGATCGCTCACGTGCACGGTGGTGTGTGGGGTTGCCGCGCGAATGAGCTCGGCGCCCACTCGCAGCGCTCCGCATCCCCCGGGGGTCTGCGCCGTACGGACTCGCCGCGCTCCGCGCGCGCCTGGCGAGACGCCGAGCACCAGATCCTCCACGGCATCGTTGAACTCCGCGCGACCGGCGGCCGCCACGTAGGATTTGGTCGATTGCGCTTCGAGCACCGATCGCTCCGCGCGGCGCACGCAGTCGAGAATCGGGGTGTTGCCGCTGAGATCTCGAAATACACCGACGCCCAGGTCGACTTTTTGCGGAGAGGGATCGGCGCGAAATTGTGCCATCAGCCCGAGGATGGCATCCGGGCTCAGCCGGTCGAGATCTTGGAACAACTAAGAATCCCCTTCTGGAAGCCCGCAGTATAGTCGATGCCCGCAAGTGTCAGGGCTTGTCGGGGAGGCCCCCAAGCGCTTTTGAGCGGTGGCCGGACCCGCGCAACCGCTGCAATCGCAGCGTCTCCAAACTAAGACACTGGTCCGGTGACATTTCCAAGCGGTAGCGTGTACGCTTGAGATTACTTAACGCGGGAGAATCCAGTTATGGCACTTTGGAACGAGAAACCCACCCCGGCTCCGGCCCCTCGGAAAGAACCGATGACGCCGCCGCCTGCCGGCAGCGCGGCCCCTTCACCCGCCCCCGCACCGGCCGCGCCGGAACGCAGCGTGAGCGCAAGTGAAGTGGCACTGGCCGCGCCGCCACGACGGCCGGCACCGGCGCCGACTCCGATCTCGCGCGAGGTCGGCGGCGAGTCGGTGATCGCCGCCAATCTCACCATCGAAGGCAAGATCGAAGGCTCGGGCAACGTCCGCATGGCCGGCCGCTTCAAGGGCGACGTGCGCATCGACGGAAATTTCAACATGGAGCCGGGTGCGCACTTGACCGGACAGGTCCTGGCGGCCGTGGTGGTGGTCGGCGGTGAATTACAAGGCAATATCGAGTCCGCGAAGCGCGTCGATGTGCTCGAGGGCGGCGTCATCGTAGGCGACGTCAAGGCCGGATCGATCACCGTGGCTGCCGGCTCGCGCATGCGCGGCCACGTCGAGTTCGGTTGGGACGACGAGAAGAAAGGGAAGCTTCCGGGCACTGCGGTCGGCACCTAGGGCCGCCGTCGATCCATGGTGAATGTCGTACGGCAAGGCAGCCTTGGCGCCACGCGAACCTGTCCGCATTGCAAAGCGGTGGTTCTGCAAAGCGCCAACATCTGTCCGGGCTGCCAGCATCACCTGCGGTTCAACGTCGCCAACTCCGAGCCGCAGGCCGCCGGTCACGCGGCGATGCGGCTCGAAGGTTCCATCCAGCATCCGAACCGCGGACCCTGCGAGTACTGTGTCGTCGTGTCGATCACCAACGAGCAGGGCGAGAAGATCGCAAGGCATGTGGTCGGCGTCGGCGCGCTCGCGGCAGGCGAGCGTCACAAGTACAGCTTTTCGGTCGAAGTGGTCCCCGCGCGCGGGCCCGGCGGCAGCATCAAGCGCTGATCGTTGAGCGCCGAGCCGCTTGCGAGAGTCGAGCTCTCAGCGAAGCGTGCTGCCCTCGATGTCGATGAAGCGCAGAAACTCCGCGCGGGTGCTGGCGTCGGCGCGGAACGTACCCAGCATGCTGCTGGTGATCATCGAGACGCCGCGCTTGTGCACGCCGCGCGTGGTCATGCATTGATGGACGGCGTCGATCACCACGCCGACTCCGCGCGGCTTCAGGACTTCGTTGATGCACGTGGCGATCTGCGCCGTGAGCTTTTCCTGAACCTGAAAACGTCGAGCGAAGCCGTCGACCACGCGCGCGAGCTTGCTGATGCCGACTATCCGCTCGCGCGGCAGGTAGCCCACGTGCGCGCGGCCGATGATCGGTGCCATGTGATGCTCGCAGAACGACTCGAACGCGATGTCGCGCAGTACGACCATCTCGTCGTATCCCTCCACTTCCTCGAAGGTCCGTCGCAGGTACGCGCGCGGTTCGGAGGAATATCCGGAGAACCAGTCCTGGTAGGCGTCCACGACGCGCCTCGGCGTGTCGCGCAGCCCCTCGCGCAGCGGATCTTCTCCGGCCCAGCGCAGTAGCGTCCGTACCGCCGCCTCGGCGGCGGCACGAGTCGGGGGATGCTTATTGCGCTTGGCCATGAGGCGCTCCTTCGTCGTCATGCGCGTCGAACACGATCTCTCCACCGAGGAGCGTCAGCTCGCAGTGCAAGTTCTTGAGCTCCGAGGAGGGCATATCGTAGAGATTCCTGTCCCATACGGCGATGTCGGCATCCTTGCCCGCCTCGAGCGAGCCCGTGCGCTTTTCGAGGAACAACTGTCGCGCCGCCCACGAGGTGTACGAGCGCAAGGCCGCGTGGATATCGACCGCTTCCGCCGTGCCGAAGGGATGGCGGCCGTACGTTCCCTTCAAGGTCTCCCGCTCCACGGAAGACCAGAGGCCGTAGCGCGCCGGGAGCGGCGTCACCGGGTAGTCCGAGCCGCCTCCCCAGAGGAGCCCCACGTCACGGTAGGTCTTGAGCGGCATCAGGCGCTGCGAGCGCTCGAACCCGAAGTTTCCCGCATAGGTATCGCCGATCCACCACGTAAAGGGTGCTTGCGATTCCGGATAGCCCGCATCGTATTTCCGTTGCAGCAGCGCCATGGTCTCGATGGCATGCTCGCTCGGAATGTTGGCGTGGATGATGCTGTCTCTCAAGCCCATGGTCGGGTGGTCGGCGAGCGCCTGCGCGTACGTATCGACCACCCAATCGATGGCCCGATCTCCCACCGCATGAGTGCCGACGTGCACGCCCGCTTCGGTGAACAGGCGCACCTGCCGGCGGTAAATCTCGGGATCGACGGAAGGATAGCCATGGTTGCCCAAGTCCACCCCGGTGGAATTCTTGTTCCAGTCCCGATAGAGCCACGCCGTGCGCCCCCCGCCGCTGCCATCCATGTAAATCTTGGCGCCGCATGAGAGCAGGCGCCCGTCGCCGAGCGAGTTCGGCGGCCGTAGTTGCGCTTGAATTTCCGCGAGCGCCGCGCGCGCAGACTCCAGTGTCGTGCCGGCATGCCAGAGAACACAGATGCGCTCCTTCAGGCGGCCTTCGCGCAGAAGCTGCGCATAAGCATCCCAGGTCGGGCGACCGATGTCCGGGTCCTTGACGCCGGTCATTCCCTCGCGATGGAGCAGATCGATGCTCGCGAGAATGCCCGCGCGCCGCTGCTCGGGCGAAGGCGGCGGGATCAAATCGACCACCAGATCCTGCGCGGACTCCTTGAGCACCCCGGTGGGCGCGCCGCTTGCATTGCGGTCGATGGTGCCGGCCTTCGGATCTTTCGTGGCCGCCGAGATTCTCGCGAGGCGCAGCGCCGCCGAATTCGCGACTCCGTAGTGACCCGTGGTGTGGTTCAGCCATACCGGATTGTCGGGTGAGACCGCATCGAGATCGGCGGCCAGCAAATAGCGGTGCTCGGCGAGCTTGCCTTCGTCCCAGCCGTCGCCCTGCAGCCACTCGCCCGGCTTGAGGCGCGAGATCCCTTCGCGGACCCGCCGCACGGCCTCGGCCACCGTCGTCACGTCGCTCAGCTGAACGTCGTAGAGTTCGGCAACGCCGCCGGCGGCGATATGGGCGTGACTGTCGATGAGCCCCGGCGTGGCCGTACGGCCGTGCAAATCGATACGGCGGGTATGCGGTCCGGCCAGGCGCAGTATCTCGGCATCGCTCCCGACCGCGACGATCTTGCCTGCATGCACCGCGAGGGCGCGTGCGGTGGAGTCCCGGGCATCCACCGTCAGGATGGTGCCGTGGAACAACACGAGATCCGGCGGCGGAGACGATGCGCGCTCGGCCGACGCGCAAAGCGCCGGCCGGAGGGGCATGATCGCGACCAGAAACCCGGCGAGCGCAAGACTTGCGTCGACTCGCGAAAATATCAGGGACATTCTCGTGCTCTTTATTGTCCGGACTTTCTTTTGCAGGAGACGTTAGTGAACCACCGCCCGCGCTTGAAGTCGACCGGATTCGCGCTCAGTCGTGGTAGAACATCTGCACCGGCTCATCCGCGGTGTTGGCGATGTCCGGAGCCGAGGCTCCGTCCTTGGCATCCATTCGCCGGTATTTGCCGCGAAAAAACAGCAGCGGCTTGAGCGGCTCGATGCCCCGGTGCAGCTCGCGCACCTCGAGGGTGACCAGCCAGTGGTCCCCGCCGTCGTGGACATCGCGCTTGCTGCAAATCAAGGAGGCGAGGCAGCCTTCGAGCCTCGGCAATCCGCCGGCCATGACGAAGCGGTGCCGCGGCGGCTCGGGCTCCTTCCAGAAGCCGGCGAAATAGGTGGACAGGGCTTCCTGCTCGTCGCGCAGGAAATTGATCGAGAAGCCCGATGCGTTCGGCAGCAGCACCGAGAAACGGGCGCGTTTTGCGAGACAGAACAGCACCAGCATCGGGTCCAACGAAAGCGAGGAGACCGCGTTCGCGGTCATCGCATGAAACTGGCCTTCGATCTCCGTGGCGATGACGGATACGCCGGTGGCGAAGAGTCCGAGCGTCTCGCGGAACGCTTTCGGATTCGGAGTGCGGGCGCTCAACGGTGCGGACCTTCAGCGGGGCGCCGAGGCGAATGCCTCGTCGCGCCCCTCGCGGACGAACGCGCTCACCCGCTCGGCGCGCTCCAGGATCTCGGATCGATGGCTGGCGAGCAGGGCACCTGCCATGCGCACCGGGTCGCCGAAGAAAAAGCGTTCGTATTGAACCTGGCGCGACCCGAATGCGGACAGCGACGCATCCCATGCGAGGCGGAACAGGGGAATGCGATCGAATGCCTCGGCGCGCGCCGCCTGGTAGTAGTGCATCACGTCGGCCGCGAGCGGGCCCTTGAGATCCGCTTCCAGCGGCATGGCGACCAGGCCGGAGGCGCCGATTTGCTGGATGATCTCGACCATGCGCGGATAGAGCCGGGGGAAGAGATTTCGTGCGGCGTCGAGCGGATTCCACGCGGGGCGCATCACTCCCCACTCATCGAGCGCCGAGTCGGCCTCGGCCGCGCGCAGGAACGCCTTCATGGTCTCCATGTTGACCCATAGTTCGGCGAGCTTCTCGTGGATGTGCTGAAACCCCTCGGCACCGATGGCATCCGCCAAGAGGTGCGCGAGCCCCATCATGAACTCCGCCTTCGCGACGTTCTTGACGACGACCTGGTGGGTCATGTGCACGACCGCCCCGGTGCGCGAGTGGGCCTGATTGCAGCGGGCAGTGTCGCGGTACAGGAGAACGTTCTCCCAGGGCACGAACACATCGTCGAAGATCACCACCGCGTCCATCTCGTCGAAGCGCGAGCCCAGGGGATGATCGAAATGCGAGCTTCCGTCGTCGAAGCTTTCGCGGCACTGGAACCGCAATCCGGGCGTGTCCGTCGGAATGACGAAGCCGAAAGCGTAGGGCGCGTCCTCCTCGGGGCTTTTCAACAGGGTGGACGGGAACACCATGATCTCATCGCAGACCGGCAGCGTCGCGAGCATCCGGCATCCGCGAACCACGATGCCGGCATCCGTCTCCTCCTTGACCCGGGCCGCCAGAAAAGGATCCGCCTGACGCGCCTGGTTCACGGCGCGATTGGCCTGCGGCGGGATGAGGGTGTGAGTGAGGCACAGGTCGTTCTCGCGCAGGTAGGCGTGATAGCGGACGGCGTTCGCGCCGAAGCGGGGATCGGCCTCGCCCAGAAAAAGTGCTCCGGCCGCGTATCCGGACATGGCCCGATTGATGTAGTCGGGCACCCGCCCCATCATGCCGCGGGTGTAGTCCGCCCAGACCCGCATGGCGGCCGAGATGCCCTGCAGCTCCTCGCGTGTCCTCGGCAGCATGAAGGAGCGGGCGACCTTCCGGCCGCTCGTCGGGGAATCGAACAGGGTTCGATCGGCGTGTTGCCATTGCAGGTCGTAGAGGCGCGCGAGCGTCCCCACGGCGCCGCTGAACGCCGGATGCGCCGTCACGTCGTGCACCTGCTCACCCCGGTACCAGAGCTTCGGGGGCCGCTCGCGCAGGCGCGCCAGCACGTCCTTGCCGCGCCTCGCACCGTATGCGGCGGACCGTTCCCGGTCGGACGTTGCGGATCTCGGCTCATCGATCATGATGTCGCTCGCCATAGTTCGGGGAACAAGGGGTGGTGCATCGGCGCTCCGGGCGCCAGCTCGGAGACGAGTCCGGGAAATTCCGGCGAGGTCTTCCAGCGGCGCGGCGCGTGCACCATGTCATCGCCTAAAAATCTCACGGAAAATACCCGTCTGCGCCGGGTGCCGTCGACACCGCGCGAGGCGTGCAAGGTGAGCATGTGAAAGCACACGGCGTCGCCCGGCCCGAGCTCCCAGCCGACGATGGGGAACTTCTCGCGTTGTGCCTCGATGTTCGGCAAATCCGCCAGGGTGCCTTCCGGGAACCACTTCGCCTGAGCGTCCATGAAGGAGCGCGGCATGAGCCAGGGTCCGCGGTGAGAACCCGCGACGAACTCCAAGGTGGAGGTGCGGCTGACCGGGTCCACCGGTATCCAGAAGCTGATGTTCTGGCGGCCCTCGACGTTGTAGTAGGGCTGGTCCTGATGCCACGGGGTCGGCTGGCGCGTCGAGGGCTCCTTGGTGAGCATGTGATCGTGATACAGCCGCGCGGTTTTGCTGCGCATGAGGCGGCCGGCCGCCCCGGCCAGGGGCGTCTCGAAGATGAAGCGCCGATAATGCGGATTGTCCTGCCAGTTGCAGAAATCCTCGATGAACCGCCCGGGGTCGCCTGCCGTGCTCGCGATCTTGGCGCGCGGGCTCGGACGCTCGAGGTTCCGCTCGATGCCGGCCTCGAGCTCGGCGATTTGAGCCGCGTCGAACAAACGCGGGATCCGGGCTGCGCCGTCGCGCTGGAATTGCTCGATGAGTGCTTCGTCGATCATGCCGAACGTCCGCGGGCCAGCGCGCCGAGCACCGCCTCGATGAGCGCCGGGCCGCGATACGCGAACCCCGTGTAAACCTGCAGCAAATTCGCCCCCGCACGCAACGTCGCCAGTGCCCGATCCGCGTCCACGATACCGCCCACGCCGATGAGGGGGAAGCCGCTTCCCAGCTCGCTGCGCAATTGTGCGACGACCGCCACGGAGCGGGCATGGAGCGGAGCCCCGCTCAATCCCCCGCGCTGCTCGGCAGGCCACGCGGGGCCGAGCGCGGACAGATCGGTCGTGGTATTCGTGGCGATGACGCCGTCGACCCCTGAGGAGCGCACCGTGGCGGCGACCGAGGCAATCTGCGCGAAGTCCAGGTCCGGGGCGATCTTGACCAGCAGCGGAACCCGCTTCCCGTGGCTCGTCTCGAGCGACCGACGGGCCTCGAGGAGCGACCCGAGGATGCGCCGCAATTCGTCCGCATCCTGCAGCTCGCGCAAGCGCGCGGTATTCGGAGAGGAGACGTTCACGGCGAGGTAGTCGGCATGCGCGTACGCCTTGCGCATGCACGTGAGGTAGTCGTCCACCGCCCGCTCGATCGGCGTGTCGGCGTTCTTGCCGATGCTGACTCCGAGAATGCCCCCATAATGGGCTCGTTCCAGGCGTGCCACCAGATGGTCGACGCCCTTGTTGTTGAATCCCATGCGATTGACGAGCGCCGCGCCGTCGGGTGAACGAAACATGCGCGGCTTGGGATTGCCCGGCTGCGGGCGCGGCGTCACGGTCCCCAATTCGATATGACTGAATCCCAGTGCTCCGAGCGCGTCGAGATAATCGCCGTTCTTGTCGAAACCGGCGGCAAGTCCCAGCGGGTGACGAAACTTCAGCCCCATACAGGCGAGCGCCAGCGAGGCAGGAATGTCGGGAGGCACCCAGCGTGAGTGCAGGCGCTGCAAACCGGCGAGACCGAGATCGTGGGCCGTCTCCGGAGGCACCCGCCTCAACACGGGCAGCGAACCGCGGGCGATGGCTGCCGCGAGACCGCCGTGTGCCCGGCTCATGGAACGGGCAGGCGCCGGCGGGTCGCCGGGATCATGCCCCAGGAGGCGGAATCGGAGTAAACCGGTAGGTGCTGCATACGTTGGTGCGCGTGTCCCGCGCCGGAAGATAACACGAACGGCCGGGCGCTCGGATGCGGACGCCTCGAGCGACGTGCCGAACTGATTCGCCTCGATTGGTTTTGAAGTGACGACCCGCGACTCCGTTGAGTCGCACTCTTGCCCGTACAAAAGATCGCTGGTATAGTATTAAACCAGTCGGTTGTTAACCTATTAGTTACGTACATGCCCCAAGATCGCCTGAGCTCCGTGTTCTTCGCCTTGGCGGACCCGACGCGTCGCGGCATCCTCGCCCGTCTTTCGGAGGGTGACGCGGCCGTGAACGAACTCGCAGAGCCTTACGACATGAGCGTTGCCGCCGTATCGAAGCATCTCAAGGTGCTGGCGACGGCCGGTTTGGTTTCGCAATCACGTCAATCGCAATGGCGTCCACGTCACCTTGAGGCGGGACCGCTGCAGGAAGTGGTCGATTGGCTCGAAGACTACCGGCGCTTCTGGGAAAGGAGCCTCGATGGGCTAAGCGAGCATTTGCAGACCCTGCAGCAACCGCCGGATAGGAAGAAACGGAGCCGGTCCCGTCGCGCCTCAACGAAAAAGGAAGGAATAAAGCCGTGACAGCCAGCATCGATGTCAGCACCCCTGATAGGCCGGTCATTGTCATCACACGCGATTTTGATGCGCCGCGCGATCTCGTGTGGAAGGTGATAACCGACCCCAAGCACGTCGCGGTATGGTACGGCGGCCCCGGCTTTACCAATCCGGTCTGCGAAATGGACCTGCGTCCCGGCGGAACCTGGCATCACGTGATGCAGGCGCCCGACGGCACCCGTTACACGATCAACAGCGTATTCGAGGAAATCGTAGAGCCGGAACGACTGATATGGCGAACCATCAAAGATCCCGACCGCAATCCGCCTCCGCCCACCTCACTCAATACCGTCACGCTCGAAATCCGCGGACAGCAGACGCGGTGGAAACTGGTCTCGCTGTTCGATTCGATGATCGACCGCGATTTGACCGCCAAGATGGGCTTCGGCCAGATGATCGGACTGGGCACGGATCGCATAGCCGCACATCTGACGTCGCTGCAAGGAGTAAAGAGCCGTGGCTGAATCAATTTCAACGAATACCGTTCGGTCGAAGGATGGCACGGCGATCGCGTTCAGTCAGTCAGGCAAGGGGCCTGCTCTGGTGTTGGTCGATGGGGCGCTCTGTCACCGAAAGTTCGGTCCCATGGCCGGAATCGCCAGGCTGTTGACGCCGTATTTCACCGTGCTTACCTTCGACCGCCGCGGGCGAGGTGAGAGCACAAATACCGAGCCCTATTCGGTTCATCGTGAGGTTGAAGATATTGCGGCGGTCATTGAGGCGGCCGGCGGGACGGCCAATCTGTTCGGGACGTCCTCCGGTGCGGCTCTTGCTCTTGAAGCAGCGGCTCGTCTGGAAGGTGTAAAGAAAGTGGTGCTTTACGAGGCGCCTTTCTTTTTCGATG
The DNA here is from genome assembly GCA_036272515.1 of Steroidobacteraceae bacterium. GTDB lineage: Bacteria > Pseudomonadota > Gammaproteobacteria > Steroidobacterales > Steroidobacteraceae > Bog-1198. The sequence continues at coordinate 182,964 of DATAYO010000041.1, read as the reverse complement.
ATGCTCACCCGCCGCGTCCCGACGACTATCTCGGAAAAATGACGGCTCTGATCGCGGCAGATCGTCGGGCCGAAGCGCTCAAGCTATTCATGAGGACTGTAGGCATGCCAGCGATCTTCATAAATTTGATGCGCTTCACGCCTGCCTGGGGAAAGTTGAAACGGGTAGCGCACACGCTTCCTTATGATTTGACGATTGTGTCGGACACCGAGGCAGGCGCGCCGCTGTCGGTCGAGCGCTGGGCCTCGGTAACGATGCCAGTGCTCACAGCGGTCGGCGGAAAGAGCCCAGCGTGGTGGCAAAAGGCGATGAAGGAACTGGCGGATGTCCTTCCGAACGCCCAACATGTGACGCTGCCAGGCCAGACGCACATGGTGAAAGCTTCGGTGCTCAGCCCGATCCTTACGGAGTTCTTTACGAAGTCGGCGGGAGTCGGTGCCAACGGCCTGCGGGCTTCCGACCTATCTCAAGGTCATGTGCGCGCCCGTGATGGTTCCGCTGCCGGATAGCGCAATGCTGTAGCGAGCGACGCCATTGGCGAACCTGACCTCGTAGATGTCCCAGCCGTTGTCTGCAACACCGCGAAACTCGATCGATTGGGTGGGCTTACCTCGGCCGCCATGGCGATCAATCCCAATGAAAGGCCGGCGAGCAGGGCCGCGGACAAACTTCGACATCTTTTTCTCATCATGCCCATGATAGGGCGCCGATCGGGGCTAGATTGAAGGACTCTCCCATGGTGTTGGATCGACGCGCGCTGTTAACCGCTGCGCTGGGCCTGGCCGCCTGGCCGGCGAACGCGAAGGAGGCGCCACCCGCGCTCGCAGCGTACGAGCGCAAGACCGGCGGGCGTATCGGCCTCTACGCCGAAAATGTGGCGACGGGCTCCAAGATTGTCTGGCGTGCGGACGAGCGTTTCGTCATGTGCAGCACTTTCAAAGCCTCGCTCGCCGCGTTGGTTCTGACGCGCGTCGATCGCGGCGAAGACCAATTGGAGCACATGATCCCCTACGGACCCGAAGACCTGCCCGACTGGTATGCGCCTATAGCCAAGCAGAACCCGGCGAAGGGAGCGATGTCGGTAACTGCCATGTGCGAGGCGGCGGTGGAGTACAGCGACAACACCTGCGCCAACCTGTTGCTGCAGCGGGTCGGCGGTCCACCCGCGCTCACGGCCTTCTGGCGCGCGACCGGCGATGCGGTCACGCGCCTGGATCACAACGAGCCCGTGCTGAACCGCTCGCCGCCGGGAGATCCGCACGACACGACCACGCCCCTTGCCATGGCAGGAACTTTACGGCGCCTTGTGCTGGGCGACGTGCTGTCGTCGGATTCGCGCGAACTCCTGACCGGCTGGATGCTGAACTGCAAGACTGGAAACGACCGGCTGCGCGCCGGCCTGCCCAAGAACTGGAGGATAGGCGACAAGACCGGCAACAATGGCAAGGACGCGTTCGGCGACATCGCCGTGGTGTGGCCCAAGCCGGATACGCCGGTGCTGATCTGCGCCTACACGCAGGGAGGTTCTCCCACGGCCTCACAGGTGACGACCGTTTTCGCGGACATCGGGCGGATGGCTGTCCAGCGGCTCGGCTGACCTTCAGTCTCGCGGGTCTGACAGGAGGCGGCGGGCACACGGTCCGTCTAGTCCAATCCTGAGCGCCGGGGATGCGCCCCGAATGACGCAGCTAGACAGCCTCTCCTAGACCCCGGCGTACCACTCGTATCCTCGATCTTCCCAAAATCCACCTTTGCCTCTGCCGATGCGGCCGAGGTGTTGGACCGCCTCGATTCTCATCACGTATTTCGCGTGCTTGTAACCCAACTGGCGCTCCACGCGCAGCCGTAGCGGCGCGCCGTTTGCTACCGGAAGGGGTTTGCCATTGAGCTCGTAGGCGAGAATCGTCTGTGGATGGAACGCGTCAATAAGATCGATACTTTCGTAGTAGGCGTCTGCTACCGTCTCGAAAGTATCAGCGCAATAAAATACGATATAGCGCGTCGCCGACCGCACTCCCGCCAACTTGAGAAGGGCACTCAGCGGAACTCCCGTCCATTGGCCGATCGCACTCCAGCCTTCGACGCAATCGTGGCGGGTAATTTGAGTGCGAGCCGGCATCGAGCGCAAATTGTTGAGCGACAGTTCGAGAGGTCGCATGACCAAGCCATCGATTTTCAGGCGCCAATTCCGAAACTCATCAACAAGCAACTCGTTGTACTCCGGGGTATCCGGGTTGCTGGTCCCGTTCGAGCGAAACACAGGTGACAGGTCGGATTGCCTAAACTCGCGAGCGAGCGCCTGGCGACCAACGAGCAGCCGTTGACTATGGTAGGAAAGGCTCTCAGCGCTCTCGAGCATACGGCGAAAGGACGGCGACTCTGACAGGCGGTCGCATCCATCCAATAGCAGGCCGCCCAGCGCCGCGGAGCCGCGTAGGAGCATCTGGCGACGTGTCAATATTCGACCCGTCATTTCATCCTACTCGAGGGCAGGACGTAGCGACCAGTGATCATGGATCGGATTTCGTTCACAGGACCCGCTAGCACGACCATCGCCAGGTGAATAACGATAAATAGGACCACCGCCGTCGCGCAAATAAAATGCAGTGTCCGCGCACTCTGACGGCCGCCGAAAAGGGTAACTAACCAAGGATAGCCGGCGTCGATATCAGGGGACATCGTAAGGCCGGTGGCTAAGATCATCGGCGCGAGCAAGAAGAGAATCGTCAGATACGCGAGCTTCTGCAAAGAGTTGTAATCTCTTGCTGCTTCGCCTCTCGGAAAGCGCAGTTTCAGGTGATTCCAGAATTCGCGCAAGATTTGGGTGGGTGCCAACTGTTCTCGAGTCGGCAAGAGATCGCGCTTTATGTGGCCCCTGAAGAAACTAATCGAAAAATACAAACCACTGTTGAACACGAGTAGCCATGCGAAGAAGAAATGCCAGCGTCGACCCGTGGCGAGGTCCCGATAACTCGGAATCGTCAACCAGCCGGGGAAAGCCATGTCCCTGGATACTCCCAAAAAGCGAGTGCTCGGCAATTCATGGCCATCGATGCGCAACATGGCGAGCGCGTGGCCGTCCGACGAATCACTCGGCGTAATGTCCAGAACCGCTCGGTCTGCATTCGCGCCGTACTGGCCCCAATAGAGTCGCGGATGCGCGTTGAGGATCTGCAGACCGCTCATGAGCATGAGGAATACGCACAGTGCGTTTACCCAGTGCAGCACGCGAGTCGCAATCGTGTGTCGATAGATGGCTTCGCGCATGACTTTCGCCGGCGAAGTACTAGTGTGCTCGCACGACTGTGATTCCCTGGGCTTGCACCGGTACGCAAACACCTCTACGTTCTTTCTGACCCGCCGACAAAAAGCACCGGGACAAACACCGAGACCCGGCGCTGAACTCTATACCATCGAACGCGCGTTTATATAGTTGCAGCGCCGCGTCGCGACGTGCAAGGATAATTTGAAAGAACGGTGCTGGATACCGTTTTTTCGCAGAGCAGCACAAGCGTACAAAAGGATTTCTACTGCACCGGTGTGCCTGCGCAACAAAGCTCGCGGCCTTGGGGACCTTCAGTCAGGGCTGATCGATCGCCTGATGGCGGCTCGCCGCCGGCCGCGCTGTAGTGCGAGCTCGATCAGCCGCGTGACGAGCTTTGTCGGGGGCACGCCCGACAATTCCCAGAGCTTCGGGTACATCGAGATCGCCGTGAATCCGGGAATGGTGTTGATCTCGTTGACGAGGAACTCGCCGTCGTCCTTGAGGAACAAGTCGACGCGGGCCATGCCCTCGCATTCCAGCACCTCGAACGCGCGCAGGGCCAGCGCCTGCGCGCGGGCTTGCTGCTCCGCCGGGATGCGTGCAGGAAGCTCGAGCCGCGCGCCGTGCTCGTCGAGGTACTTGGCCTCGTACGAATAAAATCCGTCCGGATGCTGGACGACGATTTCGCCGGCGACGGAGACCGTGGGCGGATTGCCGCCGAGCACCGCCAGCTCGATTTCGCGTCCGCTGACGGCGGTCTCCACGATGACCTTGGAGTCGAATTCGAAGGCGTACCGAATCGCGTCCTCGAGTTCGGCGGGGCCGGTTACTCGACGGATGCCGACGGATGAACCCGCGTTAGCCGGCTTGGTGAACAACGGAAAGCCCAGGGCAGCGAGGCCGGTACAGATCTTCGGAGCATCGGCCTCGAATCGATCTTGGCGCACGGTTCGGAAGTTGGCCACGGGAATGTGTGCGTCCCGGAGCAGGCGCTTCATCACGTCCTTGTCCATCCCGATGGCGGAGCCGAGTACCCCGGCGCCGACGTAGGGAATGCCGGCCACCTCGAACACTCCCTGCATGGCGCCATCTTCCCCGAGAGTTCCGTGCAGGATAGGGAACACCACGTCCAGCCGGCCGGCGTCGGTCGGCGCGGTCGACAGCGGCTGTGCGAGATTCATGGGCACCGGCAACCCGGTCTCGATCCGTACCTGGCGGGGATCGCGGGCGCTGGCAAGCAGCCTGCGCTCGTCTTGGGCGATCCAGCGGCCGGACTTGTCGATTCCGATCAGAACGGGCTCGAACCGGGACCGGTCCAGTGCCTGGAGGATGTTGCGGGCCGACAGGATGGAAATCTCGTGCTCGGCCGACCGACCGCCGAACACGATCCCGACGCGGATCTTCCCATCACTCGCCATGCATCAGCTCCTCGAGCACCCAGATGAAATTCTCATTAACGCAGGGACTGCGCCGCTCCGCCTAGCAGGCGGATTTCGCGCTCACCCTTGGGCGAAAGCCGGATGACTCGCGAGCTGCGGTCGCGTTTCGCCCAGCCGAGATCGTAGAAGCGCGATAAAAGCGCGGCACCGAGTGCTCCCGCGAGATGATATCGACGCTCACTCCAGTCCATGCAGGGCCGGCAGAACGTGCGCCGCTGCCGCGCAGCGGCCTCGGTATCCACGCCGAGGCGGGAGAACCAAGCCACGCCGGACTCGGTGGGCCGCAACCCATCGTGCGACATTTCCAGATATCGGCGATGCATGAGCCCTTCGTAGACGGTCACGCCGGCCTCCCCCGCGAGATGGTCGTAGCAGATTCGGGCACGTCTCAATGCCGGCTCCCGCGGACTCGAGATGATGCGCACCGCGCCGGTGCGAAGGGCGAGTCCCATCAGGGACTCGAGCAAGCCGGCGACATCATCGTCGGCAAGCCGGAAGTATCGGTGCCGCCCCTGTTGATCCACCGCAATCAAGGACGCGTCGAGCAATTTCGACAGGTGCGCGCTCATCGTCTGCTTCGTGACGCCGGCGATCGTCGCCAATTCGGTCGCGGTGAGGGCGTGGCCGGCGATCAGGGCGGTGAGAACCTCCGCCCGCGCAGGGTCGCCGAGCAGCGCGGCAATCCGGGCGATGTTCGGTCCGTCTTTCATGATTCGACCGTAGACGAACCGACGCATGAGCGCAAGCGCCTATCATTCGGCTTTGCACGATGGGCCGCGGGAGCCGCTTCATGAGCATCACATGCTTCATTCGGTACGAGATCGATCCCTTCCAGCGCGCGGCGTTCGAGGCGTATGCGAAGAACTGGGGACGCATCATCCCGCGCTGCGGCGGGTATCTCGTCGGCTATTTTCTACCCCACGAGGGCACGAACCACCTCGCCTGGGGGCTCATCAGGTTCGAGTCCCTCGCGGCCTACGAATCCTACCGCGCGCACCTCCGACAAGATCCGGAGGCGAGGGATAATTTCGCGCTCGCCCAGACTCAGCGCTTCATCCTGCGGGAGGAGCGCACCTTCCTCGAGGTGGTGGAAGGGACGTTCGGGATTCCCAATGCGTGAGTACCATGTCCCGCGCTCACGCCCGCTTGCGCTGAACCGCCGCCTGCGGCCGCGACCGCCTCAACGCCGCCTTGAGGTATTGCCCGGTGTAGGACGCCGGGTCGTCCGCGATCTCGTCCGGCGTACCGGTCGCGATGATCCGACCTCCGCCGTCGCCGCCCTCCGGGCCGAGATCGATCACCCAGTCGGCGGTCTTGATCACATCGAGGTTGTGTTCGATCACGATGATGGTATTGCCCTCGTCGCGCAGTCGATGCAGGACCACCAGGAGCTGCGCGATATCCGCGAAATGCAGTCCGGTGGTCGGCTCGTCGAGGATGTACAGCGTGCGCCCCGTGGCGCGCTTGGACAGCTCCTTGGCGAGCTTGACCCGCTGTGCCTCGCCGCCCGAGAGCGTCGTGGCGCTCTGGCCCAGGCGCCCGTACGACAGTCCCACGTCGAGCAGGGTCTGCAATTTCGGCTGCACGGTGGGTACCGCGGCGAAGAACGGCAGCGCGTCCTCGACCGTCATGTCGAGCACTTCCTGGATGTTCTTGCCCTTGAAGCGGATCTCGAGGGTTTCCCGGTTGTAGCGCAGGCCGTGGCAGACATCGCAGGGCACGTAGACGTCGGCGAGGAAATGCATCTCGACCTTGATGACGCCGTCGCCCTGACAGGCCTCGCAGCGGCCGCCCTTGACGTTGAAGCTGAAGCGCCCGGCCTCGTAGCCGCGGGCGCGGGCCTCGGGCACGGAGGCAAAGATTTCGCGGATCGGCGCGAACAGCCCGGTATAGGTCGCCGGATTGGAGCGCGGTGTGCGGCCGATCGGGCTCTGGTCGATCTCGATGACACGGTCGATGTGCTCGAGGCCCTCGATACGATCGAAATGAGCGGTGCCGGGCGATGCCCGGTTGAGCTGCGTCGCGATCGCGCGAAACAGCGTGTCGTTGACGAGAGTCGATTTGCCCGAGCCCGAAACCCCCGTGACGCAGGTCAGGAGGCCCAGAGGAAACTCCGCCGTGATGCTCTTCAGGTTGTTGCCGGAGGCGCCGAGCACCCTCAGCATGCGTTTCGGATCCGGCCGATGACGCATACCGGGAATCTCGATGCGCCGCCGGCCGCTCAGGAACTGTCCGGTGACCGAGTCCGGATGCTCCGCCACTTGCGCCGCCGTTCCCTGGGCCACGATCCGGCCGCCGTGCACACCGGCGCCGGGACCCAGGTCCACCACATGGTCGGCGTGCCGGATCGCGTCCTCGTCGTGCTCGACCACGATCACGGTGTTGCCGAGATCGCGCAGGTTGACCAGGGTGTCGAGCAAGCGCTGGTTGTCGCGCTGATGCAGGCCGATGGAGGGCTCGTCCAGGATGTACATGACCCCCACCAGACTCGAGCCGATCTGGCTCGCAAGGCGAATGCGCTGCGCCTCGCCGCCCGACAGCGTGTCGGCGCTGCGATCGAGCGTGAGGTAGCCGAGGCCGACGTTTGCGAGAAAGCCGAGCCGGTCGCCGATCTCCTTGATGATCTTCACGGCGATTTCGCCGCGCCATCCCGGCAGCTCGAGCGCATGAAAGAACTCGAGCGCGCGCTCGACCGACAGGGAGGAGATCGCGGGGAGGCTCTTGCCATCGACGAACACATTGCGCGCGGCGCGGTTGAGGCGGGTGCCACCGCATTCGGGGCAGGGCCGCGATGAGCGGTATTTCGAGAGCTCCTCGCGCACCGCGGCCGATTCGGTCTCCCGGAAGCGGCGCTCCAGATTCCTGACGATGCCCTCGAAGGCGTGCCGGCGTTTGACGGTGCCGCCCTTGCCGTCGAGATATTTGAATTCGATCTGCTCATCGCCGCTGCCGAACAGGACCAGATTCTGGATGGGCTGCGGCAGGCTCTCGTAGGGCGCTTCGATGTCGAACTTCGCGTGCCGCGCCAGCGACTGAATCACCTGGAAATAATAGGCATTGCGCCGATCCCAGCCGCGCACCGCGCCGCCGGCCAGGGACAGATGAGAATTGGCGACGATCTTGCGGGGATCGAAGAAATCCTGGGTGCCGAGGCCGTCGCAGCTCGGGCAGGCGCCGGTGGGGCTGTTGAAGGAGAATAGCCGCGGCTCGAGCTCGGTCAGCGAGTAGTTGCAGATCGGACAGGCAAACTTGTTCGAGAAGACGAGCTCGGCGCGTTCCGGCTCGTCCATGAACGCCACGCGCGCCACACCCGATCCGAGGCGCAGCGCGGTCTCGAACGATTCCGCGAGCCGCTGGGTCATGTCGGGCCGAACGCGAAAGCGATCGACGATGGCCTCGACGGTATGCTTGCGGCGCACGTCGAGTTTCGGCGCTTGATCCAGGTCCACCACGGTGCCGTCGATGCGCGCACGGACGAACCCCCCCGCCTGCAGCTCATCGATGAGTTCGGCGTGCTCGCCCTTGCGCTCGGATATGGCCGGCGCCAGCAGCATCATCGCGGTGCCTTCCGGGTGCGCCAGCACGGCGTCGACCATCTGGCTCACGGTCTGCGCGGCCAGCTCGATGTGGTGGTCGGGACAGCGCGGAATGCCGGCACGCGCGTACAGAAGCCGCAGGTAGTCATGTACCTCGGTCACGGTCCCGACGGTCGAGCGCGGATTGTGCGAGGTCGATTTCTGCTCGATGGAGATCGCGGGAGACAGCCCCTCGATGGTGTCCACGTCGGGTTTCTCCATCATCGACAGGAACTGCCGGGCATAGGTGGAGAGCGACTCGACGTAGCGGCGCTGGCCCTCGGCGTAGATGGTGTCGAACGCCAGCGACGACTTGCCGGATCCCGACAGGCCGGTGAGCACGATCAGCCGATCCCGAGGCAGATCGAGATCGACGTTCTTCAGGTTATGGGTCCGGGCACCCCGGATACGGATATTTTGCATGCAACCAATTACTATACGCCCGCCGTCAAGCGGGTTGTGATGAGGGGCCTCAGGCCGCGGATTTCTGGGCGAGCGCAACGGGAAGTCCCCGATCTGGGGACGCAACGCGCGTGTACAATATGTGGCATCCAAAGTGGAGGGGTACGTCATGGCTCGTGGAGTCAACAAAGTCATTTTGGTCGGGAATTTGGGTGCTGACCCCGAGACTCGCTCGATGCCGAGCGGCATGACGGTCACCAATATCCGCATCGCAACCAGCGAATCCTGGAAAGACAAGGCCTCGGGCGCCCAGCAGGAGCGTACCGAATGGCACAGCATCGCCCTGTTCGGCCGCCTCGGCGAGATCGCCGCGGAGTATCTGCGCAAGGGCTCCCAGGTGTTCGTGGAAGGCAAGCTCCGAACCCGCAAGTGGCAGGATAAGCAGGGAAACGATCGATACACGACCGAGATCATTGCCGACAATATGCAGATGCTGGGAGCCCGGGGGGGAGGAGGGGGCGGCATGGGTGGCGGAACGGATCGCGGCGGCGCGAGTGCCCCGCCCCGGGACGACTACGATCAGTCCCCGGCGCCGGCCGGCGGAAAAGAGGACTTCGACGACGACATTCCGTTCTAGGTTGCGTCGCAACATCGGCCCGGCGTTGCCGCGTAACCCCTGCACTCAGCGCTGACGTTTCCGCGGAAACGTTGTCCGCAGCACGGACGCGCTGGATTCAGGTGGACGCGGCATGGACCGGCGCCAGCGTTTCCGCGGAAACGTCGGCGGGTCGCGATGGCGGTGCCGCGAGTTCAGGGCGCGGTGCCGCGGGCCTCGTCCAGCGCGCGCTCCAGCGCCGGCGCCAGGGTCAGCACCTTGAGATCCGAGTTGCCGAGCGCGGCGAACGTGAGTCCGACCGGCGGCTCTCCGGCGGCGTGGCAGGGGAGGGTGATCGCGCAGCCGCCAAGGAAATTCACGATGGAGGAATTGCGCAGCACCAGCTTGTTGGTTTCGACGTAGGCATCGTCTGCCGCCAGATCGGCAATGCGCGGAGCGACGATCGGGACCGTCGGCATCAACCATCCGTCGAATCCCTGCAATGCCCGGCCCACGGCCTCGATGGCGGCGGCTCGGCAGTGCAGGGCATCCAGATATTCCCACGCGCCGTAGACTGCACCCCGCTCGAGGCGCATGCGCACACGGGGGTCGTAGAGTGCGCCTTGCGCGGCGAGATTGCGCCGATGCCAGGCGTAAGCCTCCGAGCTGACGATCACGGCGCCCGCCCCGGCCCTGGGTACCTCCGAGATCTCCGTCAAGGGCAGCTCCGCGAGCACCGCACCCGCTTTGCTGAGAGCGCTGAGCGCACGGCCGATGGCACGCCCGACGGGAAGCTCCGTGTCAGCGCTCAAGAGCTCCGCCGGGACCGCGAGGCGTACACCGCGCGCATCCGGCCGCGGTTCGGGCGCCGCGGTCGCGCCGCTGAGCACGGCATCGAGCCGGGCGCACATGGCGACGTCGGCCCCGATCGGGCCGATGGAATCGAACGAGGTGGAGAGCGGGTAGACGCCCACGCGGGAGATGCGCGATGCCGTGGGTTTCCACCCCACCAGGCCGCAGAGCGCGGCGGGAATGCGAATCGATCCGCCGGTATCGGAGCCGATCGCGGCCACCGCCATGCGATCGCTCACCGATACCGCGGCGCCCGAGGAGGATCCTCCGGGGATGCGCCGCGCGCCGCGATCGAAGGGGTTCAACGGCGTGCCGTAGTGCGGGTTCAAGCCGAGGCCCGAATAGGCGAACTCGGTCATATTGGTCTTGCCCACGATGACCGCACCGGCGGCGCGCAGCCGCGCGATGACCGGGGCGTCGGCTTCCGCCGGCGCGGCGTCGGGGAGTGCCATGGATGCGGCCCGGGTGACCGAGCCGGCAACGTCGAACAGGTCCTTGACGGAGATCGGCAGTCCCTCGAGCGGCCGGGCCGGCTGGCCGCTCGCCAGGCGGTCGTCCGACCGGCCGGACGACCCGAGCGCCGCTTCCGCGAAGAGCTCGATATATGCGCGCGAGCCCTCCCCGCCGGGGTCGCGCGCCGCCGCGAGACACTGCTCGGTGAGCGCCCTGGAGGAGATCTCGCCCTTCAATCGTCCGCCAGCTCTTGACCTGGGAAGAGCACGTCGGTGAAGCCGAATTGGGTCAAGTCGCGGATCCGTCGTGGATACAGAATGCCGTCGAGATGATCGACCTCGTGCTGCACGACACGCGCATGGAAGTCCGCGACGCTGCGATCGATCGGCTGCCCGTTGGCGTCGACGCCCCGGTAGCGCAGCTGCCGATAGCGCGGCACCAGCCCGCGCATGCCGGGCACGGACAGGCAACCCTCCCAGCCTTCCTCCATCTCATCGCCGAGCGGCGTGAGCTCGGGATTGATGAGCACGGTGAAAGGCACCGGCTCGGCATCCGGATAGCGGGGATTTGCCTCGACGCCGAATATGACAACTCGCAGCCCGACCCCGATTTGCGGCGCCGCAAGGCCGGCGCCATTGAGATCCTGCATGGTGTCCCGCATATCGCGCAGCAGGCCCTCGAGCTCGGGCGTTCCGAACGCCGCGACCGGTTTCGCGACCTCGAGGAGCCGCGGATCACCCATTTTGAGAACTTCACGTACTGCCATGGTTCCTAGTATCTTAGCGGCCTTTTCAGCGTGAGCCTACGGCGAGCTATGTCAGGCCTGGTCTACATCAAAACCTTCGGTTGCCAGATGAACGAGTACGATTCCAGCAAGATGCAGGACGTGCTCGAGGCGGCTCATGGGATGAGGCGCACGGACGACCCCGCCCAGGCGGACGTACTCCTGGTCAATACCTGCTCCGTGCGGGAGAAGGCCCAGGAGAAGGTGTTTTCGCTGCTCGGCGAATGGCGCGCCTTCAAGGAGCTCAAGCCCCACGTCGTCATCGGTGTCGGGGGTTGTGTGGCGAGCCAGGAAGGCGAAGGCATCACGACGCGCGCACCGTTCGTGGACCTGGTGTTCGGTCCGCAAACCCTGCATCGGCTTCCCGAGATGATCGATGGGTTGAAGCGTACGGGCCGCGCGCAGATCGACGTGAGCTTCCCCGAGATCGAGAAGTTCGACCGGCTGCCCGAGGCGCGCGCCGCCGGCGCGACGGCATTCGTCTCGATCATGGAAGGCTGCAGCAAGTACTGCACCTTCTGTGTGGTGCCCTACACGCGCGGCGAGGAGATCAGCCGTCCGTTTGCACAAGTGCTCGGCGAGATCGGGGCGCTGGCAGCGCAGGGGGTGAGTGAAATAACGCTGCTTGGCCAAAACGTCAATGCGTACGCGGGCGAGATGGAAGACGGAAGCCTGGCCGATCTCGCCACCTTGATTCACTTCGTGGCCGCGGTGCCCGGAGTCGAGCGCATCCGCTTCACCACGTCGCATCCGCTCGAATTCGGCGACAGCTTGATCGAGGCTTACGCGAGCGTTCCGAAACTCAACAATCTCCTGCATCTGCCGGTGCAGAGCGGGTCGGACCGGATATTGGCCGCCATGAAGCGCGGACATACCGCGCTCGAGTACAAGCAGAAGCTGCGCAAGCTCCGTGCGGTGCGCCCGGACATTTCCATCACCACGGACATCATCGTCGGTTTTCCGGGCGAGACCGACCAGGACTTCGTGGCGACCATGAATCTGATCGCGGATGCGGGCTTCGATCAGTCCTTCAGTTTCATCTACAGCCGGCGCCCCGGCACGCCGGCCGCCTCGCTGGCCGACGAGGTTCCGCCCGAAGTGAAGCAGCGCCGGCTCGAGCTGGTGCAGCAGCGGCTCAGTGCGCAGGCGCGCGGCGTGTCGGAGCGCATGATCGGAAGCCGGCAGCGCGTGCTGGTCGAGCGGCCCGCAAAGCGCAACAAGCACGAGCTTGCCGGGCGCACCGACAACAATCGGTGGGTCAATTTCGAGGGGCCGGCCGATCTGATCGACCGATTTGCCGACGTGATCATCACCGAGGCGAGGCCCAATTCACTGCGAGGACGGCTCGTGACGGACTCCGCGGCGTGAGCTCCGTCCCGACGACTCGTGATCTCTCGCTCGCGCCGGCCGACAATGTGAGACTGGTGGAGCTCTGCGGACCGCTCGATGAGCACTTGCATCAGATCGAGGCGCGTCTCGGGGTGGAAATCCGCCGCCGCGGCAATCGATTCCAGATCATAGGACCGCCGGCTGCGGCGAAACGCGCGGAGGCCCTTCTGCAAGACCTGTACGCCCGCGCTCAGCGCGAGCCGGTGGACTCCGAGCGCGTGCACATCGCGCTTCAGGAGCTGGATATGAACGCCGGTGTCGAGCCCGCCGCGGAACCGGCGACGGAGAGCGTCGTCCCGTCGAACGGCGGCGACGCGGTCGACGAGATCAAGGTGCGAACGGCGCGCGGCACTTTGCGCGCGCGCGGCGCGAATCAGACCGAGTACTTGCGCAACATCCGCACGCACGATCTGACCTTCGGCATCGGGCCGGCGGGAACGGGCAAGACCTATCTGGCCGTCGCGTGCGCGGTCGAGGCGCTCCAGTCGGAAAAGGTCAGACGCATCGTGCTGGTGCGCCCCGCCGTGGAAGCGGGCGAACGCCTCGGATTCCTGCCCGGCGATCTCACGCAGAAGGTCGATCCTTATCTGCGGCCGATGTATGACGCGCTCTACGAGATGCTTGGCTTCGAGCGGGTGGCGAAGTCGATCGAGCGCAACATCATCGAGGTGGCGCCGCTCGCCTTCATGCGCGGGAGATCGCTGAACGACTCCTTCGTGATTCTGGACGAGGCGCAGAACACCACCAACGAGCAGATGAAGATGTTCCTGACGAGGATCGGCTTCGGCTCGAAGGCGGTGGTGACCGGAGACATCACGCAGGTCGACTTGCCGAATTCCAAGCAATCCGGCTTGCGCACGGTCATCGACATCCTGCACGGCGTGCGCGGCATTGCTTTCACCATGTTCAATTCCCGCGACGTGGTGCGCCATCCGCTGGTGCAGCGGATCGTGCAAGCCTACGAGGCCAAAGCCCCCGATGACGGCGCGCGGGGCTCCTGAGGGGTGGGCCTCAAGCTCGAGCTGGACGTAACCTTTGCGGCACGCCGCCCCTGGGTCCCGCGCCGGGCCGATCTCGAGCGCTGGACCGCCGCGGCTCTGGCGGACGGGGCTCGAACGGGCGGGGCTCGGACGGATCGGACGGCGCCGAAGCGGGGGCACCCGGCACGGCCGGTCAGCTTGTCCATCCGCGTCGTGGGCATGATGCGAAGCCGCAGCCTGAATGCACGCTATCGCCACAGGGATCGCCCCACCAACGTGCTGTCCTTCGGTGGTGCCGGGAGGTTGCCCGACGGCTCGACGGACGCCGGCGAGCTGGTGATCTGCGCGCCGCTCGTCGCGCGCGAGGCGGCGCTGCAGAGCAAACGGCCGCTGGCGCACTGGGCTCACCTGACGGTGCACGGAGTGCTGCACCTCCTGGGCTTCGACCACGTAGGCCGGGCCGAGACCGGTAGAATGGAGGCTCTGGAGGTCCAAATCCTTGATCGGCTTGGATTTTCCAACCCGTATGTCTCGCCTCCGGCCTGATCGAGTATGCTTACCGGCACATGTCCGAGCAGCCCACTGGCAACACCGGCCGCTGGTTAAAGCGGATCACGCAATCGATGTCGGGCGAGCCGCGCGATCTCGCGGAGCTCATCGAAGACCTACGCGACGCGAGCGAGCGCGGCCTGTTCAATGGCGATGCGCTGGTCATGCTGGAAGGCGTACTGGCGGTCGCGGACATGCAAGTGCGCGACATCATGGTGCCGCGCCCGCAGATCGTGTTCGTCGAGCGTGACGAGTCCGCCGAGAAGCTCATCGAGCGCGTGGTCGAGTCGGGGCACTCGCGCTTTCCCGTCATCGGCGAGGACCGCGATCAGATTCTCGGGATACTGCTCGCCAAGGATCTCTTGCGGCTGCAGATCGCGGAGGTCGAGCCGTTCGAGATCCGCGAATTCATGCGGCCGGTGGTGTTCGTCCCGGAGAGCAAACGGCTCAATGTGCTGCTCAAGGAATTCCGCGTCAGCCACAATCACCTCGCGATCGTGGTGGATGAGTACGGCGGCGTCTGCGGCCTGGTGACCATCGAGGACGTGATCGAGCAGATCGTCGGCGAGATCGACGACGAGCACGACGTGGAGGACGACCAGACCATACGCCGCGAGAGCGATCGCGAGTTTTCGGTGCGTGCGCTCACCCCGATCGCGGATTTCAACGAGTACTTCGGCACGGCATACTCCGACGAGGAATACGACACCATCGGTGGGCTGCTGATGCAGGAATTCGGCCGCCTGCCGAGACGCGGGGAAACGGCCCGGATCGGCGAGATGGAGTTCCGGATTCTGCGCGCCGACCGGCGGCGCATCGACATGTTGCGGGTCATCACTCCCCGAGCGCTGGACCGGCCGGCCGACAAGCCTAGCGCCTGATCTTGACCGGCACGGCGCACGCGCTTCGCGGTTTCCTCGCCTCGGGCCGCGCCCGCGTCCGCGCATCCTATGCGAAGACGCTGCAGTGGCTGACGCGGGCGAGGCTCATCGTCGTCGGACACGAGGAGCTGACCGCCATCGTGTTCTGGGCCGCGATCATCGGGATCGCCGGCGCCTTCGCCAGCATGGCGTTCCGCGAATGCACGCATCTGTTCGAGTTGATGCTGGTCGGACGCTCGGGCAGTATCGTCGAGGCGGCGATGCGGCTGCATGGATGGCACCGCGCGATCGTACCGGTGATCGGCGGGCTGGCGGCGGGGCTCGTGATTCAATACGGTACCGCCTGGGTCGCCGGACGCCGCTCGATCGACTACATGGAGGCGGTTGCCGTCGGCGACGGCGTGATCGCCGCCCGGCCGACTTTGATACGCAGCGTCTCCTCGCTCCTCACCATCGCCTCGGGCGGCTCCATCGGACGCGAGGGTCCGATGGTGCAGCTGTCGGCCCTGATCGGGTCCAAGGTGGCGCAGCTGGGGAAGGCGCCCGTGCCGAGGCGGCGGCTGCTGGTGGCCTGCGGGGCGGCGGCCGGCATCGCATCCGCCTACAACGCGCCGATCGCCGGCGCGCTGTTCGTCGCCGAGATCGTCATGGGATCGTTCGCGATGGAAAGCTTCGGTCCGCTGCTGGTCTCGGCGGTGAGCGCCGATGCGACCATCCACCGGCTGCTCGGATACGGACCAGTGTTCGTGGTGCCCCCGGTGCATTTCGGCGAGAACTGGGAGCTCATTCTGTACGCCGTGTTCGGCGTGCTGCTCGGACACCTGGCGCCGCCGTTTCTTGCGTTGCTGGCCTGGAGCAAGGCCCGGTTCGCTGCGCTTCCCTGCCCGTTGTACCTCAAGTTCGCGATCGGCGGCCTGATCGTCGGCCTGATCTCGGTGCTGTTGCCGGAAGTCTGGGGCAACGGGTACAGCGTGGTGGACGCCATTCTGCACGACCGCTTGCTCGGGTGGATGCTGCTCGCCGTGCTGCTCGCCAAGGTGGCGAGCACCGCCTCCACGGTGGGATCGGGGGCGGTGGGCGGCGTGTTCACGCCGACCTTGTTCATCGGCGCGGCGGTGGGCGCCCTGACTGGCTCGACCTTACGCCTCGGGCTCCCCCACATGACCTCGACCACCGGTGCATTCGCGGTGGTCGGCATGGGCGGCTTTCTCGCGGCGACCACGCACGCGCCGCTGACCTCGGTACTGATGATCTTCGAGATGACGCTCGATCATCAGGTGGTGCTGCCGTTGATCCTCGCCTGCGTGACCGCTCACTACGTCGCCAAGGTGTATCGCGGCGGGGCGTCCATTTATCGCGAGTCGCTGGTGCCCTCGACCGAAGACCCGTCGATGTGGCAGCTGCGCACCATCGCGAGCCTGATACGGCCCGCCGCGGCGATCGTGGAAGAGGCCACCCCGGTACAGAACATGCTGCAAAAACTGCCGCGGCGGCCGGTGCACGTGGTGTACATCGTCAACGCCGATCGTGAGCTGGTGGCATCCATCGACCCTCGCAAAGTGTTCACCGAGATGAAGCAGGGGCTGATCAATCCGCGGACGCCGGCGCGGTCCGTCTCGAGCCCGTTGCGCTCGACTCTGACGCCGGACATGAGCCTGACCGCGGCGCTCGACGTGTTCCTGCGCGAAAACGAGACCGTGCTACCGGTGATAGCGGGCGCCTGGCGCAATACGCTGCTCGGTGAAATATCGCGCCACGACCTGCTGCTGGCGGTGCAGGACAGGATGGCGGAAGCCGGGCCGCCGTAGCGCGGCTATACTTCGACAATGGATCGATTCGTGGCCGGACCGCTGCTCGCCGGCGCGCTCCTCGCGGGCTGCGTCACGCAGCCGTATCGTCCCGCGCCTCTCGCTGCCGATGAATCGGCGTCCGCGTTCGAATCGAGAAGCTTCGCCGACCCGGGACTGCGCGCGTTCGAGGCCGCCCATCTCGACAGTGCCTCGACCCCGTGGCCGCCCGCAACCTGGAATTTGCAGACGCTCTCGCTCGCGGCGTTGTATTTCAACCCAAAGCTCGCGGAGGCGCGGGCCCGCTTCGCAGAGTCGCAGGCGGAGCTCACGACCGCCGGGGCACGGCCCAATCCGACTCTCGGGATCACGCCCGGTGTTCCGAGTCCCTATCTCCTGACCCTGGATCTGTCGTTTCCGATCGAGACCGCCGGCAAGCGGCGATACCGGCTCGAGGCCGCCCGGAGCTCGGCGCAGGCTTCCCAGCTCGACCTCGCCGAGACCGCCTGGACGATTCGCGGTGCCGTGCGCGCAGCATTGATCGACTATCTGATCGCGGGACGGAACTTGGATCTGCTTCGTTCCGAAACCGAGGCGCGCGCCGGACAGGTGAAATTGCTGGAGCACATGTCCTCTCTCGGCGAAATTTCCAGCCCGGAGACCGACAATGCTCGCATCGAATGGTCCAAGACCCGTGCGGCGCTCGGCGCGGCGGAGGAGCAATGCTCCGAAGCGAAGGCAGGCGTTGCGGCGGCCATCGGCATACCTGCCTCGGCGCTCGAGAACCTACGCATCTCCTGGCCGGAAATGAGTTCGCCGCCCGCATTGGAATCCCTGCCGCTCGCGAAGATCCGCCGCGAGGCGGTGTTGAACCGGCTGAACCTGCGCAGCTCGCTCGCGCAATACGCGGCCGCGGAAGCGCGCCTGAAGCTCGAGATCGCCAGGCAATATCCGGATGTCGACATCGGGCCGGGCTATACGTACGAGGAGCGGCACAGCTACTTCACGCTCGGCTTGGCTGCCGTCATTCCGGTCTTCGATCGAAATCGCGGCCCCATCGCCGAGGCTCAGGCGCAGCGCGAGCAGGCGGCCGCGGCGTTTCTCGCGACGCAATCACAGGTGATCCAGAGGAGCGACCGCTCGCTGGCCATTTATGCCGTCGCGTTGAAGGAGCTCGCGGACGCTCAGCAGCTGGTCGATCTGACCGAGCGGCGACGGCGGGCGGTGAGTGCCGCGGTGCGCGCGGGCGAGCAGGGCCGGCTGGAGCTCTACGATTCCGAGGTCGAGCATTCGGTCGCTGCACGGGCCCGGCTCGAGGCGCTTGCACGCGCACAGCGGGCGCTGGGCGAGCTGGAAGATGTCGTCGAGCGGCCGCTGGCCGCGGGCGATGAGCTGCCGGGAGGTGCTACCGACCCTGCACGATGGAGTGCCAATTGATCAGCGTGTTCCAGAGGAAGCGCTGATCGCCGCGGTTCATGTCCCGGTGCAAGGGGTTGAAATTGAACGCCACGACGCGGCCCTTGCCGACCGGCATGTCCAGGATGGCCGGATGGCCGATCAGGTTGTCCTCGCCCCAGGCTTGGCCGCTGACCACCAGCGGCGCGCCGTCGCGATCGCCCCATTCCATGACCACTCCGCTCGGATCGAAGGGTCCGTCGAGGCAGGTGGTGCAATAGGCCATCCGCAGCCAGCGGCGCGGCGTCGCGTAGATCGCATAGTTCTGACGGAATACATAGGTGCGGTCCGGATAGCCGTACACGATGGGACTGTCGGTACGATCGACGGATACGCGCAAATGCGAGCCGGGGGTGCGCGCCTCGGCCACCTGAGAGGCCGCCGCCGCGGCCGCGCCGCCGCCGGTGGAGCTGCGCGGGACGCCGCCCGATTCGCGGCGCACGCCGCGAACGAGTCCGCCCTCCAGCGCCAGCATGGTGCCGTTGCCGAGCGTCACCAGAAGGCCGCCGTCGTCGATGAAATCTTGAATCCGGGCGAGTCCCTCGTAGCCGATGCCGCCGGTGATGTCGTCCGACTCCGCCGGCGTGCCGAAGGCCGGCGTCGCGGCGGTCTTCTTGAAGGGCATCGGACCCCAGGCCTTGGGGATTCCTTCGATCTGTTCGGCGAGCTCGAGATCGACGTGTCCGTAAACGATCACGTCGAATTTCTTGTGCAAACCGCCCCGACGGATGTCCTCGTCGCGCACGTAGGCGTAGGGAATATGGCGCTGATCCAGCGCGTAGCGCTCCCAGCCGATCGAGTCGGTGTCTGCCCAGGGCACCCAGATCCCGAGCCGCGGCACGGGCGCCGCATGCATCGCCACCGCCGGCTGCGAGGGAAGGCTCGCGAAGTCCAGTCCCAAGCTCCGGGCGGTCTCCTCGAGCCCCGTATCGAGGCCGGGCTGCGCCGCCAGAACCCACGAGCCGCGGGGATACGACTTACCGTTCGCGCTGAAGGGCTGCTCGGCAATCTGAAGCTTGAAGCGCGCAAGTCGGAAGCGCGCCTCCAGCAGACCCTCCTGCCCCGTGTCCTCGAGCACGAAGAAGGGGCCCGAGCCTTGCACGTGCCCCGCGGGATGAGGCGGCGCGGCGAGCTTGTCGAGCGCAGCGTCGCGAATGTGGACATCGGCCGTCGCGACCGCCGTCAGATGGTAATTGGCCGGCAACTCCCAGGAGATGTCGTCGTAGGGCTCGCCGGCGTCCTTGGGATAGAACTTCGGCGCGAGCAGATCGACGGCCAAATTTCGGTAAGGCTGATCGAGGCGCACCACATAGGTCCCCGCGGGAAACGCGCCTTCCTTGACCGTCAAGTCCGCGGTCGAGCGCCGCACCTCGATGCCCTGTGCCATGAGCCGCGCCACGAGCTGCGCCACCCGCGTCGGATCGCCCTGATCTTGGGGGATCAGGAAAGCGAACGGCGCCTGCTCGACGCCTTTGCGCCAGGAATCGAAACCGGTCCGATAGAAATTATCGAGCATGGTCCTCGATTGCCCGGCGGAATAATCGAGTGCGGCGAGCGCCGCCGTTTCCATGTAGTTGACGTTGTCGCGCGATGACCAGCGGAACGGCTGGGTGGGGGGCGGCGAGGGGCGGTACCAGTCGCGGCTCACCTCATCCGACGGGGAGGTCTGCACCAGGGTTTCGGCGGTGCCGTTGCCGAAGGTCTCGTAGCCGCGGCCGAGCGCATTGTGGTTGAGACCGATCGAGTCCATGAACAGGTGCGCGAAATCGTCGCCGAAGTTCCAGCTCCAGACGCCCGGCATGCCGAAGCCGGTCAGGGTGGTCACTTCGTGAAAACTCATCTCGAGTCGCTCGTCGTAGGCCACCGGGTCGACGTCTTCGTTGGTCGGGCCGGTGCCGTTCCAGGTGATCAGCAGCGCCACGCTCTCGTGCAAGTCGTGCACGACGGTGGGGTGCCACTCGAAGAACATGCGCTGCACTGCCTTGGTGGTTTCATGGTCGAGCTGGATGGCGTCGCGATTGATGTCGACGAACGCATAGCGGGACCAGTAGGGCGGCGCCTGCCTCGGCAACGTCGCGAGATCGGTCTTGCCCTTCAAATATCGATAGAACCATTCGACCTGCTTGTCGCGCCCGTCCGGGTTGCTGACCGGATTGATCAGCACGACCAGGTTCTTGCGAATGCGCTGAATCATCGGCTGCTCGGAGACGGCGAGCCGATACGCCAGCTCGAGCATGGTCTCGGTCGAGCCGGTCTCGTCGGAATGCAAGGCGGCATTGAAATAGTAGATCGGCCGGGCGTCCTCGAGGATCTTGCGGGCCGCCTCCGGATCGGTCTTGCGAGGATCGGCGAGCGCCGCCGTGGCAGCCTTCAGCCGGTCCAGGTCGTGGATGCCTTTTTCATCGGCGATGGCGAGCAGCACGATGTCGCGGCCTTCCTCGGAGCGGCCGATGGTGAACAGGCGGACCCGCGGAGAGGCCGCCGCAAGCGCCCGGGCATAGGCATAGGCGGTGGCCGAATCGACCAGCTCGCCCGGTGCGCCGGGAATCCGATGCCAGAACGCACGAGGCGAGGGCACGGTCGAGGACTCGGGGAGGTATGAGACCCAGGGCGACAGGAACCGCGGCTCGGTCGTGGCGGCGGCGATCTCCCGGGTGGCGGCTTCGTCGGGAGTGTCGGGTCCGGCCGCCGATTGGGCGCGCGCTCCACCGGGCGCCAGGATCGCCAGCCCGATGAGGGCCGCGGCGACGGTGAGCGCGGCGCGGATAGCGACGAATCTCCGGTGTTGCATCGACGGCTCCCTCTGGGATCGAGCGTCCCATGACGACAGTGCGGCTCCCATGGTACCGCAGAGCGCGAGGTGCTATTGAACGATTGAAAAGCAGGCGGCGGGAAACCGTGCGAAGTGCTCACGCGCGTCGAGGCGTGGAGCCCCGGGGGGCCGGTGCAACGGCTTGGTATCACTCCGGCGAGAGTATTAAACTCTCGAATTCATCCGAGGACACGTCATGAAATTGCTTCGCCATGGGCGCATCGGCGCGGAAAAGCCGGGCCTGCTCGACGATCAGGGTCAAATTCGCGATCTCAGCGCCGCGCTCGGGGACCTGCGGGCAGAACATCTCGCGCCGTCGCGGCTCAGCGAGATCCGGGCACTGCGTATCGACCGGCTGCCGGTGGTGAGCGGCCCCGTGCGGCTGGGAACGCCGTATGCCGGCATCGGCAAATTCGTCGCGGTCGGGCTCAACTACAGCGACCACGCCGCGGAGGCCGGATTGCCGGTACCTTCCGAGCCGGTCCTTTTCACCAAGGCAACGAGCTGCATCGCGGGACCGGACGACGACATCATGCTGCCCAAAGGCTCCGTCAAAACCGACTGGGAGGTGGAGCTGGGCGTGGCCATCGGCACGACGGCCCGCTACGTCGCCGAGGAGCGCGCGCTCGATCATGTGGCGGGTTACTGCGTGCTCAACGACGTATCGGAGCGCGAATATCAAATCGAGCGCGGCGGCACCTGGGACAAGGGCAAGGGCTGCGACACCTTCGGGCCCGTGGGACCGTATCTGGTCACGTCGGACGAAGTGGGCGATCCGCAAGACCTCGACATGTGGCTGGAGGTGAACGGCAAGCGCATGCAGTCGGGCAGCACGCGTACCATGATTTTCCCGGTGCGGCTGCTGGTGAGCTACATCAGCCGCTTCATGACCCTGTACCCGGGCGACCTGATCGCCACGGGTACGCCGCCCGGTGTCGCCATGGGGATGAAACCGTCCCCCGCGTATTTGAAGGCGGGCGACGTGGTCGAGCTCGGAATTTCCAAGCTGGGCAAGCAGCGGCAGAAAGTCGTGCCTTACTCACCGGCTCACGGAGGCTGATCGCACGGATGGGCTCATTGACCCGTGCCGCCTCCGTATCGGATTACCGGGAGGCGGCCCGCCGGCGGTTGCCGCATATCTTTTTCGAGTACATCGACGGCGGTGCCTACGCGGAGGTCACTCTGCGCCGCAACGTGGAGGACTTGGAGAGGCTCGCCCTGCGCCAGCGCGTGATGCGCGACATGGGCGCACTCGACACGTCCGTCCAGTCGCTGGGACAGACCTTCCGCATGCCGATCGGTCTGTCGCCGGTCGGAATCGCGGGCATGTGCGCGCGACGTGGCGAGGTGCAGGCGGCGCGTGCCGCCGCGCAAGCCGGCATCCCGTTCAGTTTGTCGACGGTCGGCATCTGCTCGGTGGAGGAGGTTGCACGCAACGCCGCGCCGCCCTGGTTCCAGCTCTACGTGCTGAAGGACCGCGGCTACATGCGCGAGCTGGTGAAGCGCGCCAGGGCCGCGGGCAGCCCCGTGCTGGTGCTGACCGTCGATTTGCCGATCCCGGGAGCACGCTATCGGGACGTGCGCTCCGGATTCCGCGGGCTCTCGGGCCTTCCGGCCGTGGCCAATCGGTTATGGGACGGTGCGACGCATTTGCGATGGGTTTGGGACGTGTGGCTGCACGGGCGCCCGCACACTCTGGGCTCCGTGGCCGATGCCTTGCAGGGTGGCCCCGGCGGCGATTTCCTCAGCTGGATCGCCGACAATTTCGACCGATCCGTGACCTGGTCCGATCTCGACTGGATACGCGCAGAGTGGGATGGCCCGATCGTCATCAAGGGAGTCCTCGATCCCCAGGATGCGCGCGACTCGGTCAAGGTCGGCGCGCAAGGCATCATCGTGTCGAATCATGGCGGCCGCCAGCTCGACGGCGTGCGATCTTCGATTTCCGCGCTGCCGCGCATCGCAGATGCCGTCGGCGGTGAGGTGCAGATTTTCCTCGACGGCGGCGTGCGTTCGGGGCTCGATGTGTTGAAGGCCCTCGCGTTCGGCGCAAAGGCCTGCTTCATCGGCCGCCCGTGGATTTATGCACTGGGGGCGGGGGGCGAGGCTGCGGTGACGAAACTTCTCGCCACCCTGCGCGCAGAGCTCGAGGTCGCGATGGTGCTGACCGGCTGCAACTCGCTCGCGAATGCAGGGCGCGAGCTGATCGACGCCGACGGTTGAGCCAGCCGGCGGCGGCAGCGTGCTATCCGCGGGCCAGGGCCTCGATCATCGGCGCGAAGTCCTCGAGGCTCGGAGTAGCGAGCCCGGGGACCTTGCCCCGATCGTCGCAGCGCCGGATCAGGACCGCGTCGCGACAGAAAGGCTCCGCCTCGAACCGCAGCGCTTCTACCGGCGACATCGGACCGCCCTGCAGCTTCAAGGTGACGAGCGAGGCGGGACTCAGCTTCGCCAGGTAGTCGCGGTCGGTCGCTAGCAGGTAGCGCTTGGCGGGCACGTGCAACCGCACGGGCTCCGATACTTGCGGCGGAAAGCGGCGCGCGAGCCACGCTCCGCCGACGCGTTCGTGCTCGGCATCGCGGCTCCAATCGGCGATGTCCTGGGGGACGTCCTCGACCAGGTGCCCGACATCGTGAAGCAGGGCGGCCACGATCAGCGCCGGCCCGGCGCCCCCCTCACGGGCGAAGTGGGCCGCCTGAAGTCCATGCTCGGTCATGGACACGCTCTCGCCGAAGTACGCTGCGGATCCGTGGCGCCGATAGAGGGCGAATATCTCATCGATGATGGTGGCCATGGGGCGCTCCTAAGGATCCAGCTCGCGGCGTAGCACCGCGGCCGAGCTGTACACGCTGTCGCGGGTGAGATAGCAACCGCGCAAATGGCGCGCGTGCCGGGCGGATGAAAATGCCGACCGTCCGTGCAGGATGCGCTGATTGTCGAAAACCACGATCTCACCGTCCGCCAGCTTGAACTTGAGCTGATAACGAGGATCGCGGAGCAACGCGGCGAAGCGCCGATAGGCGGCGTAGTAATCCGCGGTGCCGGGTGGCGAGGGGTCGAGCGGGGCGATCGAGCGGCTGTTGTAATGGACCGCGGTGACTTCGCCGCGGCAGGAGAGCTGGATCAGCGGGCGCTCCGCATACAGCTCCGCGTTACCCGAGCGGTAATGAAACGGCACCGCGGTCCGGCTGAGCAGCGCGAAGTCCTCGGCGCGCGTCGCGCGCAGATGCTCCGCGAGCGCAAAGCCGTCGGCAAACAGGCTGTCTCCGCCATCCGGCGAGGCGATGAGCGCATGCAGCGCCTGGAAGCCCGGCACGGGCTCACGATAGGGATTGTCGGTGTGCAGTCCCAACCCGAGGTCCGAGTAGGCCAGGTTCTCCGGTTGCGGCACGGAGCGCACATCGAACACCAGGCCGTAGTTGGTCTCGGCCACCTGTCCGACGATCCGCATGGCCTCGAGAATGCCGCCTTCGTTGCCGGGTGCTTCGGACAGGAAGGCCACGCCGTCCTGCAAGAGGCGGGTGAGCCACGCCAGGCGTGCCGCCCGGTCATCGCGCGCCCGTGCGAACGTCGCCCACGCGAAGTCGGAGGCCGCCAGCGCCGACCCTTGCAGCCAGTGACGGACCGCGAGCTCCGGACGGCGCGTGCGAATGCTCTTCGCCTGCGATTCGAGCCACGCCAGATCGAAGCACGATGCGCCGGATTCGCCGTGCCACTCGATATGCACCGCGCCGTCGCGGGCGCTCGCCGAGCGAATCCTCGGACTGTCCGGCAGGTCCGCGACATCGATCAGGCGCTGGCCCGAGTGGGGGTCGCGATGCTCCGGCAGATTGTCGCGCAGCCAGATGCCCGCAAATTCATGAACGGTGCCGTCGCTCCACTCGAGTGCAAGCGACTCGGGCGTGGCGGAAACGCGTTTGATGGCGCCACGCGCGCTCATGGAAGGTGCCCGCCCGTCTTGGCTGCTCTGCTGCTCATGAAATACAACCATCCCGCCCCGACCGCCGCCAGGGCGCTCACGGCCGCAAGCGTGAGGAACACGCCTTTCCAGCCGGCCGCCACCGAGATTCGTGCGACGCTGTCGCCGGCCGCCACGGCGCCCAGGTAACCCACCCCGTCGATGATACCCGACGCGACGGCCGATGCCTGCTTGCCGCCGAAATCCAGCGCGAACGCGCCGCCCAGATAGGAATACGGTCCGAGCAGGCAGAAGGCGACGGTGCCGATGGCCAACAGAGGAAGCGAGGAGTGCGCGCCGCCGGAGCGCGGCAGCATCAGCACGAGCAGAGCCGCCGCCGTCGCGGCGAGTCCCAAGAACAGAAGCAATGCACGCCCATTGGCGCCGAGCCGGTCGCTCAGCCAGCCGGTGAGCAGCACCGAGACCGCCCCGACCGCCGGAAAGACGGCGCTCGTGCCCGCGGCGGCGCTGGTGCTGTAGCCCAGGAAGTCGCGCAGATACACCGGTGTCCAGATGTTGAACGTTTCGCGGATGATGGTGCAGCCGAGCGACAGCACGCAGACCAGGACGAATGCTCGGCTGCGAATCAGCGGCGCAAGCAGCGCCTTGAGGCCGGGAGGACGGGTTTCCCCGGCGGCGAACAGATTCAGTGGATTGGTCCGTGCCTCGGAAAAGCCGCTCTCGACCCTGGACTCGCGCAGCAGCCAGCCGTTGGCTGCAAACAGGATCGCGGTCACGGCGGCCGCGTAATAAAACAGCGTCTGCCAGGAAAAGCCGTGCTCGATCAGGACCCCCATGGTCTGGCGCGCCGCGGCGTCGCCGATGAGGTAGCTCAGACTCAGGACCCCGATGATCATGCCGTAGGAGGAGTAGTCGAACCACTTCGAAGAGACTTTGATGAGACCCGCCCAGGCGATCGATTGGGTGAGGCGATTGCCGAACCAGGCCGCCATGAAAATGGGAATGCTGCCGCCGGCCGCGAACTGCAGAGTGAACACGGTCGCGCCGGCCAGGCCGATCAAAAAGCTGATCCGGCCTCCCCAATAATCGCCGAGACCTCCGAGGAACAGCTTGCCCAGCGCATAGGCGAGCACGCCCAGCGAGGAAATCGTGCCGATGCGCACCACGGCATCGTCGTGATTCATGCCGTGGCGGCTCAATTGATCGACGATGAGCGGCGCGCCTACGGAGAGGTCCGCGCGGCAAAAATACAGGGCGCCGTAGCCCGCGAACAAGAGCGCGACGACCTTGCCTTGTTGAAGGCGCAATGAGCCCATGAACCATCCCCTCAAACCGGCATCATCCCATACCGGCAAAGCTGCCGTTGGCACGGAATCTGCTTGAATCATCGGCAGATATGCGCCATTCACACCCGACATCGGCTGCGGCCGCGAATTTGCCGCCGCAGCGGCAACCCGCCGCCGCGACGGCAAAGCCGCAGCGGCAACCCGTTGCCGCTCTGCCGGAAACCATTTCCAAGCTCTGCCGGTAACCACTTCCAAGACGAGGGAACCCCCATGAACTCCAGCGCCATCTCTTCCGCTGTTTCCCAGGCTCTGCAGACCGCCAACTTTCGTCCTCATGGCCACCGCCAGGGCGCCAAAGGCGCAGCCTTGGGCACGACGGCCGGCACATCGAGCACTTCCGGCAGCACGAGCGGCATTGCCATCGGCCAGATGCCGGTGGGTGCATCGACACCCTTGTTCAGCAGCATTCTGCAAACCCTGCAGCAAACCGTCGGCGCTCCGGTGGCTGCGGTCACTCCGGCCCCTGCGACCACCACCGCGGCCACTGCGACCACCGCGGTCGCTGCGCCGTCGGCAGTGACGGCAGCGACAGGGGCGGCCGGCAGCGGAACTGCGGCCAACCTTCAGGCCTTCATGCACTCGTTGTTTCAGGCGTTGAAGCAGGATGGCCTCGGTGCCTCCGGTTCCAGCGCCGCCTCGCTCCAAACGCTCATTCAACAGGTGAGTGCGGGCGGCGCCGGCAATGCCGCCACCGCGAATTTGAGCACGGCTTATCAAAATCTGGTGAACGGAGCGCTTGGGGGAACCACGGCCGCGTCCACCGCCTCCGCGAGCGCGTCTTCCACCACCGGTCTGCAGAATTTCCTCGGCAACCTTCTCGCGAATCTGCAGAGCGGCGGGGTCCACGCCTTGAGCAGCGTGGGCAACAACGTCAACGCCAACGTATGACGGTCAACGGGCAGGCGCCCACGCACAAGCGCTAATGCGCCGCGGCAGGGCCTGACCGCCGCAATTGACCTTGCGCATCTGCGCCGCTACCCTCGCCTGGCCAGAACCCGCGAGTTTCCTGGACGCCATGAGCAGACTACCGACGTTGTTCCTTCCGCACGGCGGGGGTCCATGTTTTTTCATCGACCCGCCGGCACACGATCCGCACATGTGGGACGGACTGGCGGCGTATCTCCGCGGCATCGATGCATCGCTGGGTAGCCGGCCGAAGGCGGTGCTGGTGATATCCGGTCACTGGGAGACCGAACGGCCCACGGTCAATGTGGCCGAACGGCCCAAGCTCCTGTTCGATTACTACGGATTTCCCGAGCATACCTATCGCTTGAAGTACCCGGTGGCGGGCTCTCCGGATCTCGAGCCGCGAGTGCGCGCGCTGATGACGGAGGCGGGATTCGATCTCGACGTGGACTCCAAGCGCGGACTGGATCATGGGGTATTCGTGCCGTTTCTGCTGGTCTATCCGCACGCCGATGTTCCGATGATGCAGATGTCGTTGCAGCACAGCCTGGATCCGGCTCTGCACCTGGCCATCGGTCGGGCGTTGGCGCCGTTGCGCAGTCAAGGAATTCTCATCGTCGGCAGTGGCATGAGTTACCACAACCTCGCAGCCATGTTCTCGGGAAACGGCGCGCCGGCGGCTCATGCCTTCGATCACTGGCTCGGCGAGGCGATCGGCGACCCCAAGTCCCGGAACGAGCGGCTGGCGGCCTGGCGGAGCGCGCCGGGCGGCCGGGAATCGCATCCACGCTCGGAGCATCTGATCCCGCTGATGGTCGCCGCCGGCGCGGCCGACGGCGAGCCTGCCGTCCGTACCTTTCACGAGACGATCGCGGGCAAGCCGATCTCCGGCTTCCAATTCGGCTAGCCGCCTGTTCGCTTTTCCTACAGCTGAACAGCGCGCTCGCCGATAGGGCACTCGTGAGAGACTGACGGCGAGGGCGCCGGACGAGCGGCGTCGGAGATACGGGGTGCCCGTCCATGGCCAACAAAGCGCTCGCAACCTACCGCAAAAAGCGCGACTTCTCGAAGACTGCCGAACCGAGCGGAGAGAGGAAGAGTGCGGCATCCGAGCGCCTGCGCTTCGTGGTCCAGAAGCACGCTGCGCGCCGGCTGCATTACGACCTGCGCCTCGAGCTCGGGGGGGTATTCAAATCCTGGGCCGTCACCCGCGGACCGTCGGACGATCCCGCCGACAAGCGTCTCGCGGTCGAAGTGGAGGATCATCCGCTCGACTACGGTGACTTCGAGGGTACGATCCCCGCGGGCGAATATGGCGGCGGGACCGTGCAGCTCTGGGACCGCGGATACTGGGTTCCCGAAGGCTCGAAATCTCCCGAGGAGGCGCTGCGTTCCGGGGAGCTGAAGTTCACCTTGGACGGCGAGCGATTGCACGGCAGCTGGGTGCTTGTGCGCATGAAACAGGACCGCACGGGCGGCAAGCGCACGAACTGGCTGCTCATCAAGCACCGCGACGCGAGCGCGCGTGCCGGCGGGGGCACGGAATTGCTGGCCGAAGATCGTTCCATCGCTTCGGGACGCTCCATGAGCGAGATTGCGGCCGGCAAGGGCCGCGCGCCCCGGCCCTTCATGCTGTCCGGCGCCAAGGGTGCGCGTGCGGATGCGGTCTGGAGATCCAAGGGGTCCTCGCGACCGGCCGAGCCGCCGAGCGGGAAGACGCCGACGCGCCGACCCTCGAAGGCTCCGGTCGTGAAGCGGATTCCCGCTTTCGTCGAGCCGGAGCTTTGCCGGCTGGTCGAGCTGCCTCCCGGGGAGCCGGGCTGGGGACACGAGATCAAGCTCGACGGGTATCGTTTGCAGCTGCGCATCGTCGACGGAAAGGCGACTCTCAAGACCCGCAATGAGCTCGATTGGACCGATCGATTCTCCTCGATCGCCCGCGAGGGCGCGAAGCTTCCCGATTGCATGATCGACGGAGAGGCGGTTGCGCTGGACAAGCACGGGGTGCCGAGCTTCTCCGCCCTGCAGGCGGCACTGTCCGCCGATCGACCGGAGGATCTGGTGTTCTTCGCCTTCGACCTGCTATTCGAGGCGCACAGCGACTTGCGCGGTTTGCCGCTCGTGGAACGCAAGGAACGGCTCGAGCGCCTGCTGGACGGTGCCGAGGGACGGCACATCCGCTATGTGCGGCATCTGGAGTCGGAGGGTGCCGCGGTGCTCGAGTCGGCGTGCCGCATGGGACTCGAGGGCGTCGTCTCCAAGCGCCTGGCGGCGCCCTACGTGTCGGGGCGGGGCGATGCCTGGAGAAAATCCAAGTGCCGCGCCGGTCATGAGGTCGTTCTGGGCGGCTGGACCCGCGAGGGCGGCACGCTGCGCTCGCTCCTCGCGGGGGTCAATCGCGATGGCCACCTCGTCTATGTCGGCCGCATCGGCACCGGCTACACGCGCAAGAGCGCCGCGGAGCTCTTGCCGAAACTCGAGGCTTTGACCGTCGATGAGAGCCCGTTCGGCGGGGCCAACGCGCCGCGCCGGGAGCGCAATGTGCACTGGCTGCGCCCCGAGCTGGTCGCCGAAATCGAGTTCGCCGGATGGACCGGCTCCGGAATGATCCGCCAGGCGGCTTTCAAAGGGCTGCGGCACGACAAAGCGGCGAGCGAGGTGGTCGCTGAGATGCCGGAGGCTGCCACGACGGCGCGGCCGGATCCGGATGACGTGCTGAAAGCGCGCGTGGAGGCCGCGGAGCGCAGGCGGCGCAAACCGGCGCCACGGGCCGTTGCTGCGCGGGCCGCGCCGCGTGCCGCGGCGACTACCGCCCGATCGCGGGGTGCCGGCGCCCCGACCGCCGATGCGGGCTCCGCCACGGTCATGGGCGTCAAGATCTCGAAACCGGACAAAGCCCTTTGGCCGGACGCCGGCGACGGGCAGGCGGTCACGAAGCTCGATCTCGCCCGCTATCTCGAGTCCGTCGGCGGCTTCATGTTGCAGCATCTCGAGGGCCGGCCCTGCTCGCTGATGCGTGCGCCGGACGGCATCGGCGGCCAGAAATTCTTTCAGCGCCATGCCATGGCGGGCATGTCGGACTTGTTCGACCTCGTCAAGGTGAAGGGAGACCGTGCCCCTTACGTGCAAATCGACCGCATCGAGGCGCTGGCCGCAGTGGCGCAGATCGGCGCGCTCGAGCTGCACCCGTGGAACTGCGCGCCTCATTCCCCCGAGATCGCGGGCCGTCTGGTGTTCGATCTCGACCCCGCCCCGGAGTTGAAATTCGACGCGGTGATCGACGCGGCCTTGGAGATGCGCGAGCGATTGAAGGCCCTGGGGCTGGATTCGTTCTGCAAGACCACCGGCGGAAAGGGATTGCACGTGGTGACACCGCTCCTGGCTTCCCGGCAGCACGCCGTGCAATGGCCGGCCGCCAAGAATTTCGCGCACGTCGTGTGCGCGCAAATGACCCAGGACAGCCCCAGGAAATATCTCGACAACATGTCGAAAAGCCAGCGGGTCGGGCGCATCTTCCTGGATTATCTGCGCAACGACCGCATCGCGACCGCCGTGGCGCCGCTGTCGCCGCGCGCGCGCGAGGGGGCGACGGTGTCGATGCCGCTCGAGTGGCGCGAAGTCAAGCGCGGTCTCGACCCGACGCGCTTCACGGTGAGATCCGCCGCCGCCCTGCTCGAGAAGAGCAAAGCGTGGGCCGCCTATTCCGATGGCGCGAAATCCCTCGCGGCGGCCATACGTAAAATAACCGGGGTAAAATAACCGGGAATGAGATCAACGACCAGCCCGCCCCGGCATCAGCACCCGACTCAGCACACGGATTCCTCGCCGGTCGCCACCGAAGTCGTCGCGCCCGACAAAGGGACGGAGCGACTGAACACGCGGGCGGCGGGCATCATCAGCCTCGCCGTCATGTGCAGCCGGGTGCTGGGACTGGCGCGCGATCAGCTATGCGCCGCCCTGTTCGGTGCCGGCGCGATGGATCTCTTTACGGTCGCATTCCGAATCCCGAACCTGCTGCGCGACCTGTTCGCCGAGGGTGCGCTCTCCACCGTGTTCGTTACCACTTTCAGCAAGACGATTGCGCTGGAAGGCGATGGTGCCGCCTGGCGCCTCGCGAACAAAGTCGCCACTCTCGCGACGCTGGTGCTCGGTGCGCTCTGTGCGCTCGGGATGGTGTTCTCGCATCAACTGGTCGCGCTGCTCGCCCCCGGCTTCGACGCCGAGAAGGCGCGGCTGACCGCCGTGCTCACTCGCATCATGTTTCCGTTCATTCTGATGGTGTCGCTCGCGGCGCTGGTGATGGGGATCCTGAATGCCAAGAGCATCTTCGGACGCCCCGCCATGGCGTCGAGCTTCTTCAATCTGGGATCCATCGTCGGCGGCGTATCTCTCGGTGCCATGATCGACCCGAGTTTCGGCCCGCGGGCACTCATCGGTCTCTCCGTGGGCACGCTGATCGGCGGCGGGCTGCAGCTTGCCGTGCAGTTGCCGCCGTTGAAATCGCTAGGCTATGGATTCCGGCCGGATTTCGAGTGGCGGGATCGCGGGGTGATCGCGATTCTCGCACTGATGGGACCGGCGGTGATCGCGGCGAGCACCACACAGGTCAATGTGCTGGTCAATTCCATGTTTGCCTCGACGCTGGGCAGCGGCGCGATATTCTGGCTCGCAAGCGCCTTTCGTCTGATGCAGCTCCCCCTCGGGCTGTTCGGCGTGGCGCTGGGCACCGTGACGCTGCCGCTCCTGTCGCGCCTGGTGGTCGCGAATCGGCTCGATGCATTCCGCTCGGAGCTCGCGCGCGCACTGCGGCTGATGTTCCTGCTCACGATTCCCTCGACCATCGGACTCATGATGCTCGCAGATCCGATCATGTCGGTGCTGTATCAGCACGGCAAGTTCGACGCTTATGAGGCGATGCAGGCCGGCGGGGCGCTCAGGTTCTACGCCGTCGGCCTCGCCGGTTATGCGGCACTCAAGGTCCTGGTGAACGCCTTCTATGCCCTCGACCGGCGCAAAACCCCCATGATCGTGAGCTTTCTCGCCGTGGGCCTCAATCTGTTGTTCAACTGGCTGTTCACGTTCCATCTCGGCTGGGGCCATCGAGGGCTCGCGTTCTCGACCGGCTGCGTGGCGAGCTGCAATTTTTTGCTGCTGTATTTTTTGATGCACAGGCAGCTGGGCAATCTCGAGTCGCGGCGTATGCTGCTCGCCCTCGTCAAAATCGGGATCGCCGGCGCGGTGCTTGCGGCGGTGTGCTGGGCCTCGACGCGCTGGCTGTTGCCGGATTGGGCGACTCAGGCGTTCTGGAGCAAGGCGCTGGCGCTGTTCGGCACCGTGTTGGCGGCGGGCATCGCCTTCGTCGCGGTCGCCGCGGCGCTCCGCCTCGAAGAGCTCACATCGCTCCTGTCCGTCGTCGCAAGACGTCTGCGCTCTGCGACATGATGTGAAGTCTTTGCATAACTTTACTCGCGCTGCTCAAGACTTTGCCGCGCGGTGGTTGCATTGATGGGGCATCGAGACGATTATTTGCCCCATAATGACCAAGCGATTGCTAGCCGGGATCCCGTTTTTATTGTGCGCCGCATCTGCAGGCGCGCTGGCCGCGGGCAACAGCCAGCCGGAAACATTCTTCATTCGCGCCACTCCCAGCGGGCGAGAAGCCACCATCAAAGTGCCGGTCGGTGCGGTCTCGTCGTTTTTTGCGACGCGTGCCGAGGCGCTCACCAACTACGCCGGTCCGGAAGTCGAGGCCATGCGTCTCTCCGGCGACGTGCGCATCGACGTGATCGGCAACGGAGAGCCGATCGAGATCAAGGCCGATCGGGTCGTTCTCGAGCTGACCGCGGACGATGCCGACGGGCAGAAGGCCTCGACGCCCACCTCCGGGGCACGGCATTTGCGGTCGAGCCGGATCATCGAAGACGGCGACGCCATGCAGACCTTCGTCGGCAACGTGATCTACACGCTGCAGACGTCCTCGGGTGCCATGCAAATCACCGCCGACCGGGTGGAACATACCGGTCGCGCCGCGGAACGGGCGCAGCGGCGGGAAGGGGTCTGAGCCGCGCCGCCATGACGCGAAGGCGCGACGGAGGCTGTCTTTGCGAGGCGGTGCGCTATCGCATCACCGGCGAGCCGTCGTCTTCGGTCATCTGCCATTGCGACAGTTGCCGCCGGGCGAGCGGCGCACCGACGGTTGCATGGCTCACGTTCGACAGGACCTGCTTCGAGATCACGGCGGGCGAACCTGCATCGTTCCCCTCCTCCCCGGGCGTCATCCGTCAATTCTGCGGCAGGTGCGGCAGCGCGTTGACTTACGAGAACATCAAGACGCCGGCCAGCATCGACGTGACCGCCGCCACGCTCGACGAACCGGAGGCCTTCCCGCCGACGGCAGAGGTCTGGCTGGAAAATCGCCTCCACTGGCAGCCGACCGATTCCAGCCTCGGCCAGTATGCGGGATCATCTTCCGAATGATGTCGCGGCGCGGCGCCTCTTGAGTGCGACTGCGCCGAGCGCGGCGAGCGCGAGCGTACAGGCATAGGGAAACCAGCACCCGAACCGCACGAAAAGCGTACGCCCTGTTTCGAGGCGCGGCGCGCTCACCACGATCCCCTCCGGCGGAAGAGGATCCCGATACGGGTCGTCGGCGGGCGTCTCGACCACGAGCCTCCCGTTGGGATCGATGAGAGCCGATATGCCGGAATTCACCGCCCGGACCATCGCCTCGCGCAATTCGACCGAGGCGAATACCGCGAGCGCGAGATGTTCCCACGGTTCCGTGCGCGCGCCGTACCACGAATCGACCGTGAGGTTCACCAGCAGGTTGGGGTGTGCCCGCCCGACCTGGACGAGGTACTCGGGAAGAATGTCCTCGTAGCAGATCACGGGTCCGAGCGCCCATTCAATTCCGGACGCGTCGCGGAACTTGAGCACATGAGGGCCGTTTCCCGCGGTGAAGCGGGCGCTTCCCAATGGAACGATGTGCTTCAGCCACGGGAACAGGGCGAGTCCCGGGATGTACTCGCCGAATGCGAGGAGTTGCACCTTGTCGTAGAGGCCGGTGATCGCACCTTGGCGGTCGAGCAGAATCGCCGAGTTGTAGACGTCGGCGGTCGCCGAATCATACGTGTCCGCTCCGATGAGCACCGGTCCGGAAAGTCCGCGGCGGATCATCGCCGCCGAGTCGGGGGGGAAATCGATGCTCATTTCCCGCGGCAGAGCCACCGGATAACTGCCTTCGCTCCACACCACCAACGCGGCTCCCTGAGCTTCCAGGCGGCGGGATTCCTCTTGAAGGACGTCCAGCTCCCGGCTCGCTTCCTCGGGAGAGAAATCCGGATCGTTGCTGTAGGCGATGTTCGGTTGCACCAGGCCGACCTTCAGCCGCGGTGCATGCGCGACCAGTTCGTCGACCTGGCGCATGCGCACGGCGCCGAAGACGAGTGAAGCCGCCACGACTGCGGCTGCCGCAAGCGCCGGAATGCGCGCGGCGCGCGGATTGATGCAAAGATCGTAGATGGCGCCGTTGACCGCCATCAAGAGCGCGGTCACGCCCCATGGGCCGGTGATCTCGGCGATCTGAATGACCAGCGGCTGCCAGGCCTGGGTAATCCATTGTCCGCAGGGGAATATTTGCGGTACGAGGAATTCGCAGGCCGCCATGCCGAGCGGTGCAAGCAAGGTCATGGGTACGGCGATGCGTCTGCGGATCCCGCACACGATGGCGGTGAACAGCAGAAAGATCAGCGCGCGCACTGCGCAGAAGGCCACGAGCACGGCCAGCCCCGCGATCCAGGGAAAGCCCGCGAAGCGTTGCGTGGTATCGATGAGCCAATAGAATCCGCCGCCGGTCTCCACCACCCCCGCCCACCATCCCAGAAACAGGGCGCGGCGGAAGGTCGGCGCCCGATCGATCGCGGCCAGCATGGGAACCGAGGCTATCCAGCCCGCGGCCGACCAGTCGAACGGCGTGCAGGCGAGGAACCACAGGCAGCCGCTCAAGGTGGCGAGGCCAAGGCCGCCCGAGAATCCGCCAAAGAAGCCGCGACGAAGCTGGGATAAGCGCATTACATTGTTGTCAGATCGGGCCGCCGCGGTTCGCGGCGAGTGCGCATCTTAAGGTATTCTGCTCGATAACCATGCAAGAAAGATACGAACCTGCCGCCATCGAGGCGGAGGCACAACGCTATTGGGACGAGCATCGCAGCTTCGAGGTCACCGAAGACCCGAGCCGCGAGAAATACTATTGCCTGTCGATGTTTCCGTATCCGAGCGGACGGTTGCACATGGGTCACGTGCGCAATTACACCATCGGCGATGTGGTTGCCCGTTTCATGCGAATGCAAGGCAGGAACGTGTTGCAGCCGATGGGCTGGGACTCGTTCGGATTGCCGGCCGAAAACGCGGCGATGGCCAACGGCGTTCCCCCGGCGAAGTGGACGCTCGACAACATCGCGACCATGAAGTCGCAGCTCAAGGCCCTGGGGTTCGCGATCGACTGGAGCCGCGAGCTCGCGACGTGCCGGCCGGAATACTACCGCTGGAACCAGTGGCTGTTCCTGCGCATGCTGGAGAAGGGCATCGCGTACCAGAAGACCGGCATCGTGAACTGGGATCCGGTGGACAAGACGGTGCTTGCCAACGAGCAGGTCATCGACGGCCGCGGCTGGCGAACCGGTGCCTTGGTCGAGCGGCGCGAGATCCCGATGTATTACCTCAAGATCACCGATTTCGCGGAGGATCTGCTCGAGGCGTTGGCCCACCTGCCGGGATGGCCCGAGCGCGTGCGCGCGATGCAGGCCAACTGGATCGGCAAGAGCGAGGGCGTGCGCATCGGATTTCCCTATGAGATCGACGGCGTGCGGGGTGTGCTGCATGCCTTCACCACGCGCGCGGATACGGTCATGGGAGTCACTTTCTGCGCGGTGGCCGCGGAGCACCCGCTTGCAACGCATGCCGCCGCGGGCAATGCAGAGCTCGCCGCGTTCATCGAGGAATGCAAGCGCGGTCCCACCATCGAAGCCGAGATCGCCACGCAGGAAAAGAAGGGCATGGCGACGGGACTCAGCGTGCGCCACCCTCTTACCGGCGAGGACGTGCCGCTGTGGGTCGGCAATTACGTGCTCATGAGCTATGGCGAAGGGGCCGTCATGGGCGTGCCCGCGCACGACGAGCGCGATTTCGAGTTCGCCAAGAAGTACGGCCTGGCCGTAAAGCCGGTCATCGACGTGGACGGCCGCCCCTATTCGACCGAGGCCTGGCAGAGCTGGTATGGCGAACATGGCCGCTGTGTGAACTCCGGAAAGTACGACGGCCTGGATTTCCAGGCAGCGGTCGATGCGGTGAGCGCGGATCTCGAGCGGCTGAAGCTCGGCGAGAAGCGCATCACGTGGAGACTGCGCGACTGGGGCATCTCCCGGCAGCGCTACTGGGGATGTCCCATCCCGATCATTCACTGCGAGGCGTGCGGCGCGGTGCCGGTCCCCGACGATCAGCTGCCGGTGGTGCTGCCGGAGAATCTGGTGCCGGACGGCAGCGGCAATCCGCTGCTCAAAGATGCCGCGTTTCTCGCTTGCACGTGCCCGCGCTGCGGGCGTGCGGCACGGCGCGAGACGGATACCATGGACACCTTCGTGGATTCCTCCTGGTATTTCCTGCGCTACGCCTGCAGCGATAATCAGCGGTCGGCGGTGGACGAGCGGGTGCGCTACTGGTTGCCGGTCGACCAGTACATCGGCGGCATCGAGCACGCGATCCTGCACCTGCTGTATTCGCGCTTCTGGACCCGGGTGATGGGCGAGCTCGGCTTGATCGTCGGTTTCAAGGAGCCGTTCACTCATCTGTTCACTCAGGGCATGGTGCTCAACGAGGCGTTCTTTCGAAAAACCGAGACCGGCCGTATCGAGTATTTCAATCCCGCGGACGTGGACGTGAGCGTCCGCGACGGCCGCCGCGTCGCGGTTCTGCGCAAGGACGGAGGCGTGGTCGAGTCCGCCGGCGTGATCACCATGTCCAAATCCAAGAACAACGGCGTGGACCCGCAGGTCCTGGTGGACGAGCTCGGGGCCGACACGGCGCGCTTGTTCACCATGTTCGCGGCGCCGCCGGAGCAAACGCTCGAATGGTCCGACGAAGGGGTCCAAGGCGCCTTTCGTTTCATCAAGCGCCTCTGGAAGGCGGTGTACGAGCACGTGTCGGCCGGTGCCGCCGCGCCGCTCGACAAGGCTCGATTGAGCGAGGCGCAGCGCTCGATCCGGCGCCAGGCGCACCACACGCTCGGCAAGGTCACCGACGACATAGGGCGCCGCCGCACGTTCAATACGGCCATCGCCGCGGTGATGGAGCTGTTGAACGCGCTGTCGAAATTTCCGCAACAGACGCCGCTCGACCGCGGCGTGATGCAGGAAGCCCTGGAAATCGCGGTGATCTCGCTCTCGCCGATCGTTCCGCACGTGACGCACGCGCTGTGGCGCGGATTGGGGCATTCCACGGCGCTGATCGACGAGCCGTGGCCGTCCGTCGACGCGGCGGCGCTCGAGCAGTCGAGCGTCCAGATGGTGGTGCAGGTGAACGGGAAGCTGCGCTCACACATCACCGTCTCCGCCGGAGCGGACGAGGAGGTGGTGCGCAAGGCGGCATTGGCCGACGCTCACGTGCAAAAGTTCATTGCGGGAGGAACCGTGCGCAAGCTCATCGTCGTGCCCGGCAAACTCGTCAACGTGGTCGTTTAGGTGGGGGCCGCGCAACGTCGCGCGCGGTGGCGGTCGGGTGCCGCGGTACGGCCCGGCGCGGTAGCGACCGGGGGAGCCGCGGCGATCGCGGGTGCCGTGGCGCTGGCCGTCTCGGCGTGCGGCTTCCGCCTCGCCGGAAGCGAGCATCTGCCGGCCACCCTGGCGCGCCCTTATCTTTCCGTGCGAGATCCTTACACGGATTTCGCGCGTGAGTTCCAGCGCGGACTTCAAAGCGCGGGCGCGACCTTGGAGCCGGGGCGGCAGGATGCCACGGCGACCATCGATGTGACCAAGGACGTGGTCGAGCAACGCACGCTGGCCGTGTCGGCGCGCAACATCCCCACCGATTACGAGCTGACGTACACGGTGACGTTCGCCGTTCACGGCGCGGACAAGGAACTCCTGGCTCCGCAGACCATCACGCTGTCCAGGGACTACAGCTTCGAGGAGAACGTGCTGCTTGCCAAGGAGCACGAAGCCGACATCCTGCGTGCACAAATGGCGCGGGATCTGGTCGCGATGGCCATGCGCCGGCTTACCCGCCTGAAATAGGGGCGGGAGGCTGGTGTGCTGCTGCTCAACTCCATCGACCGCCTCGATCTGCTGGTACTGCTCGATCGGTACGGCCTCGATCTCAAGCTGGTAGCGCCGGGCGAGACGATTCCCGGCTCGCACTGGGGTGAGCGCGAGGCGGGGCTGATCGGATCGCGGCTGTACGCGCGCTTCGATACTCCCGTGCATTCCATCCTGCACGAGAGCGCACATTTCATCTGCATGACACCGGAGCGCCGCGCGCAGCTGCATACGGACGCGGGCGGCGACGATGCGGAGGAGAGCGCCGTGTGCTATCTGCAGATACTCATGGCAGAGGCGCTTGCGAATGTCGGCGCGCTGCGCATGTTCTCCGACATGGACGAGTGGGGATACAGCTTTCGGCTGGGAAGCACGGCGCGCTGGTTCGAGCAGGATGCCGATGACGCAGTTCGGTGGCTCTTGCGGCACGGCCTGATCGACGATCGCGGCGGCCTCACGTACGCCCCGCGGCAATGAATGAGGCTCGGCGCGCGACCTGACGATTACGTTACGGCGGAGATGCGGCTGTAGTCTGTTCGCTCGTCCCGTCCCCTGGGACGGCGCGCGCCATGCCGCGCTCATCGATACAGAGGGTAGGCGGCTTGGCCGCTTCCCTGGCGGGTGCACCGTGATGCCAGCTGGCGATCTGGTAGCAGCTTCCATTGATCCATACGATCCAATCGCCGCTCTCGGTTCTCATACTCGCGCCGGGACGCCGCTGCCGGTCCGGCAGCCAGCCATCCCACGGGGTCAACCCCAAGTTGGTGTGCTCCACTCCCTGGTCCCGCCGGATCTCGTAGGCCATGAGGGCACGACGCGCCTCCGCGGCCCAGTTCACGCCGGGGCCCGCGCCATCCGCCTGAGTGGCCGGAGCGGCCGGAGCCAGCCCGTCGAGGTCCGGCGGCGCGACCGATATGCCCACATCGACGCGCAAGTGCTTCGGACGAGCGCTGTCGGCCAGCATTTTCGGTGCCTTCGTCGGGGGAATGAACACGAGCTCGAGCGGGGAGTCTGCGGCGATCATGGGCGGCGCGCCCGGGGCCGTGAGCAGCAGCAAGACGACGGCCAGGTGCAACGCCAGGACGACCAGGACGGCGATGAACCGCGAAGACCCCCAAGGACCCGATTCGGCCATTTTTTCACTCGCGTCGCGGACTGGCTCCTTCCGATTCGACTGCCGGACGAGGGGTGGGGTTCCGGGGGGGGCTCAGGCGTCGCTGGTCGCCGCGGGAGACGCGACAGGAGTGGCGACGGGAGTCGCGTAGACGCGGCCGAACCGATTGGCGAGGAACGCGTCCAAGCCTATCGCTTCCTGCTTGATGAGACCGGCCTGGGGCAACTGCCCGGCACGGAGCATGTCGAGCACGGCGCAGATCCCGCCCGCTGTGGTGATCTGGATGGCGCTGCGTACCCGGCCACCGACCGGTGAGGCGTAGATCTTGTTGGCGTAGGTTTCCTGTACGAGCTGGCCGCCGCGCATGCCGCTCACGGTGACGAATACGATCACCACGTCCTGCAGGGTTACCGGTACGGCGTTCTCCAGGATGTCTTTCAGGAGCTCGCGCCGGTCCCTGAGGCGAAGGTCGTTCAGCAGCGCTTTCATGATGGCGGCGTGGCCGGGATAGCGGATGGTGCGATAGTTCAGATTGCGGACCTTCCCCGCCAGGGTCTCGCACAACGTGCCGAGACCGCCGGAGGTGTTGAACGCCTCGTAGAGGATACCGTCGAGCGAGAACTCCTCGAGCTCCTCGAGCGCCTGAGTCTCGCGCCGCTGGCCGTTGACGATGGCCTCGCACGGCTCGCAATACTCGTTGATGACGCCGTCGGTGCTCCAGGTCAGATTGTAGTTGAGCGCGTTGGACGGAAACTTGGGCAGCGCTCCGACGCGCATGCGCACGTCCTGGAGCTGATCGAAATGCGAGGCGAGGTCGCTCGCGACGATGGTGATGAATCCGGGGGCCAGTCCGCACTGCGGGATGAAAGCCGTGCGTGCATCCCGGGCGAGCTGTTTCACGGCGCGGGTACTCGCGACATCCTCGGTCAAATCGAGATAGTGGGCGCCCGCTGCCTTGGCGGACTCGGCGATGAGGCGGGTGGCGTGATAGGGCGCCGCGGAAAGGACTGCGTATTTGCCGCGCAGAATTCGCTCGAGGACCGAGTCCTGAGTGATGTCGGCGGCGATCGTGGCGACCGACGCACCCGTCTCGAGGCGATCCAATTGTGCGTGGGAGCGGTCTATGACGGTAACCGCGTAATCCCGCGAATTCGCCAGCAGCTCCGCAATCATGGACCCAATCTTGCCCGCGCCCACGATGGCAACTTCATGCATATGACCCCCTCCCCTCGGTGCGCTATTCTCGCCCCCGCCGCCGGCGATTCGTAGGCCCTGATGGAGCGTATTTACGCTATAATTGGTCGATTCGACGCATCCATGCGTCGAAGTGCAGGGGAAGGCGGGAATTCGTGGATCCGATCGACCAACGACTCATCAACGCGCTGCGGGAGAACGGCAGGGCCTCGACGGCATACCTTGCGCGCCTGGTGGGCCGCTCCCGTACCAGTGTGCAGAGCCGTATCGAGCGGCTCGAGAAGCAAGGTGTGATCGCCGGTTACAGCGTACGGCTCGCGCCGGAGCACGACCTGGGCGCGGTGCGTGCGCATGTCATGGTCAAGGTGGGGCCGAAGGAGGCCCGTGCCGTGACCGGCGCGCTGCGCGCGATTCCGCAGGTGCGGGTGCTGCACTCGGTGAGCGGCGATGTCGACCTGATCGCCGTCGCGGCGACCGACTCGGTGGCGGAAATGGACGAGGTCATCGACCGGATCGGCGCCCTGGACGGCGTGGAACGCACCACCTCGTCCATCATTCTGTCGACGAAGTTCGAGCGGTAGCCGCCCCTACGGTTGAGCGGCGATCACCGCGATCTCGATCTTGTAGTCGGGGCCCGCCAAGCGCGCGCTTTCCACCGTTGCTCGCGCCGGCGTCGAGCCCGGAGCCACCCATTGATCCCAGGCCTGATTCATCTCGGCGAAGGTCGACATGCTGGTGAGCCAGACCGTGGCCGACAGGATCCGGCTCTTGTCGGTTTTCGCTTCGGCCAAGAGCTCGTCGATGGCGGCAAGGATGTCCCGCGTTTGCGCTGCGACGCCCTTGCCGGCGGGATTCTCTGAGACTTGTCCGGCGAGATAGACGGTCTTGTTGTGGATCACGACCTGCGACATTCTCGGTCCCGCGTGGAGTCGTTCGATAAGCATGCTGTCTCCTCGAAGCAGGCGAGAGAATAAAAAACGGCGTGGGCCCTGAAAGGTGCCCACGCCGCCGGATTATCGCACCGACGGGGGAGTTGGCTGGTTGCCGGCGCGAGACGTCCTAAACCTTGCTGTGCTCGCGGGCATCGCGAGGACGAGTCATAGTGCCAAAAAGCGAACCCCCCGCGCGCGAGACTTTGTGACCGTGCATCCAATTTTTTTCGCTTGACATCGAGAAATATTCGACCCGGGCCGGCTCACTTCATGTCGGCGAAGGCCGGCGCAGCCGCTTGACGATCAAATAGGCGGCAATGGCAACCACCAGGGTGACCGCACTGGCCTTGAAGTCCTGCTGCGAGCCGGGCGTGAACGCCATGGCGATAAGTACCGCCGCCATCGCGGCGATCGCCGCATAGCTCAACCAGGGGAACAGCCACATCACGACCGGGGGCCGAGCCTCGTTGGCCTGCTCGCGGCGCATCCGCAAGACGATCTGGGCGACGGCGATGGTCATGTAGACATAGACGATCAGCGCCCCGGAGGAGCTCACCAGGAAATCGAACACGGCCTGAGGCGCCTCGGTGGCCGCCAGAATGCCGAGAAATCCGGCCACCGCGCCCATCAGCACCGAGCCGACGGGCACACGGCGCGAATTCAGCTTGACCAGCATGCGCGGCGCGTCGCGGCGGTCGGCCAGGATGAACAGCACGCGCGAGCTCACGTAGAACGCGGAGTTCAAGCAGGAAAGAACCGCAGTGAGGATGATGACGCTCATGACTTCGCCGGCCCAGGGAACGTGCATGGTGTCGAGCGCGAGAGTGAAGGGGGACTCGCCCGAGCGCACGGTATTCCATGGCGTGACGGCCACGATCAGGAAGATCGAGACGACGTAGAAAAACAGGATGCGCCAGATCACCGCGGCGCTCATCCGCGCCACGGCCCGGTCGGGCTGTTCGGATTCCGCGGCGGCGATGGTGGTGATCTCGGCGCCCGTCATGGCGAAGAACACGGTGGGAACGGCGGCGAGCACCGCGATCCAGCCGTGCGGCGTGAACCCGCCGAAATCCACCAGGTTGCCGAAGGTGGCGCCGTGCGGGGAGGTCCAACCGAACGCGAAGGAGGCGGCGATGACGATGAACACGATGATGGCCGCGACCTTGATGGAAGCGAACCAGAACTCGAATTCCGCATAGGAGCGCGCCGACATCAGATTGACACCGGTCATGACGGTCATGAGCGCAAGCCCGATCTGGAGCGGCGAGAACGGCAGCCAGTGCTGCAGGATCTTCGCTCCGGCGATGGCTTCCACGGGGACCACCAGCACCCAGAAATACCAGTACAGCCAGCCGACCACGAAGCCGGCTCCGTTGCCGAGTCCCGCCCGAGCGAATTCGGTGAAGGAACGGACGTGGGGGAGCGAGGTGGCCATTTCGCCCAGCATGCGCATCACCAGCAGAATCAGCAGGCCGCAGATCGCGTAGCTTACGAAGCTCGCCGGACCGCCCGCGATGATGGCGGTGCTCGAGCTCACGAACAGCCCCGCACCGATGATTCCGCCGATCGATATCATGGTGAGGTGCCGGCCCTTGAGCGATTTGCTGAGCTCGTTAGTGCCGGAGACCGCTTCCGAGGTAGCGGCCGTGGTTGGATTCGCATGCAGCATCGCTAGTAACCTTTGCGGGGCGTTATAGGTCTTGTGGGGTCGTCCGCCGGTCACGGTAGCGGATAGGGTGGACGGGAGCCAGTAAAATCCGCGGGATTCGCGGGCGCCCGATGGGCCGGGCGCTCAAGCCACCGAAGGAGCGTTGCCGATGGAGTTTCGAGGAAAAGCGGTGCTGGTGACCGGATCGACGGCCGGGATCGGCGAGTCGTGCGCGCGCGAATTTGCAGAACGAGGCGCAGCGGTCGCGGTCAGCGGCCGGGATGAGAAACGTGGGCGGCGTGTCGTCAAGGACATCGCCGACGCCGGCGGAAGCGCGCAGTTCGTCGCGGCGGATCTGCGCGAGCGGGGAGCCTGCGACCGGCTGATCGCCGAGACCATAGCCGGATTGGGCCGCCTCGATGTGCTGGTGAACAATGCCGGCATTCTCTACACGGCGAACGCGCTCGAGACCACCGACGAGCAGTGGCTCGATACCATGGCTGTGAACGTCAATGCCTTGTTTTACCTCAGCCGAGCGGCCGTGAGGCACATGAAGGCCGCGGGCAAGGGCGCCATCGTCAACATTGCCTCGGAGTGGGGTCTCAACGGCGAGCCCAATCACGTGGCCTATTGCGCAAGCAAGGGTGCGGTGGTGCAGATCACGCGCTGCATGGCACTCGATCATGCGGCCGACCACATCCGCATCAACTGTGTGTGTCCCGGCGAGATCCACACGCGGATGGTCGACGAGATCCTGGCCAAGCGCGGCGGCGCCACGGCCGCGAATCTCAGGGCGCTCGCCGCCGGAATTCCGATGCGCCGCCTGGCTCAGCCCGCCGAGGTCGCCCGCTGCGTGGCTTTTCTCGCCTCTGACCATGCCAGCTACGTAACCGGCACGCATCTGACCGTGGACGGCGGCAACGATGCGACGGCGGGACCTTATCCTTGAAACGATGGTTGATCGTGGCCGAGGCGCCGCATTCACCCACCGATGACGGCCTCCGTGGCGCCCCCCGGATCTCGGCGCCGCAGCCGGTGCGCGTCGCCCGCCGGCGCGTTGCCGCGCTCGTAAGGCTT
Source organism: Steroidobacteraceae bacterium (assembly GCA_036272515.1). Lineage (GTDB taxonomy): Bacteria > Pseudomonadota > Gammaproteobacteria > Steroidobacterales > Steroidobacteraceae > Bog-1198. The sequence continues at coordinate 138,304 of DATAYO010000041.1, read as the reverse complement.
GGAAATCGCCATGTACAGGCCGCCCAGCGCCACGATGCCGACTGTCGTGACCAGCATCCCGTAGTTCACGTACCAGGGATCGGCGGGACTGCGCGGCCACAGAATGTTGACGATCGCGCCGAGCCCGTATCCGAGGGCGAGCAGGTTTACCGGCCAGGCCCAAGCTTCGAGCGTGAAAGGTCCGGATGGTCGCCAGCCCCTGGCGCGGGCGATGAGCGCGGCCAGCACGATCATCTGGAAGGAAATATAGATGCCGACCGCGGCGAAGCTGATGATGGTCGCTATGGCATTCGACAGCCACAGCGCGGAGAGCGCAATCAGCGCCGGTATCGCCCCCATGACGATGAGTGCCGTCGCCGGCACATGCTTCCCCGGAGACATGCGCGCGAGGTACTTGCTGCCGAAAATCATCTCATCGCGCGCATAGGCGAACACCAGGCGGCTGGCGGCGGCCTGCAGGCTCAGGAGACACGAGATGAAGGACACCAGAACCACGAGGATGACGGCCCGAAATCCCATGGGACCCATCGCGGCGCGAAGCAAGGTCACGATCGGATCCGTGTCCTTGCCCGACATCACCGCGCCGATATCCGAGATCGACAGCACGAAGGCCAGGCACACCCAGATGGCGGCGGCGCCGCCGATGTAGATGGTCATGCGCATGGCCTTCGGAATCATGCGACTCGCATCCGGCGTCTCCTCGGCGACATCACCGCAGGCCTCGAAGCCGTAGTAGCAGAACATGGCGCCCAGAGAGGAGGCGAAAAACGCCGGCCAGTAGCTGCCGTTGGTGTGCACGAAGCTCGTGTCGACGAGCACCTTGAGCGGCTGATGCCGGGCAAACAGCAGGAGGTATCCGCCGACGATGATGGCGCCCACCAGCTCGCAGATGAAGCCGAACATCGCGACGCGGGCGAGCAGCCGAGTGCCGCTCAAGTTCAGCACCGTGGTCAAGGCGATCAGCAAGAGCGCGATGCCGGTGGTCTCGAGCGGCGTCGGGGGGCGACCGAACAACTGGAGCAGATAGGGAGCAATCCCCGTGGCCGCGCCCGCCATGGTGCAGCAGAGCGCCCACGCGTATACCCAACCGGCCATCCACGCCCAGCGCTTTCCCATCAGGCGGCGCGCCCAGGGATACAGGCCGCCCGAGATCGGGAACTGCGACACGATCTCGCCGAACACCAGGCACACCATGAGCTGCCCCAGTCCGACGCCGATGTAGGTCCACCACATGGGAGGACCCCCGGCCACGAAGACGCTCGTGAAGATCGTATAGACGCCGACCACCGGCGACAGATAGGTGAACCCCAGGGAGAAATTCTCCCACTTCGACATACTGCGGTCGAAGTGCGATTCATAGCCCAGCGCGCGCAGCTGCTCGGCATCGTGATCGATCGCTTTGGCGGATTTGACGGTCACTGATCTTTCCGCTCGTTAGAACTTCGTCTGGAATCCGAGGCCGATCGTGCGCGGCTGATTGGTCGAGACGCGGGTGATCGTCGGCTGCTGCCAGGCGAACACGGTATTGTCGATGGTGAGCGCCGCGTGCTTGTTGGTCAAATTGGTGCCGAACACGGAGGCGGTCCAGGCGTTCTTGCCCACCCCCATCCTGAAGTCCATCAGACCGTAGGAACCCAGGGTCTCGCGGTAGTAGGCAACATCCGAGACGGGGCCGACATAGGCTTCCGCGAGTCGCGCGGTGAACTGATAGTTCTGCGGCAGCATCGACTCGTAGCTCACCGCCATGTTGCCGGTGTACTTCGGGATGTTGTCGATGCGCTCGCCCGGGGTTATCGGAAGCCCCGGGATGTCCTTGGGCGCGCTGATATAAGCTTGCGTATACGCCCCGGCAAGATCGACGGTGAGCTCGTCCGTGAGCCTCGCGGCCATTTCGACCTCCGGACCGTACGTCTTGGCGTCACCCACATTGGTGTTGTAAGGATAGCCGCAGCTCAGCACGATCAGCTGCTGGATGTTGTGCCATTTGACGTAAAAGATGTCCGCGTTGAGCGTGAAGCGCCGGTCGGCGAACTTGGCCTTTTCACCCACCTCGCCGCTCCAGATGTCGTCCGGCGCGTAGTAAGCCGGCTGACTGGTCAAATAGCTCGCTCCGGTGCCCGGGCCGCAATAGTAGAACCCGGACGGATTGAGCGGGATCGGCAGGTTCACGCCGCCGGGACGTGATCCCTTGGACACGGTGCTGTACAGAGTGAGATCCGGGGTCGGTTCATACGAGAGGTTGACCTTCGGCAACAAGCTCGTATTGGTTCCCGATGCGCTGGAAATCGTCGGCGTGTCGTTGCCGGAAGCCGTACCGAGACCCCGTTGATTGGACTCGTTGCTGATGTCGAATTTATAGAAACGCAATCCCGTCGTGAGCTTGAGATCCGGCCGCAGCTTGTACGATATCTCGCCGAATATGGCCTTCTGATTGAGGATGTTGGGGTTGTTGTCGTCGAACATGATGCCTTGGGGATTCGCTCCCGCGATGGCTCCATAGGTGAACTGCTCGCTTGCCGGGCAGTGGCCGCCGAGCGCGGTGGCGCCGTACGGACAGGCGGGGGTCGTCACGAATCCAACGGTCTGATTGTGCGTCACGTAGCCCGAGTGCAGATTCGAATAGTAAAGGCCGCCCACCCACTGCAAGTCCCCGTCGCCCCGCGATGTGAGGCGCAGTTCCTGGGCGATCTGCCAGGTGTCGTCGTTCTCCGAGTAGAGGTTGGGGACGAACGCCGTGTAATTGAAGATGTTCTGCAACGCCTCCGTGGAATCGGTGGATTGGTACACATCGCGCTGCCAGTACGAGGATGCCGACGTGAGGTTCGCGAAGGGCATGTCGTAGCTGAGCTTCAAGCTCCACATGTGGAACGCGTCGTAGTAGGGTTCCTGGACGTCGTAGGGCTGATAGATCGCTTCCGTTGCGGGCGGGGACTGATAGTTGGCGTACCCGTCGGCGTCGATGCGCTGATACATGAAGTTGCCGGTGGCGGAGAAATTATCGGCCGGCTGGATCAGCAAGGAGGCGCGTGAGGAAATGAAGCGCTCGCGATTGGATCCCGTATGGTTCTCGGCGACCGGTGCATCCTCGACGTTGCCGCGCGTGCAATAGTAGAAGGGGCCGCAGCCGCCGAAATTCGTCGGATACGGAAATTGTCCGGGTGCGATCACCTTGCGATCGATCCAGCCGCTGATGTACTTGTCGGTGGTGACCACGCGCAGCGCCGCAATGTCGCCGATCGGAAAGTTCAGCATCAAATTGCCGCTGCCGTTGGTGCTGCCGCCCGTTGTTTGGGAGGCGTCCACCGCCGCGTTGCCCTCGAAGCTCCCGAGCTTGGGCTGATTGGTGACCAGCTTGATCGTGCCGCCCATGGACCCGGCGCCGTACAAAGTGCCCTGCGGGCCGCGCAGCACCTCGGTGTGGTTGAGGTCGAAGAGATCGGCGTCGATCACGGTGCGGCCGTTCAGCGCCACCGCGGATGCCGACAAGGGTGTTTCATCGATATAGAAGCCCACGGTCGCCACGGAGCCGCCGGAGGAGCCCAGGCCGCGCATTTCGTATTCGGTCTGGCCCGGACCCGCCGTGCGCAGCGAAATGCCCGGTACTTTGCCCACCAGGTCCTGGACGCTGCTGATGTTCTGCTCGGCGAGATCCCCGCCGGTCATGGCGGTCATGCTGATCGGAGTCGCCTGTACGGTCGATTCGCGCTTCTCGGCGGTCACGACGATCTCTTCCAGATCGCCGCCGGATCGCGGCGGTGCCTCGGCCGGGGCGGCGGGGCCGCTCGCCGCGGGATCGGCCAGTGCCGGAGCGCTGCCCAGCGCAAAACCGAGAACCGCGAGGCTCAACACCGAAGCAGCGGACGCTGAAAATGGGCGCGTGGCCGTCCGCGCGACGAACGATGATTTCATTGCTTGATCTCCCTGAAAAAATCACGGGCGGCCGCGGTACCAACTCGAGCGCTTGCCGTGTCCCCACCGCAAGACTCTCGCGCCGCCGCCGTTCCCACTAATCGATCGCTTATGATCCGGCTGAGGGAATAAGTAGCATAGGGTTTACTAGCACGCAAGTTTCTTGCGTGTACCTTAACGGCGGCTGCGGCGGCGACGCGGGCCACGGGAGACATCGATGCATGGATTGTGCCGAGGCTGGAATCACCGCCGTTTCGCAATTCGATTGCACGATGACGGGGCGACGCGCCCGCGTCGCGCTCCGGAACAGAGCGCTTGACTCAGCCCTCGACCCGGCTGACTTTGGCGGCGGTGCTCTCGTCGAGCCTAGGCGTGGGCTTGATCTTCGGCTTTCAGCCGCCGCTCATCGCCTTCGTATTGAGCCGGACAGGAGCCTCGGCTCTCGCCATCGGGGCGGTGACCGCCGCCGGCTTGGTCGCGGTGATTCTGTGCGGCCCGCTGTATCCCCGTCTGATCGAGCGGCTGGGTCTCAAGCGCAGCGTGATCGCGGGCATCTTGACCGGCGCACTGACGCTCGCATTGATGCCGCTGGCCTCGAGCGTTGCCGAGTGGACGCTCTGCCGACTCGTCACCGGCTGCGCACTCGGGTTGAGCTGGATCGCCAGCGAGGTCTGGCTGAACACGGTGAGCGATGAGCGGGCGCGCGGCACGGTCATGGGCCTGTACGGCGTGGCGTTCTCCGTCGGCATCGTCGGCGGTCCCATTCTGCTCGAGTTCACCGGCACGCAAGGCTGGCGGCCTTTTCTCTGCGGCTCGCTGTGCCTGCTGGTCACGCTGTTGCCGCTCGTCCTGCTGCGCGACAGGCGCGTGCGCCCGGCTGTGACCGCGCGCACGCCGCTCGCCGAGCTGGTCGCAGCGGTGCGCTTTGCGCCCATCGTCATGCTGGCCGCGGCTGTGGCCGGACTGGTGGAGTCAGCCGATCTTTCGCTGCTCCCGCTGTTCGGCCTGCACCTGGGTCTCGGCGAGCGAGACTCTCTGATGCTCGTGACCGTCTTCATGGTGGGCAACGTGGTGCTGCAGATGCCGATCGGAGTTTTGGCGGATCGGTTCGGGCGCCGGACACTGCTCGGGTGCTGTGCCCTGGTGAGCGCCATAGGGCCGCTGCTGCTGCCCGCGTGCGTCGGAACCCCTGCGCTGCTGGGCCCGCTCCTGTTCCTGTGGGGCGGGACCTTGTATGCCTTCTACAGTCAGGGCATCGCGCTCCTGGGTGAGGAGTTTCCGGCGAGCGCGCTGGCGACGGCGAATACGGTGTTCGTCATGGTCTATTGTGCCGGCGGCGTCATCGGCCCGAGCGTGGGGGGGTTCGCGATGGATGCGTGGCCCCGCGGCGGGCTGCCGGCGGTGTTGAGTGTCGCGCCGCTTCTGTTGCTCGCCGGACTGGCGCGCCGGGGCCGGTCGTGCGAGGCCCGCCCATAGCGCTCGGCCGCCGAAGTCCGGGATGATGCGGCTGCCTCAGCCCACGGCCGTGCGCTTCTTCTTGTCCGGATCGTCGAACGGCAGCGTGTGGGCGACGGCGGGCACCTTGACGTTCTTGCCGCGAACCTCGAGCCGGGTGCCGTGCACCGCCACCGGGACGTCGAGCCGCGCGATTGCCATCGATCTGCCGGTGAGGCCAGACGCCATGGCGCAGGTGATGACGCCCACTTTCCTGTCGCCCACGTACACGGCATCGCCCATGTCCGCCGCGGTCTTGCCCTCGAGCTCGAGGCCGAAGATCTTGAAGCGTTCCTTGCCCTTGAGACGGTCATGAGCATCGGCACCGCGAAAATCGCTCTTCCCCGGGCTCACGGTGAAATCGAGGCCGAGCTCCCACAAGCTGTCGCCGGGCGGATCGTGCTCGAACGGATACATCTGCGACATGTCGTAGGGGTAGAACAGCAGATAGCTTTCCACGCGCAGCCAATCGAGCGTGGTGAAGCACGCCGGGATGATTCCCATGGGATTGCCCTCGCTCAAGATCGTGTCCCAGATCAGCCCGGCGTCCTCGCCCTTGCAGAAGATCTCGTAGCCGCGCTCGCCGGTATAGCCGGTGCGGGAGATGGTCACCGGCCGCTTGAACAAGGTCGCCGGCATGTGGTGAAAGTAGTTCAGGCTGCGGACTCCGGGCACGTGCTTCGCCAGAAAATCGACCGCGAGCGGCCCCTGCAGCGACAAATCGTGCAGATCGTCATCGACGATCATCGCGGCGTTGCGGCCCGTGACATAGGCCGTGAGAGTCTCGTGTCCGGCGCCGCTGCCGTGGACCACCATCCAGCTGTTCGGAGCCAGCCGGTAGAGGATGCAGTCTTCGATGAAGTGGCCGGCCTCGTTCAGCATGCAGGCATAGGCGGATTTGCCGGGATAGATCTTGGAAACATCCCGCGTGGTCGCGTAATTCAAGATGGCGGAGGCATGCGGCCCCACGAGATAGAGCTTCTTCAGCCCCGACACGTCCATGAGCGCCGCCTTGGTGCGGATCGCGACGTGGTCCTGCGCGACATCCTTCGAATAGGTCCACGCCGTGCCCATGCCGTTCCAGTCCTCGAGCTTCGAGCCGAGGGCGCGGTGACGATCCGCCAGAACCGAGTGACGCCAACTGAGTGCCATGAAATGTCTCCAATTTCCGTTGAAAAATCGGGCCCGCGCGCGGCTCGCCGCGCGAGCCGCGTGTCAATCCGGTCCCGCGCCGGGTGTCGTGGGCGACCCGTCGTCGAAGGGCGCCAACCATTCGACCACGGTGTCGCGATAGCGGGAGAGCCCCTTGTAGTCGACCAGCGCCGGGTGCAGGTCCCTGAGTACCCGATGCACGCGCCGGGCCCACTTGGGGATCGTGGCGAGCTCGCGCACGCTGATGAGATAGCAGCGGATACCGAACAGGATGCCGTTGCTGCGCGGCAGCCGCCACAGCCCCTGCAGCTCGACGCGCAGATGCACCAGATCTCCGGCATTTTCCTTCGTCACCCCGGCGCGATCCCGTCCCCACTTCGGATAATTCTCGGGAGAGGTATCCAGGCGCGGATGGACGGTCATGGTCCAGTTGAGCCGGCGCACCGGTTGACCCAGGCGCAAATTCAACAGGTACTTGAGCGCGCGGTCGAAGACCCCGAGCTCATGCGCGAGCGGAACCGGGCCGTGCCATTCCTTGAAGGTCATGCCGAGGTCGAAATCCAGCGACCAGTCGGCCGGCGTCGTCACCATGCCGGCCTCTGCCCAGAGATCTCCTTCGCGCTGATCCATCACCACGAAATCGCCCTGTGCCTGGCGCGTGATGAAATCGAGCGGCTCGCGCGCGAGGCTGTCCGGATCGCCGAAGGTGAATTGCCGGTCGATGCCGAGCGGCCGGTTGATCCAGTGCCAGCGATTGCCCTGCTTCGCGAGCGAGAAATGCGCCGGGTAATCGCGAGCGAGCGATTCCATGATGAGCTCGAGGCAATCCCATTGAGCGCTCATCATGTGCGGCAGCGCCTGATAGCGCAGCGGCTCGGCCGCGAGCACGATCTCGCGCTCGCGGCATTCGGCCACGTAGTGCTCGTCCACGTCGAAGGCGGCCTCGACCACGGAGCCCTGCGCTCCCGGCGTGTGCGGCTCGATGTTGACCGAATACATGTACTGATCCTCCGCGAAGGGCAGAGGGAATCGGCGGATTGCCTCGGGGCTGTTGCGAAACGTGAAGTCGTTTCGAAAAGTCTCGTGCGGCTTGAACACTGCGCTCATGACGGGGCTCCTTGCGATGGCAGCTACAGATCGAGCACCAGGCTCTTGCATCGCGCCCGGGACACGCAGGGCATGATGGTGTTGCGCTTCGCCTTGTCGGCGTCCGAGAGGAAATGATCGTTGTGAAGCAGCTCCCCGTCCACTTCGAGGACCCGCGTCTGGCAAAACCCGCATACGCCGCCGCGGCACAGATACGGCACTTCCACCCCCTGGGCCTCGATGCTCTCGAGGAGACTCTGGTCCGGCGGCACGTGCACCGTCATCTTGGAGCGCGCCAGGAACACCTCGAACGCATCGCCCACCGGAGGGGCGCTGAACTGTTCCCAGTGAATGTGGCTGTCCGGCCAGCCCCAGTCGCGGGCGGCGGCCGCGACCCGGTCGATCATGCCCTTGGGTCCGCACACGTACACGTGGGTGCCCAGGGCCTGGCTCGAGAGCAGCCGATCGAAATCGATGCTCTGCCGCTCGCTGTCGTAGTACAGGTGAGCGCGCCCGCCGGTGCGCTCCATGATGCGCGCCAGGAACGCGGCATGGTCCGGGCCGCGAACCGAGTAGTGCAGCTCGTAGGGCACGCGACCCAGGTACAGGTCCTCGAGATGCGCCATGAACGGCGTGATGCCGATGCCGCCGGCGATGAGCACGTGCTTGCGTGCGATCTTGTCGAGCGCGAACAGATTCACCGGATGCGCGATTTCCAGCCGCGTGCCGACGGCGACCCGATCGTGCATGAAATGCGAGCCGCCGCGCGACTCTTCCATCCGCCGCACGCCGATCTCGTAGCAGTCCAGGCGGTGCGGCGGGCTCAGCAGGGAATAGGGGTTTCGGTAAACGCGCGTCGCCGTGCGCATCACGACCACGATGTGCGAGCCGCCGGAGAAAGCCGGCAGGCCCTCCGTACCGACGGGCGCGAGCCTGAAATGCTTGATGAGCGGGGTGACCTGCTCGATCGCCGCGACTTCGACTTCGAGAGTCTGCGCCTCGCTCATATGAATATTTCCTTGATCTCCGGCAGCTCGCCGGGCGCCTCGGCGTCCACCATGACACCCATGTAGGCGGCCAGCCGCCGCGAGTAGTGGTCGCGCACCAGGAGCCAGCTGCCGCAATCGACGCAGCGCACGATGTTGGTCCGTACCTCCTCGGTGGTGGCGCGGCAATGGATGCAATAGACGCGCCGGGCGAGCGTGCCCAGCTCTTCGGCGCGGACCTCGTCCTTGTTCAGGTCGAACTCGAGCGCAATTTTCATGGCGAGCCCGATGAAGCTCTCGGGGCCCGCCACGTACAGGCGCGTTCCCATCAGCGCTCCCTCGAGGATCGAGCGGAAGTCGCGAAGCAGGCCGGGTACATCCGCGAAGGTGCGCACCTCCTCCAGCCCCAGGGCAGCGAAGTCCTCCGGCCGGGCGGCCGTCTCACCGGAATTCTCGCCAGGAATCAGCAGCACCCGGGTCCGCCCCAGGGCCTGCGGGGCGGCGGATCGAAGCTCGTCGAGCACGCGCATCAAGGCGACGTTGCCGACCCCTTTGGCCAGCATGAGATGGTAACGACCGCCCGTGTCGGCGCGCAGCGGGGCGTAGACGGGCTTGCTCTTGATGCCGGTGACCAGCATGTCTTCAGTACACCGCGAGATGATGGGTGAGGGCGACGACGGCGACGCCGAGCGCCAGCACCACATAGGGCCAGATGCCGGCGCGGTTCACGATGCGCTCGCCGCCGACCATCTCCAGGTCAGCCGCCATCTCGGGCGGGAACACACCCTTGTCCTGGACGTAGTGGCGGTAGATGAACACCGGCACGATCAGCGCCGCGAAGATCAGGCCGGTCTTGAGGGTGCCGGCGCCGTACACGTCGGCTCCGAAGCCCATGAACGCGAGATTCACGAACGAGAGGACCGCGCCCGCCGCCAAAATCCACGAGGGCGCGCGCCACGGCCGTTCCTGCCGCGGACGGTCCATGCGATGGATCCAGCCCGCATTCAGATTCAAGAAATTGAAAATCAGGTAGCCGATGTTCGCCGCACCGATGACGAACACCGTATCGGACAGGAGCAGCAACACGAGGTTGAAGCCGAGATTAGTGAGCATGGCGTTCGTGGGTGCGCCATGCGCATTCACCTTGGTCAGATACTTCGGCAACCAACCGTCGAGCGAGGCCTGGTAGAGCGTGCGCGATGAGCCGGCCATGGAGGTCATCAGCGACAGCACCAGCGCGAGAATCAGCATGATGACGACCACCGCCCCGATGAGCCGGCCCGCGTGCACCATTCGCGCCATGACCGCCGCAACCCCGGTGCCTGAGTAGATGTCCGGTGCCAGCATGCCTTTGAGCCCCAGATAGCCCTGGAAAGCAAACGGCACCAGTGTGTAGACCACCACGCAGAGCAGCCCCGAGTAGAAGATCGCCTTGAATGTGTCGGTCTTGGGGTTCTTGAATTCTCCGGTGTAGCACACCGCCGTCTCGAATCCATAGGTGGACCAGGCGGCCAGGAACATGCCGGCCGCGAACAGGGTGATCCCGGCCATGTTCCAGGAGCCGACCGTGACGAGGCCGGCGGCATCGTGCGCGAGCGGCGCCAGCGGGAACAGGTTGGCCTTCACGATGTCGCCGGTCAGGATCGGGACGAGGCCGATCAGGAGCAGCGGAATCATCGCGGAGATCCCGAGAATCTTGGTGGTGTTGGCGGAGCGCAGAATGCCGCCGTCCTGGATGAACTTGACCGCGAGCAAAATGACCGCCCCGAGGATGAACGTGGCGTTGATGCGGAGGCTCAGTCCGGTCTTGATCATGCCGAGGTCGAGCAGGGTCAGCTGCCAGGTGTTGACCAGAGAATCCGGCGCATAGAGGCCCGCGAGGACGTAGCCGGCGGCGAGTGCCGAGCCGGTCGCCTGCACCGGCGACCAGGCGAACCAGTTGCACCACACCGAGATCGGCGCGATCAGCTTGCCGTAGCGCACCCAGGCGATGGCGCCGTAGATCGAGGTGCCGCCCGCTTTGTTGGGGAACAAGCCCGCGATCTCGGCGTAGGTGAAGGATTGAATGAAGCCCATTGCGATCGAGGCGATCCAGATGACCCAGGAGAGCTTGCCGACGGTGGCCGCGACGCCGCCGATGGAGAAGAGCACGAGCGGCGGTACGCCGCTCGCCACCCAGAATGCCCCGGTCCAATCGATGCCGCGCTCGAGGCCGGCGCCTTTCGCGGCGGATTCATCGGCGGTCGCTTCCACGCTGACGTTCATTCGATCCCCTAAACGGTTAGAAAAGCCGACGCAGCTCCTCGGCGATCTCGAAGATATCTCCCACGATTCCATACGTGGCGACGCCGAAGATCGAGGCGCCGGCATCGCTGTTGACGGCCACGATGGTGGCCACATGCTTCATGCCGGCGAGATGTTGGATGGCGCCCGATACGCCCATGGCCACGTAGAGCTTGCAGGCGCTCGCCGTCTTGCCGGACTGTCCCACCTGGCGGCTCTTGGGCAGCCAGCCCGCATCGGCAATGGGCCGGGAGCATCCGAGCGTTGCGCCGACGGCGTCCGCGAGCTCCTTGAACTGCGCCACGTTCGCCTCCTCGCCGATGCCGCGACCGATGGTCAGGATGAACTCGGCGGCAGTCATGTCGACGTCGTCGCTCGCGGACAGCTCGATGAACTCGCGGCCGTTCGAGCGGCTCGCCGCCGGAGGCGCGGTGAGCTCGGTCACCCGCGGCGTGCCGCTTTGCTCCGCAGCCTTGAAGACGTTGGCGCGGATCGCGAGCAGCACGGTGCTGCGGCCGGGGAAATCGACCTCGACGTTGATCTTCTGCCCGTATCCGCCGCGCGTCGCGACCAGCGTGCCGTCGATGCGCTCGGCCTTGAATACGTCGGTGGCGAACCCCAGGCCGAGCTTGGCGGCGAGCACCGCGGCGTAACCGAGGGAATCGACGCTGTGCGCAACCAGCACGATCGCGGGCTGGCGCTGCGCGATCAACGCGCCCACCGCCGCCTCGAACGTGTCCGGATCGAATTCCGGCGCGGCGACCTTCACGGCGACGATCTCATCGACGCCTGCCAGCTTCAATGAATCGATGAAGCGCTCCGGAGATGAAGCGAGCACCGCCACCGTGACATCGTCGCCCGCGCCACGCAAACCCTGCGCCGCGCCGATCAGCTCCGAGGAGACCGGACGCAGCTCGCCGCGCCGTTGTTCCGCGATCACCAACACGCCGCTCACGCCGCATCTCCTTTGAATTCGCGGATGATCTCGGCCAGCCGCCGCGCCTGGGCCGCCGCATCACCCTCGATGAGCTGCGCACGGCCCTTGTCGGGAATGTACATTCGCCGGACCCGGGAGTGAGAGCCTGATTCCCCAACGTCCGCCGCGGACAGGCCGAGCCCGGCGAGATTCTTGACCTCGATGGGCTTGGCCGCGGCTTGCTTGATGCTGCGCAACGAAGCGTAGCGCGGGGTATTGATGCCGAGCTGGATGGTCAGCACCGCGGGACACTGGATATCGACCTCGTGCAGCAATCCGCCCTCGAGCTCGCGGCGAAATACGGCGATCTTGGCCCCCGGCGCGTAGTCGAGCGAGCTCACCACCGCGGCGTGCGGCCAGCCGAGGAATGCGGCGGCGGCAATGCCGGTGGCGGCGAAGGTTTGATCCGAGGATTGGACGCCGGCGAACAGCATGTCCGGCGATTCGGATCGGGTAACGGCGGCCACCACGCGCGCAATCGCGATCGGATCGGAGCCTTCCATGCTCTCGTCCCAGACACGGATGGCGCGGTCCGCTCCCTTGGCGAGGCACTTGCGCAGCGCTTCGTCCGCTTCGGCGGGTCCCACCGACACGACGACGACCTCGACGGGTTCGGCGGAGGCCTCCTTGATCTTGACGGCCTCTTCCAGCGAGTAGTCGTCCCACTCGTTCAGGTCGCGAATGAGGAATTCCTCATCCACGCCGCGTCCGTCCTCGCGGATCTCGAAGTCCTCATCGAGGGCCGCCACCTGCTTCACGGCAACGAGAATTTTCATGCGAGGGCCGTCTCCGCCTCGGGTACCGGAACCGCCTCGCGGACCAGCTCGATCAATTCCTTCACGATGAATTTTCCCTCGTTGCCCGTGGTTTTGAGCGCATCCTCGAACATGGTGAGATCCTTGGGACAGCTCACGACATAGACCTCCAGTCCGGGGATGGCTGCGGCCTCGCGGATCCGATTCTGGGCCGGCTTCTCCGACCCGACCGGATCGGGAATCCAGATTCGGCCGCCCCCTGCGCCGCAACAGAAAGAGTTGTCGCGGCTGCGCTTCATGTCGATGAGCTCACAACCCAGGAGCCTCAACAGCTCGCGCGGCGCCTCGTAGCCCTTGTTGAACCGCCCGAGATGGCACGGGTCGTGAAACGTGGTCCGAAGCTTCAGCGGCCGCGTCGCCTCGAGCTTGCCGTCCGCGAACAGCCGCTTCAAGAAACTGGTGTAGTGCTCGATCCGGTATTCGCCGCCGAAGTCGGGATACTCGTTGCGGATCGTATTGTAGGAGTGCGGATCGGTGGTCACGATGGTCTTGAAGGAGGCGCCGGCGAGCGCCTGGATGTTGGATTCGGCCAGCACCTCGTAAAGCCCTTCCTCGCCCACGCGGCGCACGTCATTGCCGGCGTTCGACTCGCCATCGTAGAGAATGCCGAAATCCACGCCCGCCTCGTGCAACAGGGTTGCGAACGTACGGGTCACCTGCTGGTTGCGCGGATCGAACGAGGCGTAGTCGCCGACGAACCAGAGCACGTCCACCGGCTCTTTGCGCGCGTCCTTGACCTTGAAGGGCAGGGATTTGGTCCATGCGCCGCGCTTGCGCTTCGATTCGCCGAAGGAGTTGCCGGTCTTGTGGATGGTCTGCAGGGTCTTGGTGAGCAGCGGGTCCATGGCGCCGTCCTCGACCAGCTTGCGCCGCATCTGCACGATGATGGGCACGTGCTCGACCGCCACCGGGCAGATCTCCACGCAGGCCATGCAGGTCCGGCACGACCAGAGCGTCTCCATCGCCACCTGGCCGGGCGACTTGCCGTGCACGTCGAGCTCGGCGGCGGGCGGCAGACTGGCGGATTCGAGCGTGGCGTTCGCGAATTCGCGCAAGCTCAGGATCACGTCACGCGGCGACAGCGGTGCGCCCACCGCGCGGGCGGGACAGGCCTCGTGGCAGCGGCCGCATTTGGTGCAGGCGTCGAGGTTGAGCAGCTGCTTCCAGGTGAAATCCGTGATCTTGGCGATTCCGGGCGCCTGCTGCGTCTCGGGAACGCGTGCAAGCCGCTGCGCCGCCAACGGATCACGCACCATCAGGGAGGCAGATGCCGTGAAGATGTGCTTGACCTTGGTGAACGGGATGAGCGCGATGAACACGAGCGCGAGCAGCCCATGAAACCACCAGAGCGACAGCCGCAGCACGCCGCCGCCATGAGCCGTGAGCCCGAGGGCCTGCAATCCTTCGGCCACGGCAGCGCCCACGGGCGACCACCAGCGGGTGTCCCAGACACCCGGCCTCGCCTGGAGCCACACGAGGCGGGCGGCCTCGAGCAGATAGCCGGTGAAGCCGATGACGACCAGGGTCCACAGAAAAGCCCAATCCTCGCGCCGATACTGCGGCCGGTCGAAATCCGGGTCGCCGGGCGAGCGGTCGGGCCTGGCGTAGTCTAGCTTCGGCAGCCTCATCCAGCCGCGCCGGTACATCATATAGAGGAGGCCGCCGAGCAGGGCGATGCCGGCGATATCGAGGATGAGAGAGAAGACCAGATAGAACTCGCCCTGCCAGAAGCGGATGCCGAACAGCGGCTCCAGGATGTCGTACTGCAAGGTGATGGTCGCCGTGCCGAGAAACAGCAGAGCGAAGCCGTAGAAGATCAGCCGGTGCGCCCCGCCCGCGGCATGATCGCGGCGGGCGACCGTCCGGTGGCTCAAGAGCTGCGCCGTCATGTCCCCGAAACGCGACCAGAGACTGCCGGTGAGGGCGAGCGGGGCGCCGCGGCGGTACTTGCGGACCTGCACGTACACGCCCCAGCAGAAAATGCCGATGGCGGTGTAACCGATGACATAGAAAAGCCGCACCTCGGCCGTCGGAAACGCCTCGAATAGAATTCGAGTGACAGCGTCAGTGCGGCTCACGGCTATATGGTTTCCTAAGCCTTGTATTCGATCTCGAAGCGCCCGCCGGGCAAGTGCGGCGTGCCCCACACCGCGACTTCGCGCTTGTAGGGGAGCGGCAGCTGCGCGTTCGGCTCCTCGATTTCGCGCGCCAGCCGGTGACCCGAGAAGGTCGCGTCCGCGATCAGCCGCGGCGCCTCGGCATCGCCGATGAGGTAGACGTTCTTCACACCGTTCTTGTCCCAATCGCCCTGGCGCCCCTTGATCTCGCGGAACAGCGAATCGTTCGAATGACGGCCGGTCACCAGCACCAGGGAGTCGAACTCCACCCAGCGGTGGCTCTTGTTCGGCTCGCGCGGGATGTGGCCGGCGCCGCGGTACGTGCGCTTCGAGCCGTCGCCCCAGATGTCGTACACCTGCAGCCGGCCCTTCTCGATCTTGCTCGCGAAGGCATCGTGCATCTCGTGAATGTGCAGCTCATGGAGCCTGCGCATCATGTTCGGATACTCGAGCGTGAAGTGCATGTAATTGGCGAGATGCACGCCGGTGACCAAGGTGACCTCGTGGCCGGCGACCGCGAGCTTCTCGGCAAGGCTCGGCGCCATGAAATAGGTGTCGGCGTTCAGGATCACCACGCGAGGCCCAAGCTTCTTCTTGCCCTCGATCACCTGCTCCGGCGTGAGCTGATCGGGCTGCGAGGCGTCGGCGCCCGGAATCGGCTCATGCGTCAGGCAGTTGGTGCCGTCGGTATTCCAGGAAGAGCCCGTCGCGATGACGATCTTTTCTGCGCCATAGGTGATCGCGCCTTCCGCGCTCATCGGCTTCTGATTGAGCGCCACCTGGCTCTGCTTGTTCTTCTTCACGAGCTTGCCGATCTGCAGCTCTCGATAGTCGCGGTGATAGCCCCATTCGCCGAGACCGGGGAGCGTCGCCACCGCGTTCAAATGCCCGCCGATCTTCGCGGCGGTGTCGTACAGATGGACGCCGTAGCCGCGCTCCATCAGCACGCGCGCGCATTCCGAGCCCGACGGGCCGGCGCCCACCACCAGCACGGAATCCTCCGAGCCCTTCTTGGGGAATTTCTCGGGGTGCCAGCCGCGACGGTATTCCTCGCCGGCGGTCGCATTCTGCGTGCATATCATCGGCGGTCCGCCGATCTCCCAGCGCGAGATGCAGACGTTGCAGCCGATGCATACGCGGATGTCGTCGTAGCGGCCTTCCTCGATTTTCTTCGGCAGCCAGGGATCGGAGATCGACGGCCGGGCCGCGCCGATGATGTCCGCAATGCCCTTGGTGACGATCTCGGTCATCTTCTCCGGATCGGTGAACCGGCCGACGCCGAGCACCGGCTTCTTGGCCACCTGTTTCACGAAGCGGGTCCAGGGAACCTGATGGCCTTGCTGGTAGAACCGGGAAGGCCCGGCATCCTCGCCCCATTCGGCGATGTCACCCACGTCCACGTCCCATAGGTCGACCAGCGGATCGGCCATTGCGATGAATTTCATTCCGTCGAGCTCGATCTCGACGCCTGATTCGCCATACAAGGTATCCACCGCGAACCGGGTCGCGATGGAGCAGTCGTGCCCGACCGCGCGGCGCACTTTCTCCAACGTCTCCAGCCAGAACCGGGCCCGGTTCTCCAGGCTCCCGCCGTACTTGTCCTTGCGCTTGTTGTAGTACGGGGACAGAAATTGCACCGGCAGGTAGGAGTGCGCGCCGTAGACGTAGATGATGTCGAAACCGGCATCGCGGGAGCGCAGCGCCGCATCCACGTAGTACTGCTGCACCATCGCGATGTCGTCGAAGTCCATTTCCTTGCAATAGGTCAGCGTCTCGAATTCGGAGGCGTATTGACTCGGGCCGCGCGGGGTCGCGCGCGACTCCATGCAGGGCGCATGCGAGGCGCCGTACCAGAGCTCGACGCCGGCAAGCGCTCCGAAATGATGGATGTGGTCGCACATCGCGCGAAGATTGCGCACGTCGCCCTCGTCCCAGATGCGCGCCGACAGGCGGTGCGTGTCGTCCGATTCCGGATGAATGGAGCAATACTCGGTGTTGATGCCGGCCCAGCCGCCCTCCGCCTTGAGCGACCGGTGCGCCGCCTGGAAGCCCGGTCTGTCCGACCCCGCGCCGATGCAATGGGGGACCTGATAGAACCGGTTGCGCAGCGTCTTCGGACCGATCTTGATGGGCTGAAACAAAATATCGTGTTTGGGATCGCGCGCCATACTCCTGAACCTCTGTACTCTCGGTGTACTTTAATAGTTGTGCCGCCAGGAAACTCGCGGCCGTGGGCGACGAAAAGTATCATAAGCGGGCATCCGGGAGTAAATAGCACGCTGGTTACTGTTGTGCAAATTAATTGCGTGCTGTGTAACAGACATCGGGGGCGCGGAGTGCCGGCTATCGTCCCGGCTCCGCCGCGCCGAACGGCGGAAATCGCGCCATGGCCTCGAGGTCGGGGAGGTCGATGTCGTTGCGTACGTAGAGCTTGCTCGCGTCCTTGAGCGGCTGATGGTCCCAGGGCGTGAAGCGGCCCGCTCGCAGGGCGCGGTAGACGAGATGCCGGCGGCGCTGGCTCTCGAGCACCGCCGCACGCAGTTCCGGCAGGTTCCAGCGCTTGCCGACCTCGGCGAGAAACTCGCCCGCCTGCGCGGCGTGCCGGGGCGAGCGCGCCAGATTATCGAGCTCGTCGGGATCGGCGGCGAGATCGTAGAGCTGGTCGGGGTCGCCGGGCGAATGCACGAACTTGAAACGCCCCCGCCGGATCATCACCAGCGGAGCGATCGCGCCTTCGGCGAGGTATTCGCCGATCACCTCGTCTCTGCTCTCACCGCCACGCATCTCGCCCAGCAGGCTCCGGCCGTCGAGCGCGGTGGCGCGATCTTGCGGCTTGCATCCGGCGAGCTCCATGAGCGTCGGCGCCACGTCGACGAGGGAAGCCGAGCCGGCGATGCGGCGGGCGGCAAAGCGCCGCGGTGCATGCACGATCAGGGGAATCCGGCACGCGGGCTCGAAGAAGCTCATCTTGTACCAAAGTCCTCTCTCACCGAGCATGTCGCCGTGGTCGGCGAGCACGACCACCACGGTATCGTCGGCGAAGCCCGAGTCGCGCAGCGCCGACAGCAGGGAGCCGAACTGATCGTCGACGTACGACACCGCGCCGTAATACGCGTGGCGCGCGGCGCGCACCTGGGCCTCGTTCACCGGCTGAAGGTCGAGCCCGATGACGTGGCGCAGCCGCCGCGAGTGCGGATCGAGCAGCTCAGGGGAGCCGGGCACCCGCGGCATGTCGACATCGACGCCGGCGTAGCGATCCCAGTACCCCTGCGGAATCACGTAGGGATCGTGCGGATGCGTCAGCGAGGCGACCAGGCAGAACGGACGGCGATCCTTGCTGCGTGCGAGATCGAAAATCTTCCGACGCGCTTGAAAGGCGGCATCATCGTCGAAATCGATCTGATTGGTGCGTGCGCAGGGACCCGCTTGCGTCACCGAGTCCATGTTGTGATACCAGCTCGGGCGCTCCTCGAAGCGGGTCCAGTCCGGCGTCCAGCCGAAATCCGCAGGATAGATGTCGGTGGTCAAGCGCTCCTCGAAGCCATGCAGCTGATCGGCGCCGCAGAAATGCATCTTGCCGCTGAGCACGGTCTGGTATCCGGCCGCGCGCAGATAGTGCGCGAACGTCGGTACGGCTGAGGGGAATTCCGCGGCGTTGTCGTAGGCTCCGATGGCCGAGACCTGCCGCCCCGACAGAAACGAGAAGCGCGATGGGGCGCAGAGCGGGCTGTTGCAATAAAAAGAGTCGAACACCACGCCGGATTCGGCCAGGGCATCGAGATGCGGGGTCTTGGCGACGCGGTTGCCGTAAGCCGGAAGCGCCCGCGCGGTGAGCTGGTCGGCCATGAGGATCAGGATATTGGGACGGTCTGACAAGAGATTCTCCGAAACGACGAGACGGCTGGGAATATATCCCGGTCCGGCCCAAAAGAAATCGCCCTATGGGCGAAAATTCTCAATCGAAGCGCACGCGTACGCCCGCCCAGATTGCGCGGGGCGCTGCGGGTGACACGGCATTCTCATTGCTCCAGGCGGCCGGGTTGAATCGGAACGTTCCGTTCGGATTGAACGAATTGGTGGTCAGGAACCCGGCGGTCGCATATTGCTTGTCCAATAGGTTGGCAACGCGGGCGAAAACGTCCGCATATTTCGTGATGTGGTAGGTGCTCGTCAAATTGACGACGGTGTAGCCGGAAATCCAGCCGGTTCCCTCGATGAATGCGCCGGTCGCATTCGTCCCGCCCCCCTGATTGGCGTTGTTTTCATTGCCGTGCAGGTAGGAGCCGGAGGCCATGATCACGTTGCCGCCGATGTCCCATTGCCTGGTTACTTCGTAGTCGAGCACCAATCGCCCGGTATGCAGCGGGATCAGAGGAATTCTGTTTCCTGGGCTCACCAAGATATTGCCGTCGGCATCGGCGGTGCTGTTGGACGATGCGTTGACCGCAAAGTGTGACTGGAACGTGGCTTCCACATAACTGTACGTGAGATGCCAGTTGAATCCGCCTTCCTTGCCGCCAAGGGCGAGATCCAACCCCTGGCGGCGCGTGCTGCCGACATTGTCGAAATAGCCTGAATTCGTGCTCGTGGCAACGAACTGGATGTCGTTGCTATTGATGGTGTGAAACACATCGACGCTCCATGTCAAACTCTGATCGGCAAGATTCCCCCGTGCACCCACTTCCTCGGTTCGAGCGACGACCTGTTTCAAGTTCGGATCGCTGGCGAAATCATTGGGCAAGCCGCAAGGCTGCGCAGGATTCGAGCAGCCCAATTCGATCACGGTCGGGGCCCGGCTTGCCTCGTTATAGTCGGCATAGAAGGTCAAGGCATCGGCCGGCGTCACCGTGAACCCAAATGCCGGATTGAGCCGGCCATAAGTGTGGTTGCCATAGAGCGGAGTCGCCTCATCGAAGCCGGAGCCGATATCACCCACATCCGTGTCCACGCTGTGGCCATCGAGGGTCTCGGTGCTCCGGTTGTAGCGTGCCGATAGCGTGAAATGAAGCAGTTTGCCCGGCGATAGCGTGTCGGTGAGGTACCCGCCGAAGATCCTGTTGCTGCCGGCGAGCGAAACAACGGTTTCATTGTTGAGCGGATTGATCTCATCGATGAGATCGTGATTTGGCGCCAGGGTCCCGTACTGGAACTCCTGCGCGTAGGAAACCTGAGAGTCCGTGTAGTCGGCGCCGACAATAGCCTGGTTCTTCATACCGAACACGTCTTGCGAATCCGTGAGCTGTACACCGCCGCCGGTCGTATGTTGAGTCAGCTGAGCCACGGCGTTCTGGCCGGGGGCGCAATAGGCGATGGCGGCCCGGGTCATCGGCGGTGCGGTGCAGTCGATCGGCGGCCCGGGATTGTCCGCCAGATAACTGTCGTTGATGTTGCCGTTGCTGCTGCCGGTGACCAGGTGCCGATCGTAAACATTGCCGGACAGCAAAAGATGCTCGGTGATGAACTGCGTCGCCGTGAGGTTGACGAAGTTGAGAAGATTCCGGGTGAAATCCGGCGTGTAGGTTGATTGCCACCGATAATCGAGCAGGCTCATCGGCGTCGCGCCGTCACCGTGTAGACTGGTATCCGCGTAGGTGTAGCTCAGGTCGACGTCGGTCTTCTCGTTTTGCCAGCCGACCTTGCCGAACCCTTGATAGACCCTCGTCGGCGACATATCGCGCCAGCCGACCTCATCGAAATAATTGCCGGTGAAGAAATAATCGAACGGGCCCGCCTCACCCCCGGTTTCGGCTTGAAATACACGCCGCCCGAAGGAGCCGCCATAAGCTTCAATCTCCGTGCCGGGGTTGTCGTGGCCACTCTTGGTTTGTACCGACAGCGCTCCGCCCAAGGTGTTGAGTCCGAACACCGGATTGGATCCCGACATGAGGGTCACGGTGGAGATTGCCGATTCCGGGATCAGATCCCAGTTGACGGTATCCCCGAATGACTCGTTCACACGCACGCCATCGACGTACACCGACAGTCCTTCCGGCGTGCCGAGAAGAGGTGACGCCGTGAAGCCGTGGTAATTGATGTCCAATTGAAACGGGTTGTCCGCGCTCTCGCTGACGTTGACGCCGCTGAAGTTGTTGTTCAAATAGTCCGCGAGATCCAGGGTCTGCTGGCGCTGCATGTCATTGCTATTCGCGGACTGCACGTTCGCCGGTATTTGGTTCATCGGCAACCCCAACCCCGAGTGAGGGGCGTTGCCGATGACCAGAACCTGCGGGAGCTCCTGTCCGGTTGCCGGATTGACCGGGACCGCCGACGTGTCCGTGTCGGCTGCCGATGCGATAACCGGCAGCGCGGCAGCGATATAACAAATCAACGCCGGATACATCAAGGCGAATAATAAGCGCGCGGGGGCGACGGGAATGAGGCCGCCAAAATTTGGAATTATTCACTACACTCGATCGGGAGTTTTTCCCGTTCGAGAGGGTGCGGTAGTCAGGCGCCCAATACGGATCCCGGCGCCGGCTTTCGGGCCAAAGGCCGATCGCATGGCACGAAGCGCCCGCGGCCGGGATTCGACGCGACGGCGCCGTCCGCATACACGATCTCCCCGCGCGAGATGGTCATGATTGGCCAACCGGTGACCGTCACGCCTTCGTAGGGCGTGTGGTCGACTGCATGGTGCAGCATCTCGTTGCGGATCGTGACGACTTTGCGGGAATCCCAGATGGCCAGATCCGCATCGGAGCCGACCGCGATGACGCCTTTTCTCGGATAGAGCCCGTAGAGCCTGGCGGGTGTGGTGGTCGTCATGTCGACGAATTGGCTCAAGGTGAGGAGGCCGTTGGCGTGGATTGCGGAAAACAGCAGCGGCAGCCGCGTCTCGATGCCGGGTATCCCGTTGAGGACGTCGGTGAAAGGCGTGCCGGGTCCCTTTGCGCTCTTGTCGCGGTAGTGGTACGGCGAGTGGTCCGAGGAGAACACCGCGAGCGTCCCGTCCGCGAGTCCCTGCCACATGGCCGGCTGGTTCGACGTATCTCTCGGCGGCGGCGAGCATACGCACTTCGCCCCGCTCATATCCGCCGTGTCGATATCCTGTGCGGACAGAAACAGGTATTGGGGGCATGTCTCGGCGAAGATCGGCAAGCCGCGCGCCTGCGCCCGCCTGATCTCTTCGACGACCGACCCGGAGGACACATGCACGATGAGAATCGGCGTCTCGATCAGCTCGGCGAAGCTGATCGCCCGGTAGGCCGCCTCGCGCTCGCCGATCTCGGAGTGCGCCGTCACGTGATAGCGCAGCGCCGTCTTGCGGCTTTCCAGCAATCGATCGGTCAGCCAGCGGATGCACGCCTCGTTCTCGGCGTGGATCATGACCATGACGCCTTCACGCCGCGCAAACGCCAGTACCGTCAATATCTCGTAGTCGTTGAGCTTCAGACCCTCGTAGGTCAAAAAAATCTTGATGGAGGTGCATCCCTGCTCGATGAGCTCGGGCAATTCCCGGGTGAGCACCTCGGCCGTCGGGTCGCCGACGATCAGATGGAAGCCGTAGTCGATATGCGCCTTGCGCCGGGCCCGCTCGTGGTAGTCATCGACGATCGCGCGCAACGATTGTCCGCGCATTTGCATTGCGAACGGCATGACCGTGGTGTTGCCGCCGCAGAGCGCCGAGAGCGTGCCGCTGCAGAAATCGTCCGCCGTGCTGCGGCCCTCCCACGGCTGCTGATCCATGTGGCAATGACTGTCGAGACCGCCCGGAAGCACCAGCCGGTCGGTGGCGTCGACCATCGTGCGGCCCTGCAAGCGGCCGGAGCCGATATGATCGATCCGCCCATCGCGAACACCGATATTCACGCGCGCGGGGCCCTCCGGAAGCACGACGGTTCCACCCGAGACCACGAGGTCATAGGAGATATCTGCATCTTGCATCGAAGCGACCGGCATGGCGGCAGTGTATGCTAGATTTTGCTCGACATGACCCAGACGGCAGACGTAATCATCATTGGCGGCGGCATCGCCGGCGCGGGAGCGGCCTACGAGGTGGCGGGGTTCGCGTCCGTGATCCTGGTCGAGCGCGAATTTCAATGCGGCTATCACTCCACCGGACGATCGGCCGCCAGTTTCACCGAGAACTACGGCAGCCTGGTCATCCGCCGCCTCGCGATCGCGAGCCGGCAATTCCTGGAGCAGCCGCCGGGCGATTTCTGCGAGCGCGCTTTGCTTGCGCCCCGGGGAATGATAACCGTCGCGCGAGAGGACCAGCTGGAGATCCTGGAGCGGCAGCTGGTGGAGGCCCGCGCGATGGTACCCAGCATCGAACGGATGAATGTCGCCTCCGCCATCGGCCGGGTGCCGATACTGCGCTCCGACTATGTCGCCGGTGCCTTCATCGAGCCGCATTCCAAGGAACTCGACGTGAGCGGCCTGCACCAGGGATTTCTGCGCGGTGCCAGGCGGCGGGGTGCGCAAATCCTGATGAATTCGGGTGTCGAGCACATCGAGCGTCGGGGCGATCACTGGCGAGTCGATACGAGCGGCGGTTCGTTCGACGCGCCCAGCATCATCAATGCCGCCGGCGCCTGGGCGGACGAGGTCGCGAGCATGGCCGGGGTCGCGCCGGTCGGGTTGGTCGCGAAACGACGCACCGCGTTCAACATCCCCGCGCCCGCCGGGCTGGACGTTCGCGGATGGCCGATGGTCAATGACGCGGGCTCGGAATTTTATTTCAAGCCCGACGCGGGACAGTTGTTCGTATCGCCGGCCGATGCCACCCCGAGCGCGCCCGTTGACGCACAACCCGAAGATTTGGATGTGGCTACCGGTGTCGAGCGCTTGGAGCGCGCGACCACTTTGAACGTGACTCGCGTTGCGCGCGCGTGGGCCGGGCTTCGCACGTTCGCGGTCGACGGCTCGCCCGTTGTCGGTCCGGACTCGAGCGCGGCCGGATTTTTCTGGCTTGCCGGCCAGGGAGGCTACGGCATCAAGACCTCGCCCGCGCTGTCCCGCGCCTGTGCCGCCATGCTGCGCGCCGCACCGCTACCCGACGATCTGACGAGGGCCGGCATTACGGCGGCCGACCTGTCCCCGAGCCGGCTCCGGCAACCGGCCGGTGCCAACCCAACGCCGACCTGATGAGGAGTTTCGTAGTTGACAATCCAGCGCTTCGAGAATGGGCCGCGCTTTTGCCGCGTGCTCACGCACAATGGCACGGTGTACCTGGCCGGCCTCACTGCCGATGATCTATCGGGGGACGTGGCTCAACAGACCCGCGATACGCTTGCTAAGATCGACCATTATCTTTCGATGGCGGGCTCCGACAAAAGCAAGCTGCTGACGGCGCAGATCTGGCTGCGCGACATCGCCGACTTCGAGCGCATGAATAGCGTGTGGGATGGCTGGATCGATCGCGCCGCGATGCCGGTGCGCGCAACGGTCGAAGCGCGCCTCGCGGGAGACGGCTATCGCGTCGAGATCATGGTCACGGCGGCGCTTTAAGGCTCCCATCGGTGATCAGTCGACGGGAGTTCATTCGTCGCGGGGCTGTCCTCGCGGCGGCGGCCGGCGGCGCCCGTCTGGTAAGCGCAAGGTCGGCTATCTCGGCCGCCGGCGATGCTCTTCCCTTTCCCCCGGTCGATCCCGCCGCGAAGCGGGGCGGCATATTGCGGGTCGGCCAAATGGTGGGAAGGATGGTGGATCCGGCCACCTATAGCTGGAATGAGATGTCCAACCAGACCCGCCCCATCCTGGAATACCTCACCCTGGCGGACCCGGAGAACGTGGTGCGGCCGATGCTGATGGACTGGTGGAAGCCTTCGCCGGACCTCAGGACCTGGACACTGCATATTCGCAGCGGCGTGATGTGGCACAACGGCGAGGAACTGACCGCGGATCACGTCGCGTGGAACATCCGCCGCTGGGCCGATCCCGCACTGGGCTCATCCAACCTGGGGCTGGCGACGTTTGCCGCGTTGACGGAGTACACCGCGGACCCGCATGCCAACGGAGGAATCATTCATAGACCGCTCGCGAACGGCGTCGAGGTCGTGGACAGTCATACACTGAAGTTGAATCTGGCGAAACCGGTGCTGTCGGTCGCCGAGGACTTTGCGGAATATCCCACCCACATCGCTCACCCGTCCTTCACACCGCCGTTTTCGAGAAACCCCCTCGGCACCGGACCGTACACGCTGGCGGAACTGCGCGTCGGCGAGCGCTGCATCCTCAAGCGGGTGACGAAAACCACGGCCGGCGGGGAATTTCGATACTGGGGCGGCGAGGTTTACCTGGACGAAATTCATTTTTATCACTTCGAGCAGGAGAACCAGACGGCCGCGCTGGCCTCGGGCAGCGTCGATGCGACCTACGAGCTACCGATCGAGGAGTTGGAGCTGGCGCAATCGATACCGGGCGCGCAAATCTCATCGGTCGAGTCCGCACAGACGTTGTGCTGCCGCATGCAGGTCGATGTGAAGCCCTTCAACGACATTCGCGTGCGCCGCGCGCTGGTCAAAGCGGCCGACAACGCGGCGATCAAGCGTCTGGTGTTCGGGGAGCATGGGTCCGTTGCGGGCAATTTCCATGTGGCGCCCGTTCACCCGGAATATTTCCCGTTACCGCCGGTCAAGCACGA
Source organism: Steroidobacteraceae bacterium (assembly GCA_036272515.1). GTDB lineage: Bacteria > Pseudomonadota > Gammaproteobacteria > Steroidobacterales > Steroidobacteraceae > Bog-1198. The sequence continues at coordinate 112,901 of DATAYO010000041.1, read as the reverse complement.
CGTCGCAGAGGCCAGGCAACTGCTCAAAGAGGCCGGCTATGAAAACGGCATCGATCTGACCATTACCGTCGGCAACAATGACGGGCCTTGGCAGCAGTCCGCGTGCGAAGCTCTGCGCGACCAGGTGAAACACGCCGGGATCAATCTGGCGGTCAACGTCGTGCCGGCGACGAAATACTGGGAGGTCTGGAAAAGCGTGCCTTTCGGGGCGACTTCCTGGTCCCACCGCCCCCTGGGCACCATGGCGCTCTCGGAGGGTTATCGCACCGGCGCGTCGTGGAATGAAACTCATTTCTCCGATGCTGCTTTCGACAGGGCGCTGGCGGACGCCGAGGCGACCCTGGATGTGCCGGCTCGCAGGCTCAAGATGCGTGAGGTCGAGAGGATTTTGCAAGATGCGGCCGTCATGATTCAGCCTTTTTGGCGTCCCGTGTTCATCCTGGCCTCCAGCAAAGTCCACGGCTATAGGCCCCATCCGGCGCGCCAGATGCAGTTGACCAAAGTCTGGATGAGCTGAGCCCGCGAGAGGCATGCGCACACTCGTCCTTCGTCGTCTCGCCCAGATGGTGCTGATCATGTTGACCGTCTCGGCCCTGCTGTTCGCAATCTTCGACAGCGACCAGTTCCGCAGAAAAGTGGCGGTGGCTGAATTGGGCGGGTTCGGGATCGCGACCTTGTCCGAGGGCGAGTATCGCGCCTGGGTCGCGAAAAAAGGACTGGATCAGCCCTTCCTGGTGCGCTACTTCCATTGGCTCGGCCGGATCGCGCACGGCGATCTCGGCGAATCGCTCGAAAAGGATGTGGCAGTCTCCACCTTGCTGAAGGAAAGCCTCGGTCACACCGCGATCCTGGCATTTTTCGTTCTGCTGTTCATGGTGCCCGTCTCCCTCGGCTTGGGCATGCTTGCCGGAGTAAGAGAGGGGTCGCGGCTCGATCGAGTCATATCCGTCGTCTCGATCGTCACGACATCCATTCCGCAGATTGCCACGGCGGTGCTGCTCACCGTGGTTCTCGCGCTCGGCCTGGGCTGGGCGCCGTCCAAATCGGCAATGCTCGAGGGATGGTCGTTTCGCGAGCTGGTGCTGCCGCTGTTGACGCTCCTCATTTACGAGGTGGGCTACCTGGTACGGATGACGCGTGCATCGATGAGCGAGGTCATGGCCTCCCAGTACATTCGGACCGCCGTTCTGAAAGGGTTGCCGATGCGCCGGGTCATCATGAAGCATGCGGTGCGCAATGCGTTGGTCGTTCCGGTCACGCTCATTTGCCTGTCACTCAATGGGCTGCTCTCCCAGGTGGTCGTGGTCGAGGTGTTTTTCCAGTATCACGGATTCGGTCGCATGCTGCTGGACGCCGCCAATTTTGGCGATATCCAGGTGTTGCAGGCGGCGACCCTGGTGGCCGTGTGTGTGGCGGTCCTCTCGCAGCTGTTGTCCGACATGGCCTACGTCCTGTTGAATCCTCGTGTGCGCTTCGCTTGAGCCGGCGTTGAAGGGGCTCGCTACGGCGATCGGACGGCGCGGCACGGTGGCGACGCTGGTGGTGCTGATATGGGTGCCGCTGGCCTGCTTCGTGATGCTCGGCCCGCTGCTCGGCGCCATGGAGCGCTACGTGTTGCTGCCGGCGACCCCCGCCGTCGTGGCGCTTTACGGCATGGCGTTATACCGTTGGCGCAAATCATGGATCGCCCGGGTCGGTGCGACCCTGATCTGCTTCTGGCTGCTGATCGCGGTGTTGGTGCCCTATTTGCCCTTGCTCGATCCCGACAAGCCGATCGCGCCCCTGGCGTTGCCCGGGACCGTCAAGCACGGCGTATTCTTCCTCCTGGGTTCCGACCTGCGCGGCCGCGACATGTTGTCGCGCACTCTGTGGGGCAGCCAGCGCATCCTGGTCTGGGGGATCACCTCCACGGTGGCGGCCTATCTGGTCGGTGCGAGCCTCGGGCTGATGGGCGGATACCTGGGCGGCTGGTGGGATGAAGTCGTGTCCTTCCTGGGCAACGTGGTCATGTCCTTCCCCGTGATGGTGTTGCTCATTTTGATCTTGAACCTGCTCGGTCAGAGCGGATTCAACATCATCCTCGCCGTGACCTGTTCATCCGCACCCCTCATCATGCGGATCGTGCGCGGACTGTCATTGGATGCAAAGTCGCGCGGCTACATTCAAGCCGCTCAGACTCGCGGGGAGCACCCGCTGTACATCATGCTGGTGGAGCTTCTGCCGAACGTGCGAGGACCCCTGATCGTCGATGCCTGCCTGCGCTTGGGCTACACCACGGTCGCCATCACCACCTTGACCTTCCTGGGCCTGGGACTGCAGCCGCCGGATCCGGACTGGGGCTTGATGATCAAGGAGGCGGCCACCGCCGCCTTGCTGTGGAAATACTCCTACATGCTGATCATTCCGGCGCTCTCCGTATCGAGCTTGATTTTGGGCTTCAACCTGATGGCCGACGGATTGCATGACCTGGAGTTGCAGAGTTGAGCGGAACCAGCTCCGGCTCGAGCACGCGGGCGCGGGACACGCCCATTCTGGAGTGCAGGGATCTGTCGGTTTGCTACGCCGGCCGTACCTCGGACATCGAGGCCGTGAAGGCATTCAATCTGACCGTCATGCGCGGCGAGGCGCACGGTCTCGTCGGCGAGTCCGGCTGCGGCAAGTCGACCATTGCGCTCGCCACCATGCGGTACCTGGGCAAGGCGGGCCGGATCACGGCGGGTGAGATCAGATTTCAAGGGCGCGACGTGATGGCCTTGGGCAAGGAGGAGCTGCGCGGCATGCGCGGCGGCGCCATTGCCATGATCTACCAGGAGCCGTCCGCGGCATTGAATCCGTCGATGAGCATCGGGGAACAGCTGATCGAAGTATCGATGTTCCACGACGACGCGGACCGGCCGCAAGCGACCCGGCGGGCGCTTTCCATGCTGGACCGGGTGCGTCTTGCCGACGCCCGCCGCATCATGGCGTCGTTCCCTCACCAGCTGTCGGGCGGCCAGCAGCAGCGCATCGTGATCGCAATGGCATTGCTGTCCGACCCTCAGCTGCTGCTGCTCGACGAGCCCACCACCGCGCTCGACGTGACGGTCGAAGCCGGAATCGTCGATTTGATCCGCGACATCTCGGCGGAATTCGGGACGTCGATGCTGTATATCTCGCATAATCTCGGGCTGGTGCGGGAGACCTGCGATCGCATCACAGTGATGTACTCCGGCCAGGCGGTCGAGACCGGACCGGTAACGGCTGTGTTCGGCGCCATGCGTCATCCCTACACCCGGGGCCTGTTCGCCGCGATCCCGAGCGTGCGCACGGACAAGGGCACGCGTCCGCTCATGGCCATTCCGGGTCAGCTGCCGAGCCCGGACGAGCGGCCTCCCGGATGCCTCTTCGGTCCCCGCTGCACGCACTTCGCCGCGGGTCGCTGCGACGCGGGACCCGTCGCCATGCAAAGCGTGCACCCCACCGTGCCGCACTTTTCGCGCTGCCTGCGGGTCGCGGAGATCGACTGGCACGCGCCCTTGACATCGGACGTGCAGAGGACCGCCCTCGCACCCGGCGAAATCATTCTCAGGGTCAACCAGTTGAGCAAGCGCTACCAGGAGGTCTCGGCCAATGAGGGGCTCACGTTCGAGGTCAGGCGTGGCGAGGCCGTGGCCATCGTCGGCGAATCCGGCTGCGGCAAATCGACGTTTGCGCGCATTTTGATGGGATTGACGCAGGCAAGCTCGGGGTCCCTCAAGCTCGCGGCGCTGGAGTTGAGCCGGTTGCCGGTAACGCGCAGGGACCGTAAAACCATTCGTTCCCTGCAGATGATTTTTCAGAATCCGTTCGACACCCTCAATCCCAGCCGCACGATCGGCGCCCAAATCGCTCGCGTGGTCCGTAAATTTCGTGTCGAGCGCGATAAGGCGCGCGTGCTCGAACGCGTGCTCGAGCTGCTCGACCTGGTCAAATTGCCGCGCGAGCTCGCCGAGCGGCGGCCATCCCAGCTCTCCGGAGGCCAGAAGCAGCGCATCGGTCTCGCGCGCGCCTTTGCCGGCAATGCCGACATCATCGTCGCCGATGAGCCCGTTTCGGCGCTCGACGTGTCGGTGCAGGCGGCCATCATCGAGCTTTTGCTCCAGATGCAGCGCCTCGAGCACACCACGCTCATCCTCATCAGTCACGATCTGTCGGTGGTGCGCTATCTGGCCGACCGCATCGTGGTCATGTATCTGGGCCAGATCATGGAGCAGGGGGCGACGCAGGATGTGTTTGCGCCGCCTTACCATCCGTACACCGAATCGCTGCTGGCCGCCATACCGGTTCCGGATCCGCGCATGAGAAAGCGCAAAGTCCTCCTGACGGGCGAAATTCCATCGGCATCAAAGCCGCCTCCCGGTTGCCGGTTCTCGACTCGTTGCCCCTACCGGCTCGCCGACATCTGCGACAAGCTGGCTCCGCCCGTGCAGGACTTCGGGCCCGGTCACCGCATCGCTTGCCATCTTCCCCGCGAGCAGCTATTGAGAATGCAACCCGTGTTCGAGGAACCGACATGAGCCGATATTTGACCCTGGCCGCATGCCAGACCGGACCCGTTCAACGCAGTGCTTCGCGCACGGAAACGGTGGGCAGGCTGGTGCACCTGCTCGAAAGGGCCGCCGCGGGCGGAGCGGAGCTCGCGGTTTTTCCCGAAATGGCATTGACCACCTTCTTCCCTCGCTGGGCGCTCGACGGGCCGCGCGAGATCGATGCATTCTTCGAACAGGACATGCCCGGGCGTGAGACGCAGCCGCTGTTCGACGCCGCGCGCCGCCTGAAGATCGGATTTGCCATCGGCTATGCCGAGTTGTGCGAGGAGGGGGGGCGGCCGTGCCGCTTCAACACCATGCTTCTGGTCGGAGGCGACGGCGATCCGATCGGCCGGTATCGAAAAATGCACATTCCCGGCTCGGAGATTGCACAGGACGGCGTCACGACCCACCTCGAGCGGCGCTATTTCGAACCGGGCAACCTGGGCTTTCCCGTGTTTCGCCATCGTGGCGTACGCGTCGGACTCTCGCTCTGCAACGACCGGCGCTGGCCGGAAACCTACCGCATGCTGTGTCTGAACGGGGCGCAGGTGGTACTGCTCGGCTACAACACTCCCGTCGTATTGCAGGAAGCGCCGGCGCTCGCGCATCTGCGCATGTTTCACAATCATCTCCCGATGCAGGCCGGCGCCTATCAAAACACGCTCTGGATCGCGGCGGCGGCAAAGGCCGGCCTGGAGGACGGTCAGGCGCTCATCGGCGGCTCGTGCATCATCGCGCCCACCGGTGAGATCGCCGCGATGGCAAGCTCCATCGATGACGAGGTCATCGTGCATCGCGCGGACCTGGATCTCATCGCCACCTGCCAACGCGTCAATTTCGATTTCGCCCACTATCGGCGGCCGGCCGAGTATGCCCTCATCGCCCAGCGCGCGGGGCCCGTACACGATTGAATGGCGCTCCCCGGATCACCCAGCCACCTTGCGGTGCGAGGAACTCACTTCTTCTGCGTTGCCGTCTTCTGCGTTGCCGCCTCCTGCGCGCGATAGGCGATCCAGCTCTGGTCGATGAGATAGGCATGGATGTTCTCGACGTCCTTCTCGCTCAGGATGTCGTCGAACCGCTCCATGCCCGCCGGCGCGAGCAGTCCGTGCAGCACGATGTCCTTGAACTCGGCGTGCAGCCCGGCATTCAAGCGGCGCAGATCGGGCGTGACGTTGATGCCGAGCGCATGGCAGCGTGAGCACTCCGAGACGAACTCGTCCTCACCTGCATCGATCTCGGCCTTCGATGCCGTCTGCGCCGGCGGCTTCTCGAACGGCTCCTCGATGCGGGCGGGAGGCGGCGGCACCGTGCCGCCGCCGAGCTCGAGGGCGATGATCCGGCTCTCGTTCTGGTACTTGTTGACGGCGCTCTGCGGCGGCACAGGGCCCTCGGCGATGCCGGTCCCGCCGTAGCCCACCTGCACCGCGACGTATTGCCGGCCGTCGACCGCGTAGGTGGTGGGCGCCGCCATGATGTGGCTGCCGGTCTCGATGATCCGTAGCACCTTGCCGGTATCGGCGGCGTACACCCACAATCCACCGCTGCCGCGGCCCTGGAACACCAGGTTGCCTGCCGTCGACATGACGCCGCCGTCGTAGCCGCGCATGCCGCTCGAGGTTTCGTGCTCCCAGACGATCTTGCCGGCGATCGGATCCCAGGCACGGATCAGCTCGCGCACCAGCTTCACCTTGCGCTCCGTCTCGAGCTGCCGCCGCGGAGGCAGCGGACCGAAAAGACGCTTCAAGTCCGCCGCGTCGTAGCTGGCGTCGGGAAAAATGCCGTTGGTCGTGAAGAAGCCGTCCAGGAATTTCACGCTGCCGCCGTTGTGCGCGAGGTCGACCCAGACGCTCGGCGTATCGACCGCAGGTATGTACACGAGGTGCGTCGCCGGGTCGAACGACATCGGATTCCAGGTGTGCGCACCCGACCAGGACGGATAGACGTTCTTCGGCGAGGAGATCCAGTCGGACTGCTTCGTCGGCACCGGCCGGCCGGTTTTCATGTCGACGCCGCTCGCCCAGTTGACGTAGGTGAAATTCTTCGCCGACAGGAGCTCGCCGGTGGCGCGGTCGAGCACGTAGAAGAACCCGTTCTTGTTGGCCTGCATGAGCACGCGCCGCTTCGCACCGCCGATGTCGAGCTCGGTAAGGATCAATTTCTGCGTGGCGTCGAAATCCCAGTGATCGTTCGGCGTCGTCTGGTAGTGCCAGGCAAGGCGCCCGGTGTCGGCATGCACGGCGAGGATCGAGGCGGTGTACAGACCGTCGAGCGTCGCATCGCCGAGTTGCCGCAGGTCGTAGGGCGCGGCATTGCCGGTGCCGAAATACACGAGATTCAACGCCGGATCGTAGGCGAAGCCGTCCCAAGCCGTGCCGCCGCCCTTGAATTTGGGGTCGCGGTGCGCATCCCAGGTCTTCGCGGCGGGCGCGAGATCCGGACTCTCGAGCGGCTGCCCGGGTGCCGGGGGCACGGTGAAGAAGCGCCATTTGAGCGCACCGGTCTCGAGGTCGTAGGCGGACACGTAGCCGCGTACGCCGCCGACGCTCATGTCGCCGCCGCCATTGCCGATGGCCACGACGTTGCCGGCGATCTGCGGCGCGCCGGTGCTCGAATAGGGCAGGCTATGATCGACGATGGTGTCGACTTCCCAGATCTGCTTGCCGCTCGCGGCGTTCAACGCATGCAGCCGGCCGTCGGTGGACGCGACGTACACCTTGCCCTTCCAGACGGCGACGCCGCGATTGACCAGGTCGCAGCAGGGTTGCCGGCCCGCAAAGGCGGTGGCCTTGGGGTCGTAGCGCCATAACTCCTTGCCGGTGGCCGCGTCGAGCGCGTAGACATAGCCCCAGGTCCCGGAGGTGTACATGACGCCGTCGACGACGATGGGCGTGGACTCCTGTCCTCGCTGCGGGGCGCCCAGATCGTAGGCCCAGGCGAATCCCAGTTTGCCGACATTGGCCGCGCTGATGGTCGAGAGGGGCGAGTAATAGGTGCCGCCCTGATCGCGTCCGCCCGTGAACCAATTCTGCGGCTCACGCCCCGCGGCGGCGAGTCGCGCCGCATCGACCGCGGCGGAAGGGGCGGCCGAGGAGGCGGCCGCAGAAGGGGCGGCCCGCGAGAGCGGGGCGTCCGCCGCCGCGAGATGAGCCGACATCGCCAAGCTCACCCAACAGAAAAGATATCCCCGGCGCGCGCGCGCGGCGGAGCTCCCGTCGATTCTCTGCAAGGCTGTTCTCCCTTCGACTATCTTCGACTCTGGCGGTATCGTCAAAGCTTAACGGACATCCGCTATCGAGGGTATCTCCGGCGGCGGCTGGAGTCCGGGTGGTCGGATCGCCGAGACTTCTAGCCGGCCTCTTCGCCCGGACCGTAGATGATGATGGAGAGCATCCGGATCGGTACTTTCTCCAGCCGCTCCGGGCCGTGCGCCACATCGCCCGAGAAGGTCAGCGTATCGCCGGGGCGCATCACGTAGGTATGCCGCCCATGCCGGTAGTGCAGCACGCCGGCGAGCAGATGGATGAACTCGACCCCCGGATGCTGGAATCCCGGAAACACCTCGCTGCGGTCGTTCAGGGTCACGAGGAAGGGCTCGAAGATCTTGCGCGGGCCGCGCTGGGCGGCGAGCAGGTGATAGGTATGCCCGCGCCGCGTGCCGCTGCGTACCGTCTCGAGCCCTTCCCCGGCGCGGATCAGCTGCGCACCGCCGTCGTCGGCGCCCACCCGCTGCATGAGCACCGATGCCGTCACCCCCAGCGACTGCGCCAGAGCGACGATGGTCTCGAGGCTCGGCGAGACGCGGCCGGTCTCGAGACGGCTCAGCATGGCGCTCGATATATTCGCGCGCCTCGCCACGTCCGCGAGCGTAAGATTCTGGCTCTCGCGCAGGCGCCTTGCCGTGCGCCCGAGATCGAGGGCCGGATTGTCGGCCCGGTCCATCGAGGATGGGGCGGCCTTGAGGCCGGCCGTGCGGCGACCGCTCGAGTGGGAGGTTTTGCGGGTCGTCGCCGTCATTGCGCGTTACGCAAATTAAGTTGCTCCACAGTTAATCTTCGTGCTTATATTCGCACATGCTGGGGCGCGGCGGAACACAATAACGAGGAGATCGACGATGAACCAGGAAGAGGCCCAGAAGTTTTTCCGCGAGAACGGGGTCCGCTATGTTCTGGCGCAGTTCGTCGACATTCACGGGTCGGCGAAGGCCAAGGCCGTCCCGGTCGAGCACCTGGACATGGTGCTGACGGACGGGGCAGGGTTCGCGGGCTTTGCGGTATGGGGCCTCGGCATGGGACCCGAGGGACCGGATTACATGGCGGTCGGCGAGCTGTCGACGCTGTCTCTGATCCCCTGGATGCCGGGATACGCGCGGCTGATCTGCAATGGCGTGGTCAACCGCAAGTCCTACCCGTATTGCTCGCGGGTCGCGCTCAAGGCGCAAACCGAGCGGCTCGCGGAGCGCGGCTACACCCTGTTCACCGGTATCGAGCCGGAATTCATGCTGCTTTCGCGGCGGCCCGACGGCAGCCTGGGGCCGGCGGACGCCACGGACGATCTCGACAAGCCCTGCTACGACTACAAGGGTTTGTACCGCACACGCGAGGCGCTGGACGAGATGGTCTCGGGATTGCGTGCGGTCGGGATCGACGTGTACCAGATCGACCACGAGGACGGTAACGGGCAATTCGAGATCAATTTCACCTACGCCGACGCGCTCAAGTCGGCCGACAATTTCACCTTCGTGAAAATGGCCGCGAGCGAAATTGCCCACAAGCACGGCATGATCGCGACCTTCATGCCGAAGCCGTTCTCCAATCGCACCGGGAGCGGCGCGCATTTCCACGTCTCGCTCGGCTCGAAGTCACAGAAGAACGCCTTTCACGATGCGGCCGACAAATCAGGAATGGGCCTGTCCACCCTGGCGTACCAGTTCCTCGCCGGCGTGCTGTCACATGCCCGCGCGCTGGCCGCCGTCGCTGCGCCCACCGTGAATTCGTACAAGCGGCTGGTCGTAGGCCGCTCATTGTCCGGGGCGACCTGGGCGCCCGCCTACATTGCCTACGGCGACAACAACCGCACCGCCTGCGTGCGGGTACCGTTCGGCCGGCTGGAAGTGAGGCTTCCCGACTCCGGCTGCAACCCCTATCTCGTGTCGGCGGCATTGATCGCGGCGGGACTCGACGGCATCGATCGCAAGCTCGATCCGGGTCCGCCGCAGAACATCAATATGTACGAGCTCACTCCCGAGCAATTGAAGGACAAGGGCATCAAGCTCTTGCCGCAATCATTGAACGAGGCGATCGATGCGCTCGAAGCCGATCCGGTGATATGCGGCGGCCTGGGCGAGGGCCTGGCTCGGGAGTTCATCCGCTTGAAACGGATGGAGTGGACCGAGTACTCGCGGCACGTGTCGGAGTGGGAGTCGAAACGCTATCTGGAGTTCTTCTAGAGCCGCCGGCGCGGGCTCGAAGCAGGCCATAAGGAGCCGCCACATGTGTGGAATCGTCGGATTGCTGATCAAGAACGAGACGCTGCGGCATCGCCTCGGCGCGCTCATGGTGCCGATGCTGACGGGCATGACGGAGCGCGGCCCGGACTCGGCCGGCCTCGCGGTATATACCGCTCCGGTCCCGGAGGACCGGCGCAAGCTGAGCCTGTACATCGGCGCGCACGCCGTGGACTGGCGAGATCTGGTGCAGCGGCTGCGAGCCGAGTTCGGTCCCGGGCAGGAGATCGCCACGCAGGGCAATCATGCGGTGCTGATCTCGGCGGCGGATCCCGACGCCGTGAACGCCTGGCTGGCCCGCCACGCACCCGAAGTGGCGGTGCTCTCGGTCGGCCAGTCGATCGATCTGTACAAGGACGTTGGAGCGCCGGCCGACATCGCCGAGCGTTATCGATTCGCCGATCTCAAGGGCACGCACGTGGTGGCGCACACCCGCATGGCGACGGAGTCCGCGGTCACGCCGGCCCATGCGCACCCGTTCACCGCGGGACGCGATTTCTGCCTGGTGCACAACGGCTCGCTGTCGAACCCGCACCTGGTACGCAAGGCGCTCGAGCCCCTCGGCATCGAGTTCGAGACCGACAACGACACCGAGGCCGCGTGCCGCTACTTCGAGTGGCGATTGCGCGAAGGGGACGATCTGACCACGGCCGTGCAACGCGGCTTCAGCGTGCTCGACGGCTTCTACACGTTCCTGATGGGAACGGACACGGAGCTCTTGATCGTGCGCGACGCTTTTGCGTGCAAACCGGCGGTCGTCGCGGAAACCGACGAGTATGTCGCCATCGCCTCGGAGTTCCGCTCGCTCGCGCATCTTCCGCACATCGCCGACGCCGAGCTGTTCGAGCCCAAGCCGGAGGAAATCTACCGATGGCGAATTTGAAGCCCGTCCCGTCCATGCGCGAATTCGACCTCGCGAAGGACACGCTGCGCGATCTCAATCTCTTTCTGCATCGGCGTGCGGCGGAGGAGGGGGTCTCGCAGATTCGCGTACACCATCCCGACGGTGCGCATTCCGTCGCCTGCGGACTGGACGCGGATCTCGAGGTGCACATTCACGGACACGTCGGTTACTACGTGGCGGGAATGAACAAGCACGCCTCGGTGACCGTGCACGGCAATGCGGGCCCCGGAGCGGCGGAAAACATGATGTCGGGCCGCGTGCACGTGAAAGGCTTCGCCTCCACCGCGGCCGGCGCCTCGGCGCGCGGCGGTCTCCTGATCGTGGACGGCGATGCGTCCTTGCGCTGTGGCATCTCGCTCAAGGGAGCGGACATCGTGGTGGGCGGCAGCGTCGGGAGCTTCTCGGCATTCATGGCGCAGGCCGGCCGGGTGGTCATCTGCGGCGATGCCGGCGATGCCCTGGGCGATTCCTTGTACGAGGCCGTGATCTACGTGCGCGGCATGGTGCGCTCGCTGGGAGCGGATGCGCGCTTCGAGCCGATGGCGGATACCGATCGCGCCGCGGTCAAGAGCTTGCTGGCCTTGGCCGGGTTGACCCACGACCCCGCCGAGTTCAAGCGCGTGGCGTCCGCCAAGAGCTTGTATCACTGGCACGCCGATGCCAATCAGGAGTATTGAACGATGAGCGCCGAACGGCCGCTGAGCGAAACCCATCGACCCGACGGCGAGGCCTCGGGCGTCGCGCACGAAGAGTCCGCCGGCTTCGATCGGGCGACCATCGAATACATTCAGCGCGCCGCCGCCACCGGCCTGTACGAGATCCGCGGTCTCGGTGCGAAGCGCCGCGTGCCGAGCTTCGACGACCTGCTGTTTCTGGCCGCCTCGCTGTCGCGCTATCCGCTGGAAGGCTACCGCGAGCGCTGCGTGACCAAGACGCTGCTGGGCACGCGCTTCGCCTCCAAGCCCATCGAGCTCGCCATTCCCATCACCATTGCCGGAATGAGCTTCGGCGCGCTGTCCGCGCGCGTCAAGGACGCGCTCGGCCGGGCCGCCACGGAGATGGGGACGTCCACCACGACCGGCGACGGCGGAATGACCACCGAGGAGCGCGCCTCCTCCAAGACCCTGGTGTATCAATGTCTGCCGTCGCGCTACGGCTTCGATCCCGACGACGTGCGGCGCGCCGATGCCATCGAGATCGTCATCGGCCAAGGAGCGAAGCCGGGCGGCGGCGGCATGCTTCTCGGACAGAAGGTTAACCCGCGAGTCGCGCGCATGCGCACCTTGCCGGAGGGCGTGGATCAACGCTCCGCCTCGCGCCATCCGGACTGGACCGGCCCGGACGACCTCGTGATCAAGATCAAGGAGCTGCGTGAGATCACCGACTGGGAAAAGCCGATCTACGTGAAAGTGGGGGCGACCCGTGTGTTCAACGACGTGAAGCTCGCGGTGCACGCCGGCGCCGACGTGATCGTGGTGGACGGCATGCAGGGAGGCACGGCCGCCACTCAGACGGTATTCATCGAGCACGTCGGCATCCCGACGCTCGCGGCGCTGCGTCAGGCGGTGGACGCGCTCGATGATCTGAACGTGCGCGGCCAAGTGCAGCTGGTGATTTCCGGCGGCATCCGCAGCGGGGCGGACGTGGCCAAGGCGCTCGCCATGGGCGCGGACGCGGTGGCCATCGGGCAGGGCGTGCTGATGGCGCTCGGCTGCAACAGCGACAGCTATGTCGTCCACGGAGAGTATCGTCCGGCGGCGAAGGACTACGCGCGACTCGGCACGGCGCCGGGTTTCTGCCACCACTGCCATACGGGACAATGTCCCGTAGGCATCACCACCCAGGATGCCGAGCTGGAGCTGCGGCTCGAGCCGGCGGTCGGGGCGAAGCGGCTGCGGAACTACCTGAAAACGTTGAACATGGAATTGACCACCATTGCGCGCGCCTGCGGCAAGCAGGACGTTCACCACCTCGAGAAAGAGGATCTGGTGGCGTTGACGGTGGAGGCGGCTGCGATGGCGGCCGTGCCGCTCGCCGGCACGTCGTGGATCCCCGGCGCGCGCGCGGGCGCGGATTAGAGGACAGCGCGTGGCGCCGGGGCCGGGAACGCGCTGATGTTCTTTTGCGCGCTTGCCTCCGACTACGACGGCACCCTCGCCCATGACGGCAGGGTAGATGCGCCGACGTTGAAGGCGCTGGCCGATTTGAAAGCTGCCGGCAAGCGGCTGATCCTGATCACCGGGCGTGAGCTCGAGGATCTGCGCACGGTGTTCGACTCTATCGGGGAGTTCGAGGCGGTCGTCGCGGAGAACGGCGCGGTCCTGTACTTGCCGGCCACTCAGGAAGAACGCGCGCTCGCACCCGCTCCCCCGGAGCGGTTCATCGCGGCGCTTCGGGCCAAGAACGTGAAGCCGCTGTCGGTGGGACGCAGCGTCGTTGCCACCTGGACTCCGAACGAGGGCGTCGTGCTCGACGTGCTCCGGGAGCTCGGGCTCGATTGGCAACTGACCTTCAACAAGGGAGCGGTGATGTGCCTGCCGCCCGGCGTCAACAAGGCGAGCGGCCTGGCCGCCGCCCTGGATGTGCTCAAGCTCTCGCCGCACAACGTCGTCGGTGTGGGCGACGCTGAGAACGACCAGGCGTTCCTGTCCGCTTGCGGGTGCTCGGTGGCGGTTGCGAATGCGCTCGAGTCGGTCAAGGACAGGGCCGACATCCGGACGCATAGGGCCCGCGGTGCCGGCGTCGCCGAGCTGATCAATGGGTGGCTCAGCGACCCGACGCGGACCTTTGCCGGGATACACCGCCACGACATTTATCTGGGCGATTCGGTGATCGACGGTGTGCCGGCGCATTTGCCGTCCGACCACGGGGCGGTGCTGATCTCGGGATCGTCGGGCGTCGGCAAGTCGACGTTGACGCTGCTGCTCATCGAGCGCATGTCGGAGCGCGGCTATCAGGTATGTATCGTCGACCCCGAAGGCGATTACAGCGACCTCGGCTACGTCACTCATCTCGGCGATCCAAAACGCGAGCCGAGCACGGAGGAAGCGCTGAGCGTGCTCGACTCGCCGGCAAGCGGCCTGGTGATCAATCTGCTCGGCGTGGACGTTTCGGAGAGGCCGGTCTATTTCAGCAAATTGCTCGGGCAGATCGGCGGACTTCGCGCCGCGACCGGACGGCCGCACTGGCTGGTGCTCGACGAAGCGCATCACCTGATTCCGAACACCGAGAACCTCGGGCAGAGCGCGCTGCCGGCCAACCTGCCGTCGGTCGTATTCATCACCACCTCACCGGCCAGTTTGTCCCCCGCGGCGCTGCGCACGGTGCGCACCTTGATCGCGGTCGGCGACAAGGCGCCCGAGGTGCTGCGCCAATTCGCCGAAATCCTGGGTGAAAGCGCTCCGGACATCGATGCCCTCGTCTCCGCCGATGCGGTGCTGGTCTGGGATCGCACGGCCGGCGGTGCGGCCCGCGCGGTCGCCGTGGCAAAGGCCAAGCGAGCGCATCAGCGGCACACGCGAAAGTATGCGGAAGGCCGTCTCGGCGAGGACAAGAGTTTCTATTTCCGCGGACGTACCGGGGCGCTCAACCTGCGCGCGTACAATCTCGCGACGTTTCTCGAGCTTGCGCAAGGGGTTGACGATGCGACCTGGCTCTACCATCTGCAGCGCGGCGACTACACCCACTGGTTCCGAGAAAGCATCAGGGATGACGAGCTCGCCGCAGTGGTGCAAACGCTCGAATCGGATGCGGATCCGAAGCGCTCACGGGCGGCCGTGACGGGTGAGATCAAGCGCCGTTACGCGGCGGCGAATCTGCGCTGACCATACGCGCGGCGCGCGTCCTGTGCTCAGGATACCAAGCTGTTCTCGCGCGGTATCCACGCGGAAAGCCGCACCTCTCCGGGCGCCGGCACGAAGCTCACTGCGCCGCCGAGCGCGGCCATGCGGTGCCGAATGGTGGCGAGCTCATAGGTTTCGCGTTCGGCCTCCCCGCCCGCCGCGGACGGCGGTCCCGTGCCGGCGATCGAAAGCGTCACGACGTGCTCGGTACCATTGATGCACAAGGTCAGCGCCCGCACCCATTTGGATTCCATGATGATCGCCAGCGCCTCCTGTGCGACTCGAAACAAAGCGATCGAGGCATCGGGGGTGAAGTGCGGCTCGATGTCCGGAAATCGGACCTGGCAGTTGAGCGAGCCGCGCGCGCAGCTATTTCCGACCAGCCAGCGCAGGGCGGCGAACAATCCGACGTTATCCAGCAGCGTCGGCCGCAGCTCCTCGATGATTTTGCGTTTGAGATCGACCGCACCGCCGAGCGTATCGCGCAGGCGGCCCAGACGCCGTTGAACGTCGGCCGCCGGGGAAGCGATGTGCTGCTCGAGCCAGGCGAGATCCATCGATGCCGCCACCAGCATGCCGCCGAGCTCATCATGCAACTCGCGCGCGAGCATGGCCTTCTCTCGCTCGGCCACCGTTTGAATGTACGCAATCAATCCGGGGAGCGTTGGAGTGGGATCCTTGCCCAGCGGCATCAGGCTCATCGCCTTTAACCGAATTTCAACGTGTTCGACATGGAAGCTCCCGATGAGCATGAGCTGGAAAGCCGCGCAACGATCATCGGGTCCGCTGAAACGCCGGGCAATTCCCCGGTATTGGTTCCGCGCGTAAGACTCGGCCGATAGGCCCTCCCGCCGCCCCGCATTGCAGCACGGGCGGGAGCGGTCAAAGCATGGGCAGCGGACGGGGCCGCCCGAGCGGGAACGCCGCCTCGATGCGAGCGATCTCGGCAGCGCTCAGCTCGAGCGCGGCGGCACCGGCATTCTCCACGACGTGATCGGCGTTCGCAGCCTTCGGGATGACGAAGCTATTCGGGTGGCGAAGCAGAAACGCGAGCGCCACCTGGCGCGGGGTGGCGCCATGCGCCGCCGCGATGGCGCTCAGTACCCGGCCCGAGGCATGGCGGGAATCGAACGGGGAGTTCGATTGACCGAACGGCGTGTAGGCCACGATCGCGATGCGATGCTGCCGGCACCACGGGAGCACCGCATGCTCGATGGCGCGTTCCTGCAGGTGGTAGAGCACCTGGTTGCAGGCGAGATGGCCGGCACGGTCAATCGCCGCCGCCTCCTCGAGATCCTCGATGTCGAAATTGCTCACTCCCCAGGAAAGGATTTTGCCGCTCGCCAGCAGCGCCTCGAATGCGCCGAAGGTTTCTTCGAGCGGGTGGCTCCCCCGCCAATGCAGGAGATAGCAGTCCAGCCGGTCGGTGTTCAAGCGCGCCAGCGAATGCTCGCATGCCGAGAGGGTGCCGCGCTTCGAGGCATTGCCGGGCAACACCTTGGTCACCAGAAAAACCTCGTCCCGCCGGCCGGCAATCGCCTTGGCGATCAGCCGTTCGGCGGCGCCGGAGCCGTACATCTCGGCGGTGTCGATGTGGGTCATGCCCAGATCGAGTCCACGGCGAATCGCGCCGATCGCGTCGCGGGAGGAGGATTCGTCGGCACGCCAGGATCCCTGGCCGACGAGCGGAACCTCGCGTCGAGTGGGTCCGAATGGGCGGGTGGGCACCGTCACGGCACCCCCTCCTGGCCGAGCCGCTTGCACATCCTGAGCGCCGGCTCGACTCCCTGGTAGTAGCCCGGTACGATGTTGAGCGCCTCGAACCCGAGCCGTTGGTAGAACGCGCGTGCCACCGCGTTATTCGCGCGCAATTCCAGATCGATACGGAATACGCCCGCTTCCAGGGCGGTTGCGGAGAGCCAGTCGATCAGGCGGCGCCCCAGGCCCTGGCGGCGATGGCCGCCTGCAACCGCCAGCAGATTCAGGTGCGCTACGTCGTCCCCGACGTGCATGATGGCGAACGCTGCGACCCGGCGCTCGCGCCGGGCGACGACCACGCTGGATTCGCGGCTCAAGATGGATCGGCGGACCCGCGCCGGCGTCCAGGACCAGCTAAGCCCCGCCTCGATCGAGTCGCGGGACATTTCCGCGATTTCCTCGGCGTCGCCGGAGAGGGCGAGGCCGAGCGTTGCGAGCTCCGACATGGCTCAACGACTCCGGTATCGATCCGTGGCGGTCACCAGCTCATGGATGTTGCCGGGCTCGAATGCCGAATGGCCGGCACTGGGGACGATGCGGAAGTCCGCCTCCGGCCAGGCCTTGTGCAGGTCCCATGCGCTGGTCGCGGGGCAAACCACGTCGTAGCGCCCTTGAACGATGGTGGCCGGGATGTGGCGAATGCGCGGCACGTCGTCGATGAGCTGGGATTCGCTGCGAAGGAAGCCTCGATTCACGAAGTAGTGGGATTCGATCCGTGCCACGGCGAGCGCGAACTGGTCCTCCCCCCAGCGCCGAATATTGTCCAGATTGCTGTACAAGAAGCTGGTGGACGCCTCCCAGACCGACCAGGCGCGTGCCGCGGCGAGCGCGGCGTGCTGATCGTTGCCGGTGAGGCGTTGATGGTAAGCGCGCAGAAAGTCGTCGCGTTCATCCAGCGGAATCGCGTCGCGGTATGCCTCCCAGCAATCCGGGAAGATCTCGGAAGCGCCGTGCTGATAAAACCAGCGGATCTCGTTATAGCGAAGCATGAAAATGCCGCGCAGCACGAGTTCGCTGACCCGCTCCGGATGCGCTTCGGCGTAGGCCAGCGCCAAGGTGCTGCCCCAGGAGCCGCCGAATACCAGCCAGCGTTCCACACCCAAGTGTTTGCGCAAGCGCTCGATGTCGGCGACCAGGTGCCAGGTGGTGTTCTCGATCAGACTGGCGCTCGGGCGGCTGCGACCGCAGCCGCGCTGATCGAACACGACGATGCGATAGTGATGCGGATCGAAGAACTGCCGTGCGCGCTTGTCGGATCCGGCTCCGGGGCCGCCATGCAGGAAAATGGCGGGCTTGCCGGCAGGATTGCCGCATTCTTCGTAATAGATTTCGTGCACGTCGGAGACCCGCAGAAACCCTTGCTTGAACGGCTCGATCGCCGGGTAGAGCTCGCGGCGCGGAGGAGGCGGGGAGGCGGCCTTCGATGCGCTGCGCGAAGCGGATGCGGCACGCGTCGCGAGCTTGGCGGCGCTTCGGGTTGCGCGCGGTTTGACCGGGCGGTTCGGCCTCTTCGATGGGCGCGGCGTCTTCTTCATTACGGGTCCTTTGCGTTTCGATTAGGTGCGCTGAATCAGGGGGCCGAGCGGCTTGCCTCCCAGAAGGTGCACGTGCAGGTGATATACCTCCTGGCCGCTGTCCGGATTGCAGTTGATGATGAGCCGGTATCCGCTTTCGGCTATCCCCTGCTGTCGCGCGAGATCGCGGGCGACGATGACCATATGGCCGACGAGCGACTCATCCGTGTCCGCGATGTCGTTCGTGGTGGGGATGGGCCTCAAGGGCACGATCAAGAGGTGTACGGGCGCAGCGGGGCGGATGTCCTTGAACGCGATGACGCGCGAATCCCGGTAAACGATGTCCGCAGGCAACTCACCCGCGATGATCTTCTCGAAAAGCGTAGGCATCTCAGGTGCCCCTTGGTTTCTGGAACACCAAGAGTATCAGGAACCGCCCGGAATGCTCGGGGGCTCCTCGGGCGTCCTCTAAGAGATTGAAATTTCTGATGTAATTTCAATTACTTGACCGCGGTGCGGGGTGGCAGCGTTGCTGCCGCCATCGAGTCCGCCACGGTGCGCGGATTGCGGCGCCGACGGCAATAGTAATGGGAACGATTCTCATATACACTTCGTTTCATGCACCTGAAACATCAGCCGGCGGGAGCGAAGCAGCGCGCCCAGGACGCCGAGCGAACCCAAGGGGTGGCGCTCGAGATGAAGCTTACCGATTTGCAGATCGGATCGACGGCGCGGGTGGTGTCGGTGGTTCCGGCCGATGCGGCCACTCCGCCGGAGCTCGGCCGTCGGCTGGCCGAGCTCGGCTTCCTGCCTGGCGAGGCGGTGCGCGTGGTGGCACGCGGCCTGCTGTCGCGCGAGCCGCTGGCGGTGCGCGTCGGCACCGGCACCTTTGCGCTACGGCTGTTCGAGGCTGCCTGTATCCGCGTGTGTCCGGAGCTGACGCCGGCGGGATAGCTGCATGGAAGTGTTTGCGCGCCCGAGTCCCCTGGTTGCGCTGGTCGGTAACCCCAACTGCGGCAAGACCGCGCTGTTCAACGTATTGACGGGGAGCCGTCAGAAGGTTGCGAATTACGCGGGTGTCACCGTCGAACGCAAGGAGGGCGTGCTGCTCACCCCCTCGGGCTCGCGCGTGCGAATTCTCGACCTTCCCGGCGCATACAGTCTCGACCCTCTCACCCCCGACGAGCAGGTCACCGCCGACGTGCTGCTCGGCCGGCGCGCCGGGGAGAGCGCGCCCGATTTCGTGGTCTGCGTCACCGACGCCACCAATCTTCGGCAGAATCTTCGCCTGGTGCTGAGTCTGAAGCGATTGGGGCTGCCGATGGTGGTCGCCCTGAACATGACGGACATCGCCCGCCGCAAAGGAATCCTCATCGATGCCGGGCGGCTCGCGCGGGAGCTCGGGGTGCCCGTGGTCGAAACGGTGGGTGTGAAGGCCTCCGGGGCGAAGCGCTTGATCGAGATGCTCGACTCCGCCGCCATCCCGGCGAGGGCCGCGGGCGCCGGCGCCTGGCATACGCCATCGGCCGCCGACATTGCGCACGATCAGGCGGAGGTGCGGCGGATACTGGGTGCGGTCGGTGCGGACCGTGTCGAGGGCGTGACGTTCAGCGACAAGCTCGATGCGGTGGTGCTGCATCCGGTGGCCGGACCGCTGATTCTCGCCGCGGTCCTGTTCCTGGTATTTCAAGCCGTGTTCGCGTGGGCGCAATTGCCGATGGATGCGATCAAGTCCGGCGTCGATGTACTCGCGCACTCGCTGAAGGACTCGATGCCGCAGATCCTGTTGAGGGGTCTGCTGGTCGACGGCGTGCTGGCAGGGGTCGGCAGCGTGCTGGTGTTTCTGCCGCAGATCGTCATTTTGTTCTTCTTCATCCTGGTGCTCGAGGACTCGGGATATCTACCGCGCGCGGCATTCCTGCTCGACCGGCTCATGGGCAGCGTCGGTCTGTCCGGCCGCGCGTTCATCCCGCTGCTGTCGAGCTTCGCCTGCGCCATTCCCGGCATCATGGCGACGCGCACCATCCAGAATCCGCGCGATCGGCTCGCCACCATCATGATCGCGCCCTTGATGACCTGTTCGGCACGCTTGCCGATCTACGCGCTGGTCATCGGCGCCTTCATCCCGCGACGCGTGCTGTGGGGCGGATTGCAGCTCCAGGGCGTGGTGCTTTTCGCTCTCTACGTGGCGGGAGTGGCCAGCGCGATGGCGGTGGCTTACGTCTTGAAGCGGGCCGGCACCGGCGCGCGCTTCCAGGCGCTGATGCTCGAGCTGCCGGCCTATCACTGGCCCAATCTGCGCAACCTCGTCATCGGCTTGTGGCAGCGGGTCGAGATTTTTCTGAGCCGCGTCGGCACCATCATTCTGTCGCTGATGGTGATCCTCTGGGCATTGAGCTCGTTTCCGGCCCCGCCGCCCGGCGCTACCGGCCCGGCGATTCAATACAGCATCGCCGGACATCTCGGATCCTGGCTCGCCGCGCTGTTCGCGCCGATCGGATTCAACTGGCAAATCTCGATCGCGCTGGTTCCGGGTCTCGCGGCGCGCGAGGTGGCGGTGGGCGCGCTTGGTACGGTGTACGCACTGTCTGCGACCGGCGAGAACGTGAGCGGCGCGCTGACGCCCTTGATCGGCCACTCGTGGAGCCTGCCGACGGCGCTGTCTCTGCTGGCGTGGTACGTATTTGCGCCGCAATGCCTGTCGACTCTGGCCACGGTCAAGCGCGAGACGAATTCCTGGCGCCAGCCGATCATCATGGCCGCGTACCTGTTCGGTCTGGCTTATCTGGGCTCGTTCGTGACCTTCCGGGTGGCCACGGCGCTGTCGAATCTCGGGTAGCACGCATGAGCTCCGCTCTCGATGATGCGGTCGTTGCCGTCGCTCTGCTGGCCAGTGCGCTGTACCTCCTGCTCGCGCTCGGGCCGCGCGCCTTGCGGCGGCTCGCCCTGTCGCGCATGGCCGGTTGGGCGGCGCGGGCGCCGGCAGCCTTGAGGCTCGGCGGCCTCGCTGCGCGCTTGCAGGCCGCGGCGACGAAGTCCGGGGCATGCGGTGGTTGCGACAGCTGCGAAAGCAACGCCGCAGCCGGCCCGGCCGGCGGACGGGAGGAAGGTTCGGAAATCAAGATCCCCGTAGGGCGCATCGGCCGCCGTCGGTAGGCAGATGTACGGCGGCGAGGACGAGTACGGCATAATAAGAAATGCCCATTCCCCATCTTCTGGAAGGTAATTTGCGCCTGCCGGTGATCGGCGCGCCGATGTTCATCGTATCGACGCCGAGGCTCGTGCTGGCACAGTGCCGTGCGGGCATCGTCGGCGCCTTTCCTGCGCTGAACGCGCGGCCGGCCGCGCAGCTGGACGACTGGCTGGCCGAGATCAGCGAGACTCTGGATGCCGAGCGGCGGGCCGATCCGAGCGCCAGGATCGCGCCGTTTGCCGTCAACCAGATCGTGCACGCGAGCAACGACCGCCTCGAGCACGACGTGAGGCTCTGCGTGAAACACCGCGTTCCGATCGTGATCACCAGCTTGCGCCCGCCGGCCGAGGTCGTGCAGGCCGTTCACTCCTACGGCGGCGCGGTATTCCACGATGTCATCAATCTGCGGCATGCCGAGAAAGCGGCGGCGCAGGGCGTGGACGGCATCATCGCCGTGTGCGCCGGTGCCGGCGGACACGCGGGCGTGCTCAGCCCGTTCGCCCTGGTCAAGCAGATCCGGAGCATCTATCCGGGCGCGATCATCCTGTCGGGCGCCATGAGCACCGGCGCGGACGTGCTCGCGGCGCAGGCGCTCGGCGCCGACCTCGCCTATCTCGGCACGCGCTTCATCGCGACCGAGGAAGCGAACGCGAGCGAGCAATACCGCGCGATGCTGGTCGAGAGCCGTGCCGAGGACATCGTGTACACATCGCTGTTCAGCGGCGTGCCCGGCAACTATCTGCGCGGCAGCATCCTGGGGACCGGCCTCGATCCGGACAAGCTGCCCGAGGCGGACAAAACCAAGATGAATTTCGGTACCGGCGGGAACACCGGGCTCAAGGCGTGGAAGGACATCTGGAGCGCCGGTCAGAGCGTGAGTGGAATCCGCGAGGTGCTGCCGGTCCGGGCGCTGGTGGATCGAATGATCGGGGAGTATGAGACCGCCCGGCTCGCGCGTGTGCCGTGCGGCTGACTCCCGATCAATTGCCCGGTGCACTGAAGAGCGGCCTCAGGCCGGTCTATCTCGTTTCCGGCGACGAGCCGCTGACGGTGGGCGAGTGTGCCGACGCGATCCGCTCCGCCGGCCGGACGGGGGGCTACGCGGATCGGACGGTGTTCTTCATCGAGCGGGGATTTTCCTGGGATGAGCTGCGCCATTCGACCCAGGCGCTCTCGCTGTTCGCGGAACGGCGCTTGTTCGAGCTGCGCATGCCGAGCGGCAAGCCCGACAAGGGAGCGCAAGTGCTGCTGGATATCGCGACCGCGCCGCCGCCGGACGTGATCACCCTGATCGTCACCGGCAAGCTCGATCGCAAATCGAGCGAGGCGCCCTGGGTGCGCGCAATCGAGAACCATGGCGCATGGATTGCGGTGTGGCCGGTTCCGGCCGACTCTCTTCCGGCCTGGCTCGAGCGGCGCGCCGCAGCGCTCGGCCTGACCATGGATCGGGCCGCCGCGCGGCTGATCATCGACCGCGTCGAAGGCAATCTTCTCGCGGCCAAGCAGGAGCTCGAGATCCTCGCGCTGCTCACGGAAGGCGGCGCGATCTCGGAGTCGCTCGTCATGCGCACCGTCGCCGACAGCGCGCGCTACGACGTGTTCCAGCTCGCGGAGGCGGCGGCGGCGGGCGATGCGGCGCGTGCGCTCAAAATTCTGACCGGGCTTCGCGGCGAGGGAGCGGAGCCCACGCTCATCCTATGGGCGCTGGTGCGCGAGCTGCGCGGTTTGTGGCAAGCCCGGGTGCGCGATCGTGCAGGCGCGCATGGTGCGGGCTCGTACGCACCGAGCTGGAATCAGGCGGCCAAGCCCTCGCCGAAAGCGCAGCGGCGCATGGGCAAGATGCCGCTCGCCTCGTTGTTTCGAGAAGCGGCCCGGACGGACCGCATCATCAAGGGCATCCTGCCCGGGGATGCGTGGTCCTCGATCGTGTCCTTGACCATGGCCATCGCCGGGGCTTTGCAAGCGAACCAGGATTCAGGCAGGGTAGCAAACGTATGAACCCGATGGGCATATTCGGCGGCACCTTCGACCCGATCCATTACGCGCACTTGCGCACGGCGTTCGAGCTGCAGCAGGCGCTGCGTCTCAAGGAGATCCGCTTCCTGCCCGCGGGCAATCCGCCGCACCGCGATCAGCCCATCGCCGATGCGCAGCTGCGGTTGAACATGGTGCAGCTGGCGACGGCCGATCAGCCGGGCTTCGTGGTCGACGATCGCGAGGTTCGCAAGGAGGGTCCGTCATATTCCGTGGAGACTCTGGCGGAGCTGCGGCACGAATATCCGGATCGAAGCCTGTGTCTCATCGTGGGGATGGACGCGTTCCTGAGCCTTCCCAAATGGCACCAGTGGCGCGAGCTCCTGCAGCTCGCCCATCTGGTGGTGGCGCATCGCCCGGGGTGGCGCGCGCCGGGGATGGGGCCGCTCGGCGAATTGCTGGTGGATCGCGGCACGGGCCGGATCGGCGATCTTCACGAACAGCGCTCCGGCTGCATTTACATCCATGCGGTCACGCAGCTCGAGATTTCGTCGACCGAGGTGCGCCAGCTCATCGCCATGGGGCGCGATCCGCGCTTCCTCATGCCCGATTCGGTGCGTAAACTGATCCTCGATACTCACTGTTACGCCAAATCACGGATGCCCTAGTGCCAACCGAGAAAAAGACCCCGAAGCCCAGATCTCCGCAGAAGAAAAAGACGTCGCGCGCACCGAAAGGTGCCTCCCGAAAGCCCACGCTCGCAGGCGCGGCCCCGGCCAAAAC
The DNA here is from genome assembly GCA_036272515.1 of Steroidobacteraceae bacterium. Lineage (GTDB taxonomy): Bacteria > Pseudomonadota > Gammaproteobacteria > Steroidobacterales > Steroidobacteraceae > Bog-1198. Next base: position 88,877 of record DATAYO010000041.1, on the reverse strand, counting down.
CGCGGCCCCATCCAGGGCCGCAATCGCGAGCAAAGCCGCCGCCGACAAACCCTCCGCCGCGAGGCATTCGCTCAAAGCGGTGCTCCTCGACGCGCTCGACGACATGAAGGCGTTGGAGGTGAGGGTGCTGGACGTGCGCGGGCTCACCGACATAGCGGACTACATGGTGATCGCGAGCGGCACCTCGGATCGGCACGTACGCTCGGTGGCGCAGCGCGTCGTGGAAAAGACCAAGGAGGCCGGTTTCAGGCCGCACGGCGTCGAGGGACTGAACGACGGCGATTGGGTGCTGGTCGATCTGCACGAATACGTCGTGCACGTCATGTTGCCGCGAGTGCGCGAGTTCTACGGATTGGAGAAGCTCTGGGACATAACGGCGAAGCGCGCCGTCCGCGCCTGAGCTCTGCGCCGGGTGCGGCGGGTCTCGCATGAAGTGCCGTTTGCTCGCCGCGGGCACCCGTTTGCCGGAATGGGTCAATAGCGGATTTCGCGAATACCAGAAGCGTCTCAAGGGGCCGTTGACGCTCGAGCTTACGGAAATTCCGGTCGCAGCCCGCCGTGCCGGCGAGAATCCGGCGCGAGCCGTCGCGCGCGAGGGACAGAGCATGCTCGCGGCGCTTTCCTCCAAAGACTACGTCGTGGCGCTCGATGTCGCGGGTGCTTGCATGAGCACCGAGCAACTCAGCGCCTGGCTCGCGAAGCGGCTCAAGGACGGCAAACCGCTTGCGCTGCTGGTCGGCGGCCCGGACGGTCTGGCACCCGAAGCCTTGAGCCGCGCTGATCACCGCTGGTCGCTGTCGCCGCTCACGCTGCCGCATGCGCTGGTGCGGGTGGTGGTAGCCGAACAGATCTATCGGGCAATGAGCCTTCAGGCCGGCCATCCCTACCATCGCGCCTAACGCGTCACCACTGCGGCGTCCGCCCAGGTATTCTTGTCGCATGAGCGTCGATTTCGTATTCCTCGCCTCCGGCTCGCCGCGGCGGCGGCAGCTGCTTTTGCAGATAGGAGTGCCCTTTCAGGTGCTGAGCGTGTCCGTGGACGAGGCGGTCCTCGAGGGGGAGGAACCGCTCGAGTACGCGTCGCGGCTCGCCGCCTCGAAGGCCGGCGCCGGCCTCGCGCTCTGCGCAGAGTCGGGCACCGCGGCGCGGCCGGTGCTCGCCGCGGATACGGCGGTGGTCATCGGCGGCGAGATCCTGGGCAAGCCGAAAGGAGCCGACGACGGCGTTCGGATGTTGCGGCTGCTGTCGGGCCGGACCCATGCGGTGTTGACGTGCGTCGCGCTCGCTGCGGCGGGGCGCAGGCTTTGCCGCGTGAGCAGAAGCGAAGTCACGTTTCGCGAGATCGCCCCTGACGAAGCGCGCGAGTACTGGGACACCGGGGAGCCCGCGGACAAGGCGGGCGGATACGCCATCCAGGGGCTCGGAGCCGTTTTCGTCGAACAGCTGCGCGGCAGCTTCTCCGGGGTCATGGGGCTGCCGCTGTTCGAGACGTCCGAGCTCCTCGAGGCCGCCGGCGTGCCGCGATGGCGCGTCCCAGCGCCGCACGGCAAGCCATGAGCACCGAGATTCTGATCGACGCGAGCACGCACGAGGCGCGCGCCGCGGTGGTCGAGAACGGCGTGCTGCAGGAGGTGTATCTCGAGCGTCCGAGCCGGCGCGGTCTGATCAGCAACATTTACAAAGGCCGGGTGTCGCGCGTGCTGCCGGGCATGCAGGCCGCGTTCATCGAGATCGGCATGGAGCGCACCGCGTTCCTGCATGCCTCCGACATCTTCGATCCCCGGCACGCCGGCACGGGCATCGAGACCCCGCGCACCGAGAACATCCGTGCCCTGGTGGCCGAGGGCAACGAAATTCTGGTGCAGGTCGTCAAGGACCCCATGGGCACCAAGGGAGCGCGGCTCACGACCTACATCACCCTGCCGTCGCGATTTCTGGTCTACATGCCGCAGGGCCGCGGCGTCGGCGTGTCGGCGCGGATCGAGCAGGAAGCGGAGCGCGAGCGGCTCCGGGCCGCGGTAACGGAAGCCCTGGAGGCCGCTGAGAGCGCCGGATACATCATCCGTACGGCCGCCGAGGATGCCTCCACCGAGGCGCTCCGCGCCGACATGGCGTATTTGAGAAAGCTCTGGGAATTGGTGCGCCAGAAGGGGTTGCGCACCGATCCGGGAAATCTGGTGCATGCCGATCTGCCGCTGCACCTGCGGGTGCTGCGCGACATGCTTCGCCATGACGTCGACCGGGTGCTCATCGATCAGCCGAAGGCCCACCGCGAGATGCAGGAGTTCGCGGCCTCGTTCGTTCCCGAGATGATGGAACGCATCGAGCTCTACCGGGAAAAACGGCCGATTTTCGAGCTCCATCACGTCGAGGAGGAGATCCAGAAGGCGCTCGATCGCAAGGTGTCGCTGAAGTCCGGCGGCTACCTGATCATCGACCAGACCGAGTCCATGACCACCATCGACGTGAATACCGGCGCGTTCGTCGGCCACCGGAACCTCGAGGAGACGATTTTCCGCACCAATCTCGAGGCAACGGTGACGATCGCACGGCAGCTGCGCCTCAGGAACCTGGGCGGCATCATCATCATCGATTTCATCGACATGGAGGAGCCCGAGCACCGCCGCCAGACTCTCCAGGCGCTGGAAAAGGCGCTCGGCGACGATCACGTCAAGACCAACATCTCGTCGGTGTCGCCGTTGGGCCTGGTCGAGATGACGCGCAAGCGGACACGCGAAAGCCTGGAACATCTGCTATGTCAGGCGTGTCCGACCTGTGAGGGACGGGGATTCGTCAAGACGGCCGAGACCGTTTGCTACGAGATATTCCGTGAGATCGTCCGACAGGCCCGCCAATTCGAATGTCACCAGCTGATGGTCCTCGCGCATCAGGACGTGATCGAGCGGCTGCTCGACGAGGAGTCCTCGGCGCTCGGCGAGCTGGAGCTCGTCACCGGCGTGCCCATCCGCCTGCAAACCGAGGCCCTGTACGGCGTCGATCAGTACGACGTCGTCTTGATGTGAATGGTCCTTCGCAGAATCGGCAAGCTGCTGCTGTTCGCCATGGCGGGACTCGCGATTCTGATCGGATCGCTGTTGCTGGCCGTGAAGCTCGCACTCGATAGCGTCCCGGCGTATCAGGCGCAGATCAAGGAGTGGCTGCACCGCCGGACCGGGTACCACATCGTCTTCTCGGGCGTCTCGCCGGCGCTGCGCTGGTACGGGCCCGAGCTGACCTTGAGCGGCCTCGAGCTTCGCTCGCGCGACGATCGACGCGTGCTGGCCCGGGCGACCGGTGGCCGCATCGGCGTCGACATCTGGCAGTTGCTGCAAAACGGCAAGCTGTTCGCGCTGCGCGTCGAGCTCGACTCCCCCGACTTCGTCATCGATCGGCTCGGTCCCTCCCGGTTCACGCTGGCCTCGGAGATCGTCCTCGGCGGTGAGGCCCCCACGGTGTCCGCGCTGACGCTCAACGATCTCCCCGCGGGAGCGCTGGTGATACACGGCGGCTCCGTGAGCCTGCTGCATTGGAATCCGCAATTACCGCGGCTCGACCTCAGGCAAGTCGATCTGGAGTTGACACGCGTCTACGGCCTGGGTGCGGCGCGGCTCTCCGCGCGGCTCCCGCCGGTGCTCGGTGGGCGGCTCAGCTTCACGGGCACCGTGCAAGGTCCCGGACAAATGAGCGCCCTGCGCTGGGATGCGGTGGTGAATGCCGACGGCGTGTCCTTTCCGGGCTGGCGGCTGCTGCTGCCGGAATACCTGGAAAGACTCGATGCGGGGACTGGTGCATTTCAAGCAGCCGTACACGGTCAGGGTGCGAGCCTCGCACGGGTCGATCTCGATTTCGGAGCACATGGGGTGGTGACCAGGCTCGCTGACGGGGCGAACAGCCGGATGGACGAGGTCAGTGCCGCCATGTCGCTCACTCATGCCGGTGACCGGTGGACAGTGCTCGGCCGGCGGGTGCGCGTACAGCGTGAGGGACGGCGCGATCCGAACTCCGAATTCGACGTGAGCTGGCGGGACAACGAGGCCGGCATGCTGGACCTCGAAGCCGAGGCAAACTATCTGCGTGCAGAGGCGCTCCTTCCGCTGGTCGGATTGATGCCGCAGAAGGACGTGCGCGACCGGTTGCGCGAGCTCTCGCCCACCGGTGAATGGATGGACATGCATCTGGTGCTCAAGCGGCAGTCGTTCGCGGCCCCCTGGCGGTTCGATGCTCATGCCAGGTTCCGCGATGTGGGTTTCGCGCCGGTGGGGACTGCTCCGGGCCTGCGCGGCCTATCGGGTACGCTCGCCGGCAACGAATCGGCGGGCCACGTCATCCTCGATACGCGCACCGCGGTCTTCAATTGGCCCAGCCAGCTGCCGCAACCGCTCGGCGTTCCGCTGCTCAACGCGTCAATTTACTGGAGGCGCAACCCGGAGGAACTCCTGGTCGCGAGCTCGGATCTCGCGCTTAGAACGCGCGACGCCACTTTGCACGGCAAGGTGGCCTGGCACCAGCCGAGCGACGGCAGCTCCGCGGTGCTCACCATGGCGGACACGGTCGACGATGGCAATGCGGGCGATGCGCATCTTTACTTTCCGCATGCGCTGCTGCCGCCGGGTACGCTGCAATGGCTGAATCGTGCGTTCATTACGGGGCACGTGTCGCACGGCGACCTGATTTTCGACGGGCCCGTCGGGCGCTTTCCGTTCCGCGAGGGCGGCGGGCTGTTCCTGATCCGCTTCGGTGTCGACCATATGACCCTGGATTACGGCGAAGGCTGGCCGAGGATCGAGAATCTCGCCGCGCAGGCGGAGTTCCGCAACCAGGGGCTGGACGTGAAGGTCACGAGCGCGGAGGTGTCGGGACTCAAGGTGGACTCCGCGCAGGCGCGCTTCGTGGACTTCAGAAACGGCGAGCTCGAGGTGCATGCGGCCGGGCACGGAGATGCCTCGGCGGCCGTCCGCTACCTGGCCGCAACCCCGCTCGATGCCGTGGCGGAGCATGCATTCTCGAGCGTCGAGGCGCAGGGGCCGCTGAAAGCGGACGTCGATTTGTTCTTCCCTTTCAGGCAATTCGATCAGCGGCGCTCGGTCGTGCATGTGGAGCTCGGCGGCGCCTCCTTGAAGCGGACAGGCTCATCGCTTGCCGCGACGGAGCTGACCGGCGTCGCCGACATCGACGGGGCGCAGGTGATCCATGCGGATCTGCGCGGCCGCGTTCTCGGAGGGCCGATGCAGGTGACGGCCCGCCCTCCGCATTCCCGGCAATCCACGCGGACTCACCTGGATATCCGCGGCAGCGTGACGGGCGAGGCGCTGCATGCAGCGCTTGCTCTGCCGGCGAACATCGCCATCGGCGGACAGACGGAATATCGGGCGGTGCTGCGCATTGCACCCGAACCGGCGCGCGATCGGAGTCTCAGCGTCAGCTCGACCCTGCAGGGACTCGATCTGAAGCTGCCGGCGCCGTTGACGAAAGCGCCGGAAGCCCTGATGCCGACCAGCGTCGCGATACAGTGGCCGGCGAGCGGTGGCGAGGAGCTTCGGCTGACCCTGGGATCAGTGCTGCGAGGCGCCATGATGCTCGACTCGGGTTCCACGGGCCCCAAGCTCGTGCGGGCCGCCATCACCTTCGGCGAAGGCGAGCCGGTGTTCAGCGATGCGCAAGCGGTCAACATCGGAGGCACGATCGGCGAGCTGGACCTCGCCGGCTGGCTGGAGCTATGGGGCGCTCCCACGGGGAGCGCCGCCGTGGGCAGGGGCTCCCCTGCGCTGGCGGCCTATTGCCGGGCCGCAAAATTCGAGGTCGGCAAGATCGACTTCCTCGGGTCGTCGTTCAGCCAGGTCGCGGTCTCGGTCTCGCAGGACGATGGCGCCTGGAGCATCCGCACCAGCGGTCCCTCGATCGAAGGGTCCATCTCGTTGCCCAGCCCCCGGGACCCCTCCGCGCCCTGGAACCTCGAATTCCAGCGCCTGGAAGTCTCGGACAGCTCCGGGAACTCCTCCGGCAAGGCTGAACCGGCCGCTGTCGATTCCGGTGGGGCTGCTCCCGTGGCTCCCGCCGACCAGAAGGTCGACCCGCGCAGCATCCCGCCGATCGTGTTTCACGCGGCCGCATTCAGCTGGGCTGACCGGCAATTCGGCGATGTCCGGGCGACCCTCGTCAAGCTCGACGATGGCGTGCGCTTGAAACAGCTGACAGCGGCCAATCCGGATTGGAACGCCCATGTCAGCGGCGAGTGGCGCGGTGCGGACGCGGGCAGCAGCCGCATCCAGGGTACGATCTCGAGCACCGACGTCGGCAACACCCTGAAGCAGCTGGGGTTCGCCCAGGTCATCCAGGCCAAGACCGGGCGGGTCGAGTTCGACTTGACCTGGGCCGGTGCTCCAAGCGGCGATATTCTGTCGATGGCCCAGGGGCGGGTGCAGGTGGTGCTCGACAAGGGCCAAATCGTCGGTTTGAAGCCCGGAGCGGGGCGCGTTCTCGGGCTCGCCAGCGTCGCCGAGCTGCCGCGGCGCCTGGCGCTGGATTTCAGCGACCTGACCGACAAGGGCTTCGCTTTCGATACGGCACGCGGTGATTTCGAGCTACGCGACGGCAGCGCCCATACGGACGATGTGCTGGTGAAGGGGCCGGCGGCGGAAATCGGCCTGATCGGCCGGGTCGGCTTGAAAAATCGGGATTACGACCAAACTGCGGTGGTGACGGGTAACGTCGGCAGTACGCTGCCGCTGGCGGCATTTGCCGCCGGGCCGGTGGTCGGTGGAGCCGTTCTGTTGTTCACACAGGTGTTCAAACAACCGCTGAAGGGCCTGGTGCGGGGTTATTATCGGATAACCGGCAGTTGGGACAACCCGACGGTCGAACGGATCAAGAGCACGGGCGCCCCCGCGGAGGCGGCCAAGGAAGCGGTGAAGGATGCGGCCAGGGACGCGGCCAAGGAAGCCCCTGAGGAGATGCAGAAACAGTGACGAGAGTACGACCAGCGTGACGACCATAGCCGCCATCCAGATGACCTCGAGCCATGTGGTCGAGGACAATCTCGCCGGCGCCCGCAGATTGCTGCGCGAGGCGAAGGAGCTGGGCGCCGAGATCGCCTGCCTGCCGGAGAATTTCTCCTTCATCGGACTGCGCGATGCCGACAAGCTCAAGGTCGCGGAAGCCGATGGCGACGGTCCGGTACAGCGATTCCTGAGCTCCACGGCCCGCGAGCTCGGACTTTGGATTCTCGGCGGCAGTACCGTGCTCAGGGGGGACGACCCGCGCCGCGTGACCAATACCTCGTTGCTGATCGACTCCGACGGCAAGCGCGTCGCGCGCTACGATAAGATCCATCTGTTCGATGTCGCCATTCCGGGTCGCGATGAGCAATACCTGGAGTCGCGGCACGTGGCGCCGGGTCGGGCGCTCGTGATCGCCGATACCCCGGCCGGGCGCCTCGGGATGTCCGTGTGCTACGACATGCGCTTTCCCGAGCTGTACCGAGAACTGGTGTCGCGCGGCGCGCAATGGCTCGCGGCGCCCGCGGCTTTCACCGTGCCCACGGGGCGCGCGCACTGGGAGACCCTGCTGCGCGCGCGGGCGATCGAGAATCTGTGCTACGTGGTGGCGCCTGCGCAGAGCGGCACGCACTCGAGCGGACGCGAAACTTACGGCGATACGTTGATCGTCGACTACTGGGGCCAGGTGCTCACGCGCCTCGCCAGGGGTGAGGGTGTGATTACAGCGGAATTCGATCTGGCGGAACAGGCAAATGCACGCGCGAGCTTCCCCGCGCTCGAGAACCGCAGGCTCGGCCTGCACACCTCCGAGGCACTGCCGGCATGAGCGCGGCCCCGATGCTGGACGTGGCGCAGAGAATGATCCTCACGCCCTCGGGCCTGGACGAGAGCCGGCTCTCGACCGTGCTCGGTACCGTGATGAGCCGCGGTGTCGACTATGCTGATTTGTACTTCCAGCTTTCCCGGGAAGAGTCCTGGTCACTCGAGGACGGCATCGTCAAGGACGGCTCGCACAGCATCGAGCAGGGCGTCGGGGTGCGGGCCATCAGCGGCGAGAAGACGGGCTTCGCGTACACGGACGAGGTCGTGCTGCCGGCGCTGATCGAAGCTTCGGATGCCGCGCGCGCCATCGCGAGAAGCGGCGGAGCGAACGCCGTGCGCGCGTGGGAACGGCCGCTCGCGCATCGGTTGTACCTGCCGATCGATCCGCTCGAGGCGGTGCGCGATGAGGACAAGGTCGAATGCCTGATGCGCATCGATCGCGAGACGCGGCGCATCGACCCGCGCGTCAAACAGGTGATGGCATCGATCGCCGCGGTCCACGAGGTGGTGCTGATCGCCTCGAGCGACGGCACGCTGACGGCGGACGTGCGCCCGCTGGTGCGCGTCAATGTATCGGTCATCGTCGAGCAGAACGGGCGGCGCGAACAGGGTTACAGCGGCGGCGGCGGGCGCTTCGGCCTCGACGAGCTCCTCAAGGGCGACGCGCCGCTCGGGCACGGTCGCGAGGCCGTGCGCCAGGCGCTGGTGAATCTCGACGCGGTGGCTGCGCCGGCCGGCTCGATGACGGTGGTTCTCGGGCCCGGCTGGCCGGGCATTCTGCTGCATGAAGCCATCGGTCACGGGCTCGAGGGAGATTTCAACCGGAAGGGCACCTCCGCCTTCAGCAACCGGATCGGTCAAAAGGTGGCGGCGGACGAGATCACCGTCGTCGACGACGGCACCCTCGACCGGCGGCGCGGGTCGCTCAACGTCGATGACGAGGGCACGCCGACGCAATGCACGGTGCTCATCGAGAACGGCGTCCTCAGGGGTTATATCCAGGACAAGCTGAACGCCCGCTTGATGGGCATGGCGCCCACCGGCAACGGCCGGCGTGAATCGTTCGCTCACGTGACGTTGCCGCGCATGACCAACACCTACATGCGCGCGGGCTCGCGGCCGCCCGAGGAGATCATCGCCTCGGTCAAGAAAGGCCTGTACGCCGTGAACTTCGGCGGCGGCCAGGTGGACATCACCTCCGGCAAATTCGTGTTCTCGGCGAGCGAGGCGTACCTGATCGAGGACGGCAAGGTGGGCGCCCCGGTGAAGGGTGCAACCCTGATCGGCAACGGGCCGGATGTGCTCACCCGCGTCAGCATGGTCGGCAACGACCTCAAGCTCGATGCCGGTGTGGGCACCTGCGGCAAGGAAGGCCAATCGGTGCCGGTGGGTGTCGGGCAGCCGACCTTGCGAGTCGACGGCCTGACGGTCGGGGGAACGGGCTAGGCGTCGGGGCCTCGAGCCGCATGCAGTTTCAGGAGTGGATCGAGCAAGCCTATTCGCTGGGAGCGAGCGACTTGCATCTCGAAGCGGATACTCCCATTGTCGCTCGAATTCGCGGTGAGTTGCAGACGGTGGGCGGCGTCGTGCCGGGTGCAACGCTCCAGCAGGTGGCGCACGACCTGTTGGGCGCGGAGCGGTGGCCCGAGCTCCTCGAGCGCGGCTCCGCCGACCTGTCCGAATCGGTGGGCGGCATCCGCCTGAGAGCCAACTTCTTCCAGACCGTGCGTGGGCTGGGCCTCGCGATCCGGCTATTGGCGCCGAGCGTCAAGGATCTGCGCAGCTGCAACCTGCACCGGGACTTGCGCAAGCTCGTCGAGCCCCTCAGCGGGCTCGTCATCATTTCGGGTCCCACCGGGTCGGGCAAGTCGACCACGCTCGCGGCGCTGCTCGAGGAAATCAATGCGAGTCGCGCGCGTCACATGATCACGCTCGAAAGCCCGATCGAGTACTTGTTCGCGAATCGCCAGTCGTTCATTCGCCAGCGCGAGATCCCCACCCATTCGCCGAGCTTCGAGCAGGCCATCATCGATGCCCTGCGCGAGAACCCGGACGTCCTGGTGATCAGCGAGATGCGCACGCCCGAGGTGATGCGCCTGACCCTGAACGCCGCCGAGACCGGCCACCTGGTGCTGGCGACCATGCACTCGGCAAGCTGCGCCGAGGCGCTGTCCCGGCTTTGCATGTCGTTTCCTTCGGACATCCAACCGAGCGTGCGCGCCCAGCTGGCGGATTGCCTGGTGGCGGTATGCTGTCAGCGCCTCGAGTTTCTCGCCGCCTACCGCCTGCACGTGCCTCGATGCGAGATTCTGCTGCCGACATCGGGAGCCAAGGGGACCATTCGGAGCGGCAACTTCAGTCAGATCGCGACCGTCCTGCAGTCGGGGGGCGAGGAGGGCATGTGGACCTTCGACCGCTACCAGCGGTGGATGGATCAGGTGTCCGACTGGGTACGGCCGCCCACGGCGGCCACGTTGCGCGGGACGGCAGACAGCGCGCCCCCGCCTCGCCCCACGCCGGGACTGAAGGCCACGCTCAAACCACCGGCAGGCAGGCAGGCGGCGGCGAGCGCATCGCCTGCGGCCGGCGCACCGCCGGCCGCCGGTGCCGCGACGCGCAATTCGCCGGCGCAGCCCGCGGCGCGTTCCGCGCCCGGCGTCAAGCCGGCGTCGGATGACGTGATCGAGGTGCCTGCGGAGGATCTGGATCTGGCGCAGCTTGCGGAACTCGCCAAAAAAGTGGTGGAGAGGAAGCCGTAAAGGCGGCGGCGCGCCGATGGTTGATCCAGAACGGGTCCGGGTGACCTACCTGGAGCTTCGCGAAGCTCCGGTCCGCGCCGCGCCGCGAGCGGGCCGGGAGAGCGTCACTCTCGAAACGATGACCAGCGCCGACTATCTGGAGCTTTACCGGTGCGTCGGAGCGCCACTGCGCTGGGACACGCGGCTGCAAATGCCGATCGCCGAGCTGGACTCGCTGCTCGGCGGCGGCTCCTTGCGGATTTACCTGCTACGGGGAGCGGCCGGCGGCGCGGCGGCGGATGGCGGTGCGGCGGGCCCGGTCCTGGGGTTTTGCGAATTCGATCGGCACGCCTTTCCGGAGATCGAGCTCAAGCACTTCGGCCTGGTGCCGCAGGCGCAGGGCCGCGGGCTCGGACCGTGGCTGCTGTCCACGGCGCTGTGCCTGGAGTGGGCAGCGGGCGCTCGGAGAATCTGGCTGCATACGGACACCTGGGATCATCCGGCGGCGCTTCCCGTATACGTTCGGGCGGGATTTCGTGTTTATGACGTGCGGGAGGAGTTGGCCGAGGGATTGTAGGGGCCGGGGAGGGGGCGTTTCCGCGGAAACGCCTCCATAATATGGTCTCAATTCGGCGGATCGACCCATACGTCGCTGTGTTTGATGTGATAGATGAGCTCCTGCGGGTCGAGCCGACGATAATCTGGCGGTACGGCGAACAGACTCGCCGGCTGAACTTCGACTCGAATATGCTCCAATGCGATCGTTGTGCCATCCGCCGCCCGCAGCTTCACCGGAATGTCGAGCTTGGGATCGATCCAGCGGCGGCTCGGCGGCTGCTGCGGCGGGATTACGCGGTACTCGATGGTGTCGCGGTCTGCGACGATCGAGGACCCGATGCGCTCGCAGCGCCAGTCGCTGCCGGCGCCCGGCACCCCCGCATTTTCCGTCGCCGCCTGCCATTGTGGGCAGGGGTCTTTCGGATTTACCGGAACAAAAAGTTGTGTGAGCCGGGTAGATTGCTTGGCGCTCATGAAGACTCTTTGCGCGGGTCGCACGAAGAGGGCGGTGCCCGTAGCGCCGTCGACGAGAAAAAATCCAGTGGATGCCTCGGGCGTTTCGATGCGTACCTTGCGCTTCGCGACATACAGCCGCGCACCCGTGCCGATCGGCACTCCTGCCGCATCGCGGCTGACGATATCAGCGGAGAAATCCTGCGCAAGGGATGGGGCTGCGAGGGTGGCGGCGGTCGTCAAGCCGAGCGCCACGCACAGCGCCATGGGTCGTGGATCCATGTGAAACAGAATTATGGCGAGCATGTTCGGTAAAAAAGGTGCCGACCGAACCCCGGCGGGGTCCGATCGGCACCGAATTCAGACTTGTCTCATATCGCGGCGCAGCCCCTACTCGAGGTAGGGTTGATCGACCGGATGATCGAAGTCGAACATGTCGAACAGATCCGACAACGCCGGCATGTTGGCGGGCACGTAGGGCTGATCGCCCCGCATGGTCGGGTTCGGCAGATTGTCGCGGCTGCGATCGGTCAATGGCGCGAGCTTCCAGTTGCGCTCGATGAATTTCAGGAGCGAGACGTGGTCGCCGTAGGTATGGTTGACCTTGCCGCCCGTCGAGTACTCGGAGAGCACGAGCAAAGGAATGCGCGGCCCGTCGCCGAAGAAGTCGATCGGCTGGATGAAGCCCGAGTCATAGTAGCCGCCCGCCTCGTCCCAGGTGACGAACACCACCGTCTCCGCCTTGAGCTTCGGATTGGCCTCGAGCGCATTGAGCACCTGCGTTACGTACGCTTCGAACAGGTCGATCTTGGAGGACTGCGGATGACCGTCGAGCAACCCGTCCGGTTTGCCGAACGAGACCGCCGGCAGGGTGTTGTTGTGAATGTCGGCAAGCAGGTCGACCGTGTCCTTGATATGTGCCGCCCGCTGAGCCGGGTTGCCCATGATCGATGTCGCGTACTGGAAGGGATTGCAGATCTGACAGTAGGCAACGCCGAGCGCGTGAGCGGGGTCGGCGGCAGCCGCGCCGGCGAGCGCCGTGGATGAGTTCAGCGTTGCGGCGGTGCCGGCGGCCACGGCATCATTCGAGAGGGCGACCGCGTCGTTGTAAGAGCCGCCGAAATACGCCCAGCTGATGTTCTTCTCGGCGAGCTCATCGCCAATCGTGCGTACCGGCGATCCAGGGAGCATCGCTTGAGCGCCCGGCGACGGGGCCTGGAAGCCGTTGGGAAAGAAGCCCGGGTTGGTATTGTCGAGCATGTAGTAGTGGGCTTCCGCACAGTTGGGCTGCGGACGATAGGGCAGCTTCTCGAGGTAGCTGACGATCGGCGCGATCCCCGGCTGCGTGAAATCCGAGCAATTGCTGAAGTTATTGTCGGCGATGTACTGGTTGGTCGTGCCGGCGACCGGATTCGGATTCGCGATCTCGTTGGCCGGTGGAGTGATGGGATTTCCCTTGCCGTCGCTCCAGAAGCCCGCATCGCCGGTTCCCAGCATGAAATGATTGGCACCGGTGCCGCCCATGAACGACTGATGGAAATTGTCGCTGAGACTGAACCGGTCGGCGAGGGTCTTCAGCGTCGACACTTGCTCCTGTTGCGCGTCATAAAATCCCATCTCGTTGCCTTCGCTGAAGTTCCCCTGGACGGCGGGCGTCACGCTGTCATTGAGATCGTAGGTCGACATCACGAAGGGGAACAAATCGTTGAGGCACCCGGTGGGGTTCGCCCTGGTGGCGTTGGCGATGCTGCAGTCCGACTGCTGCCAGGCCTGATAGAACCGGTGCGTCATGTCGCCGGTGTAATCATCATCGCTGATATTCGGTCCTTGCAGTACGAACGGCCCGTTGGGCAGCACACCGGCCCCCGGAATGCGGGTGTCGAGACTGCCGGGCGGCAGGCCGGTAAAGCCCGTCGTCAAGATGGTGTTCGTGTTGTCGGTGAAGTCAGGGCTCGGATCGAGCACGGCAAGTTCAGCCAGAAAAGCCGGCACGAAGGGTGCACCCGTCACACCGTCCGTCTCAGGTGCTCCATTGGTGTTGGGCTCCGGCATCTGCCCGCCGCTGCCGTAAGCCATCTTGGTGGCGGCGGGAATGCCGACGTAATAACCGGGCTGCGCCGGTACCCGGAACTGCTGAGCCAACACGAAGTGGGGCCCAGGTGCGCCGTTCTTGTCGACGATGCCTTTCGAGAGCAGGTTCGAAATCGTCTGGCCCTTGCCCTTGGGTGTATAGACACCGAAGGTGTGATCGGTGCCACGATTCTCGCCGATTAGAATGATGACGTGCTTGATCGGCGTTGCCGTGTTCATGGCATGTGCGGGATCTTCATCCGCCGGTTGACCACCCGCCAAAGCGACCGTAGTTGCGAAGCCCGAGACGCACAAGGCGGCTCTCGTTCTCCAACTCTTTCGACTTCTACGTGTATCGCGCATATCTACCTCCGGTGTTGTTGAATCGCGAACTCGATCCGGAAGGTAGCGAGAAACTATCTCACGGCGATGAAGATACGATGTCAGCCAACTTTGCAATTCGTCTTGCAACTTACATCGCGGGAAGCGGTACTCACGCTGCGGCGGTGCATTCGTGAAACCGGCGCGCGTCAGTGCGCAGCGGCGATGCTCCCCCGTTCCCCGTGCGCCCGTCGCAATGCGGCTCGATGTGCGTCGTGCAGTGTCGGATTGAACAAGGACCAGCGTTCGGCGGCTTGCAGCGCCGACGGAGCGGCCGCGAAGGCCAGCTTGCGGAAGTTCGAATACTCCCCGCCGGCCTGACTGAAGCGAGCGGCCGCGACATCGAGACCCGTTCGATGCAGACTCTGCATCAATGCCGTTATGACGGCGCGTACCACCCTGCGCTCGTCGGCTCCGCCGGCAGGCCCGCTCCCGCCGGGATCCGGATATTGGTCGAGGAGATCCTGCAACAGGTCGCTCACGCTCCGCACTGTCAGCGCAACGACCTCGCGATCGTGGCCGGCAATCGCGAAGTCGAGGACGCTCGAGAAATCGACGATATCCGCCAGCACATTGCTTCCCGTGAGATGGTATTCGGGACGCACGCCGTCGCCTATTGCCGACAGATAGGCCTCGAGGTCGGCATGATCCTGTGGCGTGAGACCGAGATCGAACACGCGGTCGAAGTGATCGATCACTTCACCGTAGGTGTTGAAGCGGCCGTCATGAAAATAAGGCGCGTTGAAAGCCGCGTTCAACAGCGTGGGTGTTTTGAACATACCGCCGGAGCCGACATCGTGCTGGCGATGATCCACGAACCCGGCGGACGGCATGTGGCAACCCGCGCAAGTCATGGCGGGATCATGGGGAAACGACTTGGTGAAAAGCACCTCGCCGCGCCGCTGGGAGGGATCTGCGTCCGGCTTCAGATGCCCCGCAGGGTCCAAGCGGGGATTTGGCAGGAAATCGATGTCCTCGATGTAGACCACCACTGCGTCGAGGATCTGCGTTGAGGGATCGGGTCCCGCGAACTCATCGATGATGACCCGCCGCACGAAATCGCGCAGTGATCCGGTGCGTCCATCGTGCCCGTAGGGGGCGAGGAACCGTGCCCCGCGCAGACTCGGAATGGTCACGGGATCCAGCACGCCGTTGTCCGCCTTTGGATTGAACAACGCGCTGGTCGTGTCGAAGGTGCCGGGTCGTGTCGAGAGGCCGGGAATGAAGAGCTTCGGGTTCGATGCACCGTTGACATGGCATGTACCACAGCTGATACGCGCCTTGCGCGCCGCCTCACCCAGGATGTAGGGCGAGTTGAACGCGAGATTGCCGAGACTCGAGAGATAGGATTTGTGGCCGCGGATGGCTTCGGAGTGGAAGACCTCGCGCGGATTGACGATCGCGTCTTGATCGAGATCGGTTCCAATCGGCAGCCCCGTCGAACCGTCGCCAACCGGAGACGGCAGCGCATTCGACCCCATGCCCGATAAAAAAAGCAGTGCCGTCACATAGGGGGCGCCTCTGGCGCAATACCACAAGCAGCGGCTGATGCAACTGCGCACGCTCATCCAAACCCCTCGGGTGACTCCGCCATATTTGGACGGACGCTATCAGCCGGGCGTGTCTCATTTGTGACGACCCGTGGCTCAGCGCACCGTCGCCACCGCCTCCTGCGGCCGGGCGAGGAAGGCGCCGATGATGGGGTTCAGCCATTCCGGACGGCCGGAGAACGTGCCGTGGTCGGTTCCCGGCAGCACGCAGAGCTCGGAATTCGGCAGCGCGCGAAAGATCTGCAGGGTATGTTCGAGGGTGATCATGTCATGGTCGCCGGATATGAGCAGCACGGGCTGCTTGATGGTCGCGAGCATCGCGAGGCTCAGTTCCTCCTTGGTGGGCGAGGTGGCCCAGAGGTGGGCCAATTTCTCATCGATGGTCTTCGGCACGATCGTGTCGCCGGCGCGCAGCCCTTCGAGATTCTCGGTGACCAGACCTTCCGGCGAGATATTCACCCCGCTGATGACCAGCCGGCGCACCAGCTCGGGATGGCGAATCGCCAGCATCAGAGCCAGGATTCCGCCGTCGCTGAAACCCACGATATCCACGTGCTTGAGCCTGAGCTGTCCCAGGAGCGCGGCCGTATCCTGCATCATGGAGGTATAGCTCAAAGGCCCCGGCACCTCGGGAGTGCGTCCCTGCCCCACCTGATCGGGCGCCATGATGTGGTGGCGCTCGGAGAACACATCGAGCTGACGCACGAACGAGTGCTCGCCGGAATCGCCACCGCCGTGGAGAAATACCAGCGTCGGACCCGTGCCGCGCGTGGCGTAGAGGATCCGGTGGCCGTTGACCACGGTCGAATGCCACTCAGTGGGTGGTGTCACCGTTCGAGCCGCATCGGCGCAGAAAGGAGAGGAAGCGAGAAGCATCGCCGCCGCCATCCCGCAGGTCCAGAGCGCCTGCGTGCGGGCGGATCGCAATGTCCCCTGGGTCATGGAAGCTTGGCACTCGCGTTATTTACCGCAATAACGTCGCCGCGGCAATCACGTTGACAGTACCGGCAGGCAGCCTGGCGAAACCGGCGAGTGTCCGTCTCGGAATCGGCTAGTGTCCGTCGATCGGAATCGGCTAGTGTCAGTCGATGCCGATCATCACGTTCGATGCCTTGATGACGGCATAGACCTTGGAGCCGGGCGCGAGCCTCAGTTGCTCGACCGAGTGCTTGGTGATGATGGCCACCACGTCGATGCCGGGGGCGAGCTCCATCACCACTTCGCTGTCGACCGCGCCGGGCTCGATGGATTTGACCTTTGCCGCGAGAACGTTGCGTGCGCTGACTTTCATGAAGGGAACCTCTCCTCGTGTCGTGCTCGACATGGTTATAATCACGCGGGCGTGATCGCGCAACCGCCGGGGAGCGAGATATTGCCACAACCGCCGAGGAGTTACGACGATGAGCCGGATGGACTCAGCCGATGAGCCCACGCACTCCGGGGGGTGCCTGTGCGGCGCCGTGCGCTATCGGGTTCGTGGCGTGCTGCGCGATGCCATCGCGTGCCATTGCAACCAGTGCCGGCGCACCAGCGGTCATCATGCCGCCATGACCAGCGCCGATAACGACGATCTCACGCTGGTCTCGTCCGAGACCTTGAGCTGGTATCGATCGTCCGCGAGCGCGGAGCGCGGATTCTGCAGGGTCTGCGGCAGCAATCTATTCTGGCGGCCGCTCGCGGAGAACCGCACGGCCATCACCGCGGGCACCCTCGATCCGCCTACGGGCATCAAGCTCATGGAGCACATCTTCGTCGCCGACCAGGGCGACTATTACTCGATCGACGACGGGCTGCCCCTCAAGCGCGGCTGGGACTGAAGCGCGGCGAGCGCCATCAGGGCGTGTATCGCCACAGATCGTTGAGAAAGCCGCTGTTGCCGTTCGAATCGACACCGGACCCGCCCAGCATCCAGAGGTTGCCGCCGGAATCGACCCAAGGAGCCGCCGCCTGGCGGCTACCGGGTCCGTTGCCGAAGGCAGGCGTGCGGAGAGTGCCGTAGGTTGCGCCGGCGCCGGCGGAGCTCGAGCCGGCGATCCAGGTCCAGAGCCCGGTGGCCGGGCTGTATTCCCACAGATCGGCGAGGTTGCCCGGGCTCGCGGAATTATTGGACGAATCGAGCCCAACACCGCCGAACAGCCAGAAGTTGCCGCTCGAGTCGACCCAGGCCGTGGCGATGTCGCGCGCTCCCGGCACATTGGCGGGCGCCGGAATCCCCACGGCGCCGTAGCTCGACGACCCGTTTACGGTGTCGGAGCCGCCCTCCCAGGTCCAGGTCCCGTCGTTGGGATTGAACTTCCAGAGATCGTTGAGGTAGCCGAACGTATGTGCCGAATCGTAGCCGGAGCCACCGAACAGCCAGAGGTTGCCGAGCGAATCGACCCATGCGCTCGCGCTGGATCGGGCGCCCGGCATATTACCCGCCGCCGCCACGCCTTGTGTGCCGTAGACTCCGGCGGAGCTGTCGGTGCTAAGGCCGCTTTCCCACGTCCATAATCCCGTGGTCCGATCGAATTTCCACAGATCGTTGAAAGAGGGGGGAGCAGGGCTCAAGGGGGCGTGACCCTGTCCACCGAACAGCCAGAGACTGCCGGCCGAATCGGTCCACGATACGGCGCCCGTACGTGCACCGGGGACGTTGCCCGGGGCGGCCACGCCTTCGGTGCCGTAAGTCCCGGATGCCAGGTAGGTCTGCGATCCGCTCATCCAGGTCCAAATCCCGGCGAGCGGATCAAACATCCAGAGATCATTGAGCGGACCGCGGTTGCCTGCCGAGTCGTAGCCAAAGCCGCCGAACAGCCAGAACTTGCCGGAAGGATCGGTCCAGGAGCTCGGCTGCCCGCGGGCGCCGGGAATGTGGGTGGAGGCGGGGGTGCCCTGGTAGACCCCGACGGCACCGGCGGTGGACAAGCCGTTGACCCAGGTCCAGGCTCCGGTGGCGGGATTGTAGTTCCACAGGTCGTTGAGATCGCCGCCCGCCCCGGTACCGTCCAGACCGTAGCCGCCGAACAGCCAGAATTTGCCCGACAAATCCGTGAACGTGGCCGACTCGTAGCGCGCCCCCGGGATATTGCCCGTCGAGGGAGTGCCCACGGTTCCATACATCCCGACGGCTCCATTCGTGGACGCGCCGCCCATCCAGGTCCACTCACCGGTGCAGGTGATGAGAACGCCGGTGATGTTCGCGCCGATCACGGTCCCGCTGCCGTCGGTAATCGCGCAGGTCTGATTGGCGGGCTGCGCCAGGATCGACACCGAATACGGCGATCCGGTCGAGAGCGGCGTATTGAAATTGAACGTGCCATTGCCCGATACGGCCAGATTGTCGGTGCCGTTGTCCTGAACCATCAGTCCGGTGGCGAGCAGACCCGACACCGTGAAGCTGACGTTGTAGCTGTTGTCGGAGCAGATCACCGCGACGGAGGTGACGTTGGCGCCCGCGACGGTGCCGCTGCCGTTGTTGACCGCGCAGGTCTGCCCCACCGGTTGCGCGAGCACCGTGACCGCAAAGGGTGAGCCGCTCGCGACCGGAGCGGAGAACCCGAAGCTGCCGTTCGCCGAAAGCGTGGTCGTGTTCGCGCCATTGTCCTGGAGCACGATGCTTCTGCCGGCATAGAGGCCGCTCAGTGTCCCGGAGACGGAATAGAGGTTGGGGATGCACGCGACGGCGACATTGGCGACGTTGGCGTCGGTGATCGTGCCCGCGCCGCGGGTGACGGTGCAGATTTCGCCGGTCGGCTGACTCGAGACGGTGACGGCGTAGGTCGAGCCCGAGGGCACGGGCGTGTCGAAATCGAAGCTGCCGTTTCGCAAGATCGACAGGGTGTCGCCGCCGTCGTTCTCGAGCGTCAGTCCCGAGGCGTTGACGCCCGAGACGGTGACGGCGACGTTGTAAGTGTCGTCCGAGCAGACGACGGAGACGTTGAGCACGGCGTTGGCGGCAATGGTGCCGCTGCCGTTGCCGACGGCGCAGGTCTGCCCGTCCGGCTGCGCATGGACCGTGACTGCATAGTTGGAGCCGCTCGGCACAGGGGCGGAAAAGACGAATGTACCGTCGGCCGAGACGGTGGTCGCATTGGCGCCGTTGTCCTGGAGCACCAGGATTCTACCCGGCAGGAGACCGCCGACCGAGCCGCCGACCGCATAGGGAGTCGGCGTACAGACGACGGACACATTGCTGACGCTGGTGCCCATGATGGTCCCGGCCGCGTTGCCGACGGCGCAGTTCTCGCCGGCCGGCTGCATGAATACGCTGACGTTGTAGGTCGAGCCGTTCGAGGCCCGGACCGGGAAGTCGAAAACGCCGTTGGCCGAGACTAGGACGCCCTCGCCGTTGCCATTCGCGAGCTGGACGCCGGCCCCGGTGATGAGCCCGGTGACGCTCCCGCCGAGAACGAAGCCGGCGGCATTGCGGCCATTGACGACATCGTGGCATGCGGCCGCAAGCAGGCTGAAGGCACACAAAAGCGCCGCGCGCGCAGCCGCGCGCAGGAATAACGGAAAATTTGTCATGAAAGACGGCGCTCGAAGGGAATGTCGCCAAAAGCTTACAGTTCCGGCAAAGCATCATCCGCAAGGGTCATCGCAAACTGTGACGCAATTCCGCGCCCTGGATTCGCCGAGCAGCAGATGCCGAGTTTCCCCCCGTCGCTCTCGAGCGACGTCTGTTCGCAAGCCGGACGATGACATTCAATAGCGTGCAGCACGTCGCATCTCGCGACGCGCCGCAGTCGATAGGCTGACCGCCGTTCAATCTTGCCGGAGTTTTCAATGGTCGACGAATCAATGACGGGTACTTTCCAAATCAATCTGCCGAAGGATCTTCTGAACGAGGCGCGGCGCCAGCCGAAGCCGAAGAACGAGCAACTCAAGGTCGAAGGATGGCGCTCGTCATGGCTGTCGAAGGTATCGGAGATGCTGGTGGGCAAGGATTGACGCCGGGGTAAATCTGCCGGCGTCTCGGCGCAGGCTGTCGTCATATATCGTCGGGACATAAGTCAAATAGCGGCGGATTTCGCGCCGGTGCGGCTTTACCATGCGCGCAGGAGTCAAATCTGCCATGCGCCTGTCCCGTCCCGTCTATGAAACGCTGCCGCTGATCTATGTGGCGATCGCCGTGGTCGCCTGGCTGATCGCCTACCTCGACCCTCAGAGTGCGCGGTCCATCATCGCATTCGTGATCGGCATGCTCGCCGCGATCGCCGCGCTGACCGTGTTTCTGCACCGCCAGGACTATCGCGCGCAGAGCCGGGAATACAACGGCGAGACCATCGAGCTTCCCTCCACGCTTCGACGTTGAGCGCCGTCGGCACGGCCTAATCGTCGGCTTCTTCCGGAGCTTCTTGCGGCTCGATCGAAGCGCCCGCATCCTGCATGGGCCGTCCGCGGGACGACGCGCGCTCGTCGATGTACATGACCTCGTGCTGTCCCACCAGCACCACGTCGCCGTCGTTGAGATTGTGGCGCCGCACGCGTTTCGACTTCACGAAGATGCCGTTGGTGCTGTTGAGATCCTCGATCACGCACGAGTGCGGCTGGGTGACGATCTGGCAGTGATGCCGGCTGATGAATTTGCTGTCGATCTGCAGATCGTTGTCGGGCGTCCGGCCGATGACCAGCCGTCCCGGTCGCAGCTCCCGCTCCAACAGCGTTTTGCCGCCGCTTGCGAGCAGTATGCGCCCGACCGGCGGCCCCGTCTCGACCGGAGCCGGCTGCAACATCTCGATGGGAGGCACGTGCATGCGGTTGGTGCGTGCGGCGAACTCGGTCCACTGCAGCTCCTGAACGGCGGCCTCGACGTCCTCCAGCGCCACCGTATCGCTGTCCCGGCCGAACGCGGCCATCAGGATGGTGTCGCAGAGCGTATTGATGAGGCGCGGCACGCCGCCCGCGTACCGGTAGATCAGCGGATAAGTGTCGTCCGCGAAAATGCGCCGCCCCTGCGAGCCCGCGACTTCGAGCCGATGATCGATATAGGCCGCCGTCTCGGCGGCCGTGAGGGCCGTCAGGTGAAATCTCAGCCGCACACGCTGCACCAGCTGAACCAGATCCTTGGAATTGAGCTTGTCGTTGAGCTCGGGCTGGCCGGCCAGGATGATGCGCAGCACCTTTTCCTTGGTGGTTTCGATGCCCGACAGCATGCGGATCTCCTCCAGCACGCGGTAGCTCAAATTCTGCGCCTCGTCGATGATCAAAAGCACCTTGCGTCCGGCGATATGCTGTTCCGTCAGAAACTGATTCAAGGTCGCGAGCACTTCCGGCTTCTTCATGTCGAACGGGGTGAAACCGAATTGCACCAGCACCGTCTGCAGGAACGCGGTCGGTGACAGCTGAGTCTGGTTGATCTGGGCGACCACCACGTCCGCCTGCAGCTCCCGCAGGAACGTCTCGATCAAGGTGGTCTTGCCCGCGCCGATTTCGCCGGTGATGATCACGAAGCCATCGGTGAACCAGATGGTCGACTCCATGTACGCCTTGGCGCGTGCATGTTGCTTGCTCAAGTAGAGAAACTGCGGATCCGGGCTCAGACGAAACGGCAGCTCGTGCAGTTTGAACAGTTCCAGGTACATCGCCGAGGGCGCCCTCAGGACCACTCGACGGATTCTAATGCATCCGCCAGGGCGCGGTCGCGATCCCGGGCCGTGGCCCGGAGAATGGTGCAGTGGCCGAGTTTTCGGCCCGGCCGCGGCTCCTTCCCATAGTCGTGAAATGCCAGGCCCTCGATGGCCAGCAGCCGCTCGCGGTCCGGCATCTGGCCGAGGAAATTGATCATCGCGGTGTGCCCGAGCGGCCGGGTGCTCCCGAGCGGCAAGCCGCAGATGGCACGCAAATGATTCTCGAACTGGCTGGTGACGCATCCTTCGATGGTCCAGTGCCCGGAATTGTGGACCCGCGGCGCCATTTCATTGGCAATCAGCCGGCCGCCGACCACGAAGAACTCGATGGCGAGGACACCCGTGTAACCGAGCGCCGTCAGCACGCGCTTCATGTAGATCCTCGCGGTTCGCTCGAGCGCCCGGTTCGCATACGGCGCGAGACCGTAGCGAAGGATGCCGCCGCCATGGGTGTTCGCCGACAGCGGGTAGTACACGAATTCGCCGGAGGCGGAGCGCGCGGCGACGATGGAGATTTCCCGGGAAAAGCTCTGAAATTTTTCGTAAATCAGCGCTGGAGCTCCGATCGACTCCCACGCGGCGCCGAGGTCCTCCCGGCACCGGATGACGAATTGACCCTTGCCGTCGTATCCCATGCGCCGCGTCTTGAGCACTCCGGGGACGCCGAGCTTGCGCGCCGCCCTGGCGAGATCCTCGAGCGAGTCGACCGGCGCATGCTCCGCGACGGGAATCCTCAAGCGCTTGAACAGCGCCTTCTCGTGCAGCCGGTCCTGCGAGACCTCGAGCGCCGCGCGCGGCGGACGAACTTCGGTCAGTGACTCGAGCGGCGCGAGTGCCTGACTCGAGATGTTCTCCCAGTCGAAGGTGAGCACGTCGCTCTTCGAGGCAAGCTCCCGCAATAGCCCGGGATCCTCGAGCGCCCCGGTCAGAATCGGAGCCACCTGAGCCGCCGGCGCATCGCTGCTTCGGTCCAGGAAAGAGCAGCGTATCCCCAGCGGATATCCGGCGAGCGCCATCATGCGCCCCAGCTGTCCAGCCCCGACGATGCCGACGCGCAGGGATTTCAAGACTGCCGCGGGTCTGGTTTGTTGAGCACCGCTGCCGTCTGTGCGGCGCGAAACGCATCCAGGGCCGCGCGAATCTCGGCGGATTCGTTGGCGAGAATCGCCGCCGCGAACAATGCGGCATTGCGCGCGCCGGCGCTGCCGATGGCAAAGGTCGCGACCGGAATCCCGCTCGGCATCTGCGCGATCGACAGCAGTGAATCGATGCCGCCCAGCGCCTTGGTCTGAACGGGTACTCCCAGCACGGGAACCGTCGTCTTGGCGGCGGTCATGCCGGGCAGGTGCGCAGCGCCTCCCGCCCCGGCGATGATCGCCCTGAGACCGCGCTCGCGCGCGGAGGCGGCGTACTCGAACAGCAGGTCCGGGGTACGATGCGCGGAAATCACCCGTACCTCATGAGCGATGTGCAGCGAGTCGAGCGTGTCCGCCGCGCCCTGCATCGTCTCCCAGTCGGACGAGGACCCCATGATGATTCCCACGCGGGCTTTCATCGGGGTAGTTTACCCGAGCAAGTCCTTCAAGAAGGCAAAAAGCTCGCGGGCGCCCGCCGGGGAACGCTGTTCGCGGCGCTCCCGCTCGGCCTTCTGCAAGAGCCGCATGAGGGCTGCGTGGTCCGCCTGCGGATACTCCTGCACGAGCTCGGGAACCGCGGCCGCGGGGTCGGATAGCAGCCGGTCACGCCAGCGCTCGATCATTTGAAAGCGCCTGATCTCCGAATCGTGACGGAGCTTTTTCTCGGCGAGCTTCCTGAGCACCGGCTCGGGATCGATGTTGCGCATCAATTTGCCGATATATTGCCGCTGCCGCACCTGCGCGCCGTGCGAGGGGAGGCGCTTCAGGTCGCACAGCGCCACGAACAGATTGTCCGGTAAATCCAGCTCCCGGATCTCCTGGTCGGGCAGTGCGGAGAGCTTGACGCCCAGCTCCTGCAGGGATGATGCATCGCGCTTGAGCGCGCTCTTGCTGGGTCGGCCCGGCTCGCTGTCGCCGGCATCTTGCGGTTCTTGCTCCATGGGCATGCGCCCCATGCTACCACCCCTTGAAGGAGGGGATTCGGCCGACGCAAACCTTCCTGAGGGTAGAATGTACCGGCAACTGGATTCACGCCGGAGATCATGATGGCCCTTGCGCCCCCGCCTTCTTTACGCCCGACCCGGGAGGACCTCAAGCCGATCATCGAGCATGCGCTGCAAGAGGCGCGCTCTCGCGGTGCATCTCAGGCGGAGGCTGCGGTGAGCCAGAACAGCGGCTTATCGGTGGTGGTACGGCTGGGAGAGGTCGAAACCCTCGAGCACCAGCGCGACCGCAGCATGGGCATCACCGTGTATTTCGGCGAGCGCAAAGGCTCGGCGAGCACCGCGGATTTCTCGGCGAGCGCGGTGGAGGCCACGGTGGCCAAGGCCTGTAGCATCGCCCGATTCACGGCCGAGGACGTTTATGCGGGTCTCGCGGATGCGGCGCTCATGGCCCGCTCGCAGCCGGATCTCGATCTCGACCATCCGTGGCCCTTGAGCGCCGAGCGGGCCATCGAAATCGCCCGATCGTGCGAATCCGCGGCGCTCGGGTTCGATCCGCGGATCAACAACTCGGAGGGCGCCTCCGTCAACACGCATCAGGGATTGCATGTCTATGGGAACACGCACGGCTTCATCGGCGGCTATCCCACGACCACGCACAATGTGAGCTGCGTGGTCCTGGCGGGCACCGGCGAGGACATGCAGCGCGATTACTGGTATTCCACCTCGCGCGACTGGCACGAGCTGGATGCACCCGAGTCGATCGGACGGGAAAGCGCCCGGCGCACCATCGCGCGCCTGAAGCCTCGCAAGCTCACCACGCGGCGCGCACCCGTGCTGTTCGCGCCCGACATGGCGCGCGGGCTGATCGGGCATTTCTGCGCGGCGATACGCGGCAGCAGTCAATACCGCCAGTCCTCGTTCCTGTTGAACGCGGCGGGGCAGCAGGTCTTTCCGACGGGCTTCTCGATCGGCGAACGTCCCCACATTCCCAAGGCCATGGGCAGCGCTCCCTTCGACGAGGAAGGTGTGGCGACGCGCGAGCGCGAGCTGGTCAGCGACGGCGTGCTCACCGGCTACATCCTGTCCAGCTACTCGGCGCGTCGATTGGGGCTCACGACCACCGGCAACGCCGGCGGCGTGCACAATCTGGTGGTCGCCCCGAATATGGCCGGCGGCGGGCAGGCGATGCTCGAGCGGTTGGGCGAGGGGCTCCTGGTGACGGAGCTCATGGGCCAGGGCGTCAATGGCGTGACCGGTGATTATTCCCGGGGCGCGACCGGATTCTGGGTGGAGCGGGGCGCCCTTCAGTATCCCGTGGCCGAAATCACCATCGCGGGGAATCTGCGCGCGATGCTCGAGGACATCGTCGCGGTCGGCGATGACGTGGATGTGCGCGGCGGCATTCGCGTGGGATCGGTGCTGCTCAAGGAGATGACCATCGCCGGAGAATAGGATCGCCGCGGCCTCGCCCCGGGCGGTCCTCATTCCGGGCCGAGCAGATCCCTCACGGAGCGCCCGCCGAGACTTTCCCTGAGCGCCGCGTCGACCTCCTCGAGCACGCGTGCGGCGGGCGCCGCGGCCTGGCCGGCAGGCGCCACGCCGCTCTGAGGGGCGCGCACCGCCTCGATCACCGACGAGATCGGGATGCGCGCCGGATCGCGGCCCGGCAGGAAATGCTCGTGCTCGGTACGGACGATGAGAGCGGCCTTCTCGAGGCTCGCAAGCACCGACGCCAGCGAGGTTGCGGGAAGGTCCAGCTCGGCGGCGAGGCGCACGCCATTCCAGTGCGTGAAGCCGTCGCGATAGTCGCGCGCGAGGAGGTACATCACGGCAAGGGCAATCTGCTCGCGCATACTGCCCGTGAGCACGATTGATTCGCGGCCGTGCGGCAGGTACTGCGGGAACTGGACGTAGAAAGCGAGCTCGGCGCCGACCAACAGGATGAGCCAGCTCAAGTAAATCCAGATGAGCGTCGTGAGCACGATGGCGAAGCCGGAATAAACCACCATCATCCGCGAGGAATACAGAATGAGGGCGGTGAACACCTGACCGACCAGCCCCCAGATGATGCCTCCGGTGACTCCGCCGATCAGCGCCGCGCGGAACTCCACATGGGTGTTTGGAATGTAGTCATACATGAAGGTGAACACGGCGGTGACGATGGCGTAGGGCAGCACCCAGGCCAGTCCCTGAACCAGCCAGCCCAAGTGCGCGCTCGAGCCGAGCCACTGGGCCGCAGAGCTATGCAGCGCCGAGCCCAGCAGGCCGAGCGCGACCGCGAGCAGGATCGGCCCGATGATCATGATGCTCAAATATTCCGTGAGGCGGCGAACCAGGCTCCGCGGCCGATCGAGGCGCCACACGAAGTTGAAGCTGGCTTCGATCTTCTGGATGGTGCTGATGACCGAGTAGAGGAGAAAGATCAAGCCGATCGAGCCCACTACGTCGCCGCGCATGTTCGACACCGACCGGGTCACGCTCTCGGCCAACTGATTCGCGGCGCCGCCGAGCGGCCGAAAGAACTCGTGCAACAGGAAGTACAGGTCGGTGCGCGCACCCAGTCCTTTCAAGATGGCGAAGCTGAATACCAGCAGCGGCACCAGCGACAGGAGGGTGGTATAGGCGAGGCTCATGGCCTGTCCGCTGATCTCGCCGGCCAGCCAGTCCCGGCCGATGGCCGCCGGGTAACGCAGCACGCGCAACAAGGGCCCCCAGGGAGGTGCCATGCTCCGCGATCCGTGGAACAGTCGCTCCTGCAGCCGATCCAGCGTCGTTGCCATGCCGCGACCTGCCGTCAGGCGGTCAACAGCTCGAGCGCGTTGCGATAGTTGTCGCTGGTGCGCGCGATGATATCCGGGGGCAGATGCGGCGCCGGCGGCCTTTTGTTCCAGTGCAGCGATTCGAGGTAGTCACGCACGAATTGCTTGTCGAAGCTCGGCGGACTGATGCCGGGCTTGTACGAAGCCATCGGCCAGAAGCGCGACGAATCCGGGGTGAGCGCCTCATCGATCAAGATCAGATCCCCGGCCTTGTCGGTGCCGAACTCGAACTTCGTGTCCGCGATGATGATGTTGCGCGCGCGCGCGTGGGCCGCAGCGAAGGAATACAGCGCCAGCGTGATGCGGCGAATGCTCTCCGCAAGCTCCCTGCCCACGGCCTTGACGATCGTCTCGAAGTCGACGTTCTCGTCATGGTGGCCGGCCGGCGCTTTCGACGCCGGCGTGAAGATGGGTTCGGGAAGCGCGTCCGCCATCTTGAGGCCGGGCGGCAGCGCAATGCCGCAGACGGAGCCTCGCGCCTGATAGTCCTTGTATCCCGAGCCGATCAGGTATCCGCGCGCGACGGCCTCGACCGGCAACGCGTTGAGCTTGCGCACCACCATCGAGCGCGCGGTGAGCGAGGCAAGCTCGTCGCGGTCGCGCACCACGTCCTCGACCTTGAGCCCGGTCAGCTGATTGGCCACGATGTGCCGGGTCCTGTCGAACCAGAACGCGGAGATCCGCGTCAGTACCTCCCCCTTGAAGGGGATCGGGTCGGGCAGCACCACGTCGAAGGCCGACAACCGATCGGTGGTGACGATGAGCAGATGCTCCGCGTCGACCTCGTAGATGTCGCGCACCTTTCCCTGGTGGATCTTCTTCAGACCGCGAATTCGACTCTCGAATAGCGGCGGCGATGGCGAAAGCGGTTCCATGCGTCCGGACTGCTACCATTGTGGGTTGGAAGGTCGGCGATTGTGGCGGGGCGGTTCGGATAGGTCAAATGGCGTGGAAAGGAACATTTTTTGGCGCGTTGGTGGGCTTTCTGGTCACCCATACCCTATGGGGCGCCGTGGTCGGGGCGATCCTCGGGCAGATGCTCGATCAGAGCGGCGTGCTCGGATTCATCTCCTCCGGGCCGGCCGCGAGCGCATCGGTCTCCGACGTGTTCTTCCGCACCACCTTCGAGCTCATGGGCCACGTCGCCAAATCCGATGGACGGGTCTCCGAGGCCGAGATTGATGCGGCGCGGCGGCTGATGCAGGACCTGCGGCTGGGGCCCGCGGAGATCGCTGCCGCCATCGCTTGCTTCCGCGCCGGGAAATCGCCCGCGTACGACGCGAATTTCAGCGTGGAACAGTTGCGCGAGGCCTGCGGCCTGCGTTACGACCTGTTGTCCGCATTCATCGAGCTGCAGCTGCGCGCGGCGCTCGCCGGCAACGGCCTCTCGCCGCCGGCGCGCGGCATCCTGATCCGCGCCGCCGAGCGGCTCGGGATGTCGGGGCTCGAATTCGCGCGCATGGAAGCGGGGGTGCGGGCGCGCAGTCGGGGCTATTCGGGCTTTGCGGGCCGTGCCGCCACGCCGGAGAGACCGCTGTCCGATAGCTATGCGGAGCTCGAGATCAACGCGCAGGCGAGCGATCAGGATGTCACCAAGGCCTATCGCCGGCAGATGAGCCGCCACCACCCCGACAAGCTGGTCGCGAATGGGCTGCCCGAGTCGATGGCGCAATGGGCGAAAGAGAAGACGCAGCGGATCCAGGAAGCCTACGAGTCAATACGTGCGGCGCGCGGCATGCGTTGATAGAGTGCGACATGGCCATCATCATCTCTCCTTCCATCCTGTCCGCGGATTTCGCCCGCCTCGGAGAGGAAGTGAACGCGGTGCTCGCCGCGGGCGCCGATTGGATCCACTTCGACGTCATGGACAATCACTACGTGCCCAACCTCACCGTGGGGCCCATGGTGTGCGAGGCGCTGCGCAAGGCGGGAATCGCCGCGCCCATCGACGTTCATTTGATGGTCTCCCCGGTGGACGCGCTGGTGGCGGATTTCGCCAAGGCGGGGGCGACCCGCATCAGCTTTCATCCCGAGGCCACCCTGCACGTCGATCGCACCATCCAGCACATTCGTGACGCAGGTTGCTCGCCGGGATTGGTGTTCAA
The DNA here is from genome assembly GCA_036272515.1 of Steroidobacteraceae bacterium. GTDB lineage: Bacteria > Pseudomonadota > Gammaproteobacteria > Steroidobacterales > Steroidobacteraceae > Bog-1198. The sequence goes on along the minus strand of DATAYO010000041.1, from coordinate 59,692 downwards.
TCCCGCGACTCCGCTCAACTGGCTGGACTACGTGATCGACAAGATCGATCTGGTGCTCATCATGTCGGTGAATCCCGGCTTCGGCGGACAGAAGTTCATTCCCGAGTCGCTCGGCAAGCTCGCCGAGGCCCGCAAGCGCATCGATGCCATCGGGCGCGACATCCGTCTCGAGATCGACGGCGGGGTCAAAGTGCAGAATGCGGCGCAGATCGCCGAGGCGGGCGCCGATACCTTCGTGGCGGGATCGGCCATCTTCGAAAGCCCGGATTACGCTGCAACCATCGGCGCGATGCGGGCGGAGATCTTGCGCGGCAAGAGCGCGGCGCGCTAATAGTCCATCAGAAAAGTCTTCCGCACTGGACAGCGTCGTATTAGGGTTGAGGGCGAAGGTGAGGGTATCTCCTGCAATTTTTTAGATTCAAAAAATTGCAGGAGATACCCTCACCTTCGCCCTCAACCCTCCGGATCGCGCGATACGTGGAAAACTTCAATGCGGAAAACTCGGCGGGCGGTGCGCGGTAATCGCACTGCGCGCGGTGCCGGCCCTACGGCTTATTCTTCGTCGTCATCGTCGTCGTCATCATCGTCCACCGGGTCGACGCGCGTTGTCTTGCCGGGCGATGCGCCTGCGGAAGCCTTCACCGGCACGACCAGCGGCCGGGTTTTCACCTTCGGACGCGCGTTGAACACGACGATGGTTTTGCCGGTGGCGCGCAACAGACCTTGCTCCTCGAGCACCTTCAGTACGCGCCCCGCCATCTCGCGCGAGCATCCGACCAGCCGCGACAGCTCCTGGCGGCTGACCTTGATCTGCATGCCTTCCGGATGCGTCATCGCATCCGGCTCTCCGCAAAGATCCATGATGGCGTGGGCGACGCGGCCCGTGACATCGACGAACGCGAGGTCGCCGAGCTTGCGATTGGTTCGATCGAGGCGCGTGGCGAGCTGCGTCGCCAGCTCGAAGATGAGTCCCGGGCTCTCCGCGGCGATCTGGCGGAATCGGGGATAGGTCATCTCGGCGAGCTCGGATTGCTGCCGGGTGCGCACCCAGGCGCTGCGCGTCGGCTGTTCGTAGAACAATCCCATCTCGCCGAAGAACTGTCCTTTGTTGAGATACGCCAGCACCATCTCGTTGCCGTCCTCGTCCTCGATCATGACCTCGACCGAGCCCGAGATGATGTAGTAGAGAATGTCCGGCAGATCGCCCGCATGGATGATGACGGTTTTGGAGGGGACCGTCCTGATGCGGCAGTAGCTCAAGAAACGATTGATCGCGGGGATATCGCTTAAGGCTTTTGCCGCTTCTTCCATGGTCACTCCCGAAAAATTGAGGTCGTTAAAACGCCCGTTCTGGCGCATCTTTTATTACATAAGTCCCGGAATCGCAAGCACTCGTGGCCTCACCTTACAGCCAGCGCGAGCTGCCCGTCATGACTTTCGAGGTGAGATGCATCGCTCCTTTGATCCAAAGCGGCAGCTCCCGGCCGCCGAGCGAGGCGGCCTCAAATCCATGACGCATCTCGTCGTGAGTCATTTGCGCGACGATGGCGCGGCTGCGGTGGTCCGCGGCGGGCAGCCGGTCGAGGTGGTCGCGAAGATGCGATTCGACCTGGCGCTCGGTCTCGGCAATGAAACCGAGGCTGGCGCGGTCGCCGGAGAGCCCCGCCATCGCTCCGATGAGGAACGAGCCGGCATACCAGAGCGGATTCAGGACACTGGTGCGGCCGTCGAGCTCCTTGATCCGCGTTTCGCACCATGCCAGGTGGTCCATTTCCTCGGCAGCCGCCCGCCGCAGGCTGTCCGCGGTGGATGAATGGCGGGCGGTCAGGGCCTGGCCGCGGTACAGAGCTTGAGCGGCCACCTCGCCGGCATGGTTGACCCGCATGAGGCGGCCCGAGGCCCGGCGCTCCGCCGGTTCCGGTGCCGGCTCGCCGGCGCCGCCCCCGGGGATTGGGCGGGATGCCAGGGCGGGGCTGCATAAGACATTGATTGCCTTATCTATTTCGCCAATCAACCGGTCCGGGAGGCTATAGGTGCGGGTGGGCATGGGTACATTATATTATAGGGGCTCACGGTAACGTCGGGCTGGTCACAGGGCTTCGGGTTCTGTACACTCTCGCGCCTTTCGTCTGGGGCCGACTCCGAGTAATTTCCATGCAAACCGTATTTTCCAAGCCTGAAGAAACGCGCGGCGACTGGTACCTGGTCGATGCCTCCGGCAAGACCCTGGGCCGGCTGGCATCCCAAATCGCGCACCGCTTGAAGGGCAAGCACAAGCCCAACTATGCCCCGCACCAGGATCTGGGCGATCACATCGTGGTCATCAACGCCGGCACCGTGCGGGTCACGGGCGCGAAGCTCACCGACAAGTGGTACCACCAGCACACCGGCTACGTGGGAAACCTGAAGAGCATCCATCTCGGAAAGCTCCTCAAGGAGCATCCCGAGCGTGCGATCGAGTTCGCGGTGAAGGGCATGCTGCCCAAGGGACCGCTGGGTCGCCGCATGTATAAGAAGCTGCACGTGTTCGGCGGCAACAACCACCCCCATCAAGCGCAGCAGCCCAAAGCGCTCACGCTCTAAGAGTCAGGAATCAACGTCATGGCATTAACCTCGGCCAAAACCAACACCTTTTATGGCACCGGCCGCCGCAAAACCTCGAGCGCCCGGGTCTACCTCAGCAAGGGGACCGGCAAGGTCTCGATCAACGGACGCTCCCTCGAGGAGTTCTTCGGGCGCGAGACCGGCCGGATGATCGTGCAGCAGCCCTTCGGCGCGGTCCAGCTGGAGGGCAAATTCGACGTGGACGCGCATGTGGAGGGCGGCGGAATCACCGGCCAGGCGGGCGCGATCCGTCACGGCATCACCCGCGCGCTGATGTCCTACGACGAGACGCTGCGCTCGCCGCTTCGCAAGGCCGGATTCGTCACTCGCGACGCCCGTGAAGTCGAGCGCAAGAAGGTGGGCCGGCGCAAGGCTCGCCGTGGAACTCAGTTCTCCAAGCGCTGATCGAATGGCTCTTCCGGTACACGATCGATCAGATTGGGGGATCGTCTAGCGGTAGGACAACGGTCTCTGACACCGTTTACCTAGGTTCGAATCCTAGTCCCCCAGCCAAATCAGGGCCCACCTCGGTGGGCCCTTTTTACCTCGGGATCGTCAACAGCCGCGGATAACCATGTCGGGCGAGCACAATTCGGGGGGACGCATCGCGCCTTTGGCGGTGGCTGCACTCGGCGTCGTGTACGGCGACATCGGTACGAGTCCCCTGTATGCCCTGTCGGCATGCTTCACGGGTCCCCACATCCAGGTGACTCCCGAGCATGTCTTCGGTGTGCTCTCGCTGGTCTTCTGGGCGCTCGTTCTCGTCATTCTCCTGAAGTACGTCGCGGTGGTGCTGAACGTCGACAACAAGGGAGAGGGCGGCGTGCTTGCGCTGACCGCCCTGGTCGTCAACACCGAGCGTGCGAGCCCGCGCAAGAGGGTCTATGCAATGCTCGGGATCCTCGGCGCGGCGCTGTTCTTCTCGGATGGCGCGATCACGCCCGCGATCTCGGTGCTCTCCGCCGTCGAGGGACTGCACGTCGCTGCGCCCGATGCGCAGATACCGATTCTGCCGATCACGGTCGTGGTGCTGGTCGGACTGTTCCTCATCCAGAGGCACGGCACCGGCTCGGTGGGCAAGGTGTTCGGGCCGGTGATGCTCGGGTGGTTCGTCATTCTTGCGGTCATGGGTGTGAGCTGGATCGTGCGCGAGCCCCGCGTGTTGATCGCGCTGTCGCCCGTATACGCCCTGCAGTTGTTGGGCCAGCATCAGATCAGCGCACTTGCGGTGCTCGCCGGCGTGTTCCTGACCGTGACCGGCGGCGAGGCGTTGTATGCCGACATGGGACATTTCGGCAAGACGCCGATTCGCTTGAGCTGGGTGGCGATCGTCATGCCCGCGCTGATCTTGAATTACTTCGGCCAGGGAGCGCTGCTCATCGAGAACCCGGCCGCGATATCCAACCCGTTCTATCTCATGGCTCCGCAGTGGTCGCTTCTGCCGCTCGTGGTCATCGCCACCGCGGCGACGGTCATCGCCTCCCAGGCGGTGATTTCGGGCGTGTTCTCGGTGACCACGCAGGCGGTGAGCCTGGGGTTGTTTCCGCGGGTGCGGGTCGAGCACTCCTCGGCCGAGTACGCCGGACAGATCTACGTGCCCACCATGAACTGGATCATGATGCTGGCGACGCTCGGATTGGTGCTGGGATTCGGCAGCTCGGCGGCGCTCGCCGGCGCCTACGGCCTGGCGGTGTCGGGCGCGATGACCATCGTCACTCCGCTCACCTTGAGCCTCATCAAGTCGAGGACCGGCGAGAAGAGCCGGTGGCTGCGCGCCGGCCTTTCGCTCCTGTTCATCGTCGACCTGGCGTTCCTGTTCGCCAACCTGACCAAGCTGCCGGAAGGCGGCTGGCTGCCGCTCACGTCCGGTCTCATCATTTATTGGCTGATGCAGACGTGGGCGAGCGGGCGGGCCTCGGTGATGGCGCGCCTGTTGAGAGAGCAGAAGCCGGTGCGCGAGTTCCTGCTCGACTTGAAGCGCGATCCGCCGGTGCGCGTTCCCGGTACGGCGATCTTCATGGATGCCAAGGCGACGGGCGTGCCGCGGGCGCTGCTCAACAACATCAAGTTCAACCGCGTGATCCATGAGCAGGTGGTCCTGCTCACGGTGGTGACCCGGGAGCAGCCGCGCATACCGGAGGCCAATCGCCTGACGGTGACGCCGGTGTGCGAGGGTATCGTGCGGGTGGTGGCCCAGTTCGGCTTCATGGAGAAGCCCAACATCACCCAGATCCTCAGGGATGCGGAAGATTTCGGCATCAAATTCGAGCCGGAGCGCACGACCTATTTCCTGAGCCGCGAGGAGCTGCTTCCGGGACAGCGCTCCGACCTGCCGCCGCTGCGCCGCCGCGCTTTCATGCAGATGGCGCGCAGCGCGCAGGTGATCGCCGATTACTATGGCTTGCCGCCGGGCAGGGTCATCGAGATCGGCACGCGCCTGGAGATCTAGACCTCGTCCCCGGCTCGCGGTGCGGAAGAGGCTACTAGGGCTCGATGGTCCGGATGCCGGCATCGCCCGCCACGAGCATCACGTCGGCTCGGCGGTGCGCGAACAAACCCACCGTGACCACGCCGGCGATTGCGTCGATGGCGGATTCCAGCGCCTCGGGGTCCTCGATCCTCAAGTTGCGGACATCCAGGATGTGGTTGCCGTTGTCGGTGACCACGCCCTCGCGCCATGCGGGCAGGCCGCCCAGCTTGGCGAGCTCCCTTGCGACGTAGCAACGCGCCATCGGGATCACCTCGACCGGCAGCGGGAATGCACCGAGCACCTCGACCAGCTTGCTGTCGTCGATGATGCAGACGAATCTCCGGGATGCGGCCGCCACGATCTTCTCGCGAGTGAGCGCCGCGCCGCCGCCTTTGATGAGCATGCCGCTCGGCGTCGCCTCGTCGGCGCCGTCGATGTAGAGCGCGAGCTCGCCGGCGTCGTTCAGGTCGAGCACCTCGATGCCCGCGGCCTTCAGCCGCTCGGAGGTTTGCCGCGAGCTCGAGACAGCGCCTTGGAGCCGTATTTTCCGGGCTTTCAGGACTTCGATGAACTCGCCGACGGTGGAGCCCGTTCCGACGCCGAGCAGCATTCCGTCCCGCACGTAGGACATCGCGGCTTCCGCTGCGCGGCGCTTCTTCTCGGTGGGCGAAAGGCCAGGTGAAGTTCCAGAGGACGACATATCGGGTACCCCAGAAACAACTGTGCCCGCTTACGCGGGCACAGTTGGTTATTTACGAAGGCCTATTTCTTCTTAGCGGCCTTTTTCTTAGCTGCCTTCTTCTTCGCCTTCTTCGCTTTCGCTGCCATGATAAAACTCCGTAGTCGGGTTAGTCCGGGGACCGAGTATATACACGAATAATTAATTTACAAGCAATACATCGCTCTACGGGTGTGGATGTGGTAGCGATGTGATCGAGCTCACTCAAGCGTGAGAACGAAATCCCACTCCGCTTGGGTCACCGGAGTCACGGACAGACGGTTCCCTCGACGCAAGATCACGAAGTCCGACAGCTCCTTGTCGGCGTGCCGCCGCAGCACATCAAGCGTGATGATGCGCTCGAACTTGCGCTCGAGCTTCACGTCGACGACATACCAGCGCGGTGCGTGCGCCTCGCTCTCCGGATCGTAGTGGTGATGCCGGCGATCGAAGGCGGTCTTGTCCGGATACCCCTCCTTCACGACGCGCACGATGCCGGCGATGCCCGGGATCTCGCAGCTCGAGTGATAAAAGAAGGCGGTATCGCCCTTCTTCATGGAGTCCCGGAGCATGTTTCGAGCCTGATAATTGCGCACGCCGTCCCAGGCGCTGGTCTTGCCGGGTTGCGCCCCCAGGTCATCGATGCTGAAGGTGCCGGGCTCGGATTTGAGCAGCCAATGATTCATGGAAGATTCCTCGAGAAGAACTGAAGTCCGGACTCCGTCGCCAGCGCATCCAAGCGCACGTCGAACGCTTGCGCGAACACCGACTCGGCGCGCTGGCAATCGAAAGCGAAGCCGACCAGCTTGGGGGCGGGCCAGCACCGGCGCAGGCGCCTGAACGCGAGCGAGCGATCGTAGAAGCCGCCGCCCATCCCCAAGCGCCGCCCGTGACCGTCGACGCCGACCAGCGGAATGACAATCAGGTCGAGCCATCGCGGTCCCACGGCATGGCGATGAGGGATACGTTTCGGAATCGAGATGCCGAAGGTCCCGGGCCGGGTCTTACCCGCCAGGGGATAGAAGCGCAGCCGCCGATGAGCGAGGTTGACGACCACCGGGACGTAGAGACGAATTCCGCGGCGGGCTGCCGCGGCCACGAGTGCACCCGGGTCGGTCTCCCCGTCGAACGGAAGATAGATGGCGACACGCGCGCCGGACTTGAATGCGGGGAGGTGTGCAACGTGCGCCGCCGCGATACGGGAGCGCCGAGCGTGATCCGCCGGGCCGAGCGCGCGGCGGTTGCGGCGCAGATCCTTGCGCAGCCGTGCCTTCAAGGAGCCGGTGCCGGGCATGGGGGCTCGAAACATGCAAGAGGGATGGCGCCACCCGCCTGTGCCGTTTTGGACCGTTGCTCCCGACCTGAGCAACAGGTGGGGCTAACTGCCGGCACTTAAGGCTTTCCGCTCGAGGCGGACTTGCACAATGCTGCCAGCAAGCACGGCCCCTGGGGTTTACAAATTAGGGTCAGGAGGTAACCCGATCCGCATCGAACACCGCAGGCGGCGCCAAATTCAACCCGGAAAATCAACCGATACGTGCCGGCTCTACAGTTCGAGCTGCCGGCCCTTCTCCAAAGCCGACTCTACGCGCTCACGCAGGATACGCAAGCGCCCCCCCACATCCGTATCGAGATGACCGTCACGGTTGCGGTAGCGAATCAATTCGTTGGCCATGTTGAGCGCGGCGATCACGGCGATCCGGTCCAGTCCCACGACCTTGCCGGTATCGCGGATCTCGCGCATTTTCGAGTTCAGGAACTCGGCCGAATCGAGCAGGTCGGAGCGCTCCTCGATCGGGCACGTGATGTGATATTCCTTTTCCAGGATACGCACGCTGACACGCGCCTGATTGTCGCTCATGCCTGCTCCATCGATTTGAGCCGCCCGATCATGGCCTCGACCCGCGCACGCACCTGCTCATTCTTCTGCAGCAGGCTCGCACGCTCGGCGGTGAGGGTCTCCTGCCGCTGGCGCAATGCACGGTTCTCTTCCTTGATCTGGGCGACGGTCGCGATGAGCTCCTCGAGCCGCTTTTCAAGCCGCTTGAGCTCGAGCTCGACCGCCGATTTGGGATTGGCTTCGTTCATACGAGCCCAATATAGAGCGCGCCATTCCGCATTGCAAAGGGACTGCGCCCGCCTTTGTCCGACGGGGCGACGGGGCGGCCCAAAGTCGCCTACGGCGGGGCCGAAGCGGTATTATTCCGCCAATGATGCTGGCCGAGATTCAATTCAAGGACTTCGAGGACGTTCTGGCGTCGGCGGGAAGCCTGGCCGATGCGGCCGAGGCGCACGGGTCCTTGTGCGGCGCGCTTTGCTCCATGTCTCCCTATCGGATGCAGGACTGGGTCAACGAGATTCTGCCGGACGGCGCATCGCTCTCGGAGGAGTCGGCCGCCATGATCGAGCGCGTGTTCGCCGCAACGGCTGCATCGTTCGGCGAACAGGGCATGGAGTTCCAGCCTTTGCTGCCCGACGACGATCAGCCGCTCAACGGGCGGGCGCACGCTCTTGCATTATGGTGCACCGGTTTTCTCTACGGGCTCGGTACGGGACAGATTTCCGACCTCGATGCGCTCAACGGCGACGTGGGCGAGATCGTTCGAGACTTCACCGAGATATCGCGCGCCACGGGCGATGACGCGGACGAGGACGAATCGAACGAGCAGGCGTACGCGGAGCTGGTGGAGTTCATCCGCGTTGCGGCGCAGGTGGTCTTCGAGGAGCTGTTGCCGCTGCGCCAGCAATCCTACCCCGCCGCTCAGCAAACCCTGCACTGACAACGCACCCCATGGACCGCCGGGAATTCGCGCGCCGCCGGCGCCAGTTCATGCGCATGATCGGCAAGGATGCCATCGCCGTCCTGCCGGCGGCGCCTGTCCGGTATCGCAACGGCGACATCGAATACACCTACCGGCAGGACAGCCAGTTCCATTATCTGAGCGGCTTTCCCGAGCCCGAGGCGGTCGCCGTGCTCGTGCCGGGCCGCGCGCACGCGGAGTACCTCCTGTTCGTGCGCGAGCACGATGCGCTGCGCGAGTCGTGGGAAGGCGCCTGGGCCGGAACGGACGGAGCGGTGTCCGATTTCGGGGCGGACGATGCGTTCCCCATCGAGGACATCGACGAGATTCTGCCGGGACTCATGGAGCACCGGTCGAGAATCTTCTACTCCATGGGGTCGCACCCGGAGTTCGACTCGCGCATGCTTGCCTGGGTCAACGGCACGCGGGTGCAGGAGTTCGCCGCACTCGCGCACGTGCTCGACGACATGCGTCTCTACAAGAGCCACGCGGAGCAGGCGGCCCTCCGACGCGCGGCCCGCATTGCCGTCGAGGCGCATCGCCGCGCAATGCGTTTCGCGCGGCCGGGACGCATGGAGTACGAGGTGATGGCGGAGGTGCTGCACGAGTTCCGCTCGCACAACGCCGACGCCTCCTATCATCCGATCGTGGCCGCCGGCGCCAATGCCTGCATCATGCACTACGGGGCCAACGACCGGCGCTTGAGCGACGGAGACTTGCTGCTGCTGGATGCGGGCTGCGAGCATGAGCTGTATGCCTCCGACATCAGCCGCACCTTTCCGGTCAACGGACGCTTCACGCCGGCGCAGCGCGCCGTCTACGAAATCGTGCTCGAGGCGCAGCTCGCCGCCATCGACAGGGCGCGTCCCGGCAACCACTGGAATCAGCCGCACGAGGCGGCGGTGCGGGTGATCACCCATGGGCTCAAGAAACTGGGCCTTCTGAAGGGGACGCCGGCGAGGCTCATCAAGGATCAGGCATACCTGCCGTTCTTCAGCCACCGTACCGGGCATTGGCTGGGACTCGACGTGCACGATGTAGGCGACTACAAGGTGGGCGGAGAATGGCGCGTGCTGGAGGCAGGAATGGCGCTCACCGTGGAGCCGGGGCTGTACGTTCGCCCCTCGTCCAAGGTTCCCAAGGAGTTCTGGAACATCGGCGTGCGCATCGAGGATGACGTGCTGGTGACGCACGGTGCGCCCGAGGTATTGACGGCAGCGCTCGAGAAAACGCCGGAGGCGGTGGAGCGGGCGGTGCACGCCGCATGAGCGAGTGCTTCGATATCGCGATCGTGGGCGGCGGCATGGTCGGCGCGAGCCTCGCGGCGGCGCTCGAGAATCTCGACGTGAAGACGGCGCTGATCGAGGCGGTCCCCGTCGATGCGGCATCGCAGCCGAGCTTCGATGAGCGCACCACTGCGCTCTCGAACGGCAGCCGCCGCATCCTCGAGACCCTGGGAGTGTGGGCGGCGGTGAGCGGCGATGCGACGCCGATCCGCAAGGTGCACGTTTCGGATCGGGGACATTTCGGTTTCGCCCGCATCGACGCCGCCGAACAGGGCCTCCGCTCCCTGGGGAGCGTGGTCCCCAATCGGTCGCTGGGGTCGGCGCTCTGGTCGCGGCTGTCGGGACGAGCGGATGTGCGCGTGTTCTGCCCCGCCCGGGTCGCCCGGCTCGAAGAGCGTGCGGGCGTGGTTGCGCTCGACGTGAGCTCCGCGCCCGACGGGGCAGCCTCGATCGAGGCTCGTCTCGTGGTCGCCGCCGACGGCATCGATTCGGCGGTGCGCCGGGCATTCGGCGTCGAGGCCGACGTGCGCGACTACCATCAGACCGCCGTGATCACGACGGTGCTGCCGAAACGTTTCCACGATAACGTGGCCTATGAGCGCTTCACCGAGTCCGGGCCGCTGGCGCTGTTGCCGCTCGCGGACGGGCGCTGCACGCTGGTGTTGACCCTGGCCCGCGATCTGGCCGCCACGGCCATGTCCTGGAGCGACGAGGAGTTCCTCACGGAGGTGCAGCGCCGATTCGGCTTCAGGCTCGGCCGTTTTCTCAAGGCCGGACGCCGCGTCGCCTACCCTTTGTCGCTGTCGCGTGCCCGCAGGACGAGCGCAGGCCGTTGCGTCATCGTCGGCAATGCGGCGCAGGGGCTGCACCCGGTGGCGGGTATGGGATTCAACCTGGGGTTGCGCGATGCCGCGAGTCTCGCGGAGCTCATCGCCGAGCACCGGCGCGAGCTCGGCGGGGAGTCGTTCATGGCGGCCTACGATGCCTGGCGCGCGGCGGACCGTCGCGAGATCATCGCGTTCACGGACGGGCTGGTGCGCTTGTTCTCGACGCCCTTCGGCCCGGTTCGGCAGTTGCGTAATCTGGGCCTGCTCGCGTTCGATCTGTTGCCGCCGGCGAAGGCCGCGCTGTCCTCCTTGTCGACGGGCGCCGCGGGCCGGATTCCGAAGCTCGCGCGCGGAGTGCCGCTGGCACGGCGGCCGGAAGGGCAAGCCTCGTGAGCCGAGACTTCGACGTGGTCATCGCGGGCGCAGGGCCCGTGGGATGCGTGATGGCCGTGCTGCTGGTGGCCCGCCGCATCGCTGCGCCCGGCCGGGTTGCGGTGGTCGCGGAGCGGGCGGTCGCGCCATCGGCGGGGGCGGCATCGGCCGTGGCGGCGCCATCGGCCGGGGCGGCATCGGCGTGGTTGCCCTGGGATCTGCGGGTGTTCGCGTTGAGCCGCGCGTCGGAGCGGTTGTTGCGGATCTGCGGTGTGTGGCAGCGCTTGCCGTCCCGGCTGATGTTCCCCTACGAACGCATGTGCGTGTGGGACGAGAGCGGGGTGCCGGGCGGACGCAATTCGTTGACCTTCGATTGCGCCGAGCTGGGCGAGCCGGACCTCGGGTGCATCGTCGACGGTCGAGCCCTGCAGGAATGCTGCCTGCTGGCCGCCGCCGGCGCCGGAGTGGTCTTCGTCGATGAGCCGGTGCGGTCGATCGAGGTCGCCGAGCGCGGCGTGCGAATCGCGCTCAACGATGGCCGCGATCTCGACGCGCAGTTGCTGATCGCAGCCGACGGTGCGGGCTCCCGGATCCGCACGCTGCTCGGCGTGCCGACGGCGGGCCACAGCTATCATCAGGATGCAATGGTAGCGCACGTGCGTACGGCGGAGCCTCATCGAAGCACCGCGTGGCAGCGTTTCCTGTCGACCGGGCCACTGGCTTTCCTGCCGCTGTCCGACGGCCGCTGCTCGATCGTGTGGAGCGTGACCCGCGAGATGTCCGAGCGCTTGCGGGCGCTCGACGCGTCGGAATTCGCCGCGGCGGTACAGGCGGCCAGCGGCGAGGTTCTCGGAGCCATCGAGCTCACCACGGCGATCGCAAGCTTCCCGCTGCATTTGCAATACGCGGTCGATTACGTGCGGCCGCGAGCCGCGCTGGTCGGAGATGCCGCCCACGCAGTCCATCCGCTGGCCGGGCAGGGACTCAATCTCGGATTCCTGGATTGCGCCACGCTCGCCGAGGTGCTGGAGGATGCCGGCGCGCCCGGTGAGGCCGCCGCGCGGGTCCGGTCTGCGACGCTGGTCCAGTCTGCGACGCTGGTCCAGTCTGCGACGTTGGGCGACCACGGCGCGCTGCGCCGCTACGAGCGCCGGCGCAAGAGCGAGAATCTCCTCACCGCGGCGGCGCTCGATGGAATGGAGCGGCTGTTCGCGACCTCCAATCCGGCGGTCGTGAGCTTGCGTGCGGCGGGTCTCGGTGCCGTGGGGCGACTGGGGTTCCTCAAGCGGCGGCTCGCCAGGCGTGCGTTGGGGATCGAGGGGGACGTGCCCGCGTTCGTGAAAATGCCGGGGTCTTGAGCAGACCCTCGGCCCGGGTCAGGTCGAGATCCGGTCGATCTTCGCCGCACAGATGAAGTCGTTCTGCGACAGCCCACCGATGGCGTGGGTCGAGTAGCTGATGCGGCAGTAGCCGTAGCCGACCTCGAGGTCCGGATGATGGTCCTCGACGTTCGCGATGTGCGCGAGGGCATTCACGAAGCTCATGGTGCGATAGAAGTCCTTGAACTTAAGCGCGCGCCGCAGACTTTTGGCGTCGGGCGCAAGCTTCCAGTCCGCGTGCAGCTCGCGGAGCAGGGCGGCCGCCTCGGCCTGTGTCAGCGCCGGCACGCCGCCCTCGCAAGGCGCGCATTTCTTGGCGGCGAGAGCGGCGGCGCTCTCCTCGCTCATGCCGGTTCCCGGCTGTAAGTGCGCTCGATGTAACGCTCGACGAGCTCCTGGAACTCCTCCGCAATCCGATCCCCTTTGAGGGTCACCGTCTTCTCACCGTCCTCGTACACCGGCGCCACCGGATGCTCGCCGGTGCCGGGCAGACTGATGCCGATGTTGGCATGCTTGCTCTCGCCGGGACCGTTGACCACGCACCCCATGACCGCCACGGTCATGTCCTCCACGCCCGCATGTCGTTTGCGCCATTCCGGCATTCGATGGCGGATGTGGCTCTGGATTTTCTGCGCGAGCTCCTGAAAGTACGTGCTGGTGGTGCGTCCGCATCCGGGACACGCGACCACCATGGGCGTGAACGAGCGCAGGCCCATGGTTTGCAGGATCTCCTGGGCCACGATCACTTCCTGGGTGCGGTCACCGTTGGGCTCGGGCGTCAGCGACACGCGGATCGTATCGCCGATACCCTGCTGCAGCAGCACGCCGATGCCGGCGGTGGAGGCGACGATGCCCTTGCTGCCCATGCCCGCCTCGGTGAGCCCGAGATGCAGCGGATAGGTGCACCGTGCGGCGAGGTTTCGATAAACGGCGATCAGATCCTGAACGCCGCTCACCTTGGCGCTGATCACGATCATGTCGGACTTGAGCCCGAGGCTCTCGGCGCGCCTGGCGCTGTCCAGGGCCGACACCACGATGGCTTCGCGCATCACGTCCAGAGCCGGAAGCGGCGCCTCGAGCTTCGAGTTCTCGTCCATCAGCCGCGTCAAGAGGTCCTGATCCAGGCTCCCCCAGTTCACCCCGATCCGCACCGGCTTGTCGTATTTGCAGGCGGTCTCGATCATCTCCGCGAACTGCGGATCGCGCTTCGAGCCCCGGCCCACGTTGCCCGGATTGATGCGCAGCTTCGAGAGCGCCTCGGCGCAGGCGGGGTGGGCCTTCAGAAGCTTGTGACCGTTGAAATGGAAGTCTCCCACCAGGGGCGTGGTGAGGCCCTGGGCATCGAGCTTTTCGCGGATGTGAGGAACCGCGGCGGCCGCTTCGTCGTTGTTGACGGTGAGGCGCACGAGCTCGGAGCCGGCCCGGGCCAGCGATTTGACCTGGGCGACCGTGCCCTCGATGTCCGCCGTATCGGTATTGGTCATCGATTGAACGACGATGGGGGCGGTGCCGCCCACGGTGATGTGGCCGATCTTCACGGCGAGCGATTTTCTGCGGGTTTGCATGCAGGTATTCTACATCCATGGCTGATCGGCTGGTCTATTCCACGGGGATCGGGACGCTTTGCCCGAACTGCCGGCGTGCAGTGCGGGCTTGCGTGTGCCCGAAAGGGGCCCCGGGCGCGGCCGGCACGCCCGCAGTCCGGGTGGGGCGCGAGACCAAGGGCCGCGCGGGCAAGGGCGTGACTACCGTCACGGGCCTGCCGCTGCCGGTGTCCGAGCTCGAATCGATCGCAGCCCGGCTCAAGAAACGCTGCGGCTCGGGAGGCACGGTGCGTGACGGCATCATCGAGATCCAGGGCGAGCATCGCGACACCATCGTCACCGAGCTCGGCAAGCTCGGCTGGCCGGCCAAAAAATCCGGTGGCTGACGACGGATCGGGACGGCCGCCGACCGCTTCGGCCGCTCGTGATATGATGCGGGATCGCGATAAGAGCCGTGTGGAGAGCGTCCTCGTTCGCCGAGGACCGCCGAAGGCGCAACCGCCCGGAAACGCTCAGGCCCAAGTACTACGGTCTCTCGTGATCTCTGGAGAGCGGTCGAGCCGGTGACGGAATCGACCCACCGAAGGGGCGCAGCGCTTCGACAGCGCTCGATCTCTCAGGTCCGAAGGACAGAGGGGCAGCACGCACCGAGGGGTGCGTGCGGTCCTTGAGTCCGGATTCGCGCGAGGTAGCGATGGGCCTGAAAACAGCTCTCTACGGCACCCATGTCGCATCGGGTGCCAAGATGATCGATTTCGGCGGCTGGGACATGCCGCTCTCCTACGGTTCTCAGCTCGAGGAGCATCGGGCGGTACGCCGGGACTCCGGGATGTTCGACGTATCGCACATGGGCGTGGTCGATCTGACCGGACCGCGGGTTCGAGAGCTCCTGTCCCGGCTGCTCGCGAACGACGTCGCGAAGCTCAAGGTTCCCGGCACGGCACTCTATTCCTGCATGCTCGAGCCGAGCGGCGGGACCCTCGATGACCTGATCACCTATTTCGTCACCGAGCACTGGTTTCGGCTCGTGGTCAACGCCGGCACGCGGCGCAAGGACCTCGATTGGATTGAGGCGCATGCGGCGCCGCTCGGGGTGTTGGTGCGAGAACGCACCGACCTCGCGATCGTGGCGGTCCAGGGACCGCTCGCGCGCGAGAAGACCGCCTCGCTCCTCACCGCCGCGCATCGCGAGACCGCGCTCGGTATCGCGCGATTTTCGGCGGCGGCCATCGACTCCTGGTTCCTCGCCCGCACCGGATACACGGGCGAGGATGGCTTCGAGATCATGCTTCCGGCCGCGGAGGCCCCGGGGGTATGGCATTCCCTGGCCGCGCGCGACGTGGCGGCGGCGGGCCTCGGTGCCCGAGATACCCTGCGACTCGAGGCCGGCATGAATCTCTACGGCAGCGACATGGACGAGAGCCGCCATCCCCTGGAATCGGGTTTGGACTGGACCGTCGCGTTCGAGCCCGCGGAGCGGGATTTCATCGGCCGCAGCGCGCTCCTGCGCGCCCGCGCCGAGGGCTGCGATGAGCTGGTGGGACTGGTGCTCGAGGAACGCGGCATGCTACGCAGCCATCAACCCGTGAGCGCCGCGCCCACCGAGCCGGGCGCGGGCGCCTCGGCCGCGAGTCCCGGGATCGTCATCGGCGAGATCACCAGCGGCAGCTTCTCGCCGACCCTGAGTCGGGCCATCGCGCTGGCACGCGTGCGCAGACACGCCCCCACGCGGGTGTTGGTCGATATCCGCGGCAAGCAGCACGCCGCGCGCGTCGTGAAACCGCCGTTCGTGCGCAACGGCAAGGCATTGATCGAGCTTTAACCTCAAGGAGTCGACGACAGTGAGCGAAAACGTACCGGACGACTTGCACTACACGCGGACCCACGAGTGGATCCGAGACCTCGCCAACGGACAGGTGGAGATCGGCATCACGGACCACGCGCAGGATGCGCTCGGCGACCTGGTGTTCGTCGAGGTGCCACAGGTGGGACGGGAGCTCAAGGCCGGAGAGGCCTGCGCCGTGGTCGAATCCGTCAAGGCGGCCTCGGATGTCTACAGTCCGGTATCGGGTCGGGTGGTCGCTCGCAACGACGCGCTCACGCAACAGCCGGAGCTCCTCAACAGCGATCCCTACGGAGCGGGCTGGCTCATGCGGGTGGCTCGCGGCGACGCTCCCGCCGGTAGCGCCTTGCTCAAGGCGGCCGAATACCTGCAATACATCAAAGAGCCCGCGTAAGGGGCGCCATGCCATTCATCCCGCACACGGAAGCGGATGTGTCGGAGATGCTGTCGACGATCGGCGCGCGTTCCATCGATGAGCTGTTCGAGGAGATTCCGGCCGAGTTCAAGGGCGCATCGCTCGCCGGCGTGCCGGCCGCGCGCGGCGAGATGGAAGTGGCGCGCCTTCTCACCGAACGCGCGGCGGCCGACGGGCGGCTGCTCAATTTCATCGGAGCGGGGGCCTACGAGCACCATATTCCCGCGCCGGTCTGGGCGATCGCCACGCGCGGCGAATTCTATTCCGCCTATACGCCCTATCAGGCGGAGGCGAGCCAGGGCACGTTGCAGCTGATCTACGAGTACCAGTCGATGATCTGCGCGCTCACCGGCATGGAGGCCGCGAACGCCTCGCTGTACGACGGTGCCTCCGCGCTGGCCGAAGCCTGTCTCATGGCCGTGCGCGCGAACCGCGGCTCCGAATCCCGACGCATCCTGGTGCCGCGCACCGTCAACCCGACCTACCTCAAGGTGGCGCAGTCCATCGCGCGAAACCAGGGCGTGGAGTTCGAGATCACGGAGTTCGAGCGGCGCTCCGGGCGCGTGGACATGGGCGCTCTACGGCGCGCGCGAGGCGGCGGCCCGTGCACCGCGTTGGTGATCCAGCAGCCGAATTTCTTCGGCAATCTGGAGGAAGTGGACGCGCTGACCGACTGGGCCCACACGCACGGCGCGCTCGTCATCGCGGTGGTCAATCCGACCTCGCTCGCGCTGTACAAGCCGCCGGGAGAGTGGGGTGGCACGAACGACGGGTGGCGCGGCGCCGACATCGTCTGCGGCGAAGGGCAGCCGCTCGGTGTGCCGCTCGCCTGCGGCGGGCCCTATTTCGGCTTCATGGCGACCCGGCTTTCGCGGGTGCGCCAGATGCCGGGGCGGATCGTGGGACGTACGCTCGACGCGCAAGGCCGACCCGGCTTCACATTGACCCTGCAGCCGCGCGAACAGCATATCCGCCGCGGCAAGGCCACCTCCAACATCTGCACCAACCAGGGGCTGCTGGTGACCGCGGCAACCATTTATCTGTCTCTGCTCGGCCCTGCCGGACTCGGCCGCGTCGCCGCCGCCTGCGCCGAGCGCACCGAGGCGCTGGTGCGAGCCCTGTCGCGAATTCCCGGCATCAGCCCGGCCTTCGACTCGCCGCGCTTTCACGAGGCGGTGCTCAAGCTCGATCGCCCGGCTGCGCCGCTCCTGGCCGCTCTCGCGGGGCGCGGCATCGCGGGCGGACTGGATCTTGCGGCGAGCCATCCGGAGCTGGGGCATGCCATGCTGGTTTGCGCCACCGAGACCAAACTGGATGAGGACATCGAGTCATACGCGCGCGCGTTGCGCGATCTCCTCTCGACATGCGCGAGCCGTTGATATTCGAGCTGAGCAGGCCGGGGCGGCGAGCCGCGAGCCAATTTCCTCCGGAGCCCGACTCCGGGCCGGCGAACATTCCGGCGCACCTGCGCCGCGCAACCGCGCCGGCGCTTCCCGAGGTGTCCGAGCTGCAGGTGGTCAGGCACTACACACGGCTCTCGCAACTCAATTTCTCGATCGATTCGCATTTCTATCCGCTGGGCTCCTGCACCATGAAGTACAACCCCAAGGCGTGCAACACCTATGCGATGTTGCCCGAGTTCACCGGCAGGCACCCGCTCGCGCCCGAGCCTCAAGGGTTTCTCGCGTGCATGTACGAGCTGCAGGAGATGCTCAAGGAAATCACCGGCATGCAGGGCGTGAGCCTTGCGCCGATGGCAGGCGCGCAGGGCGAATTCGCCGGCGTCGCAATGATCCGCGCGTTCCATCGCGCGCGCAACGATCACGCCCGGTCCGAGATCATCGTGCCGCAGGCGGCGCACGGCACCAACCCGGCCACCGCCGCCATGTGCGGTTGCACGGTCCGGGAGATTCCCTGCGACGCGAGCGGCAGCATCGACCTCGAGGCGCTCGGGGCCGCCGTGGGTCCGGCGACCGCGGGGATCATGCTCACCAATCCATCGACCCTGGGGGTGTTCGAACGTCGAATCGGCGAGGTGGCGCGCATCGTCCACGAGGCCGGCGGACTTCTTTATTACGACGGCGCCAACTTGAACGCCATCCTCGGCAAAGTTCGTCCGGGCGACATGGGATTCGACGTGATTCACATGAATCTGCACAAGACCTTCTCGACTCCGCACGGTGGCGGCGGCCCGGGATCGGGGGCGGTCGGCGTCGGCCCGCGGCTGTTGCCGTTTCTGCCGATTCCTCTGGCGGGGGTCCGCCAAGGCGGGTTCTGCTGGCTGGCGGAGGCCGACGTGCCGGGCTCCATCGGCCGGCTCTCCGGGTTCATGGGCAATGCGGGCGTGAACCTGCGTGCCTACATCTATATGCGCATGCTGGGCCGGCAGGGCATGGTTCGAGTCGCGGAATTCGCCGCGCTCAACGCGAATTATCTGTTGAAACGCCTCACCGACGCCGGTTATGAAGCCGCCTATCCGACGCGCCGGGCGAGCCATGAGTTCATCATCACCTTGAGAAGCGAGAGCCGTCGCTACGAGATCACGGCGATGGACGTCGCCAAGCGGCTGCTCGATTTCGGGGTCCACGCACCCACGACCTATTTTCCTCTGCTGGTGCCGGAGTGCCTGCTGATCGAGCCGACCGAGACGGAAAGCAAGGAGGAATTGGACCGTTTTTGCGACGCGATGCGGGAAATTCGCCGTGAAATGCAACGAGACCCCGAGAAACTGCGCTCGGCTCCGCATACAATGCCGGTTCGTCGGCTGGACGACGTGCGGGCGGCGAAGCAGCTCGATATCGCGTGGAAGCCGGCTTGTTGAGGAACCGTGCGGCTCCGAGGCTTGTCCGACCAATCGACGTTTCTCACGCACTCTCCAGGCAGTTTCCAGAATGGGTATGTCCCGTAGTCTCCTGTTGTCCTCGCTCTTGCTGCTCGGCGCGGCCGCTTCGGCCGGCCCGTCCGACAGTGTGGAGCATCCGCCGCCTGCGCTGAATGCGCCTCCGCCGGTGAACGTCACGGCACCGCCCAGCGCCGCCGCGCCGGTCGCCGAGCCTCCGCAATATCTCGACCGGTCCGCCAACTGGGCGCAGACCCTGGAGCGGATCGCCTCCGGCGTGGTCACGATCCAGATCGACGGCGTGCGCGCATTCGATACGGAATGGAATACCACCGCACAGGCCACCGGCTTCGTCATCGACGCGAAGCGCGGGCTGATCCTCACCAATCGCCACGTGGTGACTCCGGGGCCCGTGACGGCGATGGCCACGTTCCAGAATCGCGAGGAAGTGCAGCTCTTCCCCGTGTACCGCGATCCGGTGCACGACTTCGGCATCTACCGTTACGATCCGTCGAAGCTGCGTTTCATCAAGCCGGCGGAGCTTCCGCTCTATCCGGCGGGCGCCGTCATCGGCCGGGAAATTCGCGTGGTCGGCAATGATGCCGGGGAACAGCTGTCGATTCTCGCCGGCACGCTCGCGCGCCTCGACCGCGAGGCGCCCGAGTACGGGTACGGCAAGTACAACGACTTCAATACCTTCTATTACCAGGCCGCCTCCGGCACCTCCGGCGGATCGTCGGGCTCGCCCGTGATCGACATCCAGGGGCGGGTGGTGGCTCTGAATGCGGGAGGCGCAACCGGTGCGGCGTCGAGCTTTTATCTGCCGCTGCCGGCGATCACGCGCGCGCTCAAGTACATCGATGCCGGCAAGTCCGTGCCCCGCGGCACCCTCCAGACCGTGTTCAAGTACACCCCGTACGACGAGCTGCGGCGGCTCGGGCTCGATGCCGGGACGGAAGCGCGCATGCGCGCGGCGTTCCCCAAGCTCACCGGCATGCTGGTGGTCGATGAGGTGCAGCCGGGCTCCGCCGCGGACGGCATCCTATCGCCGGGCGACGTTTTGCTCTCGATCAACGGCAAGCCGGTGCCGGAGTTCTTCGCCCTCGAGGATGTGCTCGACAATCACGTCGGTCAGGACGTCAGGGTCGAGGTGTTGCGCGGAAACCAGACCTTGCGCCATGCGCTCGAGGTCGAGTCGCTGGGCGCCATCACGGCGGATGAGTACATCGAGTTTGGCGAGGCGGTGGTGCATACCCTGTCCTACCAGCAGGCGCGGCATTACAACCTGCCGATCAAGGGAGTCTATGTGGCGAATCCCGGCTACGTGTTCGGCAGCGCCGGCATTCCGCGCGGCGCGCTGATCAGCTCCTTCAACGGCAAGAAGATGGAGAAGCTCGAGGATTTCCAGGCGGCGCTGGCCGAGCTTGCCGACGGCGCCCGCGCCACGGTGCGCTACGTCACGCTCGAGGACCCGCGCACCCCCCAGCTCAAGGTCATCCGCATGGACCGGCGCTGGTTTCCGGCGCGCAAGTGCAAGCGCGACGACACGCTCGGCGTCTGGCCGTGTGTGGCGCTTGCGGTGGGCCCCGTGGCCCCGGCGCTGCAGCCGGCCAGCACCGAATACGGCAAGACCGGCGATCCGCGCATCGATCGCCTGGCGCCGTCGCTGGTGACCGTCACGTTCGATATGCCCTACTCGGTGTCCGGCGTGACCGAGAAGAACTACCATGGAACGGGTGTGATCGTGGACACGAAGCGGGGCCTCGTGGTCATCGACCGCAATACGGTGCCGCTCTCCATGGGCGATGTGCGCATCACCTTCAACGGTACGGTGGAGGTGCCCGGCAAGGTCGAGTTCATCCATCCGTTGCACAATCTGGCGGTCGTCTCCTACGACCCGCGCCAGATCGGCGATACGCCGGTGCGCGCCGCGACATTCGTCACCCAGGAGCTGCGCCCGGGGGACGATGTGTGGGTGGTCGGCCAGCGCAGCGACTCGAGGGTCATGTCGGAGCGCACCCAGGTGGCGAGCGTCGACCCGGTCGCGTTTCCGCTGTCCCGCACGCTGCGTTTCCGCGACAGCAATCTGGAGGCCATCAGTCTGGTGAACGCGCCCCCCGATCTCGACGGGGTGCTGGCCGACGACAAGGGCGACGTGGTGGCGCTCTGGTCGAGCTTCGCGTTCGAGACGCAGCGGGAGCTGGAGCAGGTCAACCGCGGCATATCCGCGGATCTGGTCACGGAGATGATCAATGCCGTCTCGAGCCAGAAGCCGCTGTATTCGTTCGAGGCCGAGTTCGACGTCGACTCGCTCGCCGATGCGCGCAAGCTCGGACTGACCGATGCCTGGGTGAAGCGCTTCGAGGAGCATGACGAGCAGCGCAGACAGGTGCTGAGCATCGACCGGCTGGTCGCCGGAGCGCCGGCCGCCACGGCACTGGAGCCGGGTGATCTGCTGCTCGCCATCGACGGCAAGGTCGTCAGCCGTTTCCGCGAGGTGGAGCGCGCCGTGCAGAAGCCGGAGGTGGAGGTCACGATATGGCGCGACGGCGCCGAGAAGACCCTGGAATTGAAGACAGCGGCGCTCGACGGGCGAGGACTCGACCGTGTGGTCATCTGGGCCGGAGCGACCCTGCAGGCTCCCCATCGAGCGATGGCGGTGCAGCGCGGCATCGCACCTTACGGGGTATTCGTCTCGTTCTTCTTCTACGGATCCCCGGCGACGCACTACGGCTTGTATGCCGGCCGGCGCATCGTCGAGGTGGACGGGCAGCCGACTCCCGATCTCGACGCCTTTCTCAAAGTGGTGCGCGGCAAGCCGGACCGGGCATCGCTGCGCCTGAAGACCATCAGCTGGAACGGAATCACCGACGTGATCACCTTGAAGCTCGACAAGCATTACTGGCCGGCCTACGAGCTGGACCGCGAGAGCGACGGCAGCTGGCGGCGCATACCGCTCGATCCGGACGTCACGCTCGCCCGCGCGCCATGAGCCCGGGCTTTTCGATCGCCCCGGCGGCGCGCGGCGAGCTGCCGCAAATCATGGCGATCTACAACGAGGTGATCCGCAACACCACGGCGGTGTACTCCGACCGGGAAGTCACTCTCGAGGATCGCGAAAAGTGGTTCGACGCGAAGCGGCGCGAAGGCTATCCGGTACTGGCCGCCGCCGATTCCTCGGGCGTCGTCGGTTTCGGCACTTTCGGCGAGTTTCGCGCGTGGCCGTGCTACCGCCAGAGCGTCGAGCACAGCGTGCACGTGCGCGCCGACAGCCGGCGTTGCGGCATCGGACGGGCGCTCGTGGTGGCGCTCATCGAGGCGGCGGCGGTCATGGAGAAGCACGTCATGATCGCAGGAATCGATGCGGAAAATGTGACCTCCATCTCGCTTCACGAGCGTCTCGGCTTCGAGGTCGTCGGGCATTTCCGCGAGGTTGGCCAAAAGTTCGGCCGCTGGCTCGACTTGAAGTTCATGCAGCGGTTCATTTGATATCATGGAGCCGTGGTTAGAGCTACACAGACTGAAATCGAGAAAGCCGTCGAGACGTTGCGCGCGGGCGACCTGGTGGTGTTCCCCACCGAGACGGTTTACGGTCTCGGGGCGAATGCCGCGAATCCCGCGGCCGTTCGCAAGATCTTCGAGATCAAGGGCCGTCCCACGGACCATCCTGTGATCGTGCATCTGGACAATCAACGCTACCTGCACCGCTGGGTCTCGGAGGTGCCGGAGGTGGCGCAGCGGCTCGCCTCGATATTCTGGCCGGGCCCGTTGACCATGATCCTGCCCAAGGCCGACAACGTGAACGACATCGTGACGGGCGGCCAGAGCAGCATCGGCATCCGCATCCCGTCCCATCCGATGGCGCTGCAGCTCCTCACGGCATTCGGCGGAGGCATCGCCGCGCCGTCCGCAAATCGCTACGGACGCCTGAGCCCGACCAAGCCCGAGCACGTGCGCGACGAGCTCGGGGATGCGGTCGAGGTGATCCTGGACGGCGGCGACTCGCCCATCGGGCTCGAGTCGACCATCGTGTCGTGCCTCAACAACGAGGTGCGGCTGTTGCGGCCGGGATTCATTACACGCTCGCAGATCGAACAGGTCGTCGGTCGCTTTGCCGAGGGTGGCGATGCCCCGCGCGTGCCGGGCGATAGGATGCAGCATTATGCCCCTTCGACGCCGCTCGAGATCGTGACCTCGGATGAGCTCGAAGCGAAGGCCGGGGAGATCCTCGAGCGCGAGGAAAAGGTCGCGGTTCTCGCGATGCGGCCGCCGCTGCACACCAAGCGATATATGACGTGGATCAACGCCGGCAAGAAGCCCGAGGCCTATGCCCATAATTTGTACAATAATCTGCGGACCCTCGACCGAGCCCAATGCGTGAGAATCCTGGTGCAGGAATTGCCGCACGACGAACGCTGGGCCGCGATCCTGGATCGCCTGCAGCGCGCGAGCGGCATGGGCGAGGATCCGCTGGAGCTCTCGGCCAGCTGAGCTCTTGAAAATCACCCTTCCCTGAAGGCTTGTCGTAGGAAATCCGCCGTTGGCCAAAGCATCCCGCATCCGTTCCGTGAGCCCAGAATCCGCGCAGGAGCTTGCGCCCGATCAGGACCCGTTTGCGCGCGAGTCGATAGAGCACCTGGTAAGCCGCTACGGCTCGCCGCTGTTGCTGATCGATGCCGGGCGCGTGCGCGCGCAGTACGCCAGGCTCTCAGCCGCGCTGCCGGGTGTCGATCTGCACTACGCGATCAAGTGCCTGCCGCACCCGTCGGTGGTCGCGACCTTGCGCGATGCCGGCGGCTTCTTCGACCTGGCGACCAACGGCGAGGTCGACCTCGTCCGCCGGCTGGGGGTCGCGGCCGGGCGCTGCATCCACACGCATCCCATCAAGCGCGACGGCGACATCCGCACGGCGCTCTCTTACGGGGTGAGCCATTTCGTGGTCGACAACCCCGACGAGCTGCGCAAGTTCGCGAAGTACAGGAACCGCGTCTCGCTGCTGATTCGCGTGGCGTTCCGCAGCGCCGAGGCGGTGTGCGATCTGTCGCGCAAGTTCGGCTGCAGTCCCGAAGCGGTGCCCGGGCTGCTCTCGCTCGCCTCCGAGTTGCGCATCCGCGTGGCAGGCCTGTCGTTTCACGCGGGCTCGCAGGCCGGCAGCCCGCAGATGCACGTCGAGGCCATCGGGGTGTGCCGGCAGCTCATGTCGGCGGCGGCCCGGCAGGGGCATGCCCTCTCGGTGCTCGACATCGGCGGAGGATTTCCGATCGACTACGCGAAAGGACCGGAGGGCTTCTCCATCGAGGAGTTCTGCGCCCCGATCCGCCGCGCCCTCGATTCGATCGATCCCGCCGTGCGGATCATCGGCGAGCCCGGACGCTACATCGCCGCTCCATGCGCGATCAGCGTGTCATCGGTGATGGGCCGCGCCGAGCGCGACGGTCGCTGGTGGTATTACCTGGACGATGGGCTGTACGGCAGCTACAGCGGGCAGGTATTCGATCACGCGAAATACCCGATCGAGCCGCTGAGTGCCTCCGGCCCCAAGTTTCCGTCGGTGCTCGCGGGGCCGACCTGCGACAGCATCGATGTGATCCGCGAGGACATCGATCTGCCGAAGCTCGGCGAGGGCGCTCTCGTCGTGGGACGCATCATGGGCGCCTACACCTGGGCATCGGCCACCGAATTCAATTTCTTTCCGAAAACCACGGTATTGGCGCTCGATCGGGGCCGGCTGATGCGCGCGGGAGACCTGCGATGAGCTGGACCCGGCGCAGGGTGCTCGGGGCGGCAGGCCTGCTGGCGGGAGCTTCCGCCGCCGGCATGCTGGGAGTCGATGCGCGGGCGGCCGAGGCGGCGCCGAGCCGGCGCATCGTACTCAGGAACCTGCACACGCCGGACTCGCTCGACATCGTTTATCGTCGCGGCGACGAGGACTACGTGCCGGAAGCGATGTCCGCGATCCAGGCGCTGCTGCGCGATTACCGTACCGGAGCGCAGCACCCGATCGACCCGCGCTTGATGGACTATCTGTGCGACGTCGCCCGGCACGCAGGCGTCGAGCCGGTCTTTTCCGTGATCTCCGGATACCGCTCGCCGCAGACCAACCGGATGCTGCATGAGCGCAGCAGCGAAGTGGCGACCCACAGTCTGCACATGGAAGGGCGGGCGATCGATGTGCGCCTCGCCGGCGTCGATTGCGCGCGGCTCGCGGACCGGGCGCTCGGCATGCGGCGCGGCGGCGTGGGTTACTACCGGAACTCAGATTTTGTGCATCTCGATACCGGGCGGCTCCGCAGCTGGAAGGGTTGAGGGCGGCTGCTACGGGAGGCCGAGAAAGATCCCTATCCGCTCGAGCTCGGCCTGGAGGCCTTGGCGGAAGGCCGGCTCGCGCGGCGCGGAGCCCCGCACGTAGCCGAAAGAGCTGAGCAGCTCACCGTTCGTGACGCTGAGATTTCCCCATCCTACGACCTGATCGCGCCATAATATCGGCAGCGCGTAATAGCCGAGCTTGCGCTTCGACGCGGGCGTATACGCTTCGAAGCGATAGGACCACCCCCAGAAGATCTCGAAGCGCCGACGATCCCAGACCACCGGATCGAACGGCGTCAGCAAGCGCACCTCGTCGTCGACCCGCCAGCGCCGCGAGGCCGGCGACTCGGCGGCGGGCCAGTACCAGTCGATGTCGCCGACGCGTTCCCCGCCGAGGCGGCGGACCGCACGCTGGAGCGCCACCGAGCGATGCGCGGCCCATTGAGGGACGCCGACACAGAGGTGGCTCATCAGCTGCCCGAGGCTTCGCGACGGGAGCGGGGCGTACTTGTGCACGATCACATCCACCAGCGCATCGATCCGCGATTCGACATCCGCCCCGGCGGGGTCTGACGAGCCCGGGGCTACGGAAAATCCTTCGCGCACGGCGTACACGCGGGTGCCCGAGTCGCGGCGCGCCACCCGCAACAGACCGCGATAGTGCATCTCGTCGAGCAGGCGGGTGGTGGCATTGGTCGAGCCGCCGAACCAGTTGGTGATCTTGCCGTGCGCGAAATGCAGGTCGACGGCGCGGGGATGCGCCGTTTTGCGGGTGCGCACGAACTCGAGGACCTCGAGCGCCTGTGCTTCGCGCGCCGCGTCCCAGACGGCGCGCGGCGTCCTGGGATGCATCAGCGCATGATGATGCCGCAGCACATAGCCGTAATTGACGAAGAAATCCTCCTCGATGGGCAAGCGGGGATAACGCCGCTCGAGATCTCCGGCCCGGTATCCCTTGACGCGAAGGCGCAGCGTGAGGTCCTGCGCGCGAGCGGGCGCACGAATCGGGTCCGCTTGCACGAACCCGAGCTTCTCGATTGCGCGCTTGAGCGTCGTGGGCCTGAACAGCGATCGGGCGACGGCGTAGCGGCGCAAGCGTTCGAGAGTCATCGCCATCTTGCAGGGTTCCGGCGGACGCCCTTTTGATATCATGTTTCGATGAGCCGACAGCGTAGCTGGGTTTTGCTCCCGTTGCTCGTCAGCCTTATCGGCTGTTCACCCGCGACACCGTCGGCGGGCGCAAGCGGGGCCAGCCGAGATGTCGCGGGCGCGAACGCCGCGGGCGGAGCGCCGGCGCGCACCGGCGCGGATCTCTTCAACGGCAATTGCACCGCCTGTCATCAGCCGAACGGACGGGGCATCCCGGGGATTTATCCGAGTCTCGCCGCCTCGCCCACGGCGCTTGGCGATCCGAAGGCGCTGGCGCTCTGGGTGATCGAGGGGCAGCGCGCGGCGACGATGCCGGCCGGCCGCTACTCCACGTCCATGCCGCAGTTCGGCTGGCTCAAACCCGGCGATGCCGCGGCGCTCTTCACGTACATTCGCTCGAGCTTCGGCAATCACGCACCGCCCGTGAATGCGGCGACCGTGGCCGGCGCGCTCGAGGAGTCGCGCCGGTGAGCGGGCCGGCAGCGAATCCGACCGCGCCCACGACGGCGATACACCGCACGGTCGAGCGCTGCCGGACGGACGAGTATCCGGCCACCGTCGCGCGTCTGGGATCGGGCTGGGTGATCATGGGCGAGCGCCAGCTGTTCGCCGGGTATTGCCTGCTGCTGCCCGATCCGGTGGTCGGCCATCTGAATGCCCTGAGCGGCGCGGCCCGGGTCCAGTTCCTCGGGGACATGGCGCTTACCGGCGATGCCGTGCTCGCCGGTACCGGGGCGCTGCGCATCAATTACGCGATCTTCGGCAATCTGGAGCCGGCGCTGCATGCGCATATCCTGCCGCGCATGGCGGAGGAGTCCGCCGTGACGCGCACGCTGCAACCGTGTGCGCTCGACTGGAATGCGGCCCCGCCGTACTCGGATGCGTCGCATGGCGAGGTCAAGGCGCGGATTGCCGCGTATCTGGCCGGGCATAATCCTGCGCGCTCAAGCGGTGGCCATGGTCACGCGAGGAGGTGATGGCAGAGAAGCGATGACCACCGGCGGGCTCTACACTATTCACGAGGAGACACCTATGGTTCATTCCACTGCGCGATCCTGGAAACACTTTGCAGTGTTAAGCGGTTGCGGGACCCTCATCGTTTGCATCCTATATTTCAGCAGCTCCGAGGCACAGACCGGCAAACGGGCGCAAGGAGCCGCCACGGCTTCTCCGCTCTTCGGCATTGCAATCCAGCCCGGATATCGCGATTGGAAGTTGGTCTCCGTGGCCCATGAAGAAGGCAACCTCAACGACATTCGCGCCATTCTCGGAAACGACGTAGCCATTGAAGCTTATCGGAAAGGGACGCTTCCGTTTCCGGACGGCAGCATCATTGCGCGCCTATCTTGGAATTACGTCCCCTCCGCGGAAAACAACAAGGTGTTTGGCCGGGCCCAATCCTTCGTGGCTGGATCTCAACCGGAGTGGTACCTGCAGTTTATGGTCAAGGACTCGAAAAAATACGCATCAACTGACGGCTGGGGGTACGCTCAGTTTGATAAGGACGGCAAGCCGGCAGACGAGGCAAAAATCAAGACATGTGCTCCCTGCCACGCGCCAAATAAGGCTCACGACTTTGTCTTCACGTACTATGCGCCGTAGCGTCCTCTTGTTGCCGCTGCGGCGTCTTCGAGACTCGTGAGGGGCGCCGAGCAGACCGTGCCGATGCATTGGTACGCCACCGTGGCACCGCCGGGGCGCTTCTCCTGGATCGCCGCAGGCAGGTCCGGCGCGTCGGCCGGAACGCCAAAGATCATGCGCGAGGGCGCATATGCGGAGCCGAGCGAGGCCACCCATCGATCGAGCTCCGGCCCAAAGCTTCCCCGAATGATGACCGTCTCGAGAGGTTGCAGGTAATCCTCGAGCGCCGCGAGCATGGTCAAGTGGGCTTGAGGATGCTGCCGCATGGACGGGAGCGCGGCCTCCAAGGTGCGCCCGGCGGCCTTCAGATAGCGCGGCTCTCCGAGCAGAACGCCGAGCCGCCCGAGCACCGAGGCTGCAACGCCGTTGCCCGACGGGACCGATTCGTCGTGGAAGGTCTTGCTGCGGTAAATCAGCGATTCGTGATCCGACGCCGTGAAGAAGAATCCGCCCGCCTCCCGATCCTCGAAGCGTGCCAGCAGCGCCTCGGCGAGTGCCTGCGCGAAATGCAGGTCGCGGCTGCGCCACCGAGTCTGAAGCAGCTCGAGCAGGGCCTCGGCAAGGAAGGCGTAGTCATCGAGGTAGGCGGCGAGGTGTGCCCGGCCGTCTTTGTAGGTGGCGAGGAGCGCACCGTCATGCCACAGGGTGCGATGAATGAAATCGACCGCGCGAGTCGCCGCCTCGGCGAAGTCGGGCCGGTCCAAGGACCGCGCCGCGATCGCCAGGCCCTTGATGGTGAGCGCGTTCCAGGCGGTGAGGATCTTTTCGTCCCGCGCGGGCCAGACGCGAAGGTCGCGCTGCGCTTTCAACTTGCTGCGCGCCGATTCGATCAAGGCCGCGGCGTCGAGGTCGGCGGGCCGCGAATGTACGCGCAAGTGCCACGCCTGCTCGAAATTGGGCGCTCCGTCGAGTCCGAACGCCGGCGCAAAGGCCCGGTATTCCCCGGGGGTCAGCAGCGATTCGACCTCCGCGCGATTCCAGACGTAGAACTTGCCCTCGTGGCCTTCCGAGTCCGCATCGAGGCTCGAATAGAACCCGCCCTCGGGGGAATGCATGTCGCGCAGCAGGAAGTCGCCGGTCTCGGCGGCAATTCGGGCAAAGTAGGTCTCGCCGGTCGCGGCCGCCGCGGTGGCATAGAGGCCGAGCAGCGGCCCGTTGTCGTAGAGCATCTTCTCGAAGTGCGGAATGGTCCAGGACGCATCGACCGAGTAGCGCGCGAAGCCGCCTCCCAGCTGATCGTAGATGCCGCCCTCGGCCATGCGCGTGAGCGTCAAGGAGAGCATGTCGAGCGTGCCGTCGCGCAGACAGCGCTCCAGGTTTTCGGGGTGCGGGAACTTCGGCGCGCCGCCGAATCCACCGAAGCGCGTATCGAAGCTGCGCCGGAGGGCCGCACGCGCCCCGTCGATCGGCGCCATGTCGAGCGCCGGCCCGCCTCCGGGTCCCTCGGGGGACGGTTGGGGCGCGATCTCGGCGAACGCCGCCGCGAGCTGTGCGCTGTGAGCGCGTATTTCCGCCGAATGGTCGCGGTAGTACTCCGCGACCCGCCGCAACAGCTCCTGGAAGCCCGGCAGCCCGTGGCTCTCGTCCTTCGGAAAATACGTGCCGCCGAAGAACGGCTGCCGATCGTCGGGGCTCAGGAACATGGTCAGCGGCCAGCCGCCGGCGCGTTGCGTGAGCAGCTGCTGGGCCACTTGATAGACCTTGTCGAGATCCGGCCGCTCTTCGCGGTCGACTTTGACGTTCACGAACCAGCGGTTCATGAGCCCGGCCGTGGCCGGATCCTCGAACGACTCGTGCGCCATCACGTGGCACCAATGACAGGCCGAATAGCCCACGGACAAGAGGATGGGCTTGTTCTCGCGCCGGGCCCGCACCAGCGCCTCCTCGCCCCAGGGATACCATTCGACGGGATTATCCGCATGGGCCAGGAGATAGGGGCTGGTTTCGGCGGCGAGGCGATTGCGCATAGAATGCGCGCCATCTTAAACCCCGTCACGAGTTCCCGCCTCCTATGGCCGATACCGACGCTCCCGCGCATTTGCCTGCGCTGCGACTCAAGCGCAACGAAGACCGCCGGCTCGCGGCCGGGCATCTGTGGGTCTTCAGCAACGAGGTCGACACGCAGCAGACGCCGTTGGGCAAGTTCAAGGCCGGGGAGCTGGTGCGCGTGCTGGCGCACAATGATCGCGCGCTGGGGCTGGCCTACGTCAATCCGCAGTCGCTGATCAGCGCACGGCTGCTGGAGACGTGGCGCATTCCCGACAAGAACTGGTTCGCAGCGCGATTTCGCGGCGCGCTCGCACTGCGGGAGCGGCTGTACCCGGCGCCTTATTATCGGGCCGTGTACGGCGAAGCCGACGCGCTCCCAGGGCTGGTCATCGACCGCTACGGCAACGAGTGCGTGGTGCAGATCGGCACGGCGGGCATGGAGCTCCAGAAGGCGCACATCCTGGCGGCGGCCGTCGAGGTGTTCGGCTGCGACACCCTGATTTTCAAGAACGACAGCGCAGCGCGGGACCTCGAAGGGCTTCCTTCGTACGTCGAGACGGCGCGCGGCGGCTCAGCGGCGGCGGGCGCGGTCGTGGAAGGAGAGCTCGAGTTCGAGGTGCCGCTGATCGAGGGGCAGAAGACCGGCTGGTTCTTCGATCAGGCCTTCAATCGCCGCACGATGCGGAAATACGTCTCGGCCAGATCGCATGTGCTCGATGTATTCAGCTACGTCGGCGCCTGGGGCGTGACGGCGGCGAACGCAGGTGCCGGCGAGGTGCTCTGCGTCGACAGCTCCGCAGCGGCGCTCGAGCTCGCGGCGCGAAATGCCGAGCGCAATGGACTCAAGGTCACGGCGCGCAAGGGCGATGCGTTCGATGTTCTCGAGGCGCTCGCGCGCGAGCACGCGGCATTCGACCTCGTCATCGTGGACCCGCCGGCCTTCGCGAAGCGCAAGAAAGACGTTCCGAAGGCCCTGGCGGCCTACAAGCGGCTGAATCAGCTCGCGATGCAGCTCCTGGGCGCGGACGGCATCCTCGTGTCCTGCTCCTGCTCGTACCACATCGGAGCCGAGGATCTGCAGGATGCCATCGCCAAAGCGGCGCGCGCCGCGCGCAAGCGGGTGCAAGTCCTGGAGGCGGGGGGGCAGGCGCCGGACCACCCGATCCACCCGGCCATTCCGGAAACTCGCTATCTCAAAGCCTATTTCTGTCGGGTGAGCGACAGTTTAAAGTAACGCCATGCTGACCTATCCCCACATCAATCCGATCGCCATCTCCATCGGACCGCTACGCGTGCACTGGTACGGCATCATGTACCTCATCGGGTTCGTGGCGGCGTGGCTCCTCGCCCGCTATCGAGCGCGCAGGCCGGGCTCCACCTGGACGGCGCTCGACATCGACGATCTCATCTTTTACTGCGCCATGGGCGTCATTCTGGGCGGACGCATCGGCTGGTGCATCTTCTATGGGCATGACGTGATTGCAGAGAACTGGCTCAACGTCTTTCACATCTGGGATGGCGGCATGTCGTTCCACGGCGGCTTGCTCGGCGTGATGACGGCCGTGTGGCTGTTCGCCCGGGTCAAGAAGAAGCACTTTGCGGACGTGCTGGATTTCGTGGCGCCGCTTCCCGGCATCGGGCTGATGGCCGGGCGCTTCGGCAACTTCATCAACGGGGAGCTCTGGGGAAAGCCGACCACGCTGCCCTGGGGATTCAAGGTGATGGATCCGGACGGCCAGATGGTCGTGCGCCACCCCTCGCAGCTCTACGAGGCGACACTCGAGGGCCTGGTGCTGTTCGTCATCCTGTGGTGGTTCACGAGCCAGCCGCGGCCGCGGCTGGCTCCTACCGGCCTGTTCCTGATGATCTACGGGCTGGCCCGCTTCACGGTGGAGTGGGTGCGATTGCCGGATGCGAACATCGGCTATCTGGTGGGCGACTGGCTGACGATGGGGATGCTGCTCACCATTCCCATGATCCTCGCCGGCGCGATCGTGATGGCATATGCCTACCGGCGCGATCAGCCGAGCGGCAATCTGAGCGCGGTCAAGGCGTAGGGCCTCCCGGTTGCGGCAATATCTCGAGCTGCTGCGCCACATTCGCGAACACGGCGCGCCCAAGGACGACCGCACCGGCACCGGGACTTTGAGCGTCTTCGGCCATCAGATGCGCTTCGATCTCGGCGCCGGCTTTCCGCTGGTCACGACCAAACAGCTGCACCTGCGCTCGATCATCTACGAGCTGCTCTGGTTCCTTCGCGGCGAGACCAACGTGAGCTACCTGCACGAGCATGGCGTAACCATCTGGGACGAGTGGGCCGACGAGCACGGGGACTTGGGGCCGGTGTACGGCAAGCAATGGCGCAGCTGGCCGACCGCCGACGGCAACGTGGATCAGCTCAAGGTCGTGGTCGAGCAGATCATGCGAGATCCGAGCTCGCGCCGCCTGGTGGTGAGCGCATGGAACGTGGGCGAGCTCGACCAGATGGCTCTGCTGCCCTGCCATGCGCTGTTTCAGTTCTATGTAGCCGCCGGCAGGCTCTCCTGTCAGCTCTACCAGCGCAGTGCCGACGTGCTCCTCGGCGTGCCATTCAACATCGCCTCCTATGCGCTGCTCACGCACATGGTCGCGCAGCAATGCGACCTGGCACCCGGCGAGTTCGTCTGGACCGGCGGCGACTGCCACCTATATCTGAATCATCTGGAACAGGCCGACTTGCAGCTCGCGCGCACGCCCTATCCGCTTCCCGAGCTCGTCATTCGTCGCAGGCCGCCGACGCTCTTCGACTACGAGTTCGACGATTTCGAGATCCGAAACTATCGCCATCATCCGCCCATCAAAGCTCCCATCGCCGTGTGAGCTGCCCAGCCAAAAACCGACTTGAAACCGACTGACTCAAGGCCAATGAAAGACACACAAATGATCGAGGTCCGCAATTCCCCCATCCACGGCTACGGCGTGTTTGCGCGCCGCCGGATCAGAAAAGGTACGACCATCATCGAGTATCTGGGAGATCGGGTCAGCCACGAGGAGGTCGACGAGCGCTACGCCGACAAGTCGGATTCCGACAGCCATACATTCCTGTTCACGGTCAATACCAAGATCGTCATCGATGCCGGCAGCAACGGCAACGATGCGCGTTTCATCAATCACTCCTGCGATCCGAATTGCGAGAGCACCATCAAGAATAAGCGCGTGTTCATCGAGGCGATCCGCACCATTCAGCCCGGCGAGGAGTTGAACTACGACTACTCCATCGGCCGCGACGCCGACGATGCCCAGAACGTCGACGAGGTCTTCGCCTGCCGCTGCCGCGCCGGGAGCTGCCGAGGCAGCATGCTGGAGCCTCGCAAGCAGCCGCGGGTGCGCCGCAAGCGCCGCGCGACGACAGCTCGCGGCAAAGTGGCGGCACGGGGCAGGGCCGGCGAGCGGAGCAAGACCGCCGAGCGGAGCAAGGCCGGCGCGCAGGGCAATATCAGCGGGCGGGGCAAAGGGAGTCGGCGTGGCAAGACCGGCGTGCGGCGTAAACGCAGCACGCCGGGCGGCGCGAGCGTCTCGCGGAAGCCGCGGCAGCGGCGAAGCGCGGATGTGGTGCGCGGGCGGCGTGCCTCGACGTCGTCCGGGCGCCGTGGGCGCTGACCGCGATCCCATCGACGATCTGGCCGGGAGCCTGCGCGAGCACGGACTCGCCGTCTGCGACGGATTCCTCAGTGCATGGCTCGTGCACGCTCTCTCGGAATGCGCGGTCGCGCGCCGGGCCCGCGGCGATTTTGCGGACGCGCGTATCGGGGCGGGCCGTGCTTTGCAGCGCCGTGCGGACATCCGCGGCGATTCGATTTGCTGGCTTGAAGAACCGCTGTTTCCCGCCGAGCGCGAGCTGCTCGCGCTGTTCGAGGAGGCGCGCCGCGGTCTGAATCAGAGCCTGTTCCTCGGCCTCTACGACGTCGAGCTGCACTACGCCTGGTATCCGCCGGGCGCGGGCTACTCGAGGCACATCGATCAGCCGCAGGGCCGCGCGGCACGCAGGCTGTCCTCGATCGTGTACCTGAACGAGACGTGGCAGGCTTCCGACGGCGGCGAGCTGCGATGTTTCACCGATGGGCGCGTGCTTCGTCAATTCGAGCCCATCGGCGGCCGGCTCGTGCTCTTTTTGACCGAAGACCGGGAGCATGAGGTGCTACCCACGGCTCGCGAGCGCCTGAGTATTGCGGGTTGGTTTCTGGGGCGGCAGGAACACGCTCTGCGCTGATTGCGTGCGAACCGCGCTCGAGGGTGCCCGCGAAGGCGGCATTCGGTGCCTTTTGGGCCGTCACACCCGCGCAGCGTCCGCCGGGACGGATGGCACGAATGTTGCTGGCTCCTGCTGGTGTACAATATGCCACCACAGCCCGCGCCCGGAACCTTCCGCGTGGCGGCGCATTCCACTCCCAAGCCGATCAATCAACACATGCGGTTGCCGTCGCTCAAATTTCTGAAGACCTTTCAGGTGGCCGCGAAGCTCAAGAGCTTCAAGGCGGCTGCAGAGGATCTGTTCCTCACGCCGTCGGCCGTCAGCCACCAGATCAAGGCGCTCGAGGAGCAGCTCGGCGTCGCTCTGTTCGAGCGCGGCGTGCGCACGCTCACGCTCACCGACGCCGGTGCGCACTATCTCGAGCACGTGAGCGACATCTTCTCGAAGCTCGAATCCGTGACCGAGCAGCTCCGCGTCCGATACGGGCGCAGCATCATCCGTCTGAACGTGCCGGCGTTCTTCGCGAACGCTTTGCTGCTGCCGAGGCTGGCCTCGTTCACACAGGAGCGCGAGGAGACCGACATCCGCATCGAAACGACCTCGCACACGCCCAAGACGCATCCCCCGGAAGCGGATCTCTCGATCGTGGTCGGCGCCGGGCCCTGGGAGGGGCTGACGGTGCACGAGCTGTTCGCGCAAAGCTTCATCGCCGCGTGCTCTCCGGGATTTCTGGTCGAGAACCCGATCCACACGTACACGGATTTGAACGGCAAGAATCTGCTGCTGCACGAGGAGCGGCGGGACGCCTGGGAGCGGTGGGCGACGGGCCTCAAGATCGCTCCCATCAAGCCGAATCGCCTGGTGCGGCTCAACACCATGTCCGCTTTGGTGCTGGCGGCGGAACAAGGTCTGGGCGTTGCACTCGTGCCCTCGCGGCTCAGCGCGAACCGCTTCGCCGCGGGCGGCCTGGTCAAGCTGTTCACGGAGGAGCTGACCACCAACGAGAGCTACGTGCTCCTGCACCGTCCGCAGGACGGCAATCGCGAGGATCTGCAGGAGCTCACGCGCTGGATCTTGAACGAGTGCCGGACGGCGTAGCGGCTAGAGGGTCGACCCGCCGATCAGACTGCTGCAGCGCCGGCCCAGGTAAGCGGCGGCCTGGCCGAAATCGGCGAATCGTGGATTGGTGGTTTGACCGAGTACGAAGCGGCGGTAGATCTGCTGCAGGATCACCATCAGCCGGAACAGGCCGAACACCTCGTAGAAATCGAAGCAATCGACGCTCCAACCGCTGCGTTCGCCGTAGTAGGCGACCACCTCGCGGCGGGTCAGCATGCCGGGCACATGCGATGGCTGACGACGCAATGTGTGGAACATGGGGTCGTCGTCGGCCTGTACCCAGTAGGCCATGGAGCCGCCGAGATCCATCATCGGATCGCCGAGCGTGGTCATCTCCCAATCGAGAACGCCGATGATATCGAGCGGATGCGCGGAGTCGAGCACCACATTGTCGAATCGGTAATCGTTGTGAATCACGCAGATGGCGGTCTCGCCGGGGGGCTGCTTCTCTGCGAGCCAGGCCATCACCCCTTCCACGGGATCGGTGTCCTTGGTGAGCGCCTGGAGCCAGCGCCGGCTCCAACCGCTCACCTGACGGCCGATGTAGCCCTCGCCTTTGCCGATGGCGGCCACGACCGGCCGCGAGACGTCGACCTGATGCAGTTCCACCAGCCGGTCGATGAAATCGAGACAGAGCTGACGCACGCCGACGGTGTCCAAACCCAGGTCGGAGGGCAGGTCGCGGCGCAGGATGATCCCGCGCAATCGTTCCATCACGTAGAAATCGCTGCCGAGCACGGCGTGGTCGTCGCAACTGCACAGAATGGTGGGCACGAACGGATAATGCGGTTTCAGCGCCGCCATGACCCGCGCCTCGCGCAGCATGTCGTGCGCGGACTTTGCCGTGACGCCGGCGGGCGGCTTGCGCAGTACGAGTTCGCGCTCGCCGTAACTGATGAGATAGGTCAGGTTGGAGGCACCGCCGGGGAATTGCCGGATGGAGGGCGGACCTTTCAATCCCGAAACATGTTGCTTGAGAAAGGCATCGATGTTGCCGGCGTCGAGACGGTCCTCGTCGCGAACCTCGCAGGCCTCATCCAAGCCGACCGTCATGGTGGCACGGTGCCCGCCGCCGATTGTGCCTTCAATTCCATCTTGGCGATCACCCGGCGGTGCACCTCGTCCGGACCGTCGGCCAGACGCAGCACCCGCGCATGGGAGTAAAGCGCGGCGAGCGGAAAATCATCCGACACGCCCGCACCGCCGTGAATCTGAATGGCGGCCTCCGCCGCTTTTTGCGCGACGGCGGGTGCGATCACTTTGATCTGGGAGATCTCGCTCATCGCGGCCTTGATTCCGTGCGTATCGATCAGCCACGCCGCCTTCAAGGTGAGCAGCCTTGCCTGCTCGATCGCGATGCGCAGATCCGCGACGATATCTGCGTTGCCGCCCAGTTGAATCAGCGGCTTACCGAAGGCAGTACGCGTCGTGGCGCGCGCGCACAAGAGAGCGAGCGCACGCTCGGCGGCGCCGATGGAGCGCATGCAGTGATGAATTCGGCCGGGGCCGAGACGGCCTTGCGCGATCTCGAAACCACGCCCGGCCCCCAAGATCACGTGATCGGCCGGAAGTCGTACGTTGGTAAAGCTGACCTCGCCGTGGCCGGAGGGTTCGTCGTATCCCTGGAATGCCGAGAGCATGCGTTCGATCTTGACCCCGGGCGCATCGACGGGGCATAGCACCATGGAGTGACGCTGATGCGCCGCCGCCGCCGGGTCGCTGAGACCCATGAATATGACGAAGCGGCAATGCGGATGACCGATCCCCGTGGACCACCATTTTCGGCCGTTGAGCACGACCTCGTCGCCCTTGATCACGGCGGTAGCCCGCATATTGGTCGCGTCGGAGGAAGCGACATCCGGCTCGGTCATGCAAAACGCCGAACGGATCTCTCCGGTCAGCAACGGCGTCAGCCAGCGGGACTTCTGGGCGTCGGACCCATAGCGCACGAGCACCTCCATATTGCCGGTATCGGGTGCGTTGCAGTTGAATACTTCGGGTGCGATGAACGAGTGTCCCATGATTTCGGCCAAGGGCGCATACTCGACGTTGGTAAGGCCGGCGCCGAGCTCGGCATCCGGCAAAAACAGGTTCCACAGTCCGGCCTCCTTGGCCTTGGACTTCAGCGTCTCCATGACGGACGGTTGCCGCCAGTCCCGCCAGTCGCAGCTGCGGCCGAGAGCAGCGGAGTAGGCGGGCTCCGCCGGTGCCACCTCGTCCCGCATGAATCGGGACAAGCGTTGCGTGATCGATCGAGTGCGTTCGGAGTGTGCGAAATCCACGGGCGCTAAGAGTCCGATTGACTGGTCGAAGCGGATTCGCGGTCGTAGGCGGACTTGAGAAATACCCGCGGAGTCGAAGGCAGGTATCGCGGAGCGCTCCGGGCGCGCCAATCCGACGGCGACAGACCGGTCCAGCGTCGAAACGCGCGAGTGAAGCAGCTGCTGCAGGAAAAGCCGAGCATATACGTGATTTCACCCACGCTGTGCTGGGGAGCACTCAGGTAGGCGAGTGCCAGCGCGTGCCGGGTCTCATCCAAGATTTCCTTGAACGTCGTGCCGCTGTCGCCGAGCTTGCGCTGTAGGGTGCGCGCGCTGACGTTGAGAATCTCGGCGACCTCTTCTTGAGACGGCTCCCGGTCGCGCAACCGCTGGGTCAGGACTTCGCGTACGCGCGCTACGATGTTGAAGCGCTCGATTCGGGCCAGATACCGGCTGGAAATGGCATCGCTCTGGAGCGCGAGCTCGGGGTTGCCCGTATCCAAGTGCCGCTCGATGCTGTCGCTGTCGAAAATCAGCCGGTTTTGCTCCGCGCCGAATCGCAGCGGCGCCCGCCACAGTCGTTCGTAATCGTCGGCGATCGCCGGTCGCGCCCGCCGCAGCTCGATCGAGAGCGGCGAATAGTGGCTCCCGATCATGGAGCGGCACATGCGCAAGTAGGTGCTTACCAAGGCATCGATCGCTTCGACGGAAATCTCGAGGGCGGGCTCGATGATGAAGTGATACTCCGAGCCGCGCCGGAAGAACTGATAATCCACCGCATCACTGACCACGTGACAATATCGCTGCACGCGCTCAAAGGCCTCCTTCAGGGTCGAGCTGGCGCTGGTGCCGTAGCCCAGGGCATGGAAGGTGGTGTGCTTGTAGTGATTGGCGACTTTGATGCCGAATGCCGGATCGCCGGTGGCGGCCACGGCGATTCGCCACAGATGCCGGGTGTTGACCAAGGGGCACCGGGTATCCGGACCGTCCAGGTCCTTTAAATCGAATCCTGCCTCCGCGAGAAGCGCCGCACCATCACAGCCCGCGGCGTCCAGCGCCCGGCCGACGGCTTTCACGTAGCTCCCCAAGATCGATTTCGGGCCCACTGCGGTCTGTGTCCGCATGTTCTCCGACCTCCCCTTCCAGCCTCAGGGTGAGGTTCGAGCTTAGCTCCAAAGAGGGGGGGCGTCGATCGCATTTTCGCGCTTTTGCGGGGGTGTGGCGCCCGTTGCGTCCGCACGACGCTCGCTTTTTTTGGCGTCCAGGGTCAACACGTTGGCGCCTGCGGTGCTGCGCGACCAGCCGTTTCTCGTAAGCTCCAGGCGTTTGCCGAGGAAGATGCGCCCTCGAGGACGGGGGTCCGGGTGCATGGGCAAGAGGCAGCAACGGCCGGTCAGGGGGCGCCGTGGCGGAACCGCGCATGAACTCGCCGGAAGGAACAATCAAGATGACTTTCACGATAAAAGTCGCAGTGCAGAATGAGTCGACGCGAGGCGTCGCCTGCCGGCGCCGCATCGCTGGATTGCTGGCGATTTCAGCCACTTTGGCGGGAAACGCGCGCGCCGCGGATACCCCGAGCCAACCTGCCTTGACCGAGATCATCGTCACCGCGGAAAAGCGGCAGGAGAACATCCAGGAGGTGCCCGTGTCGGTCATGGCATTGTCCGGGCAGGAGTTGCAGGACGCCGGTGTCAAAGACATCAAGAATTTGCAGGTTCTGACCCCCGGGGTGACGGTGACCTCCACCACCTCGGAGAACGTGACCACCGCGCGCATTCGCGGTATCGGCACCGTGGGCGACAATCCCGGCTTGGAATCCTCCGTCGGCGTGATCATCGACGGGGTGTATCGGGCCCGCAACGGGGTGGGTTTTGGCGACCTCGGAGAGCTCGAGCGAATCGAGGTGCTCGAGGGGCCGCAAGGCGAGCTGTTCGGCAAGAACAACGACGCCGGCGTCATCAATATCGTGACCAAAAGACCGTCGAATACCTTCGGCGTGACCGCCGAAGTCACCGGCGGAAACTATAACGATCGGGAGATCTCCGCCTCGGTCACGGGTCCCTTGGGCGCCATCTCCGCAGGACGATTCTACGCGGGGTACCAGCGGCGCGACGGCTTCCTCAATGTCGATACCGGTTCCGGCCCGAACTCCGAGAACAACACCGATAACCGCAATGTCTACACGATGCGCGGCCAGTATCTGCTCACCCCCAACGACAAGGTGAGCTTTCTGGTGATCGGGGACTATTCGAAGCGCAACGAGTCGTGCTGCGGCGCCATTCAAACGGCCGATGGTCCCTTTTACGGCATCATCAACGCGTTGGCGGGGGTTCCCGCACTCGGCGGTACGACCGGCTCGACCGGTATCGGCAGCCCGCCGCTTGCGCTCTCGGACCGGGAGGCCTGGGCCAACCAGCCGGTCGTGCAGCGAATCCGGGATATGGGAATATCCGGTCAGCTCGATTGGGATTTGGGTTTCGGGAAGCTCACCTCGATTTCCGCGTGGCGCGACAACTCTCTCGTTGCCGGCAACGATGTCGATTACACCTCCGTCGATATCGTTCAAGAGCCCGCCAACGAGGGCAACCTGGTCGACTTCAAGCAGGTCAGCCAGGAACTGCGCCTGGCCGGCAAAAATGGCCCGCTCGACTGGTTGGTGGGTGGATTTTTCTCGAACGAGCTCCTGGTGTCGAATACGGCCATTTACGCCGGCAACGATTTCGATCTGTACCTGAGCGGCGTCTCCTCGGCAGCGGTAGGGCCGCCCAACTTCCTCTTGACCACCGGACTCACCGGAAAGCCGCCCGGCAGCCTATTCGTTCCGGGGGTATCCGGCGAGGCCGATTGGTACCGTGAGAACTCCAAAAGCTATGCTTTCTTCACCAACGAGACCTACAGCATCACGCAGCAATTGGATCTGACCGCCGGCGTGCGATTCACGTCCACGAAGAAGACCGCGGATTCGAATTACGTGAGTCCGGATGGCGGCTCGGCCTGCGGCCAATTGCTCGCGAACCCGGCAGTCGTCGGGAATCTCGCAAGTCCTGAAAATCAATTCCTGATCGCCTTGGGATGTGCAACCCCCTTCAATCCATTCTTTGCCGGCAAGTCGACGGCCCAGTCCTTGAGCGAGGGCAACGTCGAGGGCACGGTCAAGCTCGCCTATCACTTCACCGACGAGATCATGGGCTATTTGTCGTGGGCAAACGGCTACAAGGCGGGCGGATTCAACCTGGCGCGCGTCACGGCGGGGTTGACCGGAGTCGCGCCGAACTTCGACACCGAATTTCCGCGTGAATCGGTGGAGTCGTACGAGCTCGGACTGAAGAGCGAATTGGCGGATCGGACCGTGCGCCTGAATGCCGCGGTGTTCGATCAGCAATACACGAATTTTCAGCTGAACACCTATACCGGCCTGCAATTTGTCGTGAGCTCGGTGCGTGGGGTCGAATCCAAGGGCGCCGAGATAAATGCGGATTGGGCGACTCCGCTGTCAGGATTGAGTCTCTCGAGCGGCCTGGTCTATGCCTTTACCAACATCACCGAGTACGGCGAATCCCTGCCGCTGTTCGCACCCAACCAGGCCACCACGCTCGACCGCCTGAACAACCGGCTATCATTTGCGCCGCTCTGGTCCGGCACGGCGTCGGCGACGTACACGGTGCCCCTCTCCGGGTCGCTGCAATTTCATGCGAACCTCAACGAAAAATACAGCTCCTCGTACAACACCGGCTCGGATCTCGATCCGCGGAAAGTCCAAGGCGGCTATGGATTGCTGAATGCCCGGCTCGGTCTGGGGGCTCCGGACGGCAAATGGACGGTTGAAATCTGGGGCAATAACCTGGCTGATAAGCTCTTCTACCAGGTCGCTTTCGATGCGCCGTTCCAATACAACCAGATCGACGCCTTCCTCGGTGATCCGCGAACCTTCGGCATCACCTTGCGGACCAAATTCTGAGGCATGATGAGCAAGCCGGGAGTCCAGACAACCGACGGTGTCGCGGTGGTTCGAAGTCGAGGTTGCGGATTCGAGGGCGCTCAATGTCGGATCAGCATTTCAAGTTCTGGCCGGACCACGCAATGCACCACCTGGACTTGCCGGCCACCAATGTCTTTTACAACCTCGAGGTGTCGGCGCGGCGCCATCCGAAAAAGCCCAGCCTCGTGTTTTACGATACGTCGATCACCTTTGCCGAGGTCTTCGAGCAAGCACAACGCATAGCCGGGTATCTGCAGCAGCGGTGCGGAGTCCGAAAGGGCGACCGGGTGCTCCTGTTCATGCAGAACAGCCCGCAATTCGTGATCGCCTATTATGGGATCCTGCGTGCCGACGCGGTGGTGGTGCCGCTCAATCCCATGAACCTCACGCAGGAGTTTCTGCGGTGTGCCAGGGACGCGGGGGCCACCACCGTCGTCGTGTCGCAAGAGTTGTATCTGCGCATCGAGCCCTTGATCGGGGGCGCCGATCTCGAGCAGGTGATCGTCGCCGCCTATTCGGATTATTTGAAAGGTCCTACCGAGCTTCCCGTGCCGGACTTCATTTCCGCGCCGCGCACGGAACTGTCGCGGCCTGGCGTGACGCTCTGGCGCGATGCCCTGAGGAGCGCGTTGGCTCCGGACCCCATGACGGCAGGACCCGATGATCTAGCCGTCATGCCGTACACCTCCGGCACCACGGGTGAACCGAAGGGGTGCATGCATACCCACCGCAGCACCATGCACACGATCGTCGCCAACATGCATTGGTTCGCGGTACAGCCGGAAATGACGCTGCTGGCCGTGGCGCCCTTTTTTCACGTGACCGGCATGCAGGGCGGCATGAACGGCCCGCTGTACAACGGCAACACGGTGGTTCTGTTGCCACGCTGGGACCGAGTCGTCGCGGCGGAGTGCGTGCAGCGCTATCGGGTCGCGAGCTGGACCGCCGTTCCGACCATGATCCAGGATTTTTTCATGAATCCGAATATCGAGCGATATGATCTATCCTCGATCCGAAGGCTGAGCGGAGGAGGCGCTGCCATGCCGGCGACCGTGGCGCAGCGGCTCGAGGATCGAGGTATTACTTTCTACGAAGGCTATGGCCTGACGGAGACCATGGCCGCCACGCACCTCAATCCTCTCGGTCGCCCGAAGCAGCAATGTCTGGGGATTCCGATTTACGGCGTGGACTCGCGCGTGATCGACCCTGTCACGCTGGCGGAGCTTCCCGCCGGCGAAGTCGGAGAGATAGTCACGCACGGCCCGCAGGTATTTTTGGGCTATTGGAACAAACCCGAGGCGAGCGCTCAGGCTTTTCTGGAGATCGACGGCAAGCGATTTCTGCGTACCGGCGATCTCGGCAGGGTGGATGAAGACGGCTATTTCTTCATGGTCGACCGGCTCAAACGCATGATCAATGCCTCCGGATTCAAGGTGTGGCCGAGCGAGGTGGAGTCCCTCATGTATGGGCATCCCGCCGTCCTCGAGGCCTGCGTCATCGGCACGAGCGACGCGCACCGCGGCGAGACCGTCAAAGCCCTCGTGGTGCTTCGACCCGAATGGCGCGGGCGGGTCGAAGAACAGGCCGTCATCGATTGGTGCCGCGGGATCATGGCGGCGTACAAGGTGCCGCGGATCATCGCCTTCGTCGATGCGCTGCCCAAATCCGGTAGCGGCAAGATTCAATGGCGCGAGCTTCAAGATCGAGAGACCGCCGCGGCGGCCGAACGAGGTGGGCGACCATGAAAGCTCTGCTTCGCGGCAGGCGCGCAGGAGACGTATAGTAGGGCAATGTCAGCCCACCCAGCATGGCCCCCGCTCCACTATCCGGCGTGGAAGCCGACCTGCGAGACCCTGCATCTTTGGACCCAGATCGTCGGCAAGATTCGTCTGACGCTGACCCCCTGGCTCAACCACAGCTGGCATGTGCCGCTCTACGTCACCGCGCGGGGCCTGTCGACCTCGTTGATCCCGTACGGGGGCGAGGGCTTCGAGATGCGGTTCGATTTTATCGAGCACATCCTCGACATGGAGACCAGCACCGGATCACGCAAACGCATCCGACTGGTGCCTCAGCCGGTCTGCGACTTTTACGAGGCCGTGATGGCTTCGCTCGCCGATCTCGGCATCCGGGTGAGTATCACGCAGCGGCCGTGCGAGATTGCGAACGCGACTTCGTTCGGCGACGATCGGGCGCATGCGTCCTACGATGCCGAGGCGGCACATCGATTTTGGCGCCTCCTGCTCCAGGCGGATCGCGTGTTCAAGAAATTCCGTACCGGGTTCATCGGTAAGGCGAGTCCGGTGCATTTCTTCTGGGGTAGTTTCGATCTGGCGGTGACGCGCTTCTCCGGGCGGACTGCTCCGCCCTTCACCGGCAAAGTGCCGGGGCTGTCGACCGAGGTCATGGCAGAGGCGTATTCCCACGAGGTGAGCAGCGCGGGCTTTTGGCCGGGCGGCAACGGGATCGATTACGCCAGCTTCTACTCCTACGCATATCCCGCACCCGAGGGATTCAAGGACGCCCGCGTGTCGCCCGGGGGCGCGTTCTTCAGTCAGAGCTTGGGTGAGTTCTTGCTTCCCTACGACGA
Source organism: Steroidobacteraceae bacterium (assembly GCA_036272515.1). Lineage (GTDB taxonomy): Bacteria > Pseudomonadota > Gammaproteobacteria > Steroidobacterales > Steroidobacteraceae > Bog-1198. The sequence continues at coordinate 15,329 of DATAYO010000041.1, read as the reverse complement.
GGTCCGGAACGCCCCTGATCCGGAGGCGGCATTGCTCTCGTTTCTGCAAAGCACCTATGAGGCGGCGGCCGACCGAGCACACTGGGATCGGGCGGCGCTCGAGACCCGTTTCAGCGACGCTCGAGTTCCTCGCGAACCATTCTCGCCCCGCTGACCATTGCCGCCAGCTTCCCCGCCGCCACGTCGCGCGGCAGATATTTCATCCCGCAGTCCGTAGTGATGATGATGTTCTCGGCGGGGACGTAGGGAAGCGCCCGGCGAATGCGTGATGCGACGACCGTGCCGGGTTCGACCTCCATGGCGGACAGATCAATGACGCCGAGCATGATGGTTTTGCCGGCCAATTGACTCAAGACGGAGCAATCGAGATTCGACTGGGCGGTTTCGATCGAAATCTGATTGCATGAGCAGTCTCGCAGCTCCGGCAAGAACGAATACCCGCTGGGCCGGGTGTGGATGATGGCGGCGTATCCGAAGCAGATGTGTACGGCTGTCATGCCCCGAACTCCGTCGAGCGCGGTGTTCAGCGCCCGCTGGCCCCATGCGCGCGCCTCGTCGGGGCGTGCTTGCATGTAGGGCTCGTCAATTTGAACGACGTCGGCGCCGGCGCTGAACAGATCGCGGATTTCCTCGTTGACCGCCCGCGCGTAATCCATCGCCGCCAGTTCGCGGCTGCCGCCGTAGTAGTCGATTTGAGCCTGTTGAGCCATGGTGAAGGGACCGGGCACCGACATTTTGATCCTCCGCGCGGTATGACGTCGCAGGAATTCCACATCCTGGACCTGCACCGCATGCTTGCGGCGAATGGTGCCGACCACCCGAGGAACCGGATTGGGGTGTCCGCTCCGATCGAGCGCCGTGCCCGGGTTGTCGATATCCACGCCCTCGAGCGCGGTCGCAAACCGATTGGAGTAACTCTCGCGGCGCATCTCTCCGTCGGTGACGATGTCGATCCCTGCATCCTCCTGCGCCTTGATCGCCATCAGCGTCGCGTCATCCTGGGCCTCGTCGAGGAACTCGGGCGAGATGCGCCACAATTCCCGCGCGCGCACTCGAGGCGGGAATCGGGCGGCGAGTCTCGAGCGGTCGATCAGCCATTCCGGTTGCGGGTAGCTACCGACTATCGTGGTGGGGAGCAACATGACTACCTCCTGTAAGGACCGGCCTGACGGGCCAGAAAATCGCGTATCGCTTCGTTATAGGCGGAAGGATTGTCGAGATTGCACAGATGCCCCGCGTTCGGGATCGTTGCGCGCTGCGCCGACGGAAGCCGCGAGGCGAGCTCGGCGGCCGCGGCCTGGCGGCTCGCAAGATCGAGCTCGCCGCCGATCACCAGTGCGGGTACGCGCATGGCGGAAGGGAGCCAAGGAGCGGGCGCGAGCATGGACTCGCCGGGTGCCTGGAGGAGATCGTTGCCGGGATAGCGTCCGATCATTCTCGACAGGATCTCGTGGGCGCGTCGATCCTGTGTGTTGAGCCGTGTCAACGGATGCCGGGTCCATTCGCGCCGGAACGCATCGATACCCTCCCTGCAAGCGAGCGCGCGATAGTCGGTGAGCGGAATGTCCCGGATGCCGGCGGCACCCATCTGCGGCGGACCGTCCAGCACCAGGCAAGAAAGCGCCGCGGGGAAGCTGCGCGCAAATTCGAGCGCGACCCGCGCACCCTGCGACATTCCGACCATCGCAACTTGCCGAAGGCGCAGATGCCGGCACAGCGTGCGCAGGTCGGCGAGATCGTGAGCGAGCGATGGGTTGCCGGAGGATAAGCCGAAGCCACGCCGGTCGTGGCGAATGATGCGGAAGGCGCCGCTCAGCGCCGCGACCTGCGGCTCCCACATGTCGAGATCCAGGGTCCAACCGTGGATGAAAATCACCGGCTGACCTTGGCCTTCGTCCCGATAGCGCAAACTGGCGCCGTCGACCGGCAGGAACGAGTCGCCGCCATGCACGCGCACACTGTCGTCCCGCGGTCGCGTGTCCTGGGTCATGGCGAGTGATTTTCGTATATCGAAAAATTATTCGCTTTTAGGCTACGCGCGCATGCTCGCGCGCGTCAAGTCAGGGGGAGGCGCCGCTCGTCAGATAGCCGCTCGTCAGATGTAAGCGCTCATCGACAAACCCGGTACGTTGGCGAGATCCGCGGAGATCTGGCGGCTGATCGCTTGAAGCATGTTGAAGCGCTCGCGAACCAGCTTGTTCTTGGCGATCCGTTTCGAATGGCTCGAGCTGTTGAGCGCCGCAACCACGCGGCCGGCTTGATCGAATACGGGGACGGCCAGGGCGACCACGCCGTAGTCCAGTTCGTCCTCGACCGCGGCATAACCGACGCGCTGGCAGTCCTCGACGAGCTGTCGCAATTTGGCAGGATCCGTCACGGTACGGTCCGTGAGCGCATCCAGCGACGCGATCGCAAAATAGTGCTTCAGGCGATCGGGGCTCAACCCCGCGAGCAGCACCCGGCCGGTCGAGGTTGCGTGGGCGGGAAACCGGCTGCCGACGTGCGCTTCCAGCCGCATGAGCGTACGGATGGAGGCACGCGCGACATAAACAATCTCGGTGACGTCGAGCACACAGAGCGCGGCCGAATCGCCCGTGTTTCGCGCAAGCTCCTCCAAGTGCGTCCTGGTGAGCTGTTCGATGTTCATGGATTCGAGATAAGCGGCGCCCAGCTCGAGCACCTTCGGCCGCAACAGAAATTGCCGCCCGTTTCGCGTGACGTACCCGAGCTCCTCCAGGGTGAGCAGGCAGCGTCGAGTGGTTGCAGCCGGCATTTCGGTGATGCCGGCGATCTCGCTCAGACTCAATGCCCCGCGGTCGCGCGAGAAGGCGCGAATCACCGCGAGCCCCTTGGCAAGACCGCCCATCGCCTCCCGGCGTTGCTGCACTGTTTTTTCTCGGCCCACGCCGGGAGTTTATTTCGATATGCGAAAACTGGGAAGCCGTGCACGCGAGGGTCTCGACGCCGACGTGAGGTCTTGACGCTGATCTCCCATCGGTCCAGCATATTCGATATACGAAGTGGATTTCGATATACGAAATTCCGATGACGTGATTTGGGGAGTAATCGTCAGTGAAAATCGGTGCCCAGGCTCATCGCAGCTCGTCCATCTCGACGTCCAACGAAACCAACATCCTCGTGCGCGGCCGCGATCTTGCGGGCGAATTGATCGGCGGCATCGGCTTCACGGAGCACTTCTGGCTGCTGCTCACCGGCGCGCTGCCGACAGCGGGGCAGCGGCGCGTGCTCGATGCGACCCTGGTGGCGATTGCGGAACATGGGCTGGTCCCGAGCGTGCAAGCCGGGCGCATGACGCTGGCGGCGGCGCCGGAGGCGCTGCAGGGAGCCGTGGCGGCCGGCATTCTCGGTTGTGGCTCGGTGGTGCTCGGTTCCTCGGAGGCGGCCGGAATTTTTCTGGCCGCGATTTCCCAGCGCGTCGGGACGGGTGTCGCACTCGAGGAGGCCGCCAAAGCCGTGGTCCTCGATTACCGTGCGGAGCGCCGCGCAATTCCCGGATACGGACATCCGCTGCACAAGGGTTTCGATCCGCGCGCCCAACGCCTGTTCCAGGTAGCCGCCGAGGAGGGGTACGCCGGCGAGCACGTGCAAATCGCGCGGCACGTGCAATCCCTGCTGCCGGGTCTGCTCGGCAAGCCGCTGACCTTGAACGTTTCGGGTGCCATCCCGGCGGTGCTGCTCGATGCCGGATACCCTCTCTCCGCGCTGAAGGGTGTCCCCATCCTGGCGCGTACGGCCGGGCTGATCGCGCACTTGCTCGAGGAGCAGCAGAAGCCGATCGGATTCGTGATGTCGAACGCCGCGGCGGGAGCCATCGATTACGACGGCGCGTTGCCGCCGGGATTCGAGCCAAGCCATGACTGACGTGCGAGGACCCTTGCAGATGGGCGGTGTATTGAGCGGCATCCGCGTGGTGGAACAGGGCACCTTCATCACCGGTCCATGCGCCGGCATGATGCTCGCCGACCTCGGGGCGGACGTGATCAAGGTGGAGAGTCCCGAGGGCGATCCTTATCGCAGCTACCAGGGCGGGTACTACTCACCGCATTTCCAGGCCTACAACCGCAACAAGCGCGGCATCGCCCTGGATCTGAAGAGCGCGACCGAGCGCGAGATATTCGATGGCCTGGTGCGCGAAGCCGACGTCTTCATCCAGAACTTCAGGCCCGGTACTGCGGGACGGCTGGGCGCGAGCCACGAGCGCCTGAGCGCACTCAATCCGCGCCTGGTCTACGCTTCGATCAGCGGCTTCGGCTCGAGCGGCCCGTACGCAGACCGGCCGAGCTACGATTCCGTTGCCCAGGCCCTCAGCGGGTTTCTGAGCGTCGTCGTCGATTCCAGCCGTCCCCGGTTCCTGGGTCCTGCACTGGCCGATGCCATTACCGGCATTTATGCAGCCTACGGTGTCCTGGGCGCGTTGGTGCAGCGCGGCCGGACCGGCATCGGCTGCCTCGTCGAGGTTTCCATGCTCGAGGCGATGGCTCATTTTGCCGTGGAGCCGTTTGCCGCATTTTTCGCGCTCGGCGACCGACCGGCATCGAGCGACCGCCCGCGCCTGGCGCAGGCATACATCCTGCGCACCGCCGATGCCCGCCTGATCGCCATCCATCTCTCGTCGCTCGAGAAGTTCTGGGACGGGCTGCTCGAGGCGCTGAATGCGCCGGAGCTGGCCCGCGATGCGCGGTTCAATCGACGCACCGCGCGCATCGAGCATTACGAAGAGCTCAACGAAGAGCTTGCGCGGCGGTTCTCGCAGCAGAGCCTGGCGCATTGGGTCGAGCGCCTGGAGCACAGCGATGTCCCTTTTGCGCCGATCAAGGCCATCGACGAGGTCGTCCATGATCCTCAAGTGGAGCATTTGGGGCTCATCGTGCCGGTTCGATCGGCGCACAGCGGCGCGCAGGCGGTGCGGCCGCCGGTGCAATTCGGCGGCATTCGCGGTGCTTCCGTCCGTGCCGCTCCCACGCTCGACCAACACGGGCCGGCCATTCGCGACGCGATGGCCCGAGGGCAGCGCTGGCCGCTACCGGCCGAGTGAGGAGGCGAGCGACCGGATCAAGGGGAGACGAGAAGGAGAGAAAGCGCTTCTGGATGAAAATCAATAACGGAGAATCATATGCGCATTGTCAGGGGGAGTTGGGTCAGGGGGCTGGCGGCAGCGGCGGTTTGCATCACGGCCGCCGCGCCGGTCGCGGCACAGTCGAGCGATCTGGATGAGATCATCGTAACCGCGCGCAAGCGCGACGAGTCATTTCAGAGCGTGCCGATCACGGTCAACGTGTTCACGGCACAGACCATCCAGTCGGCCGGGATCGAGAGCCCGCGTGATTTCGTGGCCATGGTACCCAACATGACGCTGGTCGAGACGCAAAACGTCGGCAACTCCTTCATCACCATTCGCGGCATCTCGCAGGCACGCAACAGCGAGCCGTCGGTGGCGGTGCTGGTCGATGGCGTGCTCGAAACCAATCCGTACGAATTCGATCAGGAGCTGTTCGACATCAAGCAGATCGAGGTGCTGAAGGGGCCGCAGGGCGCCCTGTACGGCCGCGACGCGATCGGTGGCGCGATCATCATCCGCACGGCGGACCCGAGCGACCATTTCGAGGGCACGAGTCGCATCGGCGTGGGCAACGGCCCGGCGGAGCGCGCGCAGCTCGCGCTCAGCGGACCGATCGATTCGGAAGGGACCCTGCGATACCGCGCGTCCTTCAATTTCTATGACACCGACGGCTATCTTCAGAACGTCTACCTCGACCGCAAGGCCGATCCCTATCGCGATTACTCGAGCCGGATCCGGCTCGTGTGGAAGCCTGCCGACGAGTTCAGCGCCGACTTGCGCTTCGCCTACGATCTGACCGAGACGACCGCCTACTACTTCGTCATCCCCCGAAGCGACGCGGCGAACCCCTACAGCGATTTCACGACGCCCGGAAACGCGAACGACACGACCTCGCCGATCCAGACCAATAATCTCGGCACCGACAACCGCACCATCCTCGATACCGCGCTCAAGCTCGACTACAGCCCGGGCTATGGCACCTTGACCGCGATCAGCGATTACAACCATACCAAGGAGATCGACACCGGGGACGCCTACGACTTTCGTCCCGTCACCACGTCGGTGGAGTATGCGATCACCGGCACCTACGTGCCGGCCTCTCTGGGCGGTCCCTTCGATGAGAGCCAGAGCCAGTTCATCGACGTGCAAACCTGGAGCCAGGAGCTGCGCTTCACCTCACCGACGGTGGCCGGCTTCTCGTGGATCGGGGGCGGGTATTTCATCCACACCGAGCGCTTCATCTCCACCGGCAATCTGGCGGACCGCGGCCTCGGTGTGCCTGCCGTCTATCAGGACCCGATCGTCGATCCGGCCAATCCGTATTCGACCAATACCAACCAGACGTTCCTCGCAGATAGCCAGAACAACAACGCCTGGGCGGTATTCGCCGAAGCAACCTACGAGCTCACCTCACAATGGGAGCTCGATGCGGCGATACGCTACGATCAGGACGATCGCAGCAACCGGACCGACACGCCAACCGCATTCCTGCCCACCACGACGGCCTACACGGGCGAGATGCGCACGGCCGTCTTCAGCGCGACCCAGCCCAAGGGCACGCTGCGCTACAAGCCGAACGATGATTGGACCTTCTATGCCGACTGGAGCCGCGGGTTCCGCAGCGGCGGCTTCAACCAGACCGGCGTAGGCGAGGTGGCACGAGCGAACGGCGTGCTGGGCGTCAATGATATATTCCAGGCGGAGATCGCCGATACCACGGAAGTCGGATTCAAGAGCGAGTTTCTCGACCGGCGGCTGAGCCTCGACGGCGATGTGTTCTACACCCAATCGAAGAACGGCTATTTCTTCGTCTACATCTCGGCCGACTCCACCCAGAACCTCGGCAACCTGAGCGCGAACTACAAGGGCGCCGAGCTCTCCCTCACCGCCCGCCCGACCGAGCGGCTCGACCTGTACGCGAGCTTCGGCTACACCGACAGCCGCATCACCGCCATGGCCGACCGGACGGTGATCGGTAACCAGGCGCCGCTGGTGTCGAAGAACACCGGTAATGCCGGTTTCCTGTATCGGCAGCCCCTGGCCGATGAGCTGACCGGCACCGTGCGCCTGGACTATCAGGAAATTGGACGTACCTGGTGGGAGCCGTACAACATCACCTCCCGGGACCCGGTCTCGCTGGTGGACTTGCGCCTCGGGTTGCAAGGCAAGCGGTGGACGGTCACTGCCTGGTCCAAGAATCTCACCAACAAGATCTACAACGCGGAATTCTCGCCGGGCAACGTCGGCGGCGCAGGTTTTCTCTGGCGAGCCCTGCCGCGGCGTTACGGCGTCGATCTGGATTATCGCTTCTAATTCGGAGGTACAACGCATGGCTACATCGACGAAGTTGCCGTCCCGCCTTCATCACACGGCCTACGTCACGCGCGATCTGGAGGCGACGCGCAGGTTCTACGAGGAACTGATCGGCTTGCCGCTGGTGGCGACGTGGTGCGAGAAGGATGAGCTGTTCGGAGCCGAGCGCGTCTACTGCCACCTGTTCTTCGCGCTGGCCGACGGCGGGGCGCTCGCCTTCTTCAAGTTTGCCGATCCGCAAGATGAGGAGCTGTTCGGGCCGAAGATGCCCGCCTCGCCTTTCCATCACATCGCGCTCAACGTCGACAAAGACACGCAGCAGGCGATCGAGAAACGCCTGATCGAAGCGGGCTATCGCCAGCCGCAAATGTACGTTCTCGAGCACGGCTATTGCCGCTCGGTCTATGTGACCGATCCCAACGGCCTCATCCTGGAATTCACCCTCGACAGTCCTCGAGCGCTCGAGATCAACCGCACCCGGCGCGAGCGCGCGCACGCCGACTTGGAGCGCTGGATGGCGGGCGATCACACCTCCAACAATACATATCGGTAGCGGCCGGCGGCGTGGCCGGGCAGCATGCGTGAATTCGACGAGAAAAGCGTTACTCAGGCGGTGATCGCACGTCTGGCTGAAAGCGATGATCCGCGATTCAAGCGCATCATGACTTCGCTGATCGCCCATCTGCACGACTTCGTGCGCGAGGTGGAGCTTACCGAGACCGAATGGGCGGCCGGCATTCGATTCCTCACCGAGGCCGGGCAGACTTGTACGGCCAAGCGCCAGGAGTTCATTCTCCTCTCGGACACGCTGGGCGTATCGGTCCTCGTCATCACTCTGAACCATCCGGCCGACGATGGTAGCGTCGAGTCGACGGTTCAGGGCCCCTTCTATTGGGAGGGCGCCCCCAATCTGCCGTGTGGCAGCAATCTCGCCGAAGGGGTGAAAGGCGAGCCGGCGTTCTACTCCGGGAGGGTGCTCGGCGTGGATGGCCGACCCCTCGAGAACGCGTTGCTCGATATCTGGTCGGGTGACGGCGAAGGCAACTACGACATGCAGCTTTCCGGGGAAACGCAAATGAAGGCGCGCGGCCGGATTCGTACCGATGCCGAAGGACGCTACTGGTTTCGCTCGATCAGGCCGACTTTTTACCCGGTACCGACCGACGGACCGGTCGGTCGCATGCTGCGCAAGATGGGACGCCATCCGTATCGGCCGGGCCATCTGCACGTCATCGTCTCGGCCCCCGGATACTTGCCGGTGACCACCCACCTGTTCGTCGCCGGAAGCCGATATCTCGATTCGGATGCGGTGTTCGGGGTCAAGGAATCGCTCCTCGCACAATTCGAGCGGCACCCGCCGGGAGTAGGACCCGACGGGGAGCGCATGAGCACACCGTTCTATACGGTGAACTACGACTTCCGATTGAGGCCTCGCGGGCAACGAAGCTGATTTCGCCGGCAGACCGAGCTCAGGACGCCGCCCGCGCGTCGGATCCGCCAGATCATGAACGGCGATACGACGCAGCGCATCAATCTGCGGACTCCCATCAGTGTGCCGGGTACGACAGGAAACTCGAGCAACAGCTTGGCCTCAAGCCGGGAATCTAGACGAACTCCCGGTAATCTAGAGAAAGGCGAACTCGCGGTAATCTAGGGAAAGGTGAGCTCGACAGGAGAGCAAAGATGCCGGAACGACCGCTGTTGATCTTCGATGTGAACGAAACCCTTCTCGATCTCGATGCCTTGTTGCCCCACTTCGAGCGGATATTCGGTGACCCGAACGTCATGCGCGAATGGTTCGCGCAACTGGTGCTGTATTCGCAGGCGACAACGTTGGCCGGCGAATACAGCCCTTTCGGGACACTCGGCGGCGCCGTGCTGCGGATGCTGGGCCGGATCAAGCGGCGCATCGTCACCGATGCCGACGTATCGGCGATCGCGGCCGCCGTCTCATCGATGCCTCCGCATGCCGATGTCGAGGTGACCCTGGCGAGGCTGCGGGCGGCGAGGTATCGGATGTTTACCCTGACCAATAACCCCGCGGGCACCGCGGCGGCGCAATTGGCTGCGGGAAAGCTTGCGGGCTATTTCGAGCGGATGTTCAGCGTCGATGAGGTCGTCCGGCGCTTCAAGCCGGCGCCCGAAACCTATCGATGGGTCGCTCGCGAACTGGGGGTGTCGACCGGCCAGTGTTGCCTCATCGCCTGTCATGTCTGGGACACTCTCGGGGCGGCGGCGGCGGGCATGCGTGCCGCACTGGTTCTGAGAGCGGGCAACGCTCCGCTCGCGGTGGGCAGGCAACCGGACATCATCGGAGACGATCTGACATCGATCGCGGACGCGCTGCTGGCGGAGCAGGGCGGAGGCTAACCGGCCATGGCGAGCGGACACTTCGAATTTGCGATTCTGGGGGCCGGTGCGATCGGCTCCATCCTCGGCGCCCACCTCGCGCGCTCCGGTCGTTCGGTGGTCATGTTGGCGCGTGGGCAACGCGCGCAGGACATCAAACGGCTGGGCCTGCGCATCAGGGGGCTCGTCGACCTCACCCAGCCGGTCCCGGTGCTCACCGAGCCCCTCGAATTCGCAGGGGCCGACGTATTGATCGTGGCAACCAAGGCGCTTGGCACCCGGGAAGCTCTTGCACGGTTTCGACACGCACGGATCGGCGTCGCGTTCTCCGTCCAGAATGGGCTGGTGAAGAACGACTACTTGGCCGACACGTGGGGCGGGGAGCGCGTGCTCGGCGCCATCGCCGACACGAGCGGTGAGTTATTGTCGACCGGCGAGACGCTATTTACGCGCAATGAGGAGCTGTGCATCGGTGAGCGATCGGGCGGCCCCGGCGAGCGCGCACGGCACATCGCCGCGGTCATCGACGAATCCGGCGTGCGGACGAGCGCCGTTGCCGACATTCAAAGTCTGGAATGGTCGAAATTCGCCGCGTGGGCCGCGTTGATGGTGCTGTCCGTCGCCACGCGGGCCGCTACCTGGAAATACCTGGTAGATCCGGATTTGGCATCGGTGCTGCTTCGATTGATGCGCGAGATGGCCGCCCTGGCGGCCGCGCACGGGATCTCGCTGTCGGATCGTGCGCCGCTTCCGGTCTCGACCCTCGTGGGGGGATCCGATGCAGAAGGCGTCGCTCTGATACAAGCGCTCGGCCATCGTTTCAAGTCGAATGTTCCGGAGCATCGCATGTCGACCCTTCAGGATCTGGATGCGGGGCGACCGCTGGAGATCGAAGAAACGCTGGGTTACGCGGCGCGCGACGCCGAACGAATGAACCTTTCGCTGCCTCTGCTGCAATCCCTGTATCCGCTCGCCGCGGGCATCGGGCGCATCCCGAGTTGACTCCGACATAAAGGTAAGTTTATACTTACCGTTAGTGACTACTAACTTACAGCTCGGGCTGCAAGCGATCGGCGAGCCAACCCGCCTCGCCATCCTGCGTCGCATCGCGGAGCGACCGCTGCCGGTCGCCGAGTTGGCGCGCAGCTTTCCGCTCACCCGTCCGGCGATTTCGCAGCACCTGCGCATTCTCAAGAATGCGGGCCTGGTCCACGACGTTGCCCAAGGCACACAGCGCATTTATCACATCGACCCGTCCGGCGTCGAAGCGCTGAAGGCGCATTTCGATGCCCTGTGGTCCAGCGTGCTGGCCAATTTCAAGGCCGCCGCGGAGAGCGGCGAAGATTCAACACCCACCAAGGAAACGAGCCATGCCCGACGCCGTACGCCTCGCATCGGTCGGAAGCGAAGTTAGAAAAACTCTGCTGCTGAACTGCTCCCAGGAGCGGGCATTTCGCGTATTCACCGAGCGTATGGGCCGCTGGTGGCCGGCGACGCACCACGTCGGCGACGTGCCTTTCAAGGAGATTTTGATCGAGCCGCGCGCCGGCGGCCGCTGGTACGAAATCAATGCGAAGGGCGCGGAGGGTCTTTGGGGTCATGTACTCGGCTGGGAACCCCCGCGCCGCCTGATCTTGTCCTGGCATCTGGACGCCAAATGGCAGTTCAACGCCGATCTCGCCCGCGCCTCGGAAATCGACGTGCGCTTCGAGTCCCTTGCTCCCGACCAGACGCGTATCGACTGGCTGCACCGCGCAATCGAACGCCACGGCGAAGGTTACGAGGGGCTGCGCAATCTGTTGGACCAGGGCTGGGTCGGCATACTGGCCGAGTATGCCAAGCTCGCCGAAGGCGAAGGTATGAATTCCCCTGCGACCGCGCCAACCGATGTTTCGGGGGCTGCATGAGTGCCAGACTTTGGTTGCGGGGCGCGGCGGTGTTTGCCGCCCTGTTGGCGCTGGGCCATATGCTTGGCAGCCCGTGGACACCGGCGGTCGGCCCGTCGGGGCGCGCCGTCATCGGCGCTATGAGCAGCTATCGATTCAACGCACTCGGCCTGGATCGGACTTATTGGGATTTTTATGAGGGTTTTGGCTGGATGCTGGCCACGTATCTCATCGGACACGCGATCCTCTTCTGGCAATTATCGGGACTCGAGCCTGCGCGCCGGTTGCGCCCGGTCGTGGCGCTGCTGTGCGCGGAGTCGATCGGTTTCGCCGTCCTCGGCTACAAATATCTGTTCTGGGTGCCGGTGGCGCTGTCGGCAGCCATTGGCCTGTGCCTCGCGGCCGCCACGGTGATGATGTCGGACGTTCATTACTGCACCCGGAACACCTGACCATTGCCGGCGTCCCGATACAGATCGACCCGTTTACCATCCCAGTGGTAGTCCAGATGCCGCGCTTGCACGACGTGTCCCGCGAGATCGGGGAAGAACAGCCCGACGCATTGTCCCGCGGCATCACGCTGGCTCGGGTATACGAGACCCTCCGAGGCTGCCGCGCGCAATGCTCGGCCGAAATGCTGCGACTCGATGTAGCGGTCCCGGTCGAGCGCCGCCGCCCAACGGGGATCTCCTCCGCGCAAATCATGGAGCGACGCCTCCACATCCAACACGAGCTCGCGAAATTGCGAGGTCCAGCCCGCGCGCTCCCGGGTACGCGTCATGAATCGGCCGTGGTGGTACATCGTCTCGAGGAGCGCGGTCTCGAAGCGGTCCGCTGCGTAGAGCACCCCATAGCTCCCGTCGGAGAAACGGCTCGGCCGATCGGTACTTACATGCGTGAAGGGCGCCATCAGGAAGCTGGCGCCGGGTCCCGACACGCGCCGGGCCGGCGGCACGAGGTCGAGAGATCCCAACGTCTTCATCAGACGAGGATTGGTTTTCTGCTCGGCGGCGATCAGGATGGGCCAGTCTTCCGGAGCCGCGATATCGTCGAAAAGATCGATCGGCGGATATGAGCTACGAATGATGCGCCGTGCGCCCGGCCAATGCACTCGACTCACCGGCACCGCGGCCGGATCGATCACCAGCCGCCGCGCTCCGCGTCGAGGTAGCGGCGCACGCGCATCAAGTCGGTGATCTCGCCGCCGAGCATCACCTCGAGCGCAGAGCGGCCTTCGAAGATCTCATTGGGAGATTTGATCCATGCGTACGCGCGTGCCGGGTCGCGGAAAATGGTTCGCAGTGCCTTGTGGATTCCCATCAAGTTCGAGAGACGAGCTTGACCGTCTCGACTGATCCGGCCGACATCGCCGGCCTTCCAGCGAGCATAGGTGCGTCGGGGCAGATCAAGGATGATCGAGGCTTGCTCGTCATTGACACCCCACAACCGAAACAGATTGAGCGCGGCTCGGAATAAGGCGGCGGCTTCCTCCTCCGTCAAAGGATCGGCCGAGAAGGGCCTCGCCTCGTGATTAATTTGAGTCAGCCTGGTCATTGCCCTCTCTGCCATGTGGCATTATACACAGCTATCGCGCCAAATGGCAAGTACCCAGGAGCTGCTCACGGAGCAGCATGACCTTCATTCCCGTGCCAACCGCCGCCCAAGGCCTTGAACACGGCAATCTGGTCCTGAACGAGCGACGCATCGGATGATGCGACCGCCGCGTCGACGGAGACCAGCGTTTGTTCGGTGGTCAGCAGGTCCAGGTAGCTCACCGAGCCCGCCAGAAATTGATCGTGAGCCATGCCGAACGCGGCATGAATCCGGTCCTGCGCCTCGCCGAGCGATTGGCGGTTGTCGAGCGCCGCGCTGTAGAGCACGAGTGCCTGCTCCGTTTCCTTGAGCGCGGCGAGCACCACGGCATCGAACGAGGCCAGGGCGGCCGCCTGCGCGGCCTTGGCCTGGCGCACCCGAGCACGCGGACCCGCCATATTGGGGAAGGCCCAGCTGATCGAGGGACCGACGCCCCACGTGCGACCGATGTTGTTGTTGAGCTGGGACAGCGCAACGGCCTCGCCGCCGTAAAGTCCGACCAAACGGATCGTGGGATACAGATCCGCAGTCGTCACGCCGATCTCCGCCGTGGCCGCGGCGAGTCGTCGCTCGGCTTCGCGCACGTCGGGTCGGCGTTTGAGCAGCGCGGACCCGTCCCCGACCGGGATGAGCGCAACGAGACGCGGCGGCAGGGTGCAGGACTCCAGCTCGTTCGGCGCATCCGCCGGAGCTCGGCCGAGGAGGGCGGCCAGCTCGAAGATTGCCGCCCGCCGCTGACCCTCGATCGGGGGGATGCTGGATCGCACCTGCGCAACCAACGTCTGGGCTCGCGCAACGTCGTACTCGGAGCTCGCTCCGGCGTCATGCCCATGCACCGTGATGTCGGCCTCACCGGACACGACCTCGAGGGAACGCCGGGCGACGCTCAACTCCTCGCCGAGCGCGCATACGGCCGCGTACGCGCGTGCCGTTTCCGCCGCGACCACGACGCGGATGCTGTCGCGCGCATCGGCCACGGCATCCGCATTCGCATTGGCCACCTCGATCGCGCGGTGCACGCGGCCGAACAAGTCGACCTCATAGGCGGCCTGGAAGACGTCCTCAAAGAGCCAGAATGTTTGCGGGGGCTGACCCTCAAGCTCGAGGATTTCGTCGGTTACGGCATCGCGTCCATAGATGCCCCCCGCGACCGCCGAGGTCGAAGGATAGCGATTGGCGTGTGCCGCCGTCAGCACGGCCCGCGCGGCCGTCAAGTTCGCGTTGGCCGCGGCCAGATTCCGATTTGCCCCGAGCGCTTCCTTGATCAGCGTGTCGAGACGAGGGTCATTGTAGAGATGCCACCATGCATCGGGCGGTGTCGCCACGGTCTCCGCCGCCGCATTCACCGCGACCAGAGGCGCCTCGGCGTCTTTCGGCATCGCCGGCGCGTGATAGTTCGGGCCCACGCGGCAGGCCGCCACCAGGGCGGCGAGAAGCGCGCCGATGGCGGCGGCTGCGCACCGGCGGTTCATTGCGCATCCGACCCGCGACGGCGAAACAGCGGCACCGCCGATGCGGGGTGCTCGGGAGCAGCGCTGCGAGATACCACGATCAGCAAAGCTACCGCCGTCAGCATCCCGATCGCAACGAATCCGTCCATGACCGCCTGGGTGGTTGCCGCCGCGCGCACCACATTGCCCAATACCTGCTCGCCGCGCCCCACCGCCCCGACCGGATCAAACACTCGCGTGGTCGCCGCGCCGTAGGCTCTCACCCGCTGGATCACATGCGGATCTCCCACCCGGACGTGCTGTCCAATCAAATTCGACGCCACCTGACCCCGGACCCGGGCCCAGGTGGTCACGAAGGCGGTGCCCATCTCTCCCCCCATGAGTCTCGCCGTCTGCAGCATTGCGCCGAAGGTGAGCGCGTCCTGGGGCTTCAAGTGCAGCACTCCGAAAAACACGACGCCCGACAGTGCAAAGCTTTGCCCCGCGGCTTGCAGGAACGACGATGGGAGAAACTGATAGGAGCCCCAGATCGGGGTCAGATTGTAGGCCACCATCAGACAGGCGACGCTGATGAAAATGAAGCCGATCGAGGCGACCAGCCGGGGATCGGTGCGCCGCAGCATCAGAGCCGCGAGCGCACAGAGAATGAGCTGCGGG
>DATAYO010000040.1:0-27410 GCA_036272515.1 Steroidobacteraceae bacterium | reverse complement strand
CAGGATCTTGCGGTTGCCCGGCCGCAAGAAGCGGCGCGAGCCGCGGCCGAAGGCTTGACTGGTCTTGCGCACCGCCAGCATGCGCTTGGTCCAGCTCAGCAACGAACTGGGATCGCGCGACTGCGCTTCGACGTTGGTGGACTCATATCCATACACCGCATCCATGATGGGCGGCAGGTACAGCCGTTGCGGATCGGCGCGTGAGAACCCGGCGTTCCGATCCGGACTCCACTGCATCGGTGTGCGCACCCCGTTGCGATCGCCGATGAAGACGTTGTCGCCCATGCCGATCTCATCGCCGTAGTAGAGGATGGGCGAGCCGGGCATCGACAGCAGCAGGCTGTTCATGAGCTTGATGCGGTCGCGGTCGTTCTCCATGAGCGGCGCGAGACGCCGGCGGATTCCGAGATTGATCCGCGCGCGCACGTCCGATGCGTAGGTCGAGTACATGTAGTCGCGCTCCTTGCTGGTCACCATCTCGAGCGTCAGCTCGTCGTGATTGCGCAGGAATATCGCCCACTGGCAGGTGTCGGGAATGTCGGGGGTCTGCTGCATGATCTCGGAGATCGGGTAGCGGTCCTCCTGCGCGATGGACATGTAGATCCGCGGCATCAGCGGAAAATGATAGGCCATGTGGCATTCGTCGCCGTCGCCGAAGTACTCGCGCACGTCCTCGGGCCACTGGTTCGCTTCGGCGAGCAGGAACCGGTTCTTGTAGTTGGCATCGATCGCGGCACGCAGCCGCTTGATCACGTCGTGCGTCTCGCGCAGATTCTCGTTGTCGGTGCCCTCGCGCTCCACCAGGTAGGGAATGGCGTCCAGGCGGAAACCGTCGACGCCCATGTCGAGCCAGAAACGCATGATCTCGAGCACCGCGCTCATGACCCGCGGATTGTCGAAATTGAGGTCCGGCTGGTGGCTGAAGAAGCGGTGCCAGTAGTATTGCTTGGCGAGCGGGTCGAAGGCCCAGTTGGAGGTCTCGGTATCGATGAAGATGATGCGCGTGCCGAGATACTTCTGATCGGTGTCGCTCCAGACGTAGAAGTCCCGCTCGGGCGAGCCGGGCGGAGCTCTGCGCGACGCCTGAAACCACGGATGCTGGTCGGAGGTGTGATTGATGACGAGCTCGGTCACCACTTTGAGCCCGAGCCGGTGAGCCTCGCGCAGCATCTCCCGGAAATCATCCAGCGTGCCGTACTGAGGATGCACGTTGCGGTAATCGGAGATGTCGTAACCGTCGTCTTTGAGCGGCGACGGATAGAACGGCATCAGCCAGATCGTGTTCACTCCGAGGTCGCGTATATAGCCGAGCTTGGACGTGAGGCCCGGAAAATCGCCGATGCCGTCGTCGTTCGAGTCCAGGAAGGACTTGACGTTGAGCTGGTAGATGACCGCGTCCTTGAACCAGAGCGGGTCATCGCGATCGAGCCCTGAAACCACCACGGGGTCCAGGGCGACCGCGCGGTCCAGGGAGGGAGGGGCGCCGTCATTCACGAAAGCATCGCCTTTTAGATGAAGTAGTCGAAATCATGCTCGCTGCGCAGGCGACGGCGCAACACGAATACATGCGCGGGGAGGCGCGTCGGGTCGAGCATCACGAAGTTGCGGCCGCCCTGCCACTGGTAGCGCTGCTCGCTCAAGCGGTCGTGCACCTGGTAGGGCTGGTCGAGAGCGAGGCCGAGGGCCCCAAGATCGAGCTCCACCCATCCCGATTGGACGTGGTGCGGATCGAGATTGACCACCGTCAGCACGATATTGCCCGACGCTTCGTCGCTCTTGAGGTAGGCAATGAGCTGGTCATTGTCCACGGTGCAGAAACGCAAGGAGCGGTCCGATTGCAGGGCCGCGTTCTCGCGGCGTATGCGGTTGATGCGGGCGATCAGCGAGCGCAGGCTGTCGGGCCGGTCGAGGCGCCAGTGCCGCAACTGATACTTCTCGGAGTCGAGATATTCCTCGCTTCCCGGCTCGCGTGGCGCGCTCTCCATGAGTTCGAACGTGGGCCCGTAGATGCCGTAGTTGGCCGAAAGCGTCGCCGCCAGCACCAGTCTCGCCGCGAACACCGCGCGCAGTCCCGATTGCAGGTTCTCCTGCAGGATGTCCGGCGTGTTCGGCCAGAGGTTCGGACGGAAGTACTGCCGTCCCGGTCCCTGCGCAAGCTCGGTGAAGTACTCGGTGAGCTCGCGCTTGGTGTTGCGCCAGGTGAAATAGGTATACGACTGGGTGAAGCCGAGCTTCGCCAGCCGGTGCATCACCTTGGGCCGCGTGAATGCCTCCGCCAGGAAGATCACATCCGGATTCGAAGTGCGAACCTCGTTGATGAGCCATTCCCAGAACGGGAATGCCTTGGTGTGGGGATTGTCGACACGGAAGATTCTGACGCCCTGCTCGATCCAGAAATCGAAGATGCTCTTGAGCTCCTCCCAGAGCCCGCGCCAGTCCTCGGTCTCGAAGTCGAACGGATAGATGTCCTGGTATTTCTTCGGAGGGTTCTCCGCGTACTGCACGCTCCCGTCCGGGCGGTGCTTGAACCAGTCGGGGTGCTCGCGTACGTAGGGGTGATCCGGTGCACACTGGAACGCGATGTCGAGGGCGATTTCCAGGTTCAAGGCCCGCGCCCGAGCGATCAGATCCCTGAAATCCCGCAAGGAGCCCAGCTCGGGCAAGATCTGCTTGTGGCCGCCCTCGGCGGATCCGATGGCCCAGGGGCTGCCGACATCGCCGGGTTTCGCCTCGAGCGCGTTGTTGACGCCCTTGCGGTTGAGGCGGCCGATGGGCTGGATGGGAGGAAAGTACAGTACATCGAAGCCCATCTCGGCCATGTACGGGAGCCGCGCCTCGACGTCCTTGAAATTGCCGTGCCGTTGCGGTTCCGGCGAGGCGGAGCGCGGAAACAATTCGTACCAGCTCGAGAAGCCGGCGCGCTTGCGGTCCACCAGGATATCGAGCGAGGCCGAGGCGGCGAAGCGGCGATCCGGGTAGCGCCCGACGAGAGCGGCCTGCGCCGGATCGAGCGCGAGCGCCTTGAGCGAGGCCGTGTCCGAGCTCTCGAGCGACTCGTCCTCCCGCGCCCGGTTCTCGAGGAGCAAAGCCCACTCGCCGAGGCGTGCGGCATCCTCGCCGTGCGCGCGCGCGGCGGCCTCGAGCACCAGAGCCGCTCCGACTTGAAGCGCCACGCGCACGTCGTCGAGGTCCGCGCGACGCTCCATCTCCTGGCGCCAGGACTCGAAGTGATCCACCCAGGCCGAGATCTCGCATCGATAGCGGCCCGGCGCGGGCGGAGTGAATTCGGCGCTCCACACGTCATTGCCCTGCGCCGACAAGGAGGTCTCGTTCGCGGGCGGCGGCGAATCGACGAGCGCTTGCCAGCGCATCGTCACCCTGAGCTTGTCGTGGCCGTCGGCGAAACAATGGGCCTCGATGCGCACGGGCTCGCCGGCGATGCGCTTGGCGGGAAAGCGCCCGCAGTCGACGGCCGGCGACAGGGCATCGATGATCGCGCGGACCCGCCCGTCGCCGCGGGGCGCCTTGCCCCGCCGTTCAGCCATGGGGCTCCCAGCGAAGCATGATGGTCGAGAGCGGCGGTAGCGTGAGGTTCACCGATTCCACGAAGCCACGCGTGCTCACCGGCACCGATTCCACCGCCCCGAGGTTTCCCCAGCCGGCCCCGCCGTACTCGCGCGCATCGCTGTTCAGGATCTCGCGCCAGACTCCGCGCTTCGGCACGCCGATCAGAAAATTGCTGCGCGGCACAGGGGTGAAGTTGCTGGCGACGAGCACCGGCGCGGCATCGTTCCCGCCCTTGCGAAGGAAGGCGATCGTGCTGCTCTCCGCGTTGTCGACGTCGAGCCACTCGAACCCGTCCGCGGAAAAATCGATCCGGTGGAGCGACGGCTCGTTGCGGTACACGCGATTGAGATCGCTCACCCAGCGCTGCACGCCGGCGTGCTCCGGCCTTCCGCTCACCCACCATTCGAGCTCGCCCTCGTGCGTCCATTCGCGCCGCTGGCCGAACTCGCCGCCCATGAACAGGAGCTTCTTGCCCGGATGGCCCCACATGTAGCCGAAAAGCGCGCGCAAGTTGGCGAACTGCTGCCAGCTGTCGCCCGGCATCTTGCCGATCAGCGATCCCTTGCCGTACACGACCTCGTCGTGCGACAGCGGCAAGACGAAGTTCTCGTTGAACGCGTAGATCAGCGAGAAGGTGAGCTGGCCATGGTGGTAGCGCCGGAAAATCGGATCTTGCTGCATGTACTTGAGCGTGTCGTGCATCCAGCCCATGTTCCATTTCAGCCCGAAGCCGAGACCCCCCATGTCGGTGGGGCGCGACACCATCGGCCATGCCGTCGACTCCTCCGCGATCATCGTCACGTCCGGATGATCGCGGTACACGGCACGGTTCAAGGTTCGCAGGAACTCGGTAGCCTCCAGATTCTCACGGCCGCCGAAGCGGTTGGGAATCCACTCGCCTTCCTTGCGCGCATAATCCAGGTATAGCATCGAGGCGACCGCATCGACCCGCAGTCCGTCGATGTGGTACTCCTTCAGCCAGAAGAGCGCCGAGGAGATCAGAAAGCAGCGAACCTCGTTGCGGCCATAGTTGAAGATGGCGGAGTTCCACTCCGGATGGAACCCCTGGCGCGGATCGGAATGCTCATAGACGTGAGTGCCGTCGAAATAGACCAGGCCGTGTGCGTCGGTGGGAAAGTGCGAGGGAACCCAGTCGAGGATCACGCCGATGCCTTTCTGGTGCAGGTGATCGACGAAGTACATGAGATCCTGCGGGGTGCCGTAGCGGGCGGTCGGCGCGAAGTAGCCGGTCGTCTGGTAGCCCCAGGAGCCGTAGAACGGGTGCTCGGTGATCGGCATCAACTCCACGTGGGTGAAACCCAGATGCAGCAGGTAGTCGGCGAGCTCGTGCGCGATCTCGCGATAATTGGGCAGTTGCCCGTTCTTGCGACGCCAGGAGCCGAGA
Source organism: Steroidobacteraceae bacterium (assembly GCA_036272515.1). Classification (GTDB taxonomy): domain Bacteria; phylum Pseudomonadota; class Gammaproteobacteria; order Steroidobacterales; family Steroidobacteraceae; genus Bog-1198. The sequence goes on along the minus strand of DATAYO010000040.1, from coordinate 22,438 downwards.
TGCAATTCATAAATCGACATCGCGGCGTCGAGTCCGTTGCGCGCGACGCGCGTGCCCATCCACTTCCCGTCCTGCCAGCTCCACTCGAGCGACCACACTCTCGAGCCGGTGGCCGGCGGCAGCTCGGAGTAGAAACCGATGGGGTCGGCCTTGTCGACGGTGTAATCGTTCGCGCGCGAGGTGATGCGGTACTTGTACGCCTGTCCGCGTTGGGCGGCAGGCACCGTGCCCTCCCAGATTCCGGAGCCATCCCATCGCGGCACCAGCGCATCCTCGTGCGCCCCCCAGCCATTCCAGTCCCCGATGACCGTGACCCGGGCGGCGTTCGGTGCCCAGACGCCGAACGAGGCCCCGCCGCCTTCGAGCAGATGACAGCCGAGCTTGGCATAGAGCTCGCCGTGGCTTCCCTCCTTGAACAAATAGATATCGTGGTCGGTCAGCAAGTTCGGCTCCCTTTGAGCGGACGGCAAGAGCGCATGGCAGTCGTGGAGGATAGGGGCTGGCCACCCACCTCGATGTAAGCGCTCGGTTGGGTCCGCCTGTAGGACTTTGGCCGAGCCCAATAGATATCAGCCCGATCGGAGCAAGCGCTCGGCGCTCAATGTACCGGATTGAAGCGCGGCGTGGACCGTCCCCCAGTGGCCGGATACGTCCGTGTGCTCGCCGGCGAAATAGAGCGTGTCCTCGACGGGGCGGGTCATGCCCTCGGGGGCGTCCAGGGCTCCCGCAGGCACGTAACTGTAGGCCCCGAGCGCGTAGGGGTCGGCACTCCAGTCGTGGCAGTGCCAGGACGACAAGGATGCTTCGAGCTCGGCGCGCGGACGGCTCAAAACCGTCGCGAGCGTCGACAGGCAGGAGCCCTTGAGTCCCGCGGGCGCCGCGCGCGAGGAACTCGCGAGCATCGCCGCCTTCGGGCCGCCCGTCCAGCCCGTGATCAGCGGGGCGGACTCGGGCATGGGGGTCCACCAGGTCGCCGGCGCCTCCGAGGGCGCGAACAAGAAGCTCATCTTCTCAGGCCAGAATTTGGCGTTGAACTCCAGCGTGACCCGCAGCGCGGTGCCCATCGCCATGCGCCCGGCGTGTCGCAATATCTCGGCCGGCCGCGGCTCGAACTCGATGCTGCCCGCCTGCAAGACTCCGAGTGGTACGGTAACGAGCGCGCGCCGCCCGGAAAATCGCTGCGCGTCGTGCGCCAGCACCGAGACCGATCCACGCTGCCACTCGATTCGCCGCACCGGGGCATCCAGGACCAAGCTGCCGCCGGCCCGGAGGAGCTCGGACGCCAGGAATTCCGGCAGCGTCTGGTACCCGGCGCGGAGGCGAAACAAGCGATCGCCTTCGATGGCATCCTCCGCTTGTTGCTGCCGAGCCAGCGAGGCGATGCCGATGTGCCGCCGGTCGGCGGCATTGAAGCCCTCGACGTACCTCGCGGCATCGTCGGCGGCAGCCGGCTCCGGGGGATTGGAGCGCAGATACTCATCGAACGGCATGTCGGTCCCCGCGGGCTGCCGCGCGAGCCACGCCAGCATCTCCTCGAGCACGCGGTGCGCGTGAGCGACCAGATGGTCTCGGGCGGTCAGGCGCCCGTTCTCGAAGGCCAGGTCCATGCCGTCGAGCTCATAGGTTGCCAGATTGGCCTCGCGGATCAGCGACCAGAGCGCCGGCGGACGGCCATGAACGAATTCCGCGCCGAGCTCGATCGGAATGCCCGACGCGTGCCGGGTGTGGATCCGCCCTCCCACCCGATCCCGGGCCTCGACGACGAGCACGCGCCGGCCGGCGCGCGCGAGCAATCGGGCGGCCGAGAGCCCGGCGATTCCCGCACCGACGATCACCACATCGAAGGAAATGGCCATAGTCCGGTATTATTTTGGCACATGCGCATCATTCGACAGTCCGCTTTCGTCTCCGTGCCTTGGAAAAACGGCGGCGGCGTCACCCGCGAGGCCATCCGCATGCCGCCGAGCGGCGCTTCGTTTCACTGGCGCTTGAGCATCGCCCAGATAGACAAATCCGGGCCGTTTTCGGACTTCGCCGCCTACCGGCGTTTCATGGTGCTGTTGAAGGGCGGCGGGGTAAGGCTCGAAATCGCGAGCCCGCATGACCCGGAGGGCGCGTCCGAGCGACGCGAGTTACGCGCCGGCGGCGATTGGGTGCAATTCGACGGCGCCCTGGCCACGAACTGCGAGCTCATCGACGGTCCCTGCGTGGACTTGAATCTCATGGTGTCCAAGGCCAGTCCCGCGCCGAGCGTGCGCGTCGAGCGGGTGCGCGAGCCGCTTTGCCCGCGTGTCGAGGGCAGCGAGTGGATGCTGGCGTTTCCCCTCGATTCGGCGCTGGAGCTCCGCGGCGGCACGGGTGCGCACCTGCTCGATCCGTGGGACGTCGCTCTTTGGTCCGGACAGGACGATCCGTCGGTGCGAATCGCGCCGGTGCCGGGCGGTGAGAGCGCTGCCGGCGCCAAGGTCTTGCTCGCGACGCTCGCGGGATGGGCGTCGGCGTAGGACGGACTTCTCGCCTATACTATCGGCGATGGCCGCCAGCCCGCATGACATAGCACCGCCGCGGTCTCCCGCGGAGCCCAGCTCCTCCGAGCTCCCGCGACGTGCGGCGCAGGAGCACGCGTTGTGGCCGGAGGACCAGGCGGTCGGTCGGCTGCTGCACCAACTCGAGCTCACCGGCGGGGCGCGTCATCGCGCGGTATCCCTGGGCGTGGCGCTGGTCGAAGGGGCGCGCGCACGGCGCGACGAGCGGCCGTTCCTGGATGCGTTTCTGCAGGAGTTCGGTCTGTCGAATCAGGAGGGCATCGCCCTCATGTGCATCGCCGAGGCGCTGTTGCGCATTCCGGACGATGCCACGGCAGACCGGCTGATCGCAGAGCAGCTGGCCACCGGTGATTGGTCGGCGCACGCCGGACAGTCCGAGTCCGTCTTCGTCAACGCCTCCACCTGGGGCTTGATGCTGACGGGCGGCATCCTCGATCTCGATCCTTCGATCAAGGCCGACGCTGCGGGCTGGATGCGCAAGTTGACCCGCAAGGCCGGCGAGCCGCTGGTGCGCCTGGCGGTCCGGCGCGCCATGCGCATCATCGGCGGCGAATTCGTGGTCGGCCGCTCGATCGAAGAAGCGCTCGGCCGCATCGCACGCGAGCCGGAGCTGGCGCTGTGCTCCTTCGACATGCTGGGCGAGGGCGCGAGAACCCTCGAGGACGCGGAGCGGTATCTGCGCTCCTACGAGCATGCGATCGACGTCATCGGCACCGACGGGCTCGGCCGCGGTGCGCACGAGCGATCCAGCATCTCCATCAAGTTGTCGGCGCTCGAGCCGCGCTATTCGTTGCTGCAGCGCGGACGGGTCATGCAACGGCTGGTGCCGAAGGCGCTGGCGCTGGTGCGCCGTGCGGCGGCGTGCGCAATCCAGCTCACCATCGATGCCGAGGAGGCTGACCGGCTCGATCTCTCCCTCGACGTGATCGAGGCCCTGGCTCGCGACGCCGCCACGCGCGACTGGCCGGGACTCGGTCTCGCGGTGCAGGCGTATTCCAAGCGAGCTCCGGACGTGATCGACTGGGCCGCCGCCACCGCACGGATGTGCGGGCGGCGCTTGACCGTCCGGCTGGTGAAAGGCGCGTACTGGGACAGTGAGATCAAGCGCAGCCAGGAGCGCGGACTGCCGGGCTACCCGGTCTACACGCGCAAGGTCACGACCGATGTCTCCTACCTCGCTTGCGCCGGACAGCTGTTCAAGCACCTGGACGTGATCTATCCGCAATTCGCCACCCACAACGCGCACAGCATCGCCTCGGTCCTCGAGCTCGCTCCCGCCGGCGCGCGCTACGAGTTCCAGCGACTGCACGGCATGGGGCGGCTGCTGTATGCGGAGGCGGCCCGCCGGGTCGCGAATTTCCCCGCCGTGCGCGTGTACGCACCCGTGGGCGAGCACAAGGATTTGCTCGCCTATCTCGTGCGCCGGCTGCTCGAGAACGGTGCCAACACCTCGTTCGTGAACCGCTTCATGGACGAGGAGGTACCGGTGACCGAGATCGTTCGCGATCCGATCACGGAACTCGAGCGGCTGGAGGCGTATCAGCATCCGCGGCTGCCGAATCCCGTCGCGCTTTACGCCAGCCGGCGCAACTCCTCGGGACTCGACTTCGGCGACCCCCGGGTGCTCGACTCGCTGCGCAGCGTTCTTGCCGACCGGCGCTCCGTCGCGCACGCGGCGCCCCCGGCCGGCGGCATTCCGGCATCCGGCGCTCGGCAAACCATCACCAATCCGGCCGACCGGCGCGAGACCGTCGGCTTCTCGCGCGATGCCTCACGTGCGGAGATCGAGCGAGCGTTCGATGCGGGAAAGCGCGCGCAGCCCGGCTGGGATGCGCTCGGAGGCGCCGTCCGGGCCGACTGCCTGGATCAGGCGGCCGCGCTGCTGGAGAAGTCGCGCACGGATTTTCACGAACTCCTGGTGCGCGAGGCCGGCAAGACCCATTCGGATGCGGTCGCGGAGATTCGCGAAGCAGTGGACTTTTGCCGCTACTATGCGCTGCGCGCACGCCAGGCCTTCACGCAGCCCGAACGGCTGGAAGGGCCGACCGGCGAGCTCAACGAGCTGTCGTTGCACGGCCGCGGGGTGTTCGCCTGCATCAGTCCCTGGAATTTTCCGCTGGCGATTTTTGCGGGGCAGGTGACCGCCGCGCTGGCCGCGGGCAATGCCGTGGTAGCGAAGCCGGCCGAGCCGACCCCGCTGATCGCCGCGCGCTTCGTGGCGCTGCTGCATGAGGCCGGCGTCGCCCGCGACGTACTGCACCTCACTCCGTCCCCCGGACCGGCATTCGGCGAGGCGGCATTTTCGCACCCCGCGCTCTCGGGCGTCGCCATGACGGGCTCGACCGCCACCGCGCTGGCGATTCAGCGCATGCTGGCGGCGCGCGACGGCGCCATCGTGCCGCTGATCGCCGAGACCGGCGGTTTGAACGCGATGCTGGTCGATTCGACCGCATTGCCGGAGCAGGTGACGGACGATGTGGTGAGCTCGGCTTTCATGAGCGCCGGTCAACGCTGTTCGGCGCTTCGGCTGCTGTTCCTGCAGGAGGAAATCGCCGACAGCGTGATCGAGATGATCGCAGGCGCCATGGACGAGCTCGTCATCGGAGACCCGGCGGACCTGTCCACCGATGTGGGGCCGGTGATCACCGCGGCCGCTCAGCAGGCCCTCGAGCGTCACGCGGCGCGCATGCGGCGGGAGGCGCGCATCCTCAAGGCATGCCGGCTGGATGAGTCGCACGCCCATGGAAGCTTCGTGGCGCCGCATCTCATCGAGCTCGCCGACGCCGCGCAGTTGAGCCGCGAGGAGTTCGGGCCGTTACTGCACGTGGTGCGCTATCGGTCGGTCGACGTGCCGAAGGTTCTGGCCGCGATTCGAGCCAGCGGGTATGGCTTGACGCTGGGGGTTCAGACCCGGCTCGAATCGTTCTGGCGCCAGGTGTTCGAGCATACCTTCGTGGGCAATACCTACGTGAATCGCAACATGATCGGCGCGGTGGTAGGCGTCCAGCCGTTCGGCGGCAGCGGGCTCTCCGGCACGGGACCCAAGGCGGGCGGCCCACATTACCTGACGCGCTTCGCCAGCGAGCGCACGCTCACGGTGAATACCACCGCGACCGGCGGTAACGCGGCCCTGTTGAATCTCGGGACCTAGCTTAGCTAGACAGCGGGGCCCTCAGGGCTGACTCGATGCCTTTGCCGCCTTGGCGTTGGCCTTGGTAGCCTCGTAATCCGCGTCTGCCTTGTCCTTGCAGACTTGCTGGTCCTGGCCCTGCAGCGTCTCGCATTTCTGAATTGCGACCTTGTGATCGCCTTCCGCCTGGGCGACGGCGACGTTGTACGCATCGGCGCTCATATCTTTTTGAGCGTCGCGCTGGGCATCGGCGATCTTGGCCGCGGCGCTCTTGTCGGCATTCGCGATGTCCCGCGCTGCAGTATCGGGTGATTTGGCGTTATTGCACCCGGCCAGCACCAGCATCGCAACGCCGAACCCTATGGCGAGTGCCTCAGTCAGTTTTTGCTTCATCGTACCGTCCCCGTTGTGCACCCATCGTGCCCGGCCAATGTGCGGCAAGTGGCGGCCGGCAATCTGTCAGTCCCGGGCGGGAGCAGAGGGTAGGATCTCCCCCGGATGCGCCCGTAGGAACCCGCCCGTCAGTGAAGGCCTACCTTGCAAACTCGTGGGCCGCCGATGATGGCGCAGCGCGAGGCGACCTACTCTCCACCACCGCGACTCTTACGTCGCGATAAACCGAGGGTACGTCATGGCCAGTAAATCGCAGAGCACCGGACAACCCGGACAACCCGGGCAATCAAGCCAGTCGGGCAAGAATCCGCAGCAATCCGGCGGCCAAGGCCCGGGGCAGCATGGAGGAACCGGCGGACAGCAGCAGGGCGGCCAGGGCGGGCAGCAGGGCGGCCAAGGCGGGCAGCAGGGCGGCCAGGGACAGCATCAGGCCGAGCAGCAATCCGACCGCCGCGGCGGCGCGTCACCTGAGGACGGCGCCAACAAATCGGGAGCGAGCAAGAATAACCCGGGGTCCGGCGGGCGCTAGCCACCCGCCCAGGCGGGCGGATCAGGCTGCGAGCCCCGCAGGTGGGCTGGCATCGGCCAGCCCATCGCTTGTGTCGTGCTTGTAAATTTTACAGCGCGCCGACGACGCCTGCCGGCGCGGTGGCTTCCATCACTTCCTTGAAGCGCAGCAAGTCGCTGCGCTTTTGTACCGCGAGCTCGTCCGCGGCGGGGGTGCCGGATACTTTGGCCAGCAACGTATCGATGATTCCCGAAGGGGGCTCGTAGCGGAGCGTCGCGGTGACCTCGGTCACCGTGGGCGAGACGTCGTTGAACTCCACGCGACCGGAATATTTCACCGGCGTGTTCCCCGAGGCAGACCACGCGATGAGCCTGTCGGCCTCTTCGTCGGTGACGATGAATTCCCAGTCCGTGCTTTCGCCCGAAGAGGCCGCCACCGTCCAGATGGAGCTCAGCGAATCCACGACGGTGACCTTGCGTACCTTTTCCATGAATTTCGGCAAGTTGCCGAAGTCGCGCCAGAACAGGAACAGCTCGTGACGCGGCCGCGCGATGACCACGCTGTCGACGAACTCTTCCAGCCGCGCATCCTCCGTGGGTGCCGCCTGGGTCTTCGGATCCGTGGGAATGGACATGGGCAGAAGAGCATAGGCGGGGCTGCGGCAACCGTGCTGTCGCGGCGAGCACCGCACTCCGTGTAGGCGGATTCCTGCGGCCGCGCAGGCCGGGGCATTTCAAGGAGATGGGGACTCGTGGCAGACTGCCCGATGCCCATGCAATTCCCGACCACCGAGAGTCCGGGCGGCCGTGTCGTGCCCCCCGCAGGCCGGCGCGAGCCCACGCTGCTCATGGAGCCCCGCACTTTCACGGGATTCCTGGTGGCGATTTCCGCGGTCATCATCATCGCGGTCCTATCTTACGATTCCCTGCGGCAGACCACAGCGGCTTCCCAGGGGCTGACCCGGGCGGTCGAGGCGCTGGCGCAGCTCCAGGGCATCGCGTCGACCTTGAAAGATGCCGAGACCGGACAGCGCGGCTATTTGTTGACCGGGGTCGAGACCTATCTCGAGCCGTTCGAATCGGCCAAACAGGCGCTGCCTCTGAACCTGGCGGCCGCCCGATCGCTGCTGGCGGAGGAGCCGGCCCAGCAACATCGCCTGGCGAGCCTGATGGTGCTCGCCAGCGAGAAGATGCAGGAGCTCTCGGATACGGTGCAGTTGCGCCGCGAGGGTCAAACCGCCGCCGCGTTGCAGATGGTACTGACCGGCCGCGGCAGGGATGTGATGGAGCGCATTCGCGTGTTGAGCGAGGAGATGCAAAACGACGAGCGCGAGCTGGTCGGGGCACGGTCCTCCGCGTGGCGCAAGGCCGCGACGGTCTCGTTCGCCGTCACATCCGGGGGCTCGATTCTGCTGCTGATTCTGATCGGTATCGCGGCGGCGGTGGCATCCCGGGAATTCAAGGCTCGTCAGCGCGAGTCCTGGCTGCGCGCGGGACAGCTCGGCTTGAGCGGCGTGATGCAAGGCGACCTCCCTCTCGAGCGGCTCGGCGACAACGTCGTCAGGTACCTCGCGCAGTATCTGGACGCACAGATCGGGGCGGTGTTCGTCGCCGAGGGGAGCGCGTATCGGCGCGTCGGCGCCTACGCGCTGCCTTCGGGCGATGCGGTGCCGATGCGTCCCGGCGACGGCCTGACGGGCCAGGCGGTGAAGAACGACCGGCCGATGCATATCCGCGATGCGCCCCCGGGTTATCTGCCCGTGGCTTCCGCCACCGGGCGGGCGCACTCGACGGAACTGCTGATCGCCCCGGCATCGGTCGACGGCAGGGCGTACGCCGTCGTGGAATTCGGGTTCTTCGGCAAGGTCGTTGCAGAAAAGCAGGAGCTGCTCGCGCGGATCGGCGAGCCGCTGGCGGCTGCGATCCGCGCATCCAAGGACCGCGGCCGCCTGGAGGAGCTGCTGCGCGAGACCCAGGTCCAGGCCCAGGAGCTGCAGAGCCGCGAGGAGGAGTTGCGGGTCAACAACGAGGAGCTGGAAGAACAGTCCCGGGCGCTGCGCGAGTCCCGGGCGCAGCTCGAATCGCAACAATCGGAGCTCGAGCAGATCAATACGCAGCTCGAGGAGCAGGCACAGACGCTCGAGCACCAGAAGGACGCGCTTCAGCAGTCGCACGCCATCCTGGCCGCGAAATCGGCGGAGCTGCAGCGCGCCAACGACTACAAGAGCGAGTTTCTCGCCAACATGAGCCATGAGCTGCGTACCCCGCTCAACTCGACCTTGATCCTCGCGAAGCTGCTCGCGGACAACAAGGAGGGCAACCTCAACGAGAATCAGGTGAGGTTCGCGCAGACGATCGGCTCGGCGGGACAGGATCTGCTGACTCTCATCAACGACGTTCTGGATCTATCGCGGATCGAGGCGGGAAAGATCGAGGTGTCGGCGGAACCAGTCAGTCTTGCCTCGACCGTCGATTCGCTGGTGAAATTGATCGAACCGCAGGCGGCCGAGAAGCGGCTCAAGTTCACGGCCGGCATCGAGCCGGGAACACCCGATGAGATCCGCACCGACCGGCTCAGGCTCGGCCAGATTCTCAGGAACCTGCTCGCGAACGCGCTGAAATTCACACGGCAAGGAGAGATCGATCTGCGCATATTCCGGGACAGCCCCTCCACCGTGTCGTTTGCGGTCCGCGACTCGGGGGTCGGCATCGAGCCGCATCAGCACGAAGTGATTTTCGAGGCATTTCGCCAGGCCGACGGCAGCATTCACCGCAAGTACGGTGGAACCGGGCTCGGCCTGTCCATATCCAAGGATCTCGCGCAGCTCCTCGGCGGCGCGATCGCGGTGCGCAGCACGCCCGGTACGGGGAGCACCTTCACCCTCACGCTGCCTCTGGAATACTCGGCCGCAGGCCAGCCGGTCAAGACGCCGGCGGCCGTCCCGCGCGCCACACGGCCGCCCGGTGCCGAAACGAAGGCCGCCATGGTGCGCCCCGCCGAAGTCGCCGCCGTATCCATTGCCGACGACCGCCACCGGTTGACGCCGGGTACGCGCCTCATCCTGGTGGTCGAGGACGATGTGCCGTTCGCCCTCATCTTGCGCGATCTGGCCCATGAGATGAACTTTCAGGCCGTGGTCGTGCACACCGCGGCAGATGCGGTCGCGGCTGCCGAGCAGTACCGCCCCAATGCGATCTTGCTCGACATCAACCTGCCCGATTTCTCCGGTCTCGGCGTGCTCGATCAGCTCAAGCGCAATCCCCGCACCCGGCACATTCCGGTGCACATGGCCTCGGTCGCGGATTACCGACGCGAGGCGCTCGAGCTCGGAGCCGTCGGTTACGCCCTGAAGCCGGCAAAGCGTGAGGACCTGGTGGAGGCGCTGCGGCGGCTCGAAGAAAAGTTCTCGCAGAGCGTGCGCCGGGTGCTCATCGTCGAGGACGATCCGCGCCAACGCGACAGCCTGCGGCAGCTCTTGACCAACGGCGATGTGCAGATCACCGCGGTGGAAAGCGCGAACGACGCGCTGCGCGAGCTGGCGGCCGCGACCTTCGACTGCGTGGTTCTGGATTTCAATCTGCCGGATCTGAGCGGCTACGACCTGCTCGAGAGGATGGCGCGGCAGGAGGAAGTCTCGTTTCCGCCCGTCATCGTCTACACCGGCCGCTCGCTTTCCCGCGACGAGGAACATCGGCTCGGGCGCTACTCCAAGTCGATCATCATCAAGGATGCGCGCTCGCCGGAGCGGCTGCTGGACGAGGTCACGCTGTTTTTGCACCAGGTCGAGTCGAATCTGCCGGCGGCGCACCAGCAAATGCTCAAGGCGGCGCGCAATCGCGACAGCTCGCTCGAGGGCAGGCGGATACTCGTGGTCGAGGACGACGTGCGCAATATTTTCGCGCTCACCAGCGTCTTCGAGCCGAACGGAGCCGCGGTCGAGATCGCGCGCAACGGCCGCGAGGCGCTCGACTCCCTTGCGCGCAGCATCGACGCGCCGGCGGCCGGCATCGACATGGTGCTCATGGACATCATGATGCCCGAGATGGACGGATTCACGGCGATGCGCGAAATTCGCAAGCGTCCGGAATGGAAGAGGCTGCCGATCATCGCGCTCACCGCCAAGGCCATGAAGGACGATCAGGAGAAGTGCCTGGCGGCCGGCGCCAACGACTACATCGCCAAGCCTCTCGATGTGGAGAAACTGTTGTCGCTCGTGCGCGTATGGATGCCCAAATAGACTCCGACCCGGCCCTCGCGAGCAGGAGATTCGAGATCGAATTTCGTCTGCTCATCGAGGCCATCTACCACCTGTACCACTACGATTTTCGAGGCTATGCCGCAGCCTCGTTGCGCCGGCGACTGAAGGCCGCCCTGGTGCACTTTCAGTGCGGGACCTTGTCGCAATTGCAGGACCGGGTCATGCACGAGCCGGCCGTGTTCGCGGCGCTCCTCGACCATCTCACCGTGCAGGTCAGCGAGATGTTCAGGGATCCGGGCTACTTCCGCGCCTTGCGCGAGCACGTGATACCGGTCCTGCGCACCTATCCCTCGCTCAAGGTCTGGGTGGCCGGCTGCAGCGCGGGCGAGGAGGCCTATTCGCTCGCGATCCTGTTGCGGGAGGAGGGACTCCTGCCGAGGACCCTGATTTACGCGACGGACATCAATCCGCGAACTCTGCAAAAGGCCGAGGCCGGCGTCTACCCGATCGAGCGCATCGCGGAATTCACCGTCAATCATCGCGAGTCCGGCGGGAGCTCGTCGCTCTCCGACTACTACATCGCCGCCTACGGACGCGCAATTTTCGATAAATCACTGCGCGACCACATCGTTTTTTCCGATCACAGCCTTGCGACCGACAGCGTGTTCGCCGAGGTGCAACTGGTATCGTGCCGCAATGTGCTCATCTACTTCAATCGCACGCTGCAGGATCGCGCTTTGATGCTGTTCCACGATTCCTTGTGCCGTCACGGCTTCCTCGGCATCGGGGCGAAGGAGTCGCTGCGATTCTCCTCGTACGACGCCGCTTTCGAGACGCTGGTGCGCGAGGACCGCATCTACCAAAAAAAGGGCGCCGTATGAGCGGACCGGCCGGCTCCGCGGGCGACGCGCCCAAGGGCAGCGAGCTCGACGCGGGAAGCGGCGTCCAGGCTGTGGTGATCGGAGCATCCGCCGGCGGCGTACAGGCTCTCGGCGAGCTGCTGCCGGCGTTTGCCGCGGGCTCGGCCGCCGTCGTATTCGTCGTGCTGCATATTCCGCGGGACCGGCCCAGTCTGTTGACGGAAGTGTTCTCGCGCCGCTGCGCGCTCCAGGTTCGCGAAGCGCAGGACAAGGAGCCGGTGGCGCCGGGAACGATATATTTCGCCCCCGCCAACTATCATTTGCTGGTCGATGAGGGGCCGCAGCTGGCTTTGTCCGCCGACGATCTGGTACATCATTCCAGGCCATCGATCGACGTGCTGTTCGAATCGGCCGCCCAGGTGTACGGCAGCCGGTTGCTCGGCGTCATCCTGACGGGCGCCAACGAGGACGGCGCCGAGGGCTTGGCGGCGGTGCACGATGCCGGCGGAGTCACGGTAACGCAGGAGCCGGAAACGGCGGTCGCATCGACCATGGTGCTTTCCGCCATGCAATTGCGGGCTCCGGACCACGTGCTGCCTCTGGACCGGATCGCCTCGCTCTTCAAAACCGTCGGACTCGAACCATCACTTCGGACGAATTGAACACTTGGATGGATACATGCTGGTGACCAAATGCCTGCTCGTGGACGATCTGAGCGAGAACCTGCTCGCGCTGGCTGCGCTACTGCAGGACGACGGGGTCGAGATCCTGACGGCGCAGTCGGGCGCCGGCGCGCTGGAGCTGCTCCTCGTCCATGATTTTGCGCTGGCCTTCCTCGACGTGCAGATGCCCGACATGGACGGCTTCGAGCTCGCCGAGCTCATGCGGGGGAGCGAGCGGACCCGGCACGTGCCGATCATCTTCGTGACCGCGGGCGCGCGCGAGCCGCAGCGGGTCTTCAAGGGCTACGAGTCCGGAGCGGTGGACTTCATCTACAAGCCGATCGAGCCGCATATTCTCAAGAACAAGGCGGACGTGTTCTTCCAGCTGTACCGGCAGCGGCTCAGGCTCGCGCAGGAGCTCAAGGATCGCACCGAGACGCTGAGGCTCAACGAGATGTTCAGCGCGCTACTCGCACACGACCTGCGCAATCCCCTGAGCGCGATCCTCGCCTCCGCGCAACTGCTCAAGCGGCGCTGCGAGGATCCTCATGCGCAGGAGGCCGCCGGGCGCATACTCGCCAGCGGCAAGCACATGGGGCGGTTGATCGAGGACATGCTCGATCTGGCGCGTGCGCGGCTCGCCGGCGGCATCGTGGTCAAGCGCGAGCCGGGAGACATCAAGTCGCTGGTGGAGCGGGTGGTGCGCGAGTGTCAGGCGGCATCGCCCGGCCGCGCCATCGAGACCGTGTACAGCGGCGATTTTGCAGGTTTCTGGGACGCCGAGCGCATCGCGCAGGTAGCCTCGAACTTGATCGGCAACGCCCTCAAGCACGGCGATCCCACGATGCCGGTGCAGGTGCAGGTGGACGGAACCAAGCAGCAGGAGGTGCTTCTCACCGTCGCCAACCGCGGGACCATCCCATCGGACCTCGTGCACCATCTGTTCGACCCGTTCCGCGGCGGCCAACGCCCCGCGGGTCGCAGCGAGGGCCTGGGTCTCGGACTCTACATCGTGTACCAGGTGGTCAAGGCGCATGGCGGCGCCGTTGACGTTGCCAGCGGCCACGACGATCGGACCGTGTTTCGAGTCTCGCTGCCGCGCCGGTAATAGCTTAAAAACGATTGGAGAAATACGCCGGGAACGCGCCGCGGCGGGAGATGGTTCGCATGTAGGGCAATTCCTACGTCGCCTGTGAATTTCTACCGATTTTCGCGTTGGACTTCTCGGTAAAGGATCCAATAGTCCACGGCCATTCGAGCGGATAATCATGGGAGACTCGACGGTACCTGGCCCGGCCATGTCGGGCCGATTGACGCAGCCCGGCGCGCTGGTGCGTGAGGCGAAAGCACCGGCCGCGCCGTCGCGGGACGAGACCGGTTACCGCGGTGCGGGCCTGGCCGAAGCGCTGTTGCGCAAGGTCTTCCAGCACCTCCCTTTCGGTTTCCCCGTACGTCTCTGGGCGGGCGCGCCATTCCCCGTCGGCGCCGCGGCCAGCGGCGCTGCGGACTCGCGCTTCACGCTGTGGTTTCGCAACCCTTGGGCAGTCTACACACTCATCCTCGACAAGGATCCGCTGCGGCTCGCCGAGGCTTACTTCGGCTCGGATGTCGAGATCGAAGGGGATCTGTTCGCGGCGTTGCGCTTGAAGGACCATCTGGAGACGTTGAAGCTGCCGCTGGGAGAGCGGGTCAGCGCGCTGCTCATGGCGCACAAATTGCGCCGGCTCAACAACGATGTACTCGTCGAGGAGCCCACGGGGGAGGCGGCCTCGACCTCGGGCCCTTTCCACGGCCGCGTGGTCCGGGGACATTCGAAGGACGAAAACCGCGAGGCCATCCACTTTCATTACGACGTGTCCAATGAGTTCTACCGCCTGTGGCTGGACCGCGCGATGGTTTACTCGTGCGCCTACTTCGAGGAGGCCGACCAGAGCATCGACGACGCGCAGCAGGCGAAGCTCGAGCACATTTGTCGCAAGCTCTTGCTGGAGCCCGGCGAGCGGCTGCTCGACATCGGCTGCGGCTGGGGCGCTCTGGTGATTCATGCGGCGCGCCACTACGGCGTAAAAGCTCACGGCGTCACCTTGAGCGAGAAACAGCTGCAAGTCGCCAGGCAGCGGATTGCGGAGGCGGGGCTCGAGGCGCAGGTGACGGTGGAGCTCAGGGATTATCGCGACCTCGAGGGGCGCGAGATCTACGACAAAGTGGCGAGCGTCGGAATGTTCGAGCACGTCGGGCTCAAGAATCTGCCGTTGTACTTCGATACGGTGCACCGGCTTCTGAAACCCAGCGGCCTGTTCCTGAACCATGGCATCACGCACGACCAGGCCGGATGGGACAAGAACCTGTCGACCGAATTCATCAATCGGTACGTGTTTCCGGACGGTCAGCTCGAGAAAATCAGCAATATCCAGGGCTTGATGGAAGACGCCAGGTTCGAGATCGCGGACGTGGAGGCCCTGCGCCCCCACTACGCGCTGACCCTGCGTACCTGGGTGCAGCGGCTCGAGCGCCGGCACGCACGGGCGCTGGAATACGTCAGCGAGGCGACCTACCGGGTGTGGCGGTTGTACATGTCGGCATGTGCCCTGGAGTTCGAGTCCGGCCACATCGGCATCTACCAGGTGCTCGCGAGCAAGCGCGGTCCGCAGCAGGCCCGGTTGCCGTTGACGCGGCGGCATCTGTACGACTAGGGGCCAAAGGATGCCGCAGTGGCAGACTAAAACAGCGAAGACGGCGAGATACTTCAATTTCGATCCATTGAGATTCAGTGTGCCCCCTCCGCACAGGGCTCCCGCCGATCGGCAAGCCCTGATTGCCAGGGCCGCTTACTTTCGCGCGGAACGGCGAAATTTCGAGCCGGGACATGAACTGGAGGATTGGCTGGCGGCGGAGGCCGAGGTGGACCGGCAATTGGCGCAATCGCGGGTGCGCGAGCGAAGCGACTGGGAATTCGCCTAGGCCGCGCAGAGATCGGTGATGAGGGAGTCGATCTGACCGGCCTCGAACGGCTTCACGATGGTGCGCACCTTCGGTCCCAGGTTTTGAACCACCGATGTGAGCGCGTAGCCCGAAGCGATGATGATCGGGACGCCGGGATCGAGGGAGAGAATACTTCGTGCCAGGTCGAGCCCGGACATCACCGGCAGGCTGATGTCGGTAATGACCACGTCGAAGGGCCTTTCCTTGAACTTGTCGAGCGCCTCCTCCGCGGTCGCCATAGCGACCACCTGCCGTTCCTCCTGGGCTAAGAGCTCGGAAGTCACCTCCCGCACCAGCGGGTTGTCCTCGACATACAGGATGCGCAGCGTCATGGGTGCCCAGTATCTATGGACGGAAAAGCTCCCCTGTCGGCAGGCGACGTGAATGCGCGTAGGGGTTGTCTTACGCGGATCGGAATGGTACTTGATTTCACGATCATCCCGGTTTGTCGTTGCATCGGCGCATGGGGCGCCGCATCTTTTGTATCAGCGGCCTGATCCCTTACTCCCGGCTGGTCGCCACCAGCATGCCCACCCCGAATCCGACCAGCGTTCCCAGCCCAAGCACGTACCAGGGATACTCGCGCAGGTACCCGTCGGTCGTGTCGGCGGCCCGCCGCGCTTGCCGCCCCAGGTGCATCGCTCCGTCCTGCGCGGCGCTCTTGGCCACCATCAGCGCCACGCGCGCCTTCGCGCGGATCTTCTGGATCTCGGGACTGTCGATCTCCGCGACTCGCTTGATCAGGTCCTCGACGCTATCGAATAAATCGTCAAACGGCTCGTTGAGCGAATCCTGCCCGGGTGTGGCAGCCATGGCGGTCTCCTTATCGAAAAATAAGAGAAACGATTCGAAATCCGAACACCGAATTGTCGATGCCGGGGCACGCACGGGCAGTCGGACGGCAGCGCGTAGGTTCGTCGGAGCAGACCCACGACGGCGGTGAATCCGGCGCGCTCGTCGGCTATCGCGCGGCGGGACGGGCGACCGCGGAGAGCGACTGGAACAGGCTGTCATTGGGATTTTGCGAGCAGCGCGTCTGCAGCGCCGCTGCGAACGGCTTGACTCCACCCGAATCGAAGATATGGCTGCCGGACAGGCCCACCGAAAAGCCGAACAACCACATCATGATGGTGTTCGCGCTCTCCGCGTCGGATCGTGCCGATTCGGCATGCCGGGACTCGAACTCCGCGCAATTGAGCACGGTCAAATCCATGGGCTTGTCGCGGTTGGGCTTGACTGAGGTGACGGCCTGCAAAAGGCTCGAAGTCGGATGGTTCTTGCACTCGGCGTCGAGCGCAAATCCGAACTGCGCCAGGGCATCGCCGTACATCATATGATCGCCGGCAGCCGCCACGGAGAATCCGAACAGCCACATCACGGTGTCGATGGCGTCAGGTCGCTGGGTTGCCGCCGCGCTCGATGCGGCCGACGATGGTGCCTGGGACGCATCGGGAGCGGAGCCGACGATCTCGTTCTCGTACTTGTCGCAGCTGAGCGCGGCAAGATCGAACTGCGCCGCCGGGCTCGGCACCGCAAACAGGCAACCGGCCCAGAGCGACAGCATCAGCACGATCGATTTCGCCATTTCAGACCCGCGACGGCAATAACTGCTGCACGAACGGGACGAATCGTGCGCCTTTCACCCAGCGCTTGGCGGTCTCGATGTCCGGCGACACATAGCGGTCCGCCGCATAGTGTGCGACCTCCCCGCGGATGTCCGAATGAACCTTCTCGAGTGCCGCCGACGAGCGCGCCGGTCGGTGAAAATCGATCCCCTGGGCGGCGGCGAGCAATTCGATTCCGACGATGGCGGCGGCGTTGTCGACCATCGGACCCAGGCGGCGCGCCGCGTGGGTGGCCATGCTGACGTGATCTTCCTGATTGGCGGAGGTCGGAATCGAATCCACGCTGCAAGGCGTCGCGATGGTCTTGTTTTCCGACGCGAGCGCAGCGGCGGTCACCTGCGCCATCATGAAGCCGGAATTGAGGCCGCTGTTCTCCACCAGGAAAGCCGGCAAGCCGCTCATCTTGGGGTCGATGAGCACGGCCACGCGACGCTCCGACAGGTTGCCCATCTCGGCGAGCGCGAGCGCGAGCGTGTCGGCGGCGAAGGCCACGGGCTCGGCGTGGAAGTTTCCGCCGGAGAGCACCTCGCCCTGCTCGACGAACAGCAACGGATTATCGGTCACCGCGTTCGCTTCGATTCGCAGCGTCCCGGCACAGTGCCGGATCAGGTCGAGACAGGCGCCCATGACCTGGGGCTGGCAGCGGAACGAGTAGGGATCCTGCACTCGCGAGCAATCCAGGTGCGAGGCGCGGATTTCGCTGCCGGCAAGCAGGCGGCGGTAGTGCTCGGCGACCGCAAGCTGCCCCGGCTGGCCGCGAGCCTGGTGGATCCGCTCGTCGAAGGGTGCATCGCTCCCCTTGAGCGCGTCGACCGACAGGGCGCCCGCAACCACGGCCGATGCCAGGATGTCCTCGGCACCGAAGAGCCCGGCCAGTGCGAGCGCGGTGGATACCTGGGTGCCATTGATCAGCGCCAGTCCCTCCTTGGCGCCGAGCTTCGACGGCGCGAGGCCGGCACGCGACAGTCCTTCCGCCGCCGTAAGGATTTCTCCGCCGGTTCGGACCTGGCCGATGCCGAGCAGCACCAGGCTCAGATGCGCCAGCGGCGCAAGATCCCCGGAAGCGCCGACCGAGCCTTGCGCCGGGATGAGCGGGTACACTTCGTGCCGCAGCAGCGAGAGCAGCGCATCGATGAGTCCCCCGGAGATTCCGGAGTAGCCGCGCGCAAGGGCGTTGACCTTCAACGCCAACGTCAGGCGAACCACGGCGTCGGAAAGCGATTCGCCCACGCCGGCCGAATGCGACAGCAGCAAATTCCTTTGCAGCAACGCGAGCTGATCATTGGGAATACGAGTCTGTGCGAGGAGCCCAAAGCCGGTATTGATGCCGTAAGCGGCATCGCCGGCCGATACGATTTTATCCACCAAAGCGGCGGCGGCTGCGATGCGGGCGCGGTCATCCGGGCCGAGCGACAGATCCACCGACGCTTCGTAAATCCGACGCAACATCGGCAACGTCAAATGGCCGGCGCGCACCTCCATGGGTGCGCTCACCGAGGGCTCGTCGGGCCGTTCGAGCCCGCGATCATCGGCAAATCGAGGCCCTGCTCGCCTGCGCACTCGATGGCGATCGGGTAGCCCGCATCCGCATGGCGCATGACGCCGGTGGCGGGATCGTTCCACAGCACGCGCCGGAGTCGCCGGCCGGCAGCCTCGCTGCCGTCGCAGACGATGACCAACCCGGCGTGCTGCGAATATCCCATACCCACGCCGCCACCGTGATGGATGGAGACCCAGGTGGCGCCGCCGGCGGTGTTCAAAAGCGCGTTGAGGAGCGGCCAGTCGGACACGGCATCCGATCCGTCACGCATCGCTTCGGTTTCGCGGTTCGGGCTCGCCACGGAGCCCGAATCGAGGTGGTCGCGGCCGATGACGACCGGCGCCGACAGCTCGCCTTTGGCGACCATCTCGTTGAAGGCAAGGCCCAGGCGATGGCGCTGCCCGAGCCCCACCCAGCAGATGCGCGCCGGCAGTCCTTGAAAATGAATTCTCGATCGCGCCATGTCCAGCCAGTGGTGCAAATGCGGATCGTCGGGGATGAGCTCGCGAACCTTGGCATCGGTCCTGTAGATGTCCTCCGGATCGCCGGAGAGCGCCGCCCAGCGGAACGGTCCCACACCACGACAGAACAACGGTCGGATGTACTCGGGCACGAAGCCCGGAATGTCGAATGCACGGGCGATGCCGGCATCCTTGGCCACCTGCCGCAGGTTGTTGCCGTAGTCGAACACCGGCAATCCCATCGCCTTGTAGCGCAGCAGATACTCGACGTGCTTCGCCATCGAGCGCGCCGCCGCGGCGCCGGTGCCCTTCGGATCGCTCTCGCGCCGCTCGTCCCACTGGGCCACCGTCCAGCCCTGCGGCAGGTAGCCGTTCACCGGATCGTGCGCCGACGTCTGATCGGTGAGCGCATCGGGTCGCACGCCACGCTCGAGCATGACCCCGAGCACATCGACGACGTTGCCGAGGAGTCCGACCGAGATCGGCTTGGCCCTGCGCTTGGCGTCCTCGAGCATCGCGAGCGCCTCGTCCAGAGTATTCGCCCGCGCATCAAGGTAGCCGGTCTTGAGCCGCATCGCGATGCGGCTTTCACGGCATTCCACCGCCAGCATGCTGAAGCCCGCCATGGTGGCCGCGAGCGGCTGCGCGCCGCCCATGCCGCCGAGACCGGCCGTGAAGATCCATTTGCCGGCCACACGGTCCGCATGGTCACGCTTGCCCATCTCGGCGAACGTCTCGTAGGTGCCCTGCACGATTCCCTGGCTGCCGATATAGATCCAGGAGCCCGCCGTCATCTGCCCGTACATGGCGAGACCCTTGCGGTCGAGCTCGTGGAAATGGTCCCAGGTCGCCCAGTGCGGCACCAGGTTGGAGTTCGCGATCAACACGCGCGGCGCATCGGGATGGGTCGGAAACACGCCGACCGGTTTGCCCGATTGCACCAGAAGCGTCTGCTCCTCGGTGAGGCGCTTCAAGGTCTCCACGATCCGGTCGTAGCAGTTCCAGTCCCGCGCGGCGCGTCCTATACCGCCGTACACGACCAGATCGCTCGGGTTCTCCGCCACTTCCGGATCGAGGTTGTTCATGAGCATGCGGAGCGGCGCTTCCGTCATCCAGGAGCGGGCGGAAAGCTGATTGCCGCGGGGGGCGCGGATGATACGGGCAGCGGCGGGCTTCACGGGTGCGAGCATGGTTCAGTCCTTGGGGCGGAAGCGCCCCGACATTTCATATCGGGAGCCGGGGTGATAAAGACGGGCGACCGACGCAGTCTGCCCGGCCGTCCAGGTTCGGCGGATCACCAGCAGACAGGGTTCGTCGCGCTGCATCGCCAGGAGTTTGCGCGTCCGCTCATCCGGCATGACGGCCCGCAGCAGATGCTCGACCTCCTGGAGCGGCGCGACCTTCACCAGGTAGTCGTGCGGGGTGGTGCGGCTGAAATCCACCTCGAGATAGCCCGGCGCGAGCCGGGGGGACACGTAGCGATCTTCGAGCTGTACGGGCCGGTCGTTCTCGAAATGCACGATGACCGAACAGTAGAGCTCGCTACGCGGCGCGATGCCGAAATCCTTGGCGAGATCGGCGACGGCGCGCACGCGCTCGAGCGCCACGATCTCGGCGCGGTGTGCATGGCCGCGCTCGCCGATCTCATCCGCGATGCTGCGGATCTCGAGCGGGTGGGCCCGCGCATGCCGGTCGGCGACGAAGCTGCCGACCCCCGCGATGCGTACCAGCACGCCTTCGTCGCGCAGCTCCTTGAGCGCGCGGTTCGCGGTCATGCGCGACACGCCGAACGCCTTCACGATCTCGTTTTCCGACGGCACCCGGGTCGAGGCGGTCCATTTACCGGAGCCGATGTTCTCCAGAATGTGGCGCTTCACTTTGAGATAGAGAGGCTGAAGCGCGGCCGGGGATTTGTCCATCGTCCCCAGCTTAAGCTGTATATACAGGTACAGTCAACCTTGGCGCTCATAATGCCAAGCAATCCAGAGACGCCAGCCAGAGGTATGCGAGAATTGCACCGCTTCAAAAGGGTGTTATGAGAACGGCATCAGCCATAGCCGGGTTCGTGTTGACGCTTTCCACGACAACAGCCCTGGCCAAGGATTGCAAAGGCATCGACTTCCCCAATCACGCGGTTGTTGAAGGCACCGATTTGACGCTCAACGGCGTCGGCTTGCACAAGGCCACATTCTTGAGGGTTGATGTGTACGTCGGCGCGCTCTACGTGGCTGCACCCTCACGAGATCCCAATACGCTGATCGACTCGGACCTTCCCCAGGTGTTGATCCTGCATTTCCTGCGACGTGTAAATGTCAAGGATGTGCGCGAACAGTGGACGAAAGATTTCATGCACGTCGTTCCGGATCGCCCTGCCTCACTCATGCAACGGGTCGCGACGCTGAATACCTGGCTGTCCGACATGAAGAGTGATCAGCGCCTGACATTCGTTCGCCGACCTGGTGAAGGCATCAAGGTAGTCGTCGGCGGCGTCCTCAAGGGAACAGTTCCAGGCGACGATTTTTCACGGGTTTTCATGTCGATATGGCTGGGTGCTGCGCCCCCCAGTGCGGAGCTGAGGGCTGGGCTGCTAGGCGGTCCGTGCGAGTAGGGTGCAAGCGGGCCTCGAGGCCATAGGTCAAGCTATCGTGGAGGAAGCACCCAAGATCGCTTGCGCATCAGATGCACGGCCCAACGTCGCGATTGCAGCAACCAATCGCGATTCTGCGCGCGATTCCAAGCGCTGCACTTGACCGGTGTCGCCTCCAACCGATCGAGCAGAATGGCGGCGATCCTGCGCGCACGCTCGCTCCACGAGAAATGACGGCTGTCCGAGAGCGATCTCTCGCCGAGACGTTGCGCGAGCGATGGGTCGCTGGTGAGAGCGGAGATCCCCGCAACGAGGGCATCAACGGAGTCTGGTTGGCACAGCAGAGCGTTTCTGCCGTCCTCCAAGATCTCCCGGATGTCGGGAGTATCACCGGCGAGAATAGGCCGGCCCGAGCCCATGTAGAGGTAGAGTTTCAACGGGACGACGGTGGAGCCGAACTCGGCGAGCGGCTTCACCGATGGAGGAATCAGCAGCAGATCCGCGGCGAAAATGTATCGGGCCAGCGCGTCAGACTCCTGCCAGGAGACGATCTGGACGTTCTTTAAGCCGTTCGCGAGAGTCTCAATCGTGCCATGGCCGCCTGCGCCAACGAGAATGAAGAGATGGTCCGTGAGATGCTGCGCCGCCTGCAACACGAGCTCAAGTCCCTTCTTGTGGTTGATGCGCCCTGTATAGACAACCGTCTTCGTACCGCCTTGCACGCCGATTTGCCGCTTTGCGACCTCGACATTCATGGGGTCACCCAAGCGGTGCGGATCGAAGCCGTTATGAACACAGTGCAGCTTCTCAGCAGGAATCCCCA
Source organism: Steroidobacteraceae bacterium (assembly GCA_036272515.1). Taxonomy (GTDB): domain Bacteria; phylum Pseudomonadota; class Gammaproteobacteria; order Steroidobacterales; family Steroidobacteraceae; genus Bog-1198. The sequence goes on along the minus strand of DATAYO010000040.1, from coordinate 123 downwards.
ACTCGAGATATTTGGCGCGCGTATACCGGGAGTGGCTGATGTTGGCGAGCAGGCGTGCATTGCAGAAGATCGAGTGGATCCAGCGACGCAGGGGTGGTACCTGATCGGACCAGGGCCGATAGT
>DATAYO010000039.1:0-19488 GCA_036272515.1 Steroidobacteraceae bacterium | reverse complement strand
GTGCCGAGACGCAGGCAGTCGAAGAAGAATGCCCGGATCGGCAGCTCGCTCCGCAGCTTCTCGACATCGAGCTTGCGGCCGAAGCGGCGCATGGTGATCTGGAAGGGGCGCGGACGCCCTGCACCGTCGAACGCGATGGCTTCCCCATCGAGAACGACCGTATCTGCCGGGAGAGCCCGTGCTGCCTCGACGATTTCGGGGACGGCCTCGCTCACGTCATTGAGGCCGCGGGTGTAGATGCGCACCTCGCCATCTGTCTTGTGGACCTGGATTCGGGCGCCATCCATTTTCCATTCGAACGCCACCTCGCCGGCGAGATCCTTGAGCGCTTCGCCCACGTCGGCTGCGGTCTGCGCGAGCATCGGGGACACCGGCGAGAACAATGCGAGCTGAAATCTCCCGAGCGCGTCCACGCCGCCGGTGAGTGCCGCGACGGCCAGGTCGCCCAAGCCGCTGGAGTACATGGCGGCCCGCCTGATCTCCGAGGCGGGCAGCCGCGAGGCGGCGGCGATGGCATCCAGCATCACGCCGGCCAGCGCACCTTGGCGCAACTCGCCGCCCAGGAGCGGGACCAGGAAACGCTGCTCCCGCGAGGTGGCCTGAGATAGCAGCGCAGCGAGCGCTTGCTCGCGGCGCGCGGCCGAGCCCGCACCGCGGATCGCGGCGATGGCGGAGAGCGCCTCATCGACCTGTGAGAGGGTCAACGTTTCATTGGCTGCCGCGCCCTGCGCCGCCGCTGCTCTCAGCGCGGCGAAGCCGATACCGATCCGGCCCTGCGGAGTCTCGCCGGACAGATAGAGGACCCCGGTGCGGATTTCCTCCGGCGGGAGCGAGCGCAGGAACTCCGACAGCTCCCGCACTTTGGAAAGCCGCGCTGCGGTGGCCGCCACGCGCTCGGAGACGGTCACGAGGTGTGCGAGCAGGGTCATGGGCTGGACACGGAAGCCTCCGGCGCGGCGGCGGCGCGCGCCGCCCGCGAGCGGCCGACGGCCTTGTCGATGAAGTACATCAACGTCAGCGACACCAGGGTCGTGCAGATAAGGACATATCCCAGGATGTCGAAGTGCTCGAGCATTCCCGTCGGCGTCTGTACGACGATCAAACCGGCGAGCATCGCCGCCACACCGCCGGCCGCCTGCTGGAGCGATGAGCTGATGGACATATAGGACCCGCGATCGCCCGGTGCCGGCAGAGCCGACGTGAGCGCCGAGGAGGAGATCATCCGCGAGAAAATGCCGATCTGCAGCAGCACCATGACGATCACGAGCGTGCCCAGCCCGACCGTGCCGAGATGAGTGTAGATCACCACCATCACGATCGTGACCGCACAACCGAAGCCGAACACCTTCAGGTAGCCGAACGCGTCGCTGGCTCGGCCGATGAGCGGGCCGGTCACGATGGAGATCGCGCCCGTGATCATGTAGACCAGGGGGAGCTTCGAGATGGGCAATCCGACGTTGTTCACCACGAACACGCTCGTGAAGGGCATCAACATGAAGCCGCCCACGCTCAACGTGCCGGTCGCGAGGAACCCCACGACATAGGAGCGATTCGAGATCGTGTGCAGCAGGTGATGCACCGGGCTTCGATCGGGGTGGTGCTTGAGATGCTCGTCGATGGGACGAAGCCTGGCCCAGATCACCGCGCCGACCACGGCGCTGACGACGACGGTCATGAAGAAGGGCGCGTTCCATCCCCACCGATTCGACAGCATCAGGCCGAACGGGATGCCCAGCACGCTGCTCGCGGCAAAGGCGGTCTGCAGAACTCCCATGACGCGGCCGCGCATCTGCATCGGGAAAAGGTCGGTGACGATCGCGAAAGCCGCCGAGCCGACGACGCCGGCAAATATGCCGGTAACCATCCTGGCGAACAGCAGCCAGTAGTAGGTCGACGCCAGTCCGCAAAGCAAGGTGCCGACCAGAAAGCCGGAATAGAAAAACAGCAGCAGCTTCTTGCGGTCGAAACGATCGGCGAAACCCGCGGTGAGCAGGCCCGATACGCCGGCGCTCAGCGCATAAGCCGACACGATCAACCCGAACTGCGCCGTCGTAATTCGGAGCTGCGGGATGACCAGCGCGCCCAAGGGCGCGAGCAGCATGAAATCGAGCACGATCGTGAACTGCAGGAAGGCGAGAACTCCCACGACGAATCGCTGGTAGCCTGAAAATGTCAGCTTGACCGCCCCCGCGGCGCTCTTCGACTGGCTCATGGTCACATTCTCTCCTTCTTGCCGATTCCGAAATTAATCAGTACAAGAGCATATGCCAGCCGGATGACGGAGAAGACTTCATGAGAAGAAAAACAGTCCAGGGGATTTACCTCTTGCTGCTTGCCGCAGTTGCGCCGCACGCCGGTGCGGAGGCGCCCTTCAATTTCGACTCGGCGCCCGGGCGGCTGCCGAAAGACGTGGTCCCGCTCAGCTACGAAGTGGCCGTCGTGCCCAGCGTGGCCGCCTCGAGCATCGCGGGCCGGGAATCGGTCAAGCTGCAATTCCGCAAGTCCACCGCAACGCTCGAATTCAATTCACTCCATGAGACGTTGAGTCACGTCCGCTTCGACGGCAAGCCGGTCAAGAATGTCGTCTCGAGCGACGATCGCCAGCTCACCACCGTGACCTTGAGCCATCCGGCGGCCGAAGGGTCGCACACGCTGAGCTTTTCGTATACCGGAAAAATCGAAACGCAGCCGCACGGGCTGTTCGCGCAAAAATATACCGGCGTCGACGGCAAGCCGGACGTGATGCTCTCCACGCAGATGGAGGCCACCGACGCCCGGCGCATGTTCCCCTGCTGGGATGAGCCGGCCTTCCGGGCGGTGTTCGACCTGACGGTCACGGTCCCGGCCGACTGGGCCACGGTGTCGAATATGCCCATCGAGCGGCGCACCGTGACGGGCAACCTCGCCACCGTCAAATTTCGCGCCTCGCCGAAGATGCCGTCCTACCTGGTCGAGTTCACCGGCGGGCATCTCCGCGAGGTCTCGGCCCGGGTCGGGCCCACCGACTTCGGCGTCTGGGCGGTCGCGGGACATGAACAGGACGGCAAGACCGCGTTGGCGAACGCCGAGGAGATACTGGGAGATTACAACGAATATTTCGGCTACCCGTATCCGCTGCCCAAGCTCGATTCCATTGCGGTGCCGGGCGGTTTTTCGGGAGCGATGGAGAACTGGGGCGCCATTACTTACAACGATCAGCTGCTGCTGCTGTCTCCCTCCAGCACGCTGTCGAACCGGCAGGAGGTGTTCAGCGTCCAGGCTCATGAGATGGCGCATCAATGGTCCGGGGACCTGGTCACCATGGGCTGGTGGGACGATATCTGGCTCAACGAAAGCTTCGCGTCCTGGCGCGCCGCGAAGGAGACGGCGATCCGCAATCCCACCTGGAAGTGGTGGGAGCAGGAGGACGTCTCCAAGGAAAGGGCCATGAGCGCGGACGCCCGCAGCACCTCTCATGCGATCGAGCAGCACGTGACCGACGAGCTGCAGGCCGACAATTCATTCGATCCGGATATCACCTACAACAAGGGTCAGGCGTTTCTGCGCATGCTGGAGGCCTACCTGAGCGACGACACTTTCCGCGATGGCATCCGCCGCTACATCAAGGCTCGAGCGTACTCCAACGCCACCTCGGCCGATCTGTGGAACGCGCTGAGCGCTGCCAGCGGCAAGGACATCAGCCAGATCGCCTCGGGCTGGACCGAGCAGCCGGGATTTCCGCTGGTCTCGGTGGCGGCCCGCTGTGATGCCGACGGCCAACGTACCCTCGTGATGACGCAGAAACGCTTTTTGCTGACCGGCTCCGGCCCCGGCGCCTCGAGCTGGCGCGTGCCCCTCGAGGTAAGGTCCGGGACGGCGGGCAAGCCGCAACCGGTGCTGATGAGCGATGATGAAGCCAAGGTGCCCGCAGGCCGATGCAATGAGGCGCTCAGCGTGAATGCCGACGCGATCGGCTATTTTCGAGCGCAGTACGACGAGGCGACGCTGGCCACGAACACCCGACAGTTCGCGAGCATCCCGGACGGCGATCGCATCGCGCTGCTCGACGATCAGTGGGCATTGGTCGAGTCAGGGGAGGCGCCTCTGAAGACCTTCCTCGCGCTCGCCTCGGCCATGGACGGGAATACCGATACACGGGCCTGGCAGCAGATCGTCGGCGCGCTCGGGACGATCGAATATGCCGAGCGCGGCTCGCCCGGACATCAGGCCTTCGAGAGCTACGCGCGCACGGTCATCAAGCCCGTTGCCGACAAGCTCGGCTGGAACGAGCGCGCCGATGAGGCGCCGGACGCCCGGGAGCTTCGCATCACCTTGCTCGGGGACCTGGGCCGGTGGGGCGACGAGGCCACGATTCGCGAGGCGAGCCGGCGGTTTGAGGCGTTCGTCAAGGACCGCAACACCCTCGGTCCGGATCAGCAGTCGACGGTGCTGGGGATCGTCGCCGAATACGCGAATGCCGCGACCTTCGATGAGCTGCACACCATCGCCAAGCAGGCCAAGGACGAGACCGAGAGGGAGCGCTACTACCTGGCGCTCGCCTCCGTGCGCGACCCAAAGCTTGCCCTCGAGGTCGCACAGATCGCGCTGTCCGACGAGCTGCCACCCGAGGCGGCGTCGCTGAGGTTGCAGATGATGCTCGCTCTGGCCGCCGAACATAAGCGGCTCTCCTGGGACACGTTCACGGCGAACGAGAAGCGCTTGCTCGAGGCGGTACCGTCCGAGGGGCCGCTGATCCTGGCGCAGATCGTACCGAGCGTCTACTGGGATGCTGTTCCTCTCGACCAGCTCGAGAGCTGGGTGCGCGGGCATGTGCCGGCGGAGATGTCCGACGCGGTCGCGCGCGGGATGGAGACGGCCCGCTTCAAGCTCAAGGAAAAGAACGCACTGGTCGCTGCGGCGGACGCGTACGTCAACGCAGCGTCCGCAGCTCGGTCAAAATAACACGTTGATGTCCGGCGGGCCTGCCTGCCGCCCGCGCCCTCAGGAGGAAGCGGGGGGCGGTGCAGCGTCCTTGGCGGACTTCATGCAGCTTTTCATGAATTCGTGCCGCGCATCGCCGGGCGCGAGCTTTTGATCGTCCGCCTGTTTCTTGCAGGCCGCCCATGCGGGGTTGTGATGGCGACCTTGCGGAGCCTCGCCGCCGGGCGGCGAGCTGGCCGGAGGCGGCGCGTCATTGCTCTGGGCCGCGGCTTGGGCGGCAAAATAGGCCATTCCGAGCGCGGCCGCGAGGGCTGCAAATCGAGTGGTCATCTTGTTGTGATCGGTCACGCTAAACCTCCTGGTGGGGGAGCTGCGATTATGGATCGCCCCAACGACTGGAATCCAATGGTGAAATGATAAGAATGATCGAGTACTGACAAGCGCTCGAACCCCGCAGACCCACCCGATTTGCTGGCTTGCCGCAAGCGCCGCACCGTCCTCGAGCGGCCCTCCGTCCGAGAACCCGCCCGTCCAAGAAAATTTCGGGCGACGGGAGGAGCGTTGTAGAATGTCGCTCGCGTTGTAGAATGTCATATAAATGTCATCAAACGCTCGCCCGACGAACACGGATCCCGGTCACAAGGACGGCCGCGAGGTGGAGTGGCAACTGGCGTCCACCGATCTCGGCGCCGTCCACCGCTGGCTGAGCGAGCATGCCACCATCGACGGCCTGGTTCTCGAGCCGCGCACCACCCTCAAGATCCTCGATACGTACCTGGATACCGATGACTGGCGCATTCATCGTGCCGGATTCGCACTGCGCATACGCTCGGAGTCCGGGAAATCGGAGGCGACGCTCAAGGCGCTGCGTTCCGCCAGCGCCGCGGTGGCCGATCGGCGCGAGCTGAGCGAAACGCTGCACAATGAGGCGAGCGAATCGATTCGGCAATCGACGGGCCCGGTCGGAACGCGGGTGCAGGCGGTCAGCGGCGCGCGCGCGTTGGTTCCGTTGTTCGAAGTGCGCACCTCGCGGCGGCGATTTGCCATCCGCCAGGAAAATGAGGGGCGGCAGCTGGGCGAAATCGCCCTCGACGGCACCGTCATCTCGCGCCCGGACGGAGAGCCGCGGACCAGCATGCAGCGCGTCGAGGTGGAAGCCCTCACGGAAACCCATGAGCCGCTGCTGTCGCTGGTGAAATCGCTGCGCAATAACTGCGCGCTCGAGGCGGCGTCCGAGTCCAAATATTCGCAGGGCCTCAAGTCCGTTGGGCTCGCGCCGGCTCCCGCTCCGGTGTTCGCGCCGACCACGGTGGACCGGTCCATGACCCTCGCCGAGGTCGCTCTGGCGAATCTGCGCCGCTATTTGTCGGACTGGAACCTGCACGAGCCGGGTGCCCGTTTGGGCGACGATCCGGAAGAATTGCACGACCTGCGCGTTGCCGGCCGGCGATTGGAGGCCGTCCTGCGCCAGTTCCGATCCTCGCTGCCCGATGCGTTTCTGCGGATTCGCCCGACGCTCAAGGCGGTCTTGCGCGCTCTCGGTGAGGTGCGCGACCTGGACGTTGCGCTGGGCGAGTTGGAGAGTTTCTGTCGCGAGTTGCCGAGATCCGAGCGCGAAAGCGCCGGACCCTTGAAACAGCACCTGCTGCGGGAGCGAAGCCGGGCACGTGCCCACATGATCAGCGTTCTCGATTCGGTGTGGGTGCAGAAGAGCTTGCTGGAATGGACCGCGCTCCTGGCGGAGCCCTCCGAGGCCTTGAAGCAAGCTTCCCCGGAGCGGGCGATCAGCGTGGTGCCGGAGATGATTCGCCGGCGGTACCGTAAAGTGCGCAAGGGCGCGGACCTGCTCAGGTCCGACTCCCCGGCGGAGGCGTACCATCAAGTCAGGAGCCAGGTGAAGAAGCTGCGCTACGCGCTCGAGGCGATCTCCACGATCTACGGCAAGCCGGCCGACGACATGCTGCGTGCCTTGCGCCGGTGGCAGGAGCGACTGGGCGTGCAGCAGGATGCCGCCATGGCGGGCCGGCGCCTGAGGACCCTCGCCGGTGCCCCGGCGCCCGACATGCCCCCGGAAACGCTATTCTTGATGGGGCGGCTGGCGGAGCATCATGCGGGTGCCTCCGAGCGGGCGTGCAGGCTCCAGTCGAAAAGTTATCGCAAGGTGAGGGACAGATACCGCAGGATGCGACCGAAGCTGAAGGATGCGGCGGCACATGACCCACCGAGTCCGGCCCGTTCGGGCCCGTGAAGCGATGGAAGTATTGATCGTCCGGCACGCCCCTGCGCTCGAGCGGGATCGTCATCGGTGGGTCAATGACGAGGCGCGGCCCCTGTCGCCCGAGGGCGTGAAGCGGGCACGCAGCGCGGCTCGCGGTCTGAAGGCCTTCGCCAAGGCCCCCGACCGGGTCCTGACCAGCCCGTTGGTTCGCGCCCGCCAGACGGCGCGGATTCTGACGGATGTGGCCGGCTGGCCGCGGGCCGAGGAAGTCATCGAGCTTTCGCCCGGCAAGCCCCCGCTGGCCGTGCTGGCGCTGCTCGAGAAGGACCGCAGCAAGCGGGTTGCGCTGGTGGGTCATCAACCGGATCTGGGCATCCTGCTCAGCGCGTGCATCTCCACCGACGGGCCTTTGCCGATCGACCTCAAGAAAAATTCGGTTGCCTGCGTGTCCTTCGCGGGCACGCCGCAGGCGGGAGGCGCGACCCTTGAGTGGCTCGCGACGCCGCGTCTGCTGCGCGGGTTTCGGCGTTGACCGACATCATCGCCGTCACCAACATCAAGGGTGGGGTCGGCAAGACGACCACGGCGGTCAATCTATCGTATCTGTGCGCGGCGAGCGGAAGAGCCACGCTGCTGTGGGACCTCGATCCGCAAGGGGCAGCGACGTATACCTTGCGGGCTGAGCCGCTCGAGCGCGCTTCTCCGAAAAAGCTGCTGAACGGCAAGCGACAGCTCCCGGAGCTGATTCTGTCGACCGGCTACCCCGGCTTGGACATCCTGCCTGCGGACTTTTCCTATCGAAATTTCGACGTGCACCTGAGCGAGCGAAAGCGGCCTACCGAGCGGCTGCTCGAGATGAGCCGCTCATTGCGGGAGGTCTATTCGACCCTGTTCCTCGATTGCGCGCCCGGCATTTCGCTGCTCACGGAAAACGTGTTGCGCGCGGCGGACGCGATCATCGTGCCGCTCGTCCCCACACCCCTGTCGGTGCGCATGCTCGACCAATTGCGCGACTTCATCGACGGAGAGGGCTGGGTGGACCTGATTCTCCTGCCGTTCTTCTCGATGGTCGATCGGCGAAAATCCCTGCACCGGGACGTCATCGCGCACACCCGGGAGCGGTTCCCGGCGGTGCTGGCGACCGAGGTGCCATACTGGAGCGAGATCGAACGCATGAGCTCGGGCCGGGCGCCGATTCCGGTATTGGCGCCCGAGGGTGCGGCAGCCCAGCTCTATGCGGCGCTCTGGGCCGAAGTGGCCGCGCGCGTGGGCGGTGGCAGTATATGTTAGGGTTTTCCGCAATGAAGAAAGTCACCCCAAGGGATTTTCGTAACGCCTTCGTTGCGGTGATGAAGTCGGAGCACGACAGCTTTCGCACCGCCGTCGGCTTCGAGACCAAATCCTATAACTACTTCATGCGCTCCAACATCTTCCCCAAGATTGCCAGATACCTCGGGCTGCTGGCCTGGAACAAGGACTACTGCACGCTCGATGGCATGTTTTACGAGGAACGGGGACGGGACAGCTCGGGAAAATTCACGGCCTATGTCAAGTGGATCGCCGTGGCCTTGCAGCACGCCAACAAGCCGACGAATACTCATGAAGAGATCAACAAGCTGCAGATTTTCAACGCGCCGCTCAAGGTGCTGATCACCTACGCCGCCGAGGGAGAAGAAGCCGAGGCGCTGTTGCAGAGATACGAAGCGGTCATCCGCGACTCCGACGTGTTCGACGACATCGCGACGCTCCGCCAGCAGCTCGTGATCCTCGGCACGCCACGCACGGCCCGAGACTGGCAGTTTTACGTCTACGAAAGGGACGGCTTCGTCCTCATGCTGCCGGGGTAACCAACGGCCCGGAGCTCAGCGCGCCAACGGCGTAGGCAGCATCAGAGGCGGTGGCGTATGCGCTCGTTGAAGCCGCCTCAGCGGATCGATCGCCGCCGAGGAGCGCAGCAGGTCGGCCACCGCCTGCGGCGCGAAATCGCACCATTCCACGCCGACGCCTTCGCGATGCCGACGCGCCACGTAGGCGGCGATCACCGGCGTCGGGTGGGAGAATCGCGACGGCAGGATGATGGCGACTTGTATGCGGGAGAGCACACGCAGATCGAGCGCGACCTCGATATTGGCGCCGCTCATGCTCAGATCGGTTATTCGGCCGGTGCGGACCGTGTAAGGCTTGGAGGCCAACCGGACCGTAATATCCACCGCAACCCTTTCTCCCCACCGATGCTCCATCGGCAGAAGATGTCACAGCGCGGCGGGCGGTGTTGTCGGACAAGCCCGCAAGTGCCGATACGACGGCTCCCACACCGGTACGGCAAAAGCAGCAGGCTGCTCAGCGATATTCCATTACGGGACTTCCGATCAGCCGGTCATTCGCCGACCTGGTCCGCGTAGGGGCTGATGCTCTCGGACACCGAATCGGCCACGTGCTCTCTCGTGACCACCCCGGCGACACCGGTCGCGTCGGCCGGGCCGCCATCGTGCAGAACCACCACCATGACCGCTTTCTGGCGCGACATCCGGCTGATCACGTCGAACATGATCTCCCCGAGGCGGGCGAAGACGAAATTGCGCGAGGCGACCTCGCCGAGCGTCACTCCGGTATAAGCGCCCTCCAGTCCCTGCCGAAGCCCGGTGTTGACCCGCAGCACGCCGAGTATCTGTTCGTCCTTGGTGACCACCACATGGCGCAGCCGGCCTCCGTGATCCGGGAGCCTGAGAAACGTATCGAAGCTGGTGTCGCCCGGCATGATCAGAACGTCCTTATCCATGACCTCGCCCGCACGGCGCACCAGAAACATGTTCGCGTGCAACGCCTTGGGGATGTAATGTCCGCGCGCGACGAGCTTGATGGTGTAGATGTTCTCGCGCGAGAGCAACCGCCGCACGCCGATGGCGACCGCCACCGCGATGATCAACGGCATGACGATGTCGTAGTCGCGGGTCATCTCGAAAATCATGGTGACGGCGGTCATGGCGGCCCCTGTACTTCCACCCACCATGGCGGCCATCCCCACGATCGCAAATGCCGTCACGCTCACGTCGGGCGAGGGGTGGATCAGCTGCACGATCGCGCCAAACGCGCCGCCGAGCGTTGCGCCCATGAACAGCGATGGCGAGAAGATTCCACCGGAAGAGCCCGATCCCAGGCTCAGGGTGGTGGCGGCGAGCTTGCAGAAATAAAGCAATATCAGCAGCGGCGCCATCGCCAGGCCGCCGAGCAGCACGTCCTGGATGGTGGCGTAGCCGACGCCGTCGATGTAGTACTGGCCGGTGAACCGCAGCAGTGCATACATGAGCACACCCAGCACCAGCATGCCGACGGTGTGACGGAGGTAGGGATTCGCGACGCGCTGAAACGTTTCCTCCAGGGAGTGCAGACCGCGAATGAAGGCGGTCGCGCCCAGTCCGGTCACGGCACCGAGCGCCGCATACAGCAGCAGCACGATGAGGGGTGCCGCATGCGTCGCCACCGCCGCGTTGGACGGCATCTCGAAGGCGGGCCTGATTCCCAGGAACAGGCGCCCGACAAAGGTCGCGGTGCCGGTCGCCAGCGCGACCGGGAGGAAAGTGCGTACGCTCACTTCCGGCAGCATCAGCTCGATGGCGAACATCACGCCGCCGATGGGCGTGTTGAAGGTGGCCGCGATACCAGCCCCTGCCCCGGCCGCGACCAAGGTGATGCGCTGCCAGGTCTGCATTCGAATCAGCTGTCCGAAGGTGGAGCCGAGAGATGCGCCGATCTGGATGATCGGACCCTCCCGGCCGACCGCCGCGCCGCTGCCGATCGACAGGGCCGAGGCCAGCGACTTCACCGCGGCCACCACCGGGCGTATGCGCCCTTCCTTGTAGAAGATCGCATCCATGACCTCCGGCACGCCGTGGCCGCGCGCTTCCGGCGCGAAGGTCTCCACCAGGAACACCACGCCGAGCCCGCCGATCACCGGCACCAGGATGACCCAGGCGCCCCAGGGGCTCGGCGGTGTGTAGACATTGGCGTCGTAATGAAACGAGAACTGCCCGAGGAACAGCACGTTATGAATGAGGCCGATGAGGTCGCGGAACCCGATGGCGCCGAATCCGGTGATCACACCGACCACCACCGCGATCACCGAGAGCTCAAGAAGACCGTTGCGTGCCGGCATGAATTTCACGTGGATTCCGTAGTGACGGAGGCCTGCCCCCCCGGTCATTCTATAGTGGACTGGCGGAGGGAGGCCCTGAAGCTATAGAGTCGCCGCCAACGATGCCTCCGCCGCGCCTGCCCTATCACCCTGAGCTGGTCGCCTCGTTGCGCGCGTTATTTCAGACGCTGGCGAGTGCAGCGCTCGAGCCGTTCCTGGCCGATTGGCCGCCACACGACGCCGGCGTCCGACCGGTAACCGCTGTCACCTTGCCCGCCCTGCAATGGCTGCCGTTGATTCAGGCGCAGGCGCCACCGGCCGCCGCCCGGGTGACGCAGGCGCTGGTCTCGGGGGCGCCGTCTCTGCACTGGCGGCAAAGCTATCCGGCGGAGCGGGTGGGGCGGCTGTTTCTCGAGAATTATGCGTGGACCGAGCTGCTCGGCTCGAGCGGCGAAGTGCCGAGCTCCCGGCTTGCGGGCGGCTTTCTCGTGCTGGGGCCGCATACCTCGTACCCCGGGCACGCTCACCAGGCGGAAGAGATCTACGTGCCGCTCTCCGGCACCGCGCATTGGTGGAAGGCGAGCGCCGGATGGCAGGCCGTCGCGCCGGTCACGGTCGTGCATCACGCGCCGAACGAGGCACATGCCATGCGAACGGCCGATCAGCCGTTGCTGGCGCTGTATCTGTGGCATGGGCCGGGCCTCGAGGGCAAAGCGCACCTGGTGGGCGACCCGGTTCGTGGGTGAGACGTCGGGTCTGTTTTTTTTCGCAACAGCAGGTAGCATACGGTCAATTTCATGGCGGAGGTACTTCATGAAGAGCACGTCGGGGATGCAATGCTTACTGGGTACGGTGGCGATGGTGCTGGCAGTCAGCGGAGCCGCGCTCGCGGACCCGCAGCACGAGGAACACGGCGGCGGCGATCACGGTCGCCCCGCGGAGCATGCCGCGCCCCCGCACGCCGCGCCCCCGCGTGGTGAGGCGCACCAAGGCCCGCACGGCTATTCGCGGGTGAGCGAGCCGCATGGCTGGAATGCGCGTCCGGCGACCGTCGATCGCGGCGCGTACCGGCATAATTTCCAGGCGGCGCGGAGCTACCGGATCGGACCCTACCGCGGTCCGCGGGGCTGGACGCCGCGGCACTGGGTATACGGCGAGGTTCTGCCGCCCGCGTACTGGGCTGCCCAGTATGTGATCGGCGACTACTGGCTGTTCTCGCTCGAAGTGCCGCCCGTCGGCTACGAATGGGTGCGGGACGGCAACGATGCGCTGCTGGTCGATACCCAGTCGGGAGAGATCCTGCAGGTCGAATACGGCGTGTTCACTTAAAGCGGCGCGACGGGGACGCGTCGCCAGCGGGCGACTCGTATCTGCACCAGATAGACTGCGATGCTCGCGCCGATCAGCGCGAGCAATCCCACGATTTCATCGTGAGAGGCGAGGGCGATCAGTGCCAGCATGCTGACGATGGCCACGATCATGGCCATCGTCAGCCAGCGAAAATTCAGCGGTGTCCCCGATTGCGCCACGCCGCGGCGCGCGAGCCGCCAGGCCGCCGCACAGCCGGCGATGTAGAAGGCCGCCGACGCGAGCGCCGACAGCACGGCGAGCTCGACAAAGGTGCCGGTCAGCGCCAGGACCAGCGCCAGGCCTGAATAGCAAAGGATCGCGACGTACGGAGCGTGGCTGCGCGGATGAACGCGGCCGAGCACCCGCGGCAGCAATCCATCCCGAGCGAAGGCGAACAGGATGCGCGGGCTGCCGAGGATGTCGCTGCACACGTACCCGAACATCGACAGCGCGGCGCCGCCCAGGAGCAGCAATCGCAAGGCCGGGTGAATCCGTGCCGCGGCATCGGCCAACGGCGCGGTCGAAGAGGCCAGCGCCGGGCCGAGCATGCCCTGCGCCACGATCTGGATGGCGACGTACAGGAGCGTGACCGCCACCATGGAGATCGCGAGTGCCCGAGGAATGGTGCGTTCCGGGTGATCCACCTCCCCGCTGGCGCAGAGTGAGGTCTCCATGCCCATGAATGCGAACAGCGCGAGAATCGCCGCGCGTCCGATTTCTGAATCCCTGGCCTGTCCCGCGAAATTGCCGCCATGGATGGAAAACGCGCCGAATGCCACGAAAATGACCAGCGGGAACAGCTTCACCAGGGTCGTGGCGTTGACCAGGCGCGTGCCGTGGGCGACTCCGCCCAGGTTGACCGCGCTCACCAGGCCGATCGCGCCGACGATCACCGCGGCGTGAACGGGACCCGCCAATCCCGGCCGCACCACGCTGACGGCCACGTCGGCCAGCGCGGCGACGATCCCGCCGCAGGCCAGCACGCTGCTCACCCAGAGCAGCGTGCCCGCCGAATAGGCGGCCAGCGGCCCGAAGGCGGCCTCGATATAGGCGTAGGCGCCGCCGCTGCTCGGAATGCGGCTGCCGCCTTCGGCAAAGCAGATCGCCACCGATCCGACCGCAATGGCACAGGCGATGATCACAAGCGGCGCGTAGGTACCGACATTGGCCGCGAGCGCGGCCGGTACCACGAATATCGATGCGCCGATCACCATGTTGACGACGCTGGCGGCGAGGCTCCTGGTCCCGATGGCACGTTTCAGGCCGGTGTCGCGTTGACTTGATTCCATGCGCGGTACGGTAACACGGACATGCGCGGGCGCCCGGGCCTCGATCGGCATTGGTCGGCAGGTGCCGGAGCCCGCACAGCGGGCGTTGCGCCACGGAGCCCCAGCGAGACGACGGCAGGCGCTATGATGCCGTGATGAAGTGGTCCGTTCTCGACCAATCGCCGGCCTCGGCGGGCTCAGGCGAAGATGCGGCGATCCGCGCCTCGCTATTGCTGGCGCGCGACTGCGAACGGCTCGGCTATGCGCGCTACTGGCTGTCCGAGCATCACAACATGGCGAGCGTAGCCGGCACGGCGCCGGAGGTTCTGGCCGCCGCCATTGCGGCGGTGACCGGGCGGATTCGCATCGGCAGCGCCGGAGTCATGCTGCCGCACTACTCAGCGCTCAAGGTGGCGGAGCAATTCCGGGTGCTGGAGGCTCTGGCGCCGGGGCGCATCGACCTGGGCGTCGGACGGGCGCCCGGCTCGGACGGGCTCACGGCGCGCGCGCTCAACCCGTATTCCAACGTCGAAGACTTTCCTCGCCAGGTGCAGGAGCTGCAGCACTGGGTGTCCAATCGTCAATTGCCCGAAGGACATCCGTTCCGCGATCTGGCGGCTCATCCGACCGGTGCGACCAGCCCGGACATCTGGATTCTGGGCAGCTCGGTCTATGGAGCCCAGCTCGCCGCCTATCTCGGCCTTCCCTATGCCTTCGCGTATTTCTTCAACGACGGGGCCGGTGTCGAGGATGCCCTGAGCCTGTACCGGCAAGCCTACCGGCCGAGCGAGCGTCACCCGGCCCCTTACGCCACGATTTGCGTCTGGGCACTGGCCGCCGACACGCGCGCGGAGGCACATCGGCTCCTGACGGCGCGCGAGCACTGGCGGGTCGGATTCGAGAAGGGACTGCGGATGCCGCTGATTTCGCCGGAGGACGCCGCAGCCTATCCCTACACGCCCGCCGAGCGCGCCACGATCGAAAGGCTGCGCGCCGTCACCCTCGCGGGCACGGCGGCGAACGTCGCCTCGGGACTGTACGAGCTGGCAGAGCGGCTCGAGCTCGAGGAAATCGTGATCAACACCTGGACCTTCGATCCCGAAGCGCGGCGCCATTCCTACGCACTTCTGGCCGGCGCGCTCGGCCTCTCACGCGACGCCGCGCGCGACTGAAACCACTTTTTACCGGAGTAACGCCATGCACCCCTTTCCGCATCATTATTCAGTGCACACCAACGTGCGACCCGACGGAGACGTGCCGCTCGCGGCCGATGGGGTGCGCGTGATCGAGTCCGCGCCGCCCAAGGAATTCGACGGGCCGGGCAATCAGTGGTCCCCCGAGCAGCTGCTGACCGCGGCCGTGACGGACTGCTTCGTGCTCAGCTTTCGAGCCATCGCCGCGGCATCCAAATTTGCCTGGGTGAGCCTCGAGGCCAGCACTCGCGGCACCCTGGAGCGTGCCGGCGGTACGATGCGGTTCACGCGCTTCGACACCCGCGCGAAGCTTCACGTGCATGCGGGAGCCGATGTCGATCGCGCCAAGAGGCTGCTCGAGAAGGCGGAAGCGAGCTGCCTGGTGGCGAACTCGCTCTCGAGCGAGCGGCACCTCACCGTGGAGGTGGTGCCGCAGTAGGCCGGCTCGAGCCTGCGCCGGCTAGTCGTCCATCAAGAAGCTGCGCAGCTGCTCGCTGCGGCTCGGGTGGCGGAGCTTGCGCAGCGCCTTGGCCTCGATCTGGCGAATGCGCTCGCGCGTCACGTCGAACTGCTTGCCGACTTCTTCCAGCGTGTGATCGGTGTTCATGTCGATGCCGAAACGCATGCGCAGCACCTTCGCCTCGCGCGGCGTCAGCTGCGCGAGCACGGAGTGGGTGGTCTCACGCAGCGACTCGGTGGTCGCCGAATCGATCGGTGAGGAGACCGAGGTGTCCTCGATGAAGTCGCCGAGGTGCGAGTCCTCGTCATCGCCGATCGGAGTCTCCATGGAGATGGGCTCCTTGGCGATTTTCAGTACCTTGCGGACCTTGTCCTCCGGCATCTCCATTCGTACCGCCAGCTCCTCGGGCGTCGGCTCGCGTCCCATCTCCTGGAGCATCTGCCGCGAGATGCGGTTGAGCTTGTTGATGGTTTCGATCATGTGCACCGGAATGCGGATCGTGCGCGCCTGATCGGCGATGGAGCGGGTGATGGCCTGGCGAATCCACCAGGTCGCGTAGGTCGAGAACTTGTAGCCGCGGCGATATTCGAACTTGTCCACGGCCTTCATCAGGCCGATGTTGCCTTCCTGGATCAGGTCCAGGAACTGCAGGCCGCGGTTGGTGTATTTCTTGGCGATCGAGATCACCAGTCGCAGGTTGGCCTCGACCATTTCCTTCTTGGCGCGGCGTGCCTTGGCCTCGCCGATGGAGACCTCGCGGTTGATTTCCTTGATCTCGTTGATCAGGACGTGGAACAGGCCCTCCAGATCCTTGAGCTTGTTCTGACGCCGCTCGATCTCGTCCTTGAACTTGGCCAGCGGCGCCGAATAACGCTTCTTCGCCTTGATGTGCTTGTCCAGCCAGCGCGTGCTGGTCTCGTTCTTGGGGAACGTCGAGATGAAATCCTTGCGCGGCATTCCGGCCTGCTTGATGCAAAGGAACATGATCTCCTTCTCGAGCAGGCGGACCTCGGTGACGTGCTGGCGCAGGTTGTCGATCAGCTGATCGAACATCTTGGGCGAAAGCTTCAGCTCCATCAGTTCCGCGCAGATCTTCTTGCGGATCTTCTGGGTCTTGGGGTCCTTCGAGCCGAGCTTGTCGAGGGCGTTCAGAAACTGATGATGCACCTTGGCGATGGAGGCGAAACGCTTCGCGGCCTCTTCCGGATCGGGACCCGTGTCGATGGCCTCCTCGTCCTCGTCGCCATCGGCCTCGTCCTCGTCGTTCGCGGCCTCTTCGCGCTCGAGTGCCATCATCTTCGGATTCTGAGGCTGCGCGATTTCATCCGGCGCATTCGGGTCGACGAAGCCGACGATGACGTCGACCAGCCGCATCTGCCCGGCCTTGACGGCCTCGTAATGCCTGAGCAGCAGATCGTAGGTGCCGGGGTAGCTTCCGAGCGCCACCTTGACGGCCTCCAGACCTTCCTCGATGCGCTTGGCGATGCGAATCTCGCCCTCGCGGGTCAAAAGCTCCACGGTGCCCATCTCGCGCATGTACATGCGCACGGGATCGGTGGTGCGGCCGAATTCGGCGTCCAGATTGGCGAGCGCGGCCGTCGCTTCCTCGACCGCCTCCTCGTCCGGCGCGGCGGTGGCATCGGTCAACAGCAGCGATTCGGCATCCGGCGCCTTTTCGTACACCGGAATACCCATGTCGTTGATCATGTTGACGATGTCTTCGATCTGCTCGGGATCGACGATCTCGCTCGGCAAGTGGTCGTTGACCTCCACGTAAGTAAGGAAGCCTTGTTCCTTGCCGCGCGCAATCAAGAGCTTCAGCTGAGACTGACGCTCGTCCGCGATCGTGGTGGCGGTGCCTGCTGGGGCTTTTTTGATCAAAGTGGACGCCTCATGGAGATGCGAGAGGTTTTAATGCCAAGCCGGTAAGTATACGATTTTGGTCACTTCCTGACCAGAGAGCAGGCCCTGCCGGCCTACCGTCCGCCATTGGCCGGCGGGGGACCTCCGGGCCGGGCTTTGGATTTGAGAAGTAAGCTTAATTCCGTCTTTTCGTCGTAATTCAAGCCCATATCCTCCGCTTTTCGCAATAATTCATTCACCCGGCGCCCCGGACCGTGGTGCTCGATCAGCTTTTGGATCGCCATTTGGAGCTCTTTGGCCGCCCCGGACGGCTCCTCCACCATGGAAGGGGCCAGGGCAAGCTCGGTCAGGCGGTGATGCTCGGGCCGGTCCCGCCACCGTTCGAGCAGCATGGCGGTGGTGGGCTGGGCCATTTCGGCAGCCTGGTCGAGCAGCTCGTTGAGGACGCCGATACCCGGGAGATCGACTCCCGCCAGGGCTTGTTTGGCCCCGGCCGCGCGGGCCGCCGCGGGGTGGTGCAGTACCAGGCCGATGGCCTGGCTCAAGAGATTGCCTCTCCCTGCGCTGATCCGACCTCGTCTCGTGCGCGTTGGTTCCGCTCTGGTTGTCACCGCCGCCGCTTTGGCACCGGCCGGTCTGCCCGCCGCCGCCAGGTGCTCACGCAGCTTGGGCGCCGGCATGCGCACTTCGGCGGCGAGACGGTCGAGCGTCAAATCCCGATAGACCCCCTCGGGCATGCGTGCGAACAGCGGCGCCGCCAGGGCCGCAAGCTTCGCCCGGCCGCCCACGTCGGCGACTTCCACCTGCGAGACCAATTGACGTACCAGGTAGTCCGAGAGCGGCAATGCCGCGGCGAGCCGTTGCTCGAAGCTGTCCGCGCCTTCGGCCGCCACCAGCGTGTCCGGATCATGCCCCTGAGGCAGGAACATGAACTTGATCTCGCGGCCATCGCGTGCCAGGGGCAGCGCGTTTTCGAGCGCACGCCAGGCGGCCTTGAGTCCGGCCGAGTCACCGTCGAAGCAGAACACGAGCTCGCTGGTGAGCCGGAAAATTTTGTTGAGATGCTCCTGCGTGGTCGCAGTCCCGAGGGTCGCGATCGCGTAGGTGATTCCCGCCTGGTGCAGGCGCACCACGTCCATGTAGCCTTCCACCACCATCAGGCGCTTGAAATCGTTGCGCGCCTGGCGCGCCTCGTACAGCCCGTAAAGCTCCCGGCCTTTGTGGAACAAGGGCGTCTCCGGCGAATTCATGTACTTGGGCTCGCCCTGGTCGATGACACGGCCGCCGAAACCGAGCACGCGACCACGCGAATCGCGGATCGGGAACATCAATCGATCGCGGAACCGATCATAGTATCCGCCGCTCGTCGCCTCGCCGGTGCGCGCCTTCGCGCCGTCCCGCTCGATGATCAACCCGGTCTGCAGGAGCCTGCGCCGCTCGGTCTCGTCGGCGCCGAAGCGGTTGAGCAGCGCGTTCCAGGAATCGGGCGCATAGCCCAAGGCGAAGCGCGCCCCGGTGGGCGCATCGATGCCGCGTTTCGCCAGATATTCGCGCCCCCGGGAATGATCGGCGAGATTCTGCTCGAAGAATCGGGCGGCCCGGGACATGAGCTCATACAGATCGCCGCCACCGGGATCGCCGGCGGCTTGTGCCTCACGCGGCAGTTCCAGTCCCGCCCGCTGAGCAAGATCCGCTACGGCGTCGAGAAAGCCGAGTTTCTCGTATTGCATGAGGAAGCCGACCACCGTGCCGTGGGCCCCGCAGCCGAAGCAGTGATAGAACTGCTTGTCGGGACTCACCCAGAAGGAGGGCGTCTTCTCGTTGTGGAACGGGCAGCAGGCCTTGTACTCGCGCCCCGACTTCTTCAGCTGCACGCGCGAGCCGATCACCTCGACGATGTCGGCGCGGGCGATGAGCTCGTCGATGAAATGCTGGGGAATGCGTCCCACGGAACTCGAGGCGCGTGGCCCTCGGGGCCGCGGGCCCTGAAGAGACTATAAAGGAATCAGCTGAGCTTCTGCTTGATCCGCGCGCTGACCGCGCCGAGGTCCGCGCGCCCCTGCGCCTTGGGTTTAACGAGCGCC
>DATAYO010000038.1:0-49947 GCA_036272515.1 Steroidobacteraceae bacterium | reverse complement strand
CGCGGTCTGGAATGGTAGAACGACCGCTATGAACGGGAACGACGACAGTCGAAAAATCCGCCCTTAGGACCGGTTAGGGCACACTCCCGCCGATCTGAGTCATGCAACATGCACGTGTCGGGATAATTGCTGTCAATCTTGAAGTGAGGTCCCGCAGGAAGAGGATGAGCCCGGATCTTGCGAGGGTTACGCTGAAGGCAGCAGCCCGAGCATCTCATCCGCGTTCGCATGAGCTATCTTGCGCAGATCGCTCGGCGATAAAGGCAGTGTCCTTAAAAAATCGGTAGTCGCGCGATTGTTGCCAAAGGGATAATCAACTGAAAATACCATACGGTCGGCGCCGAAGGTCATGAGCGTCGCCAAAAAGGCTGGAATGCCTGTAAATCCGCTGGTCGAGACCCAAACCTGCTCAATAATTGCCCGCGCGGCGTTTCGCCCTAGATACTCTTTACTGAACTCCGCAAATACACGTTCCACCCTTTCGATCATTGCCGGCAGACCCTCGCCCATGTGACCTATGAGCAGCTTTAGTCGCGGGTGCCGCTCCAGCGCGCCCGAGAGTGCAAGTCTTAGAATATGCAGCGCGGTTTCGGCGTGCCAACCCCAACCAGAGTTGGAAAGCGCAAAGGATGCATATCCGGGAAGTCCATCGTAATAAGCGCTGCGAACGCTTTGTGGCGGAATGCTTGGATGCACGTACAGCGGTACATTGAGTCGCTCCGCGCATTCCAGGACGGGCTCAAACTCGGCGCTGTCCAAGAACCTGCCGTTGACGGTGCCATTGATCAGCGCACCTATCAGTCCGCATTCCGTCACGGCCCGTTCCAACTCTTCGGCCGATGCCGTGGGGGTCATCATGGGCAGATGGGCAAATGCGCAAAATCGCTTCGGCCCGGCGGCGATCAGTCGACCCAACCTGTCGTTGTATTCCCGGGCGATCGCAATGCCGGCGTTACCCGCTACGAGCTCCGCTCCAGGACCGGGAACGGAAAGAGCTTGCATGCTGATGCCTGCCGCGTCCATCGCCGCGATCCTGTGTTCCCCGATATCGGCTAACGCCGGCGGATTGAGCCACTCGTGAAGCGCCGTGCCCTGCGCCGGCCAACCATTCCGCACGAGGGTGTCGGAGTCAATACGGGCAAGAAGGTCGGCATAAACACAATGCTCTTCAACTGCGACGATGCGCATCGTGTCGCTCACCAGGCAATCCTCTGGCCAAGATAATCGAGAAATTGCAGTCCACCCTTGCCCTGCTGTGCGTCGATGACGTCCGCGAGCTTTGGAATACTGTCACTGATGTCCAATCGTGCGTTCGGACCGCCCAAGTCGGTCTTCACCCAGCCGGGCGCCATGAGCAGTAGGGTTCGCGGGTCGCCGGCCTGGCGAGCGGCGAAACTGCGCATCAGGGTATTGAGAGCCGCCTTGGTGGCGCGGTACACGTCGTGGAGTCCATTCTCATTGTTGGCAACGCTTCCTTGTCCGGAGGACATCACGCCGATCGTACCTGTTGAAACCACGAGATCTTTGAAGGACTCGATGACACGCATCGGACTCAAGGAATTGGTCACCATCACGCGTACATACTCGTCAGTTGAAACGGCGGCGATGTTTTTATCACCTTCATTCGCAACCCCGGCATTGACGAACAGCAGCTGAAACTTCCTCGCGGCGAGGCGTGCATGCAGCGCGGCCACCTGATCGGGAACGTTGATATCGACGCTCTCGATCTCGAGTTCCCCATTGGAATGCTCCAGAAGATCGTGGAGCTTGGTTCGGGAGGCACTGCGCACCGTGGCGACCACGCGCCAGCCGCGCTCGAGGTATTCCGCTGCCAGCGCACATCCCAGACCGCGGGATGCGCCGATGAGCAGGAGAGTTTTAGTTGCGGGTGAGTCAGGCATTGCATTGACCTTTAGAAAGTGCCCATAGGCCCAGACTACGCGCCCTCGATACAGGGCGGAAGGCGCACCATGTGCAGCATATTAATGCATGAGACGCTCTGTATCGGCATACTGCTAGGAATGGATGATGCTGATCTGAACCTACTGCCGGCGCTTGATGCCCTGCTCGCCGAATGCAGCGTGGCGGGCGCTGCGCGAAACCTGGGACTGAGCGCATCAGCAATGAGCAGGACGCTGGCACGTCTTCGGGCCGCAACCGGCGACCCGCTTCTTGTCCGCGCAGGTCGCCGTCTTGTTCCCACTCCACACGCAGCCGAGCTACGCGAACGCGTGCGTAACCTGACCCTGGAGACGCGCGCCGTGCTGCGCCCCGCGATTAAGGAGCTGGAGTTAGCTTCTTTGGAGCGGACCTTCACCATCCGCGCCAATGTCGACTTCGTAGAGACGTGCGCCGCGCAGCTGATTGCGGCTGTGAACGGCCACGCTCCTCATGTGCGGCTGCATTTTGCTCCAAAGCCGGACAAGGATGTCCGGGCACTGCGGGATGGAGTCATTGACCTTGAGGTGGGCGTGATGGGTGAGTCAGCTCCGGAGGTGCGCGTGCAAGCACTTTTCCGCGATCGCTTTGTCGGGGTCGTTCGCAGAGGACATGCACTTGCTGGCTTGGGTAAGGTGACGGCAAAGCGTTACGCCGCGTGCAGCCATGTCGTAGCGTCGCGGCGTGGGCGCGCACACGGGCCTGTAGACGATGCGTTGCAGGAGATCGGACTTGTACGACCCGTTGTCGCTGTCGTGCCTAGTTTCGCCGCGGCATTGGCGGTAGCGCGCTCGTCCGAGCTGGTAGCACTCGTGCCCCTGTCCTTCATGAACGGATTATGGGGCCATCAAACCAATCATTTGAAGTCAGCGCTGCACATTTTTCCATTACCCGTGCGCACCAAGCCCATCACCGTGTCGCAGATGTGGCATCCGCGGATGGACGCGGACCGGGCTCACCGATGGCTGCGCGGGGTGCTGCTCACAGCGTGTCGCGCTAACTCAGACCTCAATCGAGAACTCAATTCCCAACGGACGGGGCGCGGCGCAGTCGCTTCCGAATAGACCGTTCATATGGGGTAAGTTTCGCGACGGAACCCGGGGGCTTGAACCCAAAGCAGTTGCCGACGCCAAAGCTCTGTCACGAAATCAATGCCCGAGAGCAGCCAGAAGTGGATGCCGGCATTGGGCACAAGGCTGACGTTCGCGCTATTCGGCCGGCAAAATTGCGCGACCGCAAACTTCGAAGCCAAGCCAGCTGCGCCGCAACCCGAGATGCGGCTGCGGACGCACGGACCTTGCGGCGATCGCGCACCGAAGTACACACCCATATGCTGCAGCGTTCGATGCGCCGTCTCGTTGAAGCCGCGAGCCTCGATCCGGAACGGACCTTTATGGAATGGTGGTGAAGGAGGGAATCGAACCCTCGACCCCGGCGTTATGAATGCCGTGCTCTAACCGTCTGAGCTACTTCACCACGAGGAGAGCCGCGGATTGTCGCGAAGGCTTCCGCCCACGTCAAGCGGAATGTGTCGCGTATCTTTTCCGAATCAAAGACTTACGCCGCACCAAGCCACCGGGCGCAGCCGCGCCGCAGCGCCGTCGACCGGACACTAAACGTTGAACCGAAAATGCATCACGTCGCCCTCCCGGACCACGTATTCCTTGCCCTCGAGCCGCAGCTTGCCGGCTTCCTTGGCGCCGGCCTCGCCCCGGTTCGCGATGTAGTCGTTGTAGCCGATGACCTCCGCGCGTATGAACCCATGTTCGAAATCGGTGTGAATGACGCCGGCCGCCTGCGGCGCCGTCGCGCCCTTCCGCACCGTCCACGCCCGTACTTCTTTCGGCCCCGCGGTGAAATAGGTCTGCAGGCCGAGCAGCCCATAACCGGCCCGGATCACCCGGTTGAGACCCGGCTCATCGAGCTTGAGCTCCTTGAGGAAATCCGCTCGATCGGCCTCCTCGAGCTGGGAGATCTCCGCCTCGATGGCCGCGCAGACCGGCACCACCACCGCGCCTTCCGCCTGCGCGATCTCGCGGACGCGATCGAGGCGTGGATTGCCGGTAAAACCGTTCTCATCGACGTTGGCGACGTACATGACCGGCTTTTCGGTGAGCAGATGCAGATCCCGGATCGCCGCGCGCTCGTTCGCGTCGAGCTTGAGCGAGCGCACCGCCTTGCCCTGGTCCAATGCGCCGCGCACGCGCTCGAGCAGATCGCGAAGCTTCACCGCCTCCTTGTCCGCGGCCTTTGCGGCCTTGAGCGCCTTCTGATATGCGCGCTCGACGCTGTCGAGATCCGCTAGCGCGAGCTCGGTGTTGATCACCTCGATGTCGCTCGCCGGATCGATCTTGCCCGCCACGTGAATGATGTCGTCGTTCTCGAAACAGCGCACCACGTGCGCGATGGCATCGACTTCGCGGATGTGCGCCAGGAATTTATTTCCGAGCCCCTCGCCCTTCGACGCGCCGGCCACCAGCCCGGCGATATCCACGAACTCCACGGTGGTCGGAAGAATTTTCTCCGGGTGCACGATCTCCGCGAGCTTCTCCAGCCGCGGATCGGGCACCGGCACGACGCCGACGTTCGGGTCGATGGTGCAGAAGGGATAGTTCTCCGCGGCAATCTGCGCGCGCGTGATGGCGTTGAAAAGGGTCGACTTGCCCACGTTGGGAAGTCCGACGATGCCGCAACGGATGGCCATTAAATTTTTCCCGGGCGGCTGTGGAGCTTCGTCATCGCCCGCTCCGCGCCCTGTTCTATCATCAGTGGAACGGAGTCCGCGGCCATGTTCACCGCGTCCAGGATCAGATCTTCCTCGGCGCGCGGCGCGCGCGTCAGCACGTAGTCGATGACCTCGCCCTTGTTGCCGGGGTGTCCAACGCCCAATCGTATTCGCCAGAAGCTCTCGCCGATGTGGGCGATGATGTCGCGAAGTCCATTGTGACCGCCGTGACCCCCGCCCTGCTTCAAGCGCACCGTGCCGACGGGGAGATCGAGCTCATCGTGCGCCACCAGGATCTCCTCCGGCGCGACCTTGTAGAAATCGCCGAGCTGCCGGACCGACAGGCCGCTGCGGTTCATGTAAGTCGTCGGCTTGAGCAGCACCAGGTCCTGCCCGCCGATGCTGAGCTTCGCGGTTTCGCCGGAGAACTTGCGGTAATCGCGGAATTCCGCGCCGTGGCGCCGCGCCAGCAGGTCGACCAGCCAGAATCCCGCGTTGTGGCGGGTAACCAGATGTTCGGGTCCGGGGTTGCCGAGACCGACGATGATGCGCAACGATAATCCAGCCATCGTGGATGCACCTGCCTTGAAAAAAACAAGGGCCGCCACTGCAACTGACGGCCCTTGCCTCGAGGCGTTGAGAAATTACTTCTTGGCGTCTTTCTTCGCCGGTTCCTTCTTCGCCGAAGGCGTAGCGGGAGCGGCGGCCTTCGCCGCATCCGCCGCTGCCGCCGGCGCCGCTGCCGCCGCACCCGCCGCAGGAGCGGCCGCACCCTCTGCCGCCGCCGCGGCCGCCGTCGGTTCCGGCTCCTCCGCACGCGGGCTGTGGATCGCGACGACCGCCGAGTCTTCCTTCGCGAGGTCGACCAGCTGCACGCCCTCGGGGATCTTCAGCTGCGACAAGTGGATGCTCTCGTTGAGAGACAGTCCGGAAACGTCGACTTCGACGAACTCCGGCAAATCCTTCGGCAGGCAGGAGACCTCGACCTCGGTGCGCATGTGCGAGACGATGCCGCCCTGGGTCTTCACACCCGGCGAGACCGACGCACCCTTGAAGTGCAGTGGAATGCTGATGCGAATCTTCTCGTTCTCCTCGACGCGCTGAAAATCGATGTGCATGATCGCGTTCTTGAACGGATGGCGCTGCACGTCCTTCAGGATCGCGGCCTGCATCTGATCGCCGACCCGGATGCTCAGAATGGTCGAATAGAAGCGCTCGTTCTCGAGCATCAGCGCGAGCTTTTGGTGGCTCACCGTCAACGCCCGGGCGTCCGAATGTCCGCCATACAATATTGCCGGCACTTTGCCCTCGTGACGCAGGCGGCGGCTCGCACCTTTGCCATGCATCTCGCGGAACTCGGCCGTGAGCTCAAAAGAGGTTTTCATGATCTTCTCCAGTTACTTCGTCACCACGGCGCCCGCACCGCGACCAGTTGCGGGAACCGACCCATCGTCGTCTCAATCCACGTAGAGCGAGCTCACCGAGTCGTCGTCGCTGATGCGGCGAATCGTCTCCGCGAGCAAGCCCGCCACCGTCAGCTGGCGGATGCGCTTGCACGCGCGCGCCGCCTCCGACAAAGGAATCGTGTCCGTCACCACGAGCTCATCGAGCACCGACTTCTCGATGCGCTCGATGGCCGCCCCCGACAGCACGGGATGCGTGATGTAGGCCACCACCCGGACCGCGCCCTCGTCCTTCAGCGCCTGCGCCGCCTGGCAGAGCGTCCCCGCGGTGTCCACCATATCGTCGACCAGCATGCACGACTTGCCCTCGACCTCGCCGATGATGTTCATCACCTTCGACTCGTTCGGACGCGGCCGGCGCTTGTCGATGATGGCGAGCTCGGCATCGTCCAGCCGCTTCGCGAGCGCTCGCGCGCGCACCACGCCGCCCACGTCCGGCGATACCACGATCATGTTCTCGTGCTTCTGTTTCCAGGCATCGCCCAACAGGACCGGCGAGGCGTAAACGTTGTCGACCGCGATATCGAAGAAGCCCTGGATCTGATCGGCATGCAGGTCCACGGTCAGCAACCGGTCCACGCCGGCGCTGGCGATCATGTTCGCGACCAGCTTCGCGGCAATGGCGACCCGGGTCGCGCGGGGCCGGCGGTCCTGACGTGCGTAACCGAAATACGGCACCACCGCCGTGATGCGCTTCGCCGAAGCCCGGCGGCAGGCATCGGTCATCAGCAACAACTCCATCAAGTGATCGTTTGACGGCGGACAGGTCGGCTGGACGATGAACACGTCCCGGCCCCTCACGTTCTCCATGAGCTCGACGTTCACCTCGCCGTCGCTGAACCGCCCCACATGGGCGCGACCCAGCGGCACGTGCAGGTGCCGGGTGATCTCCTGCGCCAGGTGCGGATTCGCGTTACCCGAGAATACCGAGATGGACGGAGAATCGAACTCTTTGCTGGGCGACATCATATGACGGAATTCCAAAAGACCTGGCTTGGGGTGGAAGGATTATTCGGCCCTGCGGGCCTCACCCCTTCGGGGCCGCCCTCCGGGCGTTATCCTTCCCGTCGTAACTCCAACCTAGAGCCATCTTGAATCGACGAATTACTCCCGCCTAAAAACCTGGCTGGGGTGGAAGGATTCGAACCTCCGTATGGCGGGATCAAAACCCGCTGCCTTACCGCTTGGCGACACCCCAACTTTGAAATCGACCGGCGCCGGCGCCGCTCCTCATGCAACCGCTAACCTCGACAGCAAGGGCGAATCGTTCAAGCCGCGCGCCAAATACCCCTGCCACTCCGGCGGCAACCCGTCGAGCAGGCGACGCGCAAGCCCCGGCTCGCAGACCATGAAAACGCACGCTCCTGTCCCCGTCAGCCGCGCCTCGCCGAAAGGTGCAAGCCATTCGATCGCGCGCGCCACTTCAGGATATCGGCGCCGGACCACCCCCAGGCAGTCATTCCGACCGCCGGACGCCAGGAAACCGTGAATTGTGATCGGCGGCGAATTCCTTGTCAATTCAGGGTCCTGGAACACCTCGCGGGTGGGGACGAAGACATCCGGCTTGATAATCAGGTAGTTACACTCCGGAGGGGCGCTCGGCGGATGCAGTGCCGTGAGACGTTCCCCGACTCCTTCCGCCCAAGCCGCCCGCCCCCGTACGAAGACCGGCACATCGGCACCCAGTTCGAGGCCGACCGCGGTGAGCTCCTCCACCGGTCGATCCAACCCCCACAGCCGGTTCAGAGCGACCAGACAGGTTGCCGCATCGGAGCTGCCGCCGCCCAGGCCCGCTCCCATGGGGATGCGCTTAACCACCCGGATGTCCGCCCCCAACGTGCAGCCGCTCGCCGCCTGCAGCGCTCGCGCCGCACGCACACACAGGTCCATCTCGGGTGCGACGCCAGGCGCTCCCGCGATCAGCCGGATCGCGCCATCGACGCGCCCCTCGAGGTGGATCTCGTCGCACAGATCGACGAACTGGAACACCGTTTGCAGCTCATGGTAGCCGTCTGCACGGCGCCCGACGATGTGCAGGAAGAGGTTGAGCTTGGCCGGCGCCGGCCACGGTCGCGGGGCGCCGCTCATGGAAGCCCCTGCCAGTGGTCCACCGCGATTCTCACCCGCGCAGCCGCCCGGTTCAACACCAGCCGCTTCGGCAACAGATCGCCGTTCGCCGGCATGTACTGGTCGTAATCGATGGTCCACCCCGCCTGCGACAGGCGCTGGGCGCGGTCCTGCGCGTTGCGCGTGAGATCGAAAGGTACGCTCGGATCGGGAATGCCCAACAGCCAATAGCGCAGGTTGTCGAGCGGCAGCTCGAAGCCCAGCTTGTCCTGAAGCTGCGCCATCACGGTATCGCTCGGCGGAGCTCCATTGAGCGACAGCCCGGTCGGAGTCATTTTGATCTCGGTCGCCCCCACGCCGAGCGGCCCCGAAAGATGCAGGTCGCTGTCCGGCCCTTTCTGCCGCCAGTCGAGGCTGGCTTGCCACCCTTGCTGTCCGAGCGCGGCGGCCGCGCGTCCCTGCAGCTGCCAGGAAGTCGCCTGCTCGAGCTGCGCGATACGCTGATTCCAGGCCAGCGGTGCACCGGCCGGGCGCGCCTCGTGGCGCATGGTCGCGCACCCGGCGAGCGCCGTGACGCACAGGAGCATTGCGTAGAGAGGCCGCATGGAGCTATTTTGACGAGAGATGCAGCCGCTGCCGTGTGGCCTTGAGCAGCTTGTTATCCGTATCGTCCTTGCCAGCCTCGGTCCAAACCTGATCGGCCTCCTCGTGCCGGCCCAGCTGCCACAGGACCTCGCCGAGATGCGCCGCGATGTCGGCGCCGCGGTCCTGCATGTAGGCGGTTCTCAGATAAGGCAGCGCCTCGGGTGCGTGGCCCTGACGATACAGCACCCACCCGAGACTATCGAGGATGGCCGCGTTCTTTGGCGCCTCGGCGTACGCGCGCTCGATGAGCGTGCGGGCCCGCCGCAGGTCCTTGTTGTGATCCGCCAGCGTGTAGCCATAGGCGTTCATGGCCGCCGGATCGTCCGGACGCGAGTTGAGAACGTCCTTGAGCTCGCGCAGCGCCTGCTTCACCTGGCCCTGATCCTCATAGGTCGAGGCCGCGGCATAGCGGATATCCACGCTGTCCGGATATTGCTCCATGCCCTGGTCCAGCACCTCGATCGCGCGCTGCGCCTCCCCGGCATCGGAGTAGATCTTCGCGCGCGCGGCGAACACCTCCGGAGCACGCGCCGGCTCATCCGCGATCAAGTGATCGAGAAGCTCCTGCGCCGCCTGCACCTCGCCGTGCGACTCGAGCAGATTGCTGGCCCGCAGGAGCGCGGCAACCGCGTTGTCGCCGCTCTGGACTTCGCCGTAGAAACGCAGCGCGCGAGGCACGTCGCCGAGGCGCTCGGCGATCAGTCCCAGATAATAGAAGGCGTCGTCGGCGAACTTGCCGGTGGCCAAAAGCTCGGTGAAGCGGCGGGTGGCCTCGGCGAGCTTGCCGTCCTGAAAGTTCACCAGACCCAGAAGTCGCAGCGCCTCCGGCGCCGTGTCCGGCTGGACCGCGAGCGTCTCGAGCTCCGCGACGGCCGCATCGTTCTTTTGATCGGCGAGCAGAAGCACTGCGTGATCCAGCACGTTGGATGGCGTGGGATCCGCTTCGGCCAGGGCGTAGGATTCCGCCAGCGGCACCGGGGCATCGCCCGAGAGGATGCGCGCCCGCCAGTACGCCATGAGCAGGTCGCGCGGCACCTTGTCCCCGGCTTTCGCCGCCGCCGCGACCTTTGCCTCGAGCGCGAGCGCCGCCGCGAAGCTCTTCACGGCCGCCTGCGGATCGTCCGCGCGCATGGCGGCGAATCCCTGCAGCCGAAGCGCCGCTTGCAAATCCGGAAACGCCGCCGCAAGCCGATCCGCGGTCTGCCGCGCGCCGAAGATATTGTCGGTCTGGCCGAATTCGGCCTCCAGATCGACGAACTCCGGATCGGCACCGCGCGGCGAAGAGCTGATCACGATGCGGTACTGCTCCGCGGCCTCTGCGACGCGGCCGAGCTCGAGTGCCGCCCGCGCCGCGGCACGGTGCGCATCGACGGATCCGGGGTCCACCGCGATCCACCGGGCCGCGACCTGTTCGGTCAGCGACGGTTGCAGCGAGTCTTTCGTGACCTGGCTGGCGCGCGCGAGCAGCGACTCATCCGAGCTCGCCATGGCCGCCGCCGCATATTGCTGAGCCGCCACACGAGGCTCCTTCCGATCGGCGGCAATTTCGCCCGTGACGGTGTAAAACACCCCCGGAGCCGCGACCGGTTCCGGGCCCCGCCGGCTCGCGGCGCAGCCCATGACGCAAAGCGATATCAAGGGCAGGACAAGGTATGAATTCGAGAACACGGCCTCACTATAGCCAAATGAAACGGCTCACGCCGCGGGTTACTGCTTGATCTCGCGCAGTTTCTTCACGAGAATCTGACAGTTACGAACCAAAGCAGTTTCATGGCACTCAACGTTCTCGGACTGAACCATAAAACCGCGCCGGTGGCCTTGCGCGAGAAGGTGGCATTCAGCGAGGACCGTTTGGCCGCGGCGCTGCGCACGTTGAAGCAGGAAAGCGGCGTCGCCGAGGCGCTGATCCTGTCGACCTGCAATCGGACCGAGCTCTATTGGTCGGGAGCCGCCACTCCCCACGAGCTGTCCCAATGGCTCGAGCGTCATCACGGCAATAACTTGAATCTCACCTCGAGCCTGTACGTGCATCAGGAACGCCTCGCGGTCGAGCACGCCTTCAGCGTGGCTTCCGGCCTCGACTCCATGGTGCTCGGCGAAGCACAGATTCTCGGCCAATTGAAGGATGCCTATCGGGTCGCGCTCAAGACGGGCAGCACCGGGCCCTGGCTCAACAAGCTGTTTCAGGCGGCCTTCTCGGCCGCCAAACGCGTGCGCTCGGAAACCCAGGTAGGCGCCAATGCCGTGTCGCTGGCCTCGGCGGCCGTAGGCCTGGCGCGGCGCATCTTCGCGGACCTGAGCGCTCACACCACGCTCATGATCGGCGCCGGCGAAATGATCGCGCTCGTCGCCCGGCATTTTGCGAGCGCCGGCGTCAAGCGCATGGTGATCGCCAATCGAACGCTGGCACGTGCGCAGATCATCGCCGCCGATGTCAAAGGCTACGCCGTGGACTTGAGCGCCCTCGACAAGGAGCTGATCGAGGCCGATATCGTCGTGAGCTGCACCGCGAGCGCGCTCCCCCTGGTCAGCAAAGCCGCCGCCGCCGCGGCCGTGCGCGCCCGCCGTCATCGTCCCATCCTCATGGTGGACCTTGCAGTGCCGCGCGACATCGACCCGAAGGTCGCCAAACTCAGCGACATCTATCTGTTCTCCATCGACGATCTCACGCAGCTGATCGACGAAAACCGCCAGCAGCGCGAGCTCGCGGCCGAGGATGCGCGCGTGCTGTTGAACGAAGAGGTCGCGCGCTTCCTGGCCGATTCGCGCGCGCACGATGCCGGTCCGGCGATCCGCGCGCTGCGTGAGAATGCGGAGGCCATCCGGCAACAGACGGTGGACCAGGCCAGGCGCATGCTGGCGTCGGGCAAGTCCTTGGACGAAGTCATCGAGTTCCTCGGGAATACGCTCATGAACCGGCTGCTGCACACACCGACGCAGGCGCTGCGCCGGGCCTCGGAATCCTCCGACACCGATCTCGCCCGATCCCTCATCCGGCTGCTCTCGGAAGAACGCGGCCGGGAGTGACTCGAAGGCCGCTATAATTGGCGGCATGAAGGACTCCATCCGGCGAAAGCTTCAAAAGCTCGACGAGCGCTACGAGGAAATCGGGCGTCTGTTGTCGGACCCGGGGGTCATCGCGCGCCAGAATCAGTTTCGCGATCTGTCCGTGGAATACGCGCGGCTCGGGCCGCTGGTGGACCGCTACCGGGGCTTCCTGGCCCTGGAGGGCGACGCCGATACCGCGCGCGAGCTCGCGATGGACGATGAGCTCAAGGAGTTCATGGGGCGGCTCGGCAACGAGGAGCTGGAGCTGCAGCGACTCCTGGTACCGAAAGACCCGTTGGACGACAGCAATATATTTCTCGAGGTCCGCGCCGGTACCGGCGGGGACGAGGCGGCGCTGTTCGCCGGCGATCTGTTTCGGATGTACGCCCGCTTCGCGGAGTCGAGGCGCTGGGAAGTCGAGATCCTGAGCGAGAGTCCCGGCGAGCACGGCGGGTACAAGGAGATCATCAGCCGCATCATCGGTAAGGGCGCGTATTCGCAGCTCAAGTTCGAATCCGGTACGCACCGCGTGCAGCGCGTACCCGCCACCGAAGCGCAAGGCCGCATCCATACATCAGCCGTCACGGTGGCGATCCTGCCCGAGCTCGAGGAGGTCGAATCCATCGAGCTGAACCCGGCGGACCTGCGCATCGATACGTATCGCTCCTCGGGCGCCGGTGGACAGCACGTCAACAAGACCGACTCCGCGATCCGGGTGACGCACCTGCCGACGGGCATCGTGGTCGAATGCCAGGACGAGCGCTCGCAGCACAAGAATCGCTCGCGCGCGTTGTCGCTGTTGAAGGCACGGTTGCTCGCGAGCGAGCGCGAGAAACAGGTCAGCCAGCAAGCGCAGACCCGCAAGCTCCAGGTCGGCTCCGGCGATCGTTCGGAGCGCATTCGCACCTATAACTTTCCTCAGGGGCGGGTGACCGATCACCGCATCAACCTGACCCTGTACAAGCTCGACGAGGTGATGAACGGCCGAATCGAGGAGCTCATCGGCGCGCTCAATCAGGAGCACCAGGCCGAAGAGCTCGCCAGCCAGGTGGAATGGTCGGCATGAGCACGGTGGCCGGGATCACCGTCGCCGAGTCGTTGCGATCGGCGGTCACCGCGCTTGCCGCGTGCAGCGACTCGCCGCGGCTCGATGCCGAGGTGTTGTTGGCAGGCTTGCTCGGCGCCACCCGCACCGCGCTTCTGCTGCGGGCCGACGAGGCTCTGCTCCCCGGCACCGAACGCGCTTATCTCGAGCTCATCGGCCGGCGCGCCGACGGGATGCCCGTCGCTTATCTTACCGGCGTGCGCGAGTTCTGGTCGCTGCCGCTCAAAGTGACGCCCGCGGTGCTGGTGCCCCGCCCGGAGACGGAGCTCTTGGTCGAACATGCGCTACAGCTTCTGCCGCTCGAGGACGCCGGCCGGTCACTCCTGGATCTCGGCACCGGAAGCGGCGCCATTGCCCTGGCGGTCGCGCTCGAGCGGCCCCGCACACGCGTCCTCGGCGTCGAGCTCTCCGAAGCGGCGTGTCGTGTCGCCCGTGACAACGCGGACGCGCTCGGGCTGGGCAGGATCGAATGGCGCGTCGGCTCCTGGTTCGCGGCGGTCGCGAGCGAGCGCTTCGACGTCATCGTGTCGAATCCGCCGTATGTCGCCGCCGGCGATCCCGCGCTCGCAGCGCTCGGCGCCGAGCCCGCCCTGGCGCTCGTCGCCGGGCCGAGCGGCCTGGAGATGCTTTCCGCCATCGTCGCCGGCGCGCCGGCGCAACTGACTCCCGGCGGATGGCTGCTGGTCGAGCACGGCGCAACCCAGGCGAGCGCGGTCGCCGCGCTCTTCCGGCAGCATCACTTCGAGCAGATTCGTTCGCACGAAGATTACGCAGGCCGGCCCCGCCTCACGCGGGGCCGCCACTCAGGGTCGCTCTAGGACCCGCTCTTTCACCCCAACAGGAACCACCATGATCCGTTTCGAAACCACATTGGGCGATTTCACCGTCGAGCTGTTCGACGACAAGGCGCCGGTCAGCGCCGGGAATTTCTTGAAGTACGTCGACGAGGGCTTCTTCGACGGCACCGTCTTCCACCGTATCGTCCCCGGCTTCGTCATCCAGGGCGGCGGATTCGTCGAGGACATGACCCAGAAGAAGAACCATCCGCCCATCAAGAACGAGGCGGACAACGGCTTGAAGAATGCCCGCGGCACGCTCTCGATGGCCCGCACCAACGACATCAACAGCGCCACCTCGCAGTTCTTCGTCAATTTGAAGGACAACGACTTCCTCGACCACACGCGCGGCAATTTCGGCTACGCCGTGTTCGGCAAGGTCACCGAGGGCATGGACGTCATCGACAAGATCGCCGCGGTCAAGACCGGCCGGCGCCACGGCTTCGAGGACGTTCCGCTCGATCCCGTCATCATGACGAGCGTGCGCCGCGCCGACAAATAAATCGATGCGGCGTCTGGTCCGCGGCGTGCTGTGGCTGGCTCTCGCGTGCGTGGTCCTTTCCGTCCTGTGGGTGCTGATATTCCGCTGGGTGAACCCGCCCTACAGCGCCTTCATGGCGGAAAGCCGGATCTCGGCCTGGTCGCTCGGCGACCGGACTTATGTTTTTCGCCGCACCTGGGTCGACCTCACGCACATATCCCCGAACTTGCCGCTTGCCGTGGTCGCCTCGGAGGACCAGAAATTTCCCGAGCACCGGGGCTTCGATGTCGAGGCGATCGAGAAGGCCTACGCGATGAACCAGCACAGCCACCGCGTGCGGGGCGCGAGCACCATCACTCAGCAGGTCGCCAAGAATCTCTTTCTCTGGTCCGGCCGGAGCTACTTCCGCAAGGCGCTGGAGGCCTACTTCACCGTCCTCATCGAGAGCTGCTGGCCCAAGCGGCGCATCCTCGAGATCTATCTCAACATCGCCGAGTTCGGCTACGGAACCTACGGTGCCGAGGCCGCCGCCCAGCACTTTTTCCATAAGCCGGCCTCGCGCCTGTCCCGGAGCGACGCCGCCATCCTGGCCGCGGTGCTGCCGAATCCCGAGCACTGGTCCGCCGCCGCCCCCTCCCGCTACATCCTCGAGAGGCGCGACTGGATCCTCAGTCAGATGCAAGCTCTGGGCGGCCCCGAGATGCTGAGCGAAATCGACGCGTACCCGGACCGCCGCCACGCGCTATGATGGCAAAAGGGATCGGTCGCCGCGGAACGTCGCAAGGAGCACTCGTGTCAAAGCCGTCGAACAACCAGTACGCCCCGCCGCAGAGCCCGGTAGCCGACATGATGCCGCTCGACGGCACCGCCACGATCAAGGCTTCCCGCAGCTCCCGCCTCGGCGCAGCCATCATCGACGGCCTGGTCTTCTCGCTACCCTTCGCTCCCGCCTATATGAGCGCGCTCGGAACGACCTTCCGGGCGGGGCACGTGACGGCGTTCGGGATCTGGGCGGCGTTGATCGCGACCGGCATGCTGTTCTACCTCGCGTTGCTGGTCGATCTCGTGCTCGGGGTCGTGGTGGCCGTGATGGTGCATCGGAACGCTCAATCGATCGGCAAGCGGCTGTGTGGTATCAAGGTCGCCCGCAGCGACGGCTCGCGTGCGACCCTCGCGCGCATCTTCTGGCTTCGCAACGTGGTGAATTATCTGATCCGGTTCGTGCCCATGCTCGGGCCGCTCTACGGGCTGGTCGACCTGCTCATGATCTTCGGCGAGCAGCGGCGGTGCTGCCACGACTACATCGCCGACACCATCGTCATCCAGGCTTGAATTCTCCGATCGACACCATCGTCACGGCGGAGACGCCCGAGGGCATCTCGATCTCGATTCGACCTGCGGGATTTGCGGTCCGCGCCACCGCTTTTCTTCTCGATGCGCTGATCCGCCTCGCGATCCTCTCCCTATGTGCCTCGCTGCTCGCGAACGGCCGTCGCCTTGGGCTCGGAATCTTCTTGATTGCGGCATTCGTGATCAATTGGTTGTACCCGGTCCTGTTCGAGCTGTCGCCGGCGGCCGCGACCCCGGGCAAGCGGGTCATGGGGCTTTACGTGCTCATGGCGAACGGGCTGCCCGTCACGCCGGCCGGCTGCCTCATCCGCAATCTTCTGCGCGTGGTCGACATGCTGCCCCTGCTCTATGCCTTCGGCATCGTGTCCATCCTCTCGAGGCGCGATTCACGGCGGCTCGGCGACCTTGCCGCCGGAACCATCGTCGCCTATCGCCACGAGGTCGAGCTCACCGGCAAGCTCGGCGAGGGGGTTCCCCTCCCGCCGCCCGTCCCGCTGTCCCGGCGACAGCAGCTCGCCTTGACCGCCTTCGCCTGGCGGGTCGAACGCCTGACCCCGGCGCGAGCCGAGGAAATCGCCGCGTACGCAGTCTCGGCGATTCCCGGTTTGCTGGCCTCCGGATCGACCGCCCCGGCGGAGGGCGAGGTGGCGGCGACCGCCTCGACAGCGGGCAGCGGCGTGACCGCCCGGCTGGTCGGAATCGCGCGCTGGCTGCACGGCGATCGGCGGCTCGCGCAATGACGGCGCTCGACTTCGAGACCGCGAACGAGGCGCAATGGCTCGAGCTCGAGCAAGCTCTGCGCCGCAACGATCGAGCGCTCGATCCGGCGCGATTCCTGTTTTTGTATAGGACCGCCTGCGAGCATCTGGCGATGGCGGAGGCGCGCGGCTTCCCCGCACCGCTGGTCTCGAGGCTCTCCACGATGACCGCGCGTGCGCATCAGATCGTGTATCGGCAGACCGACTTTGGACTGGGACGGATCGTCCGCACCTTGATGCACGCCTTTCCCGCCATGGTGCGCGCTCACCGCTGGTACGTGCTCGTGGCGGCTCTGCTCGTGATCGTGCCTGCGCTCGCGCTTGGGCTTGCCGTGGCCCATCGGCCCGACTTGATCCTCTCCCTCGTCGACGCTAGCACCGTCCAGCAATTCCAGCACATGTACAGCCCGGCGAATCCCGAGATCGGCCGGTTGCGCGATGCGGGGACCAACTGGATGATGTTCGGATTTTACATCGCGAACAACATCGGCATTGCCTTCCAGTGCTACGTCTCCGGCATCCTGATCGGACTCGGGAGTCTTTATTACCTCGCCTTCAACGGCGCGTTCGGTGGAGCGGTTGCAGGTTACGTCACCTCGATCGGATTCGCCGGCACGTTTTTTCCGTTCATCGCCACCCATTCCGCGTTCGAGCTCACTGCCGTCGTGCTGTGCGGGGCAGCGGGTCTTCGAATCGGACGCTCCGTTCTCCTGCCGGGCCGCATGACCCGCGTGGCATCGCTTCAGCTCGCGGCCCGTGACACCAGCGTCATCGTGTTCGGCTCGTCGGTCATGCTGGTGATCGCAGCGGCGCTCGAGGCATTCTGGTCCTCGGCGGCCTGGGTGAGCGCGCCGGCCAAGTACGCGCTCGCCGCGGGTTGCTGGATCCTGGTCGCGGTCTTCTTTCTGAGGCGTCCACGTGCAGATTGACACCGTTTCGCTGGTGCTGCGTCCGCGATCTCCGTGGGAAGGCTGTGACCTCGGGGTGCGGCTGCTGCAATCCTGGACGCGCTCGGTGTATGGCCCGTATCTTGCCGTCGCGCTGCCTCTGTTCGCGCTCTTGCTGCTGACCGGCCCGATCGCCGGCTGGCTGCCGATGCTGCTGGCCTGGCTGTCGAAGCCGTGGCTCGATCGCACCATTCTGTTTGCGCTGTCGCGCGCCTTGTTCGGAGAGCGCACCGCGATCAAGGAGGTATGGGCGCGCCGCCGCGAGGTCTGGCTCGACGGATTGACGGGTGCATTGACCTTGCAACGACTGAGCGCCTCGCGCTCGTTCAAGCAGCCCATCCTGCAGCTCGAGGGGCTGTCGGGGCCGGCGCTTCGGGAACGAATCCGGCGGCTGACGGCGCGCCATCGCGGCGTCGCCCGCGTCATGACGGTGGCGTTCGCGAACGCCGAGGTCGCGCTGCTGCTGAGCATTCTGTCGCTTCAGTTCTGGTTCTCGCCCCACAGCACGGAAATGCGGCAAAGCTGGCTGACCGGCTGGTACGGCTCGGGTGCCCGGCCGATGAACGTCCTCGCCTATCTCGCGGCGGTGGCATTTCTCGAGCCGTTCTACGTCGCCGCCGGCTTCGGAATGTATGTGAATCGCCGCGTCGAGCTCGAGGCGTGGGACATCGAGCAGGAATTTCGACGTGCGTTTACCGGCTGAGGCCCTCGCGCTCGGCGCACTGCTCGCCTGCGCGCCGGTCGGCGCCGGCCCGGCAGCCGCTCCCGGGCCGCCGACTCCGGCGGCGGCCGGCGCGTCCATCGATGCCGGGGAGGTCGGGGCGGCTGTCGCGAAGCTGCGCGCGGACCCGAGCCTGCCCGGCGAGAAAAAAATCCGTTCGCTTCGCTGGACGGCTGCCGCGTCGCGCCCGCCGCAGCAGGAGCCCGCGAGCTGGCTCATCGGTCTTTTCGATTACTTGGGTGAGACGGCGAGCCTGCTGCTTTGGGTGGTGGGAGCCATTGCCGTCGCCCTCGCGGTGATCTGGGCGTATCGAACCGTCAAGACGCGGGGGGGTGAGCCGGCGGCGTCCGCGGCGCCCGCCGTCGTGCAGGTCGGTCTCATGGACATCCGGCCTGAATCCCTGCCCGAGGACATCGGCGCGGCCGCACTCGTGCTCATCGATGCGGGAAAAGTGCGCGAGGCGCTGTCGCTGCTGTACCGCGGCGCGCTGTCGCGCGCCGTGCATCGATTCGGCGTCCCCATCGGCGAGTCGTACACCGAGGGGGAGGCGCTGCGCGCCGTCGGCGCCCGGCTGGATGCGCGGCGCACCGCCTACTTTGCCGATCTCGTCGGCCTCTGGCGGCGGGCCGTGTACGCGGGCGAGGCCGTGCCGCGCGAGCCGATCGGACATCTTTGCCGGGGCTTCGCTCAAGCCCTGGATGCGGCGGCTCCATGAGGCGCGACCGCTGGATCCAGGCGCTCGTCGCAGCCGGCGTGATCGCGCTCACGGTATGGATCGCGCGGCACACTTACTGGGACGAGACCACGATCGCCACGCCGCCGACGGGTGAGGCCGCGCGCAACGGCTACTACGCGCTGACACATCTCACCGGCAGCCTCGGAATCGACACACGCGTGATCGGCTCGCTCCGCGAGCTGCCGCCCGCAGGCATCGTGCTGGTCAGCAGTCTGTACGACGACTTGCGCCACGAGCCGCTCGAGAACCTGCAGGCGTGGGTTCAATCGGGCGGCCGGCTGATCATCGGCGGCGACACCCTGAATGCCAGCGAGCCGTTGCAAATCTGGAGCGGCATCAAACGCGTCCACGGCCGCAGCGCCGCCCCGCGGCCGGCAACGGCCGGCGCGCCACGGGCGGGGTTGCAGGTCGCCGACGGTTGCGCACCACTGACCTTGACGGTCAGTATCGACGGCTCGCCCACCGGGCAATCATGGGTCCTGTGCAACGGCTGGCTGAATGGCTACGAGAGCGAGCGAGTTCCGTCCTGGTCGCTGTCGGATTCGAGCGGCATCCGGGTGCTGCGCGTACCCATCGGGCGCGGCGAGCTGACCGTGCTGGGTCCGAATTTCATGCTCAGCAACTGGAACTTGCCGAAGAGGGACGACGCGCAAATTTTCGTGGCGGCGGCGGGGTTGAGACATGGCGATCGACTGGAGATCCTGAGCGCTACCCGGGCCACGCCCCTCCCGGTGCTGCTATGGCGGTTGGCGGCGCCCGCCATCCTGTTCCTGGCCGGCGCCGTGCTGCTGCTGCTTTGGCGGCATCTGCCGCGCTTCGGTCCCCCGCTGCGTCCGGACGCCCCCATCCGGCGCTCGCTCGCCGAGCAGATCCGCGCCAATGCGCGCTTCGCGTGGCGTACCCGCAAGCTCCAATCGCTGCGCGCCGCAATCCGTCGTGCGCTGGATGAGGCCGCGCAGAAGCGGATCGCAGGCTTCGCTCTGATGTCGCCGAGCAAGCAGGCGCAGGCTCTGGCGGCGCACACCGGCCTCGATGCCGCCACGATCAATGCCGCGCTGGTCAGCGGCCCCTTCGGGGGCATCAACGAGCACCGTGCCGCCATCATGTTGCTGGAGGCCTGCCGGCGCATTCTGGTCTCCTCTCATTTCACGCAAGGGCATCGCGTATGACCGAAGAATCACCCGCCATCGCACGCGCCGGCGAGCTGCTCGCCAAGCTGCGCGCTCAGATCGCGAACGCCCTCGTCGGGCATCAGGCCGTCGTCGATCAAACGCTCATCGCGTTGCTGGTGGCCGGCCACGTGCTCATCGAGGGCGTCCCCGGTCTCGGCAAGACGCTGCTGGTGCGGGCCCTCGCACGCGCCCTGTCGCTCAATGTGGCGCGGGTGCAATTCACGCCCGACCTGATGCCCTCCGATATCACCGGTCACGCCATACTGGATCCGGCGACGCACGCCATGCGGGTCGTGCGCGGGCCGGTGTTCACCAACATCCTTCTGGCCGACGAGATCAACCGCGCTCCGGCCAAGACTCAGAGCGCGCTGCTCGAAGTCATGCAGGAGCACCAGGTGACGCTCGAGGGAGAAACGCTGCCGCTGGCACGGCCGTTCATGGTGCTGGCGACTGAAAATCCGCTCGAGACGGAAGGCACTTACCCCTTGCCCGAGGCACAGCTCGATCGCTTCCTGCTGAAGATCGACATGAAATATCCGACCTTGAGCGAAGAGGTCGACATCGTGGCCCGCACCACGACCGATCAGAGCGGCGATGAGCTGCCGCTCTCCGGCGTGGCTCCGGTGCTGAGCGAGCGCGCCGTGCTGGCCTTGCAGCACCTGGCCGCCCGTCAGCGCGTGGATGCGGCGGTGGTCGACTACGCCGTGCGTATCGCGCGCGCGACCCGCGATTGGCCGGGTATCGCGGTCGGCGCGGGGTCGCGCGGGCCCATCGCGCTGGTGCGATCGGCAAAAGCCGCCGCCCTCATCGCGGCGCGTGCATTCGTGCTGCCCGACGATGTGAAGACGGTCGCGGTCCCGGCGCTCCGTCACCGGATCGCGCTGTCGGCGGACGCTCAACTCGACGGACGCAAGCCCGACGAGCTTTTGGCGGAGATCCTGGACTCGACCGCCGCACCTCGCTTGTGAAGCTCGCCTCCAAGGTCAAGTCCGCTCTGCCCTCCCGTACGCTGATCGCGCTCGTGACGGCGATCGGCCTGCTGCTGGTCTCGGCGCCGTTCGGCACGGTACCCGCGAGCAACGCCGCCTGGATCGCGGCCGGGCTCGCAGCCGTGCTCGCGGCGCTGGTGGGGCTCGACCTTCATCTCAGCCTGAGCGACTGGCGCCGGGCGCCGCTTGCTCTGCACCGTCGCCTGCCCCATGCCTTCGCGGTTGGTGCGCCGGTCAAGTTGCAAATCGACATCGAAAATCCCGGCCGCAGCCGGCGCCGCGGGCGCTACTTCGAGCTGACCGATCCGTCGCTTGTCGCGCCGGCGATGCCGCTGAGCTTCGACCTGGGTGCCGGCCGGCGTCAGATCCTGGAATTCGAGATCACCCCGACGGCGCGGGGAATGAAATACTTCGAGGCCGGCCAGATCCTGCTGCGCTCCGTGCTCGGCCTGCTGGACTGGAACCTTCGCATCGGACACCGGGAAGAGCGCCGCGTGTTCCCCGACTTCAGGCGCCAGGCCGCGCTTGCGTGGATGGCGAGCAACCGGCGGCTCGCAGAGCTCGGGATCCGCTCGGTCAGACGCCGCGGCTCCGGAACCGACTTCGACCAGTTGCTCGAGTACCGTCCGGGTGATCCGATCCGCCACATCGATTGGAAGGCAACGCTCAAGCACGGACGGCCGATCGTCCGCTCGTTCCGCGACGACCGGGATCAGAGCGTCATGTTCCTGCTCGACTGCGGACGGCGCATGCGCGCGGACGACAGCCAGTCGGGGATCGGTGCGAGCCACTTCGATCAGTCGCTCGATGCCCTGATGCTGCTCGCCTTCGTCGCGCTCGGCAAGGGCGACGCCGTCGGTGCGATGACCTTCGGCGCGGTGCCGGGGAGCGAGAAGCGCTTCGCACCCCGCAAGGGACCGCAGACGTTGAACGCACTCATGGCCGAGCTCGGCGATATCGAGCCCACGGCGAGCTTCTCGGACTACACGATCGCGGCCGCCGACCTCGTGCAGCGGCAGCGCAAGCGCGGCCTGGTGGTGTTGATCACCAACTGCCGGGACGAGGACACGGCCGAGCTTGGCGCCGCGATCCGGCTGTTGCGCTCGAGGCACCTGGTGGTGCTCGCCAATCTGCGTGAGCAGATCGTCGGTCGAATCGCAGCTCGAGCACTCTCGAGCCCGCTCTCCGTGCTCGAGGTGGCCGCGGCGGTGGAGTATGAGCAGCGCCGCCACGACATGCAGAAGCGGCTCGCGATGGGAGGCACCGTGCTGATCGACTGCGAGCCCCGGGCGCTCGGAGTGGAGCTCGTCAACCGATACCATGTGCTGAAGCGGACAGGCGCGATTTAGCCCGTGTACACTTCGCCTCGATGAATCACGTCATTGCCAGGGGCGCTCTGGCTTTCGCGGCCGTTGCTGCCATCGCCGTCGCTTCCATCGTTCGTGCCGACTCTCCCGCGCAAGCCGGTGCAGCGGCAGACGCCGCTCGTTCCGCGCCGCCCGCGGTCTCGCCGGCGCCTTCCGACCGTTTGAGCTACGGGCGCTTCAACAACCTGTCGATCTACTCGCCGGCCGGCCCGCCGAAAAGTTTCGTACTGCTGCTGTCCGGCGCGGACGGCTGGGATTCGCGCGTTGCGGCGCTTGCCCGCAAGCTCTCGGGGGACGGCGCCATGGTGGCCGGCATCGACCTGCCCAAGCTCGATGCCAACCTCGAGGCGGATGACGGCGATTGCGTGTTCCTGGACGGCGACCTGGAAAACTTGAGCCATTTTCTGCAGGCCTATTACCACGTTTCGACGTACCTGCCGCCGTTCCTGGTGGGCTATCGTGCCGGCGCCGTCCTCGCTTATGCCGCGCTCGCTCAAGCGCCGGCCGACACTTTCGCCGGCGCGCTGAGCGTCGGATTTTCGCCCGTCAGTACGCTGCGCAAGCCCCTGTGCAAGAGCTCCGCACTCGAATGGAGCCGCGTCGACGGTCGTGCCTCCGAGATCCGCTATCACGCCGCGAAGCGTCTGGGAGCACCCTGGGTGCTGTTCCAGGCCGAGCGCGATCAGGTGTCGAGTGCTCGCGAGGCCGGGCAGTTCATCGCCGGCATGCAGGGGGCGGCGCTGGTCGGCTTGGGGGGGGTCGGAGGCGACTACACGCCCTTGGATGCGTGGGCGCCGAGGCTGCTCGCCGCCTTCAATAGCTTGGTCGCACGGACGGCGGCCGAGACCCTGCCCGCGGCGCCCACGGCGCTCGGGGACCTGCCGATCGTCGAAGTTCCCGCCCAACCGGGCCTGCCCGCCACCGATACATTCGCCATCATCATGTCGGGCGACGGCGGCTGGGCCGGCCTCGACAAAGCCGTCGCAGAGGCGCTCAGCGCCCACGGCATCCCGGTCATCGGTCTCGATTCGCTGCGCTATTTCTGGAGCGCCCGCACCGCCGAGGGGCTGGCCCGGGACACCGACCACATGATTCGCTACTACCTCGCCCATCTCAAGAAAAAGCGCGTATTGCTGATCGGTTATTCGCAGGGCGCCGATGTGCTCCCGTTCGCGGTCAATCGATTGCCGCAGGCGACCCGCTCCACCGTGGCGCTCGCGGTCCTCATGGGCATGTCCGAGCACGCGCTGTTCGAGTTTCACGTCAGCAGCTGGATCTCCAACGATATGACCGGGCCGGAGACTCTGCCGGAGGTGAATCGCATCTCCGGGGTTTCGGTACTGTGCATCTACGGAGACGGAGACAAGGACTCGCTCTGCCCCAAGCTCGATCCGGCGAGGATCCAGGTCGTCAAGCTGCCGGGTGGCCATCATTTCAACGGCGACTACGCCGGTCTCGCCAAGGTCATCCTGGCGACGGCGAATCGATGAGCCGTTTATCGAGGCGCGCTTTTCTCGGCCGCGTATCCGTCGTGCCCTTCGTCGCCGGAGCGATGATGCATCGCGCGGCGGCGCTGGGATCTCCGAGACGCGGCGTCGCGGGGTCCGGCGCCGGTCTCGAGCCCCTGACCGGCGCGGCGGCGCCGATATCGCCGGCCGAGCGGCGTGCGCGGATCGCCAAGGTGCAGATGCTCATGACACGGCGCAGGATCGGCGCGCTGCTGATCGACACCGGCTCCTCGCTCGACTACTTCACCGGGATTCGCTGGTTCGCATCCGAACGTACCACCGCCGCGATCATTCCGGCCCGGGGCGACATCGTGGTGATTACGCCCGCCTTCGAGGAGCCCTCGGTACGCGAGACGCTCGCCGTCGACGGCGACGTACGTACGTGGAACGAGGACGAAAGCCCGTTCGTGCGAATCGTGCAAGGACTGCGCGACCGCGGAATCCTCTCCGGGGCGGTGGCGGTCGAGCCCACCATGCGCTACTTCATCATCGACGGGGTCCGGCATGCATCGAAGGGCTACGACATCGTGTCGGGGGATTCGCTCATCCGCGCCTGCCGCATGATCAAGTCGGCCGCCGAGCTCGCGCTCATGCAGACCGCCAACGACGTGACGCTCGCGGCGCTTCGCCACCTGCACGGACGCATGGAGCGAGGCATGAACACCGACGAGGTGGCCGCCATCATGAACGACGCGACCATCGCCCTGGGCGGCTCGCCGGAATTCGTCTTGGCCCTGCTGAACGACGCGTCCGCCTATCCGCACGGCTCGCACCGGCCGCAGACCGTCGCCGACGGCTCGGTGATCCTCATGGACTGCGGCTGCACCGTGCATGGATATCAGTCCGATATCTCCCGCACCTGGGTGTTCGGCGAACCTACCGCCCGCCAGCGCAAGGTCTGGAACACGGTGAAGCGGGGACAGGAAATCGCACTCGAGACCGCCAAGCCCGGGGTCGCCACCGGCGCTCTGGACGATGCCGTGCGCCGCTACTACCAGAGCCAGGGCTGGGGCCCGGGCTACAAGCTCCCTGGACTTTCTCACCGAACCGGCCACGGCATCGGTCTGGACGGCCACGAGCCCGCGTACCTCGTGCATGGCGACGCAACGCCGCTCGAGGCGGGCATGTGCTTCTCGGACGAGCCGGGCATTTACATCCCCGGCGAATTCGGAGTCCGGCTGGAGGATTGCTGGCACATGACCGAGTCGGGCCCCCGGCTCTTCACGGGTCTCGCGAAATCTCTCGACGAGCCCATCTGACACGGATTGGCTCACTCGCCC
Organism: Steroidobacteraceae bacterium; assembly: GCA_036272515.1. Taxonomy (GTDB): domain Bacteria; phylum Pseudomonadota; class Gammaproteobacteria; order Steroidobacterales; family Steroidobacteraceae; genus Bog-1198. The sequence continues at coordinate 24,811 of DATAYO010000038.1, read as the reverse complement.
CTGAGCCGTACCGCCGGAAAGTAATCGCCGAGCAGCCGCCGCCTCCACCAGAATCCCCGCGCTTTCTCCTGGCTGTCGGCATAGGTGTAGTCGTAGTACAACGCCCGCACGTACACCGGCGGTTTGTCCGGAAAGGGATTATTCGCGAGCAGCGCCATCACTGACGGCTCGTTCTCCAGGACCCGCTCGAGAAACCGCGGAAACCACGGCAGACCGCGCGGATCTTCGAGCGCGGCGAACCACATCTGCCAGTCCAGGCGCGGCTGGTGGCCGATACACCACCGCGGACGTCGCGTGAGCTCGCCGGGCTTGTATCGAAACTCGTACTCGCGCCAGTCGGTGCCGTCGTTCGATCCCTCCAGGATGATCTCGTCGCGCTGCGTGGTCATGACCGCGAACAGACCGTAACCGCTGACGATGCGCAGCGGCTCGACCAGCTGATCGATCTTCTGCGCGAGCGCGGGCGGACTGCCGCCGAAACGCAGCTCCATCTGTACGAGGCTGCAGAACACGATCAGCAGCGACACGGCGGCCACCGCTCTGGACCTGACTCTGGACCTGACTCTGGACCGGGTTCTCGACCCGGGAGACGCCGCGGCTCGAGGCGCCAGCCACCGGAGCAGCCGATGCGGCAGGATCCTCTCCAAGGCGGCGTCGTCGAACAGCAGCAGGCACAGCAGCATCGTCTGCAGATTGAACCAGTTGTAGTTGCCGGTGAGCAGAATGCAGAACTGCAGCAGCAGAATGCCGAAGGCGGCCACGAAGCGCAGGCGCCGCGGACCAAAGATCAGGAACGGCAAGACCAGCTCGATGACGAGCATCGAGCCCGTGGCGAATTCGAGCGCCCATCCGGGAAGCTGCGCCGCATACCAGGCGAGCGGTGTCGGCAGAGGTTGAGTGAGGAAGTGAAACGATAGCGCAGAGAGGTTCCACCAATTGGGATCGCCGCTCACGAGCTTCACCACGCCGGACATGAAAATGAAGCGGAACAGCAGCCAGCGCAACAGCCAGACCCCGGGCCCCTGGGCGTAACTGAGCAACAGCGCGAGAAAGCCGGTCTCGAGGAGGTACACATCCCACTGGTACGTCATGAAGGCCTGCCCGGCATACAGCAGGGACAAATAGAGCACATGGAGCAGGAGAAGGCTCACGCGCGGCAGTCGATTGAGCACGAGCAGCGCGGCCAGAAAGGCTCCGGACCAACATACGGCTTGGATAGCCGCATCGCCGGCACTCCACCAGAACACCATCGGCATGTAGTAGAACCGTGCCGGACCTGCAATGCGGCCGAGCGAATCGACCAGCTCGGCAAGCGGCAGGATGCCATGGCTGCCGATCAGCCCCTGCGCCTGCATGCCGAAGGAGACGAAAGCCGACAGGTAGATCAGCCCGAACAGCCGCAGGAACACGAACGACACGAGATCGTATCGCGGCGGCCCGTAATCTCTTCCCCAGAGAGCCAGACTGATGCGGTAGAACGCCGAGCGATGTGCCGCGATGAACGCGTATGCCAGCTCCGAGACGGCGGCGAACCCGGGCAGCTCTCGGTAGAGGCGCAGCCAGATCCTCTTGCCCGGAGCATGACTGAGTGTCAGGAAGCTGGCCTCGGCGGCGCTCGCGCGGCGCCCATCGGGCGCGATGTACTGAGCGGCACGCTGAAACTCGGTGTGCGGGATCTGCGGATACCGCGCCTCGATTTCTTGGAACGGCCGGTACTCGACCTCGTCGAGCGTGAGCTTTTGCCAGTAGCGCGCCCAATAGGCGCAAAAAGCGCAGTCCCCGTCGTACACCAGCAGCGGTCGGGAACCCTCGACGGGCGGAGTCGCGCCTCTTTGATTCACCGACGCTGCCTGCATACGTACCGGTATAATCGCGCGCCGATTAAATAGGTACACCCCATGGCTGATATATCTTGAGTGCGAAAATTATCGACGGCCGCGAGCATGCGCGGCGCTTGAGGGAGGGGTTCAAGGCTGACACCGCCATAATCCTCGAAAAAACGGGAATAACGCCGTCGCTGGTGGTCGTGCTGGTCGGCAGCGATGCCGCTTCCAAAGTCTACGTTGCGAACAAGGCTAAAGCCTGCCGGGACGTCGGCATCAAATCGACCGTACTGGAGCGGCCGGAAACCACCGGCCTTCAGGAGTTGCTCTCCATCATCGACGAATTGAACCGTGACGACAGCGTGCATGGCGTGCTGGTGCAGCTGCCGCTGCCCAAGCACATCCCGGTTACGGCGGTTTTGGAGCGCATCGCCGCCGGGAAGGACGTGGACGGTTTCCACCTCTATAACGTCGGCGGATTGGTGGTAGGCAAGACGATCTTTCCCCCTTGCACCCCTTATGGTGTCCAAAAGCTCCTCGAGGCGGAACACATTCCGATCGAAGGACAAAACGTAGTGGTGGTGGGGGCGAGCAACATCGTCGGGAAGCCCACGGCGCTCATGCTCATGCAGCGCGACGCAACCGTTTGCATATGTCACGCGAAGACCCGCGACCTCGCTCAGTTTACGATCCTCGCGGACATTCTGGTGGTTGCGGCGGGAAAGCCCAATTTGATCGTCGCACCGATGGTCAAGACCGGCGCGGTGGTCATCGATGTCGGCATCAACCGGTTGCCCGACGGCAGCCTGGTCGGCGATGTGGACTTCGAAGGCGTCCGGCGCAAGGCCTCTTACATCACCCCGGTGCCCGGGGGCGTCGGCCCCATGACGGTGACCATGCTGGTCAACAACACGATCGTCGCGGCGCGCGCTTCGCTCGGACTGGATTTCCCCCTAAGTTAGGTTGAGGTGCCGCATCACCCTGGCGAGATTCTTGCGGATTTCGTTGAGCTTGGTGAGGCTGGCGGCCGTGCGCATCGCATCTGCCAGCGGTTGCAGCGGATAGCCGCCATACGCACCCGGATTCGGCACGTCCTGGGTGACCGAGGATCTGCCGGACAGGCTGACGTTATCGCCGACCGTGACGTGCGCAGTTACCACGGAGTTGCCCCCGGTGACGAACTTGCGGCCGATCCGGGTCGAGCCGCCCATCATGAAACCCGCGGTGTAGAAGCCATCCTCTCCGAGATCGCAGTTGTGGGCGATGTGACAGATGTTGTCCAGCTTCGTCCCGGAACGGATGTGGGTGGAGGTGAGCGTGGCACGGTCGATGGCGCAGTTGCTGCCGATTTCGACGTCGTTGCCGATGACGACATTGCCGAGGTGCGGAATCTTTCGCGCGCGTCCGTCCGGTCCGGGGGCATAGCCGAATCCATCGCCGCCCACGGTGGTATGCGGGTGGATCTCGCAGTCATCGCCGATCCGGCATCCCGCTCCGATGAAGACCTGGGGATGAATGACCGAGCGAGCACCGATGCTGGCGTCGTTTTCGATCACCACGTGCGACCCGATGAGCGTGTTATCGCCGATGCTCGCACGGGCCCCGATCACGGAATACGGCCCCAGGCAGACGTCTTGCCCGATGCGTGCGTCCGGGTGCACGACCGCGGTAGGGTGGCGCTGGCCCCACTGGGAGAAGCGCATGCACTTGTGATCGAAGTATTTGAGGAGCGTGGCCATCCCGATGGGCATGACTTTCACCGAAAAACAGCAAGTGCCGCCGCTCTCGGGCCGCAAAGTCTCGCAAACCTTGCTGAGGACGACCAGAATGGCGGGGCGATGCGCGAACGCTTGAGCCATTTGCTCGGCATCGCTGACGAACACCAGGCTGGCGCCGCAAGCTTCCGTGGGAACGCGACAGTACGCCGCGCTCGAATCCAGGTCGCCGTGCAGATACGTGAAGACGTCGGAATGCCGGGACTTGATCACATGAGCCGTAATCATCGCCAACTCCTCACGGATATCGGAGTGGCGGTACGGAACCCTGCGATTCCTGCCCCTGCGATCCTTTCGCCTGACTCGTAGCTTCCCCGGCTCGGAAGGTGGTCTGAGCCGGCAGGTACTCTGAGCGCACGAGACTTTGGGTGTCAAGCGGCAAATACAGCAAATAGAGCGCCAGACTTTGCGCGGGCAAGCTTGTGGTTAACTTAAGGTACGCGTGCGTTCCTTAATGTACGTATGGGAGTCAGTGCATGTACGGGCGCGCTTGGACCTCGTGGGCTTCCTGGTTGCGGCCTTGCGCGCGCAGCGCCTCGACCAGCAGCTGTCCTGCTTGGGCTTGTGCCGCCCGGTCGCCGCTGGACAGCGCCAGCGCCTTGCGGGCGCAGCTCTCGGCCTGATGCGCATCGCTTTGGACCAGTTGCACGCGCCCGAGCTCGATCCACAGCAAGGGGTTGCTGGGCTCGATGCGCAGCGCCCGATCGATGGTGGCGGACGCTCCGTCCAGGTCTCCCTGCGCCTGCAGACCATGAGCACGCCTGACCAGGGACTGGGTGGCGGGCGACAGCCGTATCTCGCGCGGTGGCGGTGAGGGCCTGGGCGCCGGGGCCGGCGCGGGGGCAGAGGGCGGCGGCGGGGGCGGGATCTCGGGCCGAGAGGGAGCGCTCGTCCCGGGACCGGGTTTCACCGCCGGAGCAGGGCAGCCGCTCAGCAGCGACGCCACGCTCGCGACGAAGCACAGTTTGATCAGTGGATGAGATTCTTGAGCCATGCCTTGATCTTGTCACCGGGGGAGGGAGGTTGGGGACGATTTCCGCAATTCGGGTTCATGGGCGGCGCTTTGTCCTTGGGTAAGGCGATGAGCACGGCATCGGGGCTGCAAGTGGGGGTCGTTTCCATACCGTCGCCGTAGCCGATCCAGCGATCGTCGACCAGCTCCGGCGGCACCGGCTCGTACGAGGCCGGCTTGAGGCGTGCCATGGTATCGGCCCAGACCGGCAGCGCACCGGTGGCGCCGGTGAGGCCGGTCACGTGATTGTCGTCGTAACCCACCCAGGCCACCGCCAGGTAGCCGCCGGTGAAACCCGCGAACCAGCTGTCGCGGGTGTCCGAGGAGGTTCCGGTCTTGCCGGCCACCACCAGACCCGCAGGCAGTCGCGCGGCGACACCGCGCGCCGTGCCGCGCGTCGGCACCAGCATCAGCATGCGGTCGATCTGATAGACGGCCGCAGGCGGCGCGGCGGCTTCCACCTGCACATCAAAGCGTTTGAGCGCATGGCCCTGCTCGTCGAGCACGGCCTGCACGGCCCGCAGCCGCGGCCGAAAGCCGCCGTTCGCAAGCGAGGTATACACCTGCACCACCTCCAGCGGCGACATCTCGACGGCGCCGAGCAGGAGCGACGGGTTGAGGGGGGGCGAGCTTTCCAGCCCCAGGCTGTTGAGCGTCGCCACGATGTTGGGGAGCCCTACGTCCAGGCCCAGATGCACGGAGGCGAGGTTCAGCGACTCGGCCAGCGCGCGCGCCAGGGTCACTTTGCCGTTCACGTCATGCTCGAAGTTTTGCGGGGCCCAGATGCTGCCGTCGGCGAGCTTGAGCTCGACCGGCGTGTCGTCGATCAAGGACGCGGCCGTATACCGGCCGCTCTCGATGGCGGCCAGATACACGGCGGGCTTGACCAGCGAGCCGATGGGCCGACGCGCGTCCAACGCGCGGTTGAAGCCTCCCGTGCCGACCTCCCGGCCGCCCACCACCGCGATCACATCGCCGCTGTTGGGCTCGGCCACGACCACCGCTCCCTCCAGATGTCCGCCGCGTCCCCTCTTGTCGAGACGCTGCAGGTTCTGCGCCAGTGCGCGCTCGGCCGCGGCTTGGGCCCGCGGGTCCAGATTCGTATAGATGGAGAGTCCCGCGCTGGCGAGGTCCGCATCGGCATAATCGCGCTTCAGATTGCGCCGGACCAGATCGATGTAGGCCGGAACGTAGCTGCCGCCCGGGGGCCGCAGCCCCAAGGGGCTCGATGCGGCTCGCTTCGCGGCGGCGGCGTCGATGAGATGCGCCTCGACCAGCTCCTTTATGACGAGATTGCGCCGTGTCAGCGCACGATCAGGATGTTTGCGCGGGTCGTAGAAGGACGGTCCCTTCACCAGGCCGATCAGCAGCGCCATTTCCGGGACGTCGAGCTCATCCAAGGGCTTGGCAAAGTAGAATTCGCTGCCGAGCCCGAACCCATGAATCGCACGATCGCCGTCCTGGCCGAGGTACACCTCGTTCAGGTACGCCACCAGGATTTCTTCCTTGGAATAATGCGATTCGAGGCGCATCGCCATCACCGCCTCGGTCGCTTTGCGGACGAAAGTCTGCTGGTCCGACAGGAAATAATTTTTGACCAGCTGTTGAGTCAACGTGCTGCCGCCCTGCACCACCCGGCCGGCCCGTAAATTCGCCCACATCGCGCGCAGCACGCCATAGACATCGACGCCATGATGTTCATCGAAGCGCCGGTCCTCGATCACTTTGATGCCCTGATGCAACAAGGGCGGCACGTCGGCGGGTGCGACCACCAGACGATCCTCCCCGTGAATGGGAAAGACGCTGCCGATCACCGGCGGGTCGAGGCGGAACACCGGCAAGTCGCTGCCGTCGGCCTGGCGCATGCCGGTAATCGACGCACCGTCCGCGTGAATGGAGACCAGTTGCGAATCCCGCAGCTCATCGACGAATCGCACCCGGCGCGTGCGGATGTCGAAGGCGTTTCCGGTGCGGCGATACACCCCGGGCCCGGTGGCGGGGTCACCGCGCCGGTAGTGCACCCGGCGCAGTTCCTCTTCCAGATCGTTCGCCGACAGCGCTTCGCCCACGAACAGCTCCAGGGGCGCCGCGAACACGCGTGCCGGCACCGACCAGTGGCGGCCCTGGAATTCGCGGGTCACGGTGCGGTCGAGCTGCACCACCCAGAGCGTCGCGGCCAGCCCCAGCACCGCGACCGCAATGGCAACGGCCAGGAACAAGCTGCGAAAGCGACGAAAGCGGAAACGAGCCACGCGACCCTCAGCGGCGGGACGCAGCGGGCGTCGGAAACTCGACGATGGGAGAACAAAACAGCGCTTGCACGATCGGCCGCAGTATAGCGCGTGCCGGCCTCACGCCGCAGCCGGCGCCGCGTCTGTCTCGGTCGCGGATCGCCGCCCGGGTTTGGTCCGGCGCGAGCCGCCTTCGGTCAAGCGGTCAAGCGGCCGCCTCGCGAGCCGCCCGTGAGGACTGCGGCTCATAGCCCAGGTTCGGCGCGAGCCAGCGCTCCGCCTCGGTCAAGCTCATGCCCTTGCGCGCCGCATAGCTTTCGACCTGGTCGCGGCCGATCGTACCCACCCCAAAATAACGGGCTCCAGGATGCGAGAAGTACCAGCCGCTCACCGCCGCGGTCGGCCACATGGCGAAGGACTCCGTGAGCCGGATGCCGGCCGTGCGCTCCGCATCGAGCAGACGCCACAGCGCGGCTTTCTCGGTGTGATCCGGACAGGCGGGATAGCCCGGCGCCGGGCGGATACCCCGATAGTCTTCGCGAATCAGCGCCGGCCGATCGAGCGCCTCGTCCGCCGCATAGCCCCAGAATTCCCGGCGCACCCGCTCGTGCAGACGCTCGGCGAACGCTTCGGCGAGGCGGTCCGCGAGCGCCTTGAGCAGGATGCTGCTGTAGTCATCGTGCGCGGCCTCGAAGCGGGCGATGTGCGCCTCGATTCCGATCCCCGCGGTCACGGCGAACGCGCCCAGATAGTCCGGAGGGCCGCTCAGCGCCGGCGCGAGGAAATCCGCCAGGCATAACTGCGGCTGCCCCGGCGGTTTCGCCTTCTGCTGCCGCAGATGATGCAGCCGTATCGCGACTCCGCCCCGCGACTCATCCGGGCGCACCAGGATGTCGTCCTCCCCGGTGCTGTTGGCCGGGAAAATACCGACCACCCCGCGCGCCTCGAGCCACTGCTCGAGAACCACTCGTTCGAGCATGCGCCTCGCATCGGCATGAAGGGCGCTCGCCGCCTCGCCGACCTTGGGGTCGTGCAGGATCTCCGGGAATTTGCCCGTGAACTCCCAGGCGTTGAAGAACGGCATCCAGTCGATGTAGGGGACCAGCTCCTCGAGCGGATAGCTCGCGAATGCGCGCACCCCCTGCAGCTCCGGCACCGGCGGCGTGTAGCGGGTCCAGTCGGTCTCGAATTTTCTCGCGCGTGCCTCCGGGATCGATAATTGCGGCGCTTTGACACTCTTGTGGCGATGCTGTTCGCGCCGCCGCTCGTGCTCCGCCTTGGCATGCGCGACGAACGCCTGGTGTGTCGCCGGAGTGATCAGCTGCTGGCAGACTCCGACCGCCCGCGAGGCGTCCTTCACGTAAATCACGGCGCCGGCATACTCGGGGTCGATCTTCACCGCCGTGTGCGCTGGCGAGGTGGTCGCGCCGCCGATGAGCAGCGGCTGGCTGAACCCGCGGCGTTGCATCTCCTTCGCGACGTGCACCATCTCGTCGAGCGAGGGAGTGATGAGGCCCGACAGCCCGATGAGGCTCGCCCCCTCACTCGTGGCGGTCTCCAGAATGCGCTCGCAGGAGACCATGACGCCGAGATCGATGACCTCGAAATTGTTGCACTGGAGCACGACGCCGACGATGTTCTTGCCGATGTCGTGCACGTCGCCCTTCACGGTCGCCATGACCACCTTGCCGTTCGAGCGTGCCTTCCCGACCTTATCCTTCTCGATGTAGGGAACCAGCACCGAAACCGCCTTCTTCATCACGCGCGCCGACTTCACCACTTGCGGCAGAAACATCCTGCCGGATCCGAACAGATCGCCGACCACATTCATCCCGTCCATGAGCGGGCCCTCGATCACGTCGAGCGGCCGTGCGGCCTCCAGGCGCGCCTCCTCGGTGTCCTCGAGCACGAATTCATCGAGTCCCTTCACCAGCGCGTGCTTGAGCCGCTCGGCCACCGGAAGCTTGCGCCACTCCAGATCGTCGGTCCGCTTCAGCCCCGCTCCGCCCTTGAAGCGCTCCGCGATCTCGAGCAGGCGCTCCGTGGCGTCGGGCCGTCGCGCGAGAATCACGTCCTCGACCCGGCCCTTGAGGTCCGGTTCGATGTCCTCGTAGAGCGCGAGCTGCCCTGCGTTGACGATACCCATGGTGAGGCCTGCCCGGATCGCGTGATACAGGAACACCGAATGCATGGCCTCGCGCACCGGATCGTTGCCGCGGAAGGAGAAGGAGACATTGCTCACCCCCCCGCTCACGTGAACGGCCGGCATGCGCCGCTTGATGGCGGCCGTCGCCTCGATGAAGTCCAGGCTGTAGCGATTGTGTTCCTCGATGCCGGTGGCCACCGCAAAGATGTTCGGATCGAAAATGATGTCCTCGGGTGCAAACCCCAGGCGCCCCGTCAAAAGCCGGAACGCCCGCTCGCAAATCGCCACCTTGCGCTCGACGCTGTCCGCCTGCCCTTTCTCGTCGAAGGCCATCACGACCACGGCGGCGCCGTAGCGCATCACTTTGAGCGCATGCGCCAGAAAGACGTCCTCCCCCTCCTTCAGGCTGATCGAATTGACGATCGCCTTGCCCTGGACGCACTTGAGGCCGGCCTCGATCACCGGCCACTTGGACGAATCGATCATCACCGGCACCCGCGCCACGTCCGGCTCGCCCGCGATCAGCCGCAGGAAGCGCACCATGGCCGCCTGCGAATCGAGCATGCCCTCGTCCATGTTGACGTCGATCATCTGCGCGCCGTTCGCGACCTGCTGACGCGCGATATCCACCGCGGCGGCATAGTCGCCGGCCTCGATCAAGCGGCGAAACTTGGCGGAGCCGGTGACGTTGGTGCGCTCGCCCACGTTCACGAACAGGCTGGCCGAATCGATCGAGAGCGGCTCCAGGCCGCTCAGCCGGCAGGCGGGCGCGATGCGCGGAATGCGGCGCGGCGGCATGCCGGACACCGCCTGCGCGAGCCGGCGGATGTGCTCGGGGGTGGTACCGCAGCATCCGCCCACCAGATTGACGAAGCCGCTCGCGGCGAAGTCGCGCAGCACCTCCGCCGTCTCGCACGCCGTCTCGTCGTACTCACCGAAGGCGTTGGGCAGTCCCGCGTTCGGGTAGGCGCACACGTAGGTGTCCGCGACCCGTGAGAGCTCCTCGATGTAGGGTCGGAGCTGCCGCCCGCCGAGCGCGCAGTTGAGACCGACCACCGTCGGCTTGGCGTGCCGGATCGAGTTCCAGAAAGCCTCCGTGGTCTGGCCCGACAAGGTACGGCCGGAGGCATCGGTGATGGTGCCCGACACGATGAGCGGGAGCTCGATACCGAGCTCGTCGAACGTCTCGCGCACGGCGACGAGCGCGGCTTTCGCGTTCAAGGTATCGAACACGGTCTCGACTAGGATGACATCGACGCCCCCGGTGATGAGGCCGCGCGCCGCTTGCGCGTATGCGGCGGTCAATTGGTCGAAATCGACATTGCGAAATGCCGGGTCGTTCACGTCCGGGGACAGCGAGGCGGTCCGGCTGGTCGGACCGAGCGCACCCGCGACGAAGCGCGGCCGGCGGGTGCGCCGCGCCGTCTCGTCCGCCGCTTTGCGCGCGAGTCGTGCCGCGGCCAGATTCAGCTCGCCGGCAAGCTCCTGCAACCGGTAGTCGGTCTGCGAGATCGACGTGGAATTGAAGGTATTGGTGGTGACGATGTCGGCGCCGGCATCGAGGTACACGCGGTGAATGTCCGCGATGATTTGCGGCTGGGTCAGGGTCAGCAAATCGTTGTTGCCCCGCAAATCCACCGGCCAGTCGGCGAAGCGGCTTGCACGAAAGTCCGCCTCCGCCAGGCGGCGCTGCTGGATCATGGTGCCCATGGCACCGTCCAGGACCACGATCCGTTCCCGGAGCAGATCGAGGAGCGCCTTGGAGCGGCCGGGAAATCCGGCTGCCGGCGTCGGGACCGCCACCATTCAGGCCACCGCCGCCGTGCCCGCCGCCGGGCCCGCCGCCGTCGCTTCGAGCGCCGCCCGCGGCCGGATACCGAGGGCGTGGCAAATCGCATAGGTGAGCTCTGCGCGATTCAGCGTGTAGAAATGAAACTCCTCCACTCCATGCCGCCGCAGGCGCTGCACTTGATCGATGGCGACGTGGGCGGCGATCATGCGCCGCGTCTCCGCGTCGTCATCCAGGCCATCGAAGCGGCTGCGCAGCCAATCCGGCACCGAGGCGCCGCAGCGCTCCGCGAAACGCAGCATCTGCGGGAATCGCGTGATGGGGAGGAGGCCCGGAACGATGGGGGCGCATATGCCGGCGGCTGCGCAGCGATCCCGATACCGAAGGAACACATCGGTATCGAAAAAGAATTGCGTGACGGCGCGATGGGCGCCCGCATCGATCTTGCGCTTGAGATTCTCGAGATCCGCCTCGACGCTGCCCGTCTCGGGATGACCCTCCGGGTAGGCGGCCACGCTGATGTCGAACGGCGCGATGCCGCCGAGGCCCAGCACCAGATCCGAGGCGAAGGCGAATCCGCCGGGGTGCGGCCTATAGGGTAACCGGGGCGCAGGATCCCCGCGCAGCGCGACCAGGTGCCGCACTCCATGATCCCAGTAATCCCGTGCAATACCCTGGATCTCCTCGCGAGGCGCCCCGATGCAGGTCAGGTGCGGAGCGACGGTGAGGTCGGTCTCGTGCAGGAGCCGCAGCACGCATGCATGGGTTCTCGATCGGGTCGAGCCGTCCGCCCCGTAAGTCACCGAGACGAATCGTGGCCGCAAGGGAGCGAGCTTAAGCACGGTGCTCCACAGATGGGCGGCCGCCCCGTCGTCACCGGGAGGGAAGAACTCGAACGATACCGATACCGCTGTGCTCGCCATGGCCGCATACCTCGATCAACAGCATGGGAGCGCCTGAGCTATGATTCAAACTCGTTATCCTCATAGCAGCGATGAAAGCGTTTCATGGCGACCACGGCACTTGAGTTCAGGCATCTGGAGACGCTGCTCGCCCTGGCCGAATGCGGGAGCCTCTCCAAGGCCGCCGAGCGGCTCTGTTTGACGCAATCCGCGCTTTCCCACCAGATGAAGGCGCTGGAGAGTCATTTCGGCGCCGCGGTGGTCGAAAAGAACGTCCGGCCGCTGCGATTCACGGCGATCGGCCAGCGGTTGTTGGCGCTGGCCCGGGCCGTGTTGCCGCAGGTGGCAGAGGCCGGGCGCGACATCGCACGGCTGGCCCACGGTCATGCGGGGCCTCTTCGAGTCGCGGTGCAGTGCCACAATTGCTTCGACTGGTTGATGCCGGCGATGGACTCTTACCGCTCGCTCTGGCCGGAGGTCGAGCTCGACATCATCTCGGGTTTCGTGGTCGATCCGTTGCCGCTCCTCGAGCGCGGGGAGGCCGAGCTCGCGGTGATCCACGACCGGCAACCGCCGCACGCGCACGTCGCGTTCAGCCCGCTGTTCCGCTACGAAAGCGTGGCGCTGATGAGCCCCCGCCACCGCCTCGCCGGCAAAAGCTGGATCGATGCCGCCGATTTTGCCGAGGAGACGCTCATCACTTATCCCGTGCCCGATGAAATGCTCGACGTCATGAAGCACTGCCTCACACCCGCCGGGATCAACCCCAAGCGCCGCACGGCCGAGCTGACCGTGGCGATATTGCAGCTGGTCGCGAGCGGCCGCGGCATCGCCGCTCTGCCGTCCTGGACCGTCGGCAATTACATCGAGCGCGGCTATGTGGTCTCGAGGCCGATCGGCCGGGAGGGGCTGCGCTGCGAGCTCTATGCCGCCACCACCCTCAGCGGCGCCGAGACCGCCTACATCCGCGAGTTCATCGCGTTGACGCGCAACCAGAGCTTGACCGAGCTTGCCGGCGTGTCCGCGCTTTGAGCCGGCCTCAAGCCTTGACCACCTCGTACGGCCGCATCATCTCGTTGTCTTCGTGCTCCAGGATGTGGCAATGCCAGACGTACCGGCCGGGATAGCCGACGAACGGCACAATGATGCGCGTGACGGTTTTGGCGTTGACTCTGACCGTATCCTTCCAGCCCATCTCGTTGGCATCGGGCGCCATCGCAGGCCCCAGGTACCTGACGGTTCCTCGGGTCATGTATTGAAAGGCCTCGAAGCGTCGCCGATCCAGAATTTGGAACCGCACCAGATGCAAATGGATGGGATGGGTGTCATCGGTGAGATTGACGAATTCCCAGATCTCGGTCGCGCCCAGAACCGGCTTCTCAGTGATCGGAGCGTGCCAGGGTGTTTTGTTCAACAGCATTCCGGTCGATTCGGCCACGAGGTTCCGGCTCTCATCCAGGGTCAGCCGGCGCGTCCTCACCGCCGTCTCTTCCGGGATGCGCGGCACGGCCCGAAGCAAGGACGGTAAGCGGCTCGGGTCGGAGACCCGCTCGCCGCGCACCCGAAACTCCACGAGCTCGAACGAATCGCTGGTCAAGACGAGCCGCGCGCCGCGATGGTCGGCGAAGTCCACCACGAGATCGGCGCGCTCCGCCGGCGCCAACTGCACGTACCGGACGGCGACCGGCGCGGGCAGCAGACCCTGGTCGCCGCCGATCTGGACCATCTCGACATCCGGCGGCAGGGCCAGGCGGTAGAAGCGGCCGTTCGCTCCATTGAGCACGCGCAAGCGGTACTTGCGCGGCTCGACCTCGACGAAGGGGAACGCCTTGCCGTTCACCAGTTGCAGCTCGCCGAAGGCCTCCGGCACCCAGGGATGCGCCGGATCGGCAGCCACCGGATAGCTCAGCCGGCCGTCGATGCGCACGTCCCGGTCGAAGATCACCATCGGGATCTCGTAGCGGCCGCCGGGCAGCCCGAGCTCGATCTCATGCCGATCGCGAATCACGTGCAGGCCGAGAAGTCCCGCGTAGATGTTCAGTCGATTGATGCCCATCGCATGGTCGTGGTACCAGAGGAGGGTCGCATCCTGCTCGTTGGGATAGTAGTAGGTGCGAGACTTTCCGGGGACATACCAGTCCTCCGGATAGCCATCGTTCTCGGGGCCGGTCTTGGCGCCGTGCAGATGCACCACCGTGCGCACCTCTGGGACGCCCGCTTCGGCACCGTGCAGCGAGTGGTCGATCGGCAAGAAATGCGTGCCCGGCAGCTCGTTGGCCCATTCGACCGCGAGACCCTCGCCGCTTTGCGTATCGAACATGACGCCGGGCACCGTCCCGCCGTACGACCAGAGCGGCGTCGGCGGCAGATCTCGATGCAACCGGGTCGAGATCGATTGCGCGGCCGCGCGGTACAGCGGCACGTGCAGGCCGCTCTTCCCGGGCACCGCATAGCGGCCCACCGGCCGGGCGACGAGCGGCAGCGGCAACGGATCGACGAAGCGCGCCAGACGGCCCGGATCGACGTTGGGAACGGCGCCGGCGGCCGTCGCAATCGTCGGATGCGACTCGGCGCGCCGTCCGAGCACCGCGGCCGTCGAGGCAGCGCCGGCGGCGGCAAGCGTGGATTGCCCCAGAAATCTACGGCGAGTGATCAAGCTGCCAATCTAGCCGATCAGCCGCCCCGCCGAAAGCGAGGGCACGGGAGCTGCCTCCGTGCCCTCACGCAGCGAATCGGCCGCGACGCGCAGCGCGCGATCGGCACGGCCGTGCTTATCGATACGGCCATGCCTACCAGCCGGAAAATCCCTCCACCGTGCCGCTGCTCGGGTTGAGCGGGTAGGGAGCGATGTTCTGCGGTCCCTCGCCGAAGTCGAACATGCCATTGATGGAGTTCGCCAGCGCATCGAACGAGCCGCCGATCCGCGCACCGCCGAGCCAGTTGTCCTCGACGAAGCGCAGAATCGAAGTCTGATCGGTGACCGTGTGGTCGACGAAGTTACGTCGGGCCCACGGCGAGATCACCATCAGCGGCAGGCGCGGCCCGTAGCCGCAGCGCCCTTGCGCATGCAGGGTGCCGCTTGCGACGCCCGGCAGCGCCGTCGCACCATTCCCGCATTGGCCGGTCCCCGTCAGCTCATCGGCCGCGGTGCTCGAGTGATTCACGATGGGTCCCATCTGGTGGTCGTACCAACCGTCCGAGTCATCGTAGGCGATCACCACCGCGGTCGACTCCCAATCGCGCTGCTTCTGCAGGAAGTTGATCACGTTGACGATGAAGGTCTGCTCGTCCAGAGGATCGGAATACCCCGCATGGCCGTCCTCATAGCCGGGAGCCTTCAGATACGACACCGCCGGAAAGTTGCCGGCGCTGACCGCATCGAAGAAGTCCTGGATGTCGTACTGATGGTTGGCTGCATCACCGTTGTGCCCGATCGTCGCGACCGACGTGGGGCGCGTGTGATTCGGGTTGGCGGTCGAGGTGTAGTACTGGAACGGCTGATGATGCGGGATGTAGTCCGTCTCGGTGACGTGGGTCACCGCGGAGGCCGTGCTGCGCTTGCAGCCGGTGGTGCTGTTCGCGTTCACCGTCTGCAGGTTGAAACCGCCCTCGAAGAAGCCCCAGGTCACCCCGGCGGCCGTCAGCAGGTCGCCCACGTTCTTGCCGCTGAACTGCACGAGCTCCCCCGTGGTGGGCGAGCACGCATCGCCCACCGGGTTTGCATCGCTGATCAGGGTCAAGCCGCCGGAGCCGTCGCCGACGGTCGCACCGCCCGGGTTCAGGTCCGTGGTGACGCCGTTCAGCTGGCCCGAGATCAGATTGACGGCGCCGTCGGTCGACGGTCCGAAGTTCGTGCCATAGGAGTTGTCGCTCATCGCATAGCGCTGCGCGTAGTTCCACATGGCCGTCACGGTATTGCCGTCGTAGTAGCCCATGGTCAATCCCGTGGTGAGCGCGATCGGCGTGCCGCTCGGCGGCGGCCCTGCGGTGCCGACGGAGGCCGGGAAGGCATCCATCAAGCCGTGATCGAACGCGAGCTGCTCCGGCGTGTAGTCATGATCCTGATCGGCGGTCGCCGCCTCGCTCCGATCCAGGCGGAACGGATTCGTGGCGCCCGCGCCGTTGACCGCGGTATTGAGCAGATTCGGGTTGAGCGTGAGCAGCGCGCCGGACAGGCCATTCACCGACGGCGTCCCCGGCGAGGCGGAGAATCGCGGCTCGCCCGCCGGATTCGTCGCATGCGGGTAAGTGCCGAAGTAGTGATCGAACGACACGTTCTCCTGGAAGATCACCACCAGGTGTTTGATGGGTGTCGTGGTGGGACTGTTGCCCGTAGTCGGCTCCCCCAGCGCAGGACTGAGAACGGCCGCGGCGATCACTGCGGAGAAAACGGGAGTGAGGAGTTTTTTCATGAGACCTCCGGCCTGGGTTGTTGTGAGACGGAGAATTTTTCGCGACGAATGTGACCGTGCAATGACGCCCCCGTTACCGCGGCGACATGTAAAATATACACGTCGGTTGCGGTGCGGAACCGCGTGCGGCATTGTTCATTTCGTGCCAGGACTGATTCGTCATCATCTCAACGGAGATTCTGTGAGACCCGCGCTCGCGCTCGCCACCTTGATCCTCTCATTCGTTCCGTGCGCATCCTTCGCCGCGGATACCGCGCTGCTCGCCCTCGGCATGGAGCACTTCCGCGACACCGCCTCGGTCTCCGACGACCCGGGCGCAAGCCTCACGACCATCTCGACCGAGCGCGGATACGTCGAGGGCTCCGGGCCGATGCGCGAGGTATGGCACGATGAGTTCTTGACCGCGGTCATCGATCACAAAGCCGGGCAGAAATCTTTTCAAATCGACGTGTCCACCACCTACAGCGGCACCCGCCGCTCCTATCCGAGCGCCGACCTCGAGGCAATGGGTGGCCCGAAGGCGGTCACACCCGCGCTCATCCGGACCGAGAGCGTGAATTGCTCGGTCGGGGAGTGCATCTACACCGACCACGTGCGGATTCCCGTCGAGGAAGCGCTGCTGCGCCGTCTGGCCAACGACTACCGTCCCGGCAGCCCCGTGATTCTGAGATTCCAGCTGAACGCAAAGCGCCGCTCCGGTTACCGCGGCGAGATCTCCAACGCGGAGATCGCCGGCCTGCTCGTCAAAGTGGACGCCTACGAGGCCGCCCCATCGGGCGCCGCCCCATCGGGCGCCGCCCCATCCGCCGCCGTCGCGCAAGCGGCAGCCCCGCGCCGGCTGGATCTCGGCATGAGCGGCCTCGCGGTCGCGCCCGCGGCCGACAATCCCGGCAGAGCCGGCGTTCTCGTCGTCGCGGTGAACGGCGAGTCCGTGGCACAAAGAGCCGGCCTCATCACCGGCGACATCATCTTCGAGATCGGCGACCGTCCTACCCACTCGCTCGCCGACCTCGAGGACGCGATCAACGCGAGTGCCGCCCACGCGGATGCGACCATCAAGATCTTCAGGGGCCTGAAGGAGATGTCGCTCAAGGCGCGGTTCTGACGAACCCGTCGGTCAAGGTATTCAAGAACGCGACAATGTCATCGATGTCCTGCCCGCTCATCGCCGGTCGCTCGCCTTCGTGTCGATCGAGCGGCGGCTCCCGGTCGATGTTGCGGCGATAGCGCGCCGGCAGGTCGTCGAACTTCAGCACCCGGCCGTCCGGCGCCCGCGGGTACCACTGCTGCGGGTCCGTGTCGCGCTCGGCATAGAATCGCACCACATCCTCGAGCCGATGGAACACGCCATTGTGAAAGAATACCCGGCGCACGGCGGCGTTGCGCAGTGACGGGGTGCGGAACAGACCGCAGTACTGCGTCTTGTCCTTGAGATCCTCGCGCAGCGGCCCGCAAAGTCCCACATCGAAGTAGCGCGGATCGGCGTTGGCGGGAATCGAGCGGTTGCGCGGAGCGCCGATGGCCGCATAGCCGAAGTCCGTGAACTGCGGGAATGCGCCCTCGCTTCCGCCGCTCGGATGACAGCGCGCGCAATTTCCACGGGCGGGGTCGTTGAATGCCGCAAGACCGCGCAGCTCCTGCTCGCTCAGCGAGGTCTGCCGCCGCAGATAGGCATCGTACTTGCTGCTGTACGGATAGAACTCGGACGGCTGCTGCTGGTAGGTCTCGAGCGCGAGCAGCACTCCATGGAAAGCCAGCGCCGGGTCGGAGAATACATGCTTGCCGAAGGTTGCACGAAACTCCCCGGCGTACGGCGCGTGCTCGACTGCACGCACCACCGCCTCGAGACTCGTGTTCGCCATCTCGAACGGAGAGAACAGCGGCAAGCGGGCTTGATCGTGCGCCGACGGCGCACGCCCATCCCAGGTACGGCCACCGGCAGGCCCTTGATCGATGCCGTCGTCCTCGCCCGGCTCGAAGTAGTGCTCGGTGAACGGCGGGATGTTCTGCGTGTACCTGAGCGAGGGAACGGCGCGCACACCCGGACGTGCGTTGTTTGCTCCGCCACGCTGCACGGGCAAATCGCCGGCCGGCCCGAACGCGTGCGCGGGATCGTGACAGCTCGCGCAATCGAGCTGGCGCGACGCCGACAGGGCCGTGTCGAAAAACAAGGCGCGCCCCACCGCGGCCATCGCCGCCGGCGTGGGCGTTTTTTCGAACGAGACCGCGTAAAACGCGGTATCCGCCCGGACCCACCGCCCGCACATTCCCACGGCTCCTGCCAAGAGCAGTGCGGCGGCGAGCGCTCGCCTGCCGGCCGCCGCTCTCCGGGCGGACGACGCTCGCGTGGCGGCCGGCGATTCCCTAATGGATGCTTCCGCCGCTGTCGCCGGTGACGCCGCGATTGAAGAGTTGCTCCACATCGACCGAATCGAACACATACGCCCGATTGCAGAAATCACAGCGCACCTCGACCTCGCCGCGCTCGGCAAGAATCGACCGTGTCTCGGCTTCGCCCAGTCCCTGCAGCATGCCGGCGACGCGCTCGCGCGAGCAGCGGCAGCGGAAGTACACCGGCGTGCGCTCGAATAGCCGAAGGTCGTCCTCATTGAAGAGCCGATGCAGGATGTCCACGTCCGCGAGCGTGCGCAACTCCTCTCGTGTCAGCGTATCGCCGATCAGCTGCACGCGGCGCCAGGCGTCGTCGATCACCGCCGGGGGCGCGCTCGCGCCGGCGGTGTCGCCGCTCGGCAGGCGCTGCAGCAGCATGCCCGAGACTCCCGAATCGTCGGCATACAGCCACAGGCGCGTGGGCAACTGCTCGGAATTCTCGAAGTACACCTGCAAGGAGTCGGCAAGCCGCGACCCCTCGATGGGCACGATGCCCTGATAGCGTTGAGCGCCATCATCGGTCTCGAGCGTGACGGTCAAGTTCCCGGCTCCGACGAGCTCGCCGATGTCCGCTGCCGCGCCGGCCGTCGCTTCGCCGCTCGGCGTCTCGCCGCGACAGCGGGCGAGCCCGCGCACACCGAGACCGCTGGTGCACTGGGCGAGCAACAGATGCACCGGACCGTCCCCCTGCAGCTGCAGCGACAGGACGCCGTCGAATTTGATGGTGGCCGCGAGCAACAGCGATGCAGCAGCCGCCTCGCCCAGGAGAGCGCGAATCGCCTCCGGATAATGGCGGTGCTCGATCAGCGCCCGCCAGCCGGCATCGAGGTGCACCAGGTGTCCACGGATCGGAAAATGCTCGAAGACGAAGCGATGAAGGCAGTCCCGGTCATGCATCAGGAAGACGGTACCGCTGCCTCAGCTCGGGCCCGAGCCGCCGAGCTTGGCCTTCAGCAATTCGTTGAGCTGGGCGGGATTCGCCTTGCCGCCCGTGGCCTTCATGACCTGGCCGACGAAGAATCCGAACAGCTTGTCCTTGCCGCTGCGGTAATCGGCCAGCTGCTTCGGGTTCGCGGCGATCACGGAGTCGATCACGCCCTCGATCGCGCCCGTGTCGGTGATCTGTTTCAGGCCCCGGGCATCGATGATGGCGTCGGCCGGCTCGCCGTCCGACCACATCGCCTCGAACACTTCCTTCGCGATCTTGCCCGAGATGGTCTCATCGACGATGCGGCTCAGCAGTCCGGCGAGGCCGGCCGGTGGAACCCGGGAGGCGGCGATCTCCACGCCGTCCCGATTCAGGGCGCTCGAGAGCTCGCCCATGACCCAATTGGCCGCGAGCTTGGCATGCGGCGCCCCGAGCGCCTCCACCACCGCCTCGTAGTAGGCGCCGGTCTCGCGGCTCGACGACAGCACGCCCGCATCATAGTGGGACAGACCGTACTCGCGCGCGAAGCGAGCCGCCTTTTCGTCCGGCAACTCGGGCAAGGTCGCACGCACCGACCCGATGAAGCTCTCGTCGATCTCCACGGGCAACAGATCCGGGTCCGGAAAATAGCGGTAATCGTTCGCTTCTTCCTTGGATCGCATGGGGCGCGTCTCGTTCTTGTCCGAGTCGTAGAGCCGGGTCTCCTGCACCACCTTGCCGCCGCTCTCGATCAATTCGATCTGCCGGGCCACCTCGTACTGAATCGCTTTCTCGACGAAACGGAAAGAATTCAAGTTCTTGATCTCGGCGCGGGTGCCGAACCGTTCCGTACCCCTCGGCCGCACCGAGACGTTGGCGTCGCAGCGGAACGAGCCCTCCTGCATGTTGCCGTCGCAGATCTCCAGATAGCGCACCAGGGTGTGAATCTTTTTCATGTACGCGACCGCTTCCCTGGCGGAGCGCATGTCGGGCTCCGACACGATCTCGAGAAGCGGCGTTCCGGCCCGGTTCAGATCGATGCCGCTCGCGTTCGCGAGGCCTTCGTGCAGCGACTTGCCCGCATCTTCCTCCAGATGCGCACGGGTGACGCCGACGGTCTTCACCGCGCCGTCATCGAGAACGATGGTGATCGCGCCTTTGCCGACCACCGGCCGCTCGTACTGGCTGATTTGATAGCCCTTCGGCAAGTCCGGATAGAAGTAGTTCTTGCGCGCAAAAATCGACCGGGGCGCGATGGCGCCGCCGATCGCGAGCCCGAACTTCACGGCCATCCTGAGCGCCTCCGCGTTCAGCACCGGCAGCACCCCGGGGTAGGCCAGGGTGACCAGGTCGGCCTGGGTATTCGGGGCCGCTCCGTAGGCCGTGGCCGCCCCCGAAAAAATCTTCGACCGGGTCGCGAGCTGCGCGTGGATCTCGAGGCCGATGACGACTTCCCAGCCGGACATCATTCGAATCCACCCGGCGTCTTCAGGTGCCAATCGGTCGCGCGCTGGTACTGGTGCGCGGCCGAGAGAAGCTTCTCCTCTGAGAAATGCGGACCGATCAGCTGCATGCCCACCGGCAGCCCATCGATGAAGCCGCAGGGCGCGGAGATGCCCGGGAGTCCGGCCAGGTTCGCGCCGATGGTATAGATGTCGTTCAGGTACATGGTGACGGGGTCGTCGACTTTGGCGCCGATGGCGAACGCAGGGGTCGGCGTGGTCGGCCCGACGACCAGGTCCACCTTCTCGAAGGCGCGGCGAAAGTCGTCCGTGATCAGCCGCCGAACTTTCTGCGCTTTCAGATAATACGCATCGAAATAGCCCGCCGACAATACGTAGGTGCCGGTCATGATGCGCCGCTTGACCTCCGGCCCGAATCCTTCGCCGCGCGAGCGCTCATAGAGATCGAGCAGGTCCTTCGGCTGCCTGCAGCGATAGCCGTAGCGCACGCCGTCGAAGCGCGACAGATTCGAGGAGCACTCGGCCGGCGCGACCACGTAATACGTGGGCACGGACAAGGGTAGATGCGGCAGGCTGACCTCGACGGTCTCGGCGCCCATCGAGGTATAGACCTTGAGTGCATCGCGAATGAGGCCCGCATTGCGGCTTTCCAGTCCGTCGAAAAACTCGCGCAACAGGCCGATTTTGAGTCCGCGGAGGGGCGCCTCGAGCAGAGCCGGATAATCCGGGACGGGGGCGTCGACGCTGGTCGAGTCCCGGGGGTCGAAACCGGCCATGACGGCGAGCACCGCCGCCGCATCCTCGGCCGACCGGGCAAGCACGCCGGCTTGGTCCAGGCTCGAGGCGAAGGCAATCATGCCGTAGCGAGATACTCGCCCGTAGGTGGGTTTGACGCCCGTCACACCGGTGAGCGCGGCGGGCTGGCGAATCGATCCGCCCGTGTCGGTTCCCGTGGCGATCGGCGCCAGCCGGGCAGCCGAGGCCGCGGATGAGCCCCCGGATGAGCCCCCGGGAACCCGGGTGATGTCCCAGGGATTCTTAACCGGGCCGTAATAGCTGGTCTCGTTCGAGGACCCCATCGCGAACTCGTCCATGTTCGCCTTGCCCAGCATCACCGTGCCGGCCGCCTTGAGGCGGCCCACGATCGTGGCGTCGTACGGCGCGATGAAATTGTCGAGCATGCGCGATCCGCAGCTCGTACGCACCCCGTCGGTGCAGAAAATATCTTTATGAATGAGAGGGATGCCCAGGAGACGGCCGCGCTCACCGGCCTGCCGCCGCCGATCGGCGGCGGCAGCCTGGATGAGCGCCGATTCCGCCGTCAGCGTGATTACGGCGTTCAAGCGAGGATTCAGCCGCTCGATGCGCTCGAGGAAATGTCGGGTGAGCTCGACGCTCGAGATCTCTCCGGCATTGAGACGGCGCGCCAGCTCGCCGATCGACAGGGTATGCAACATCGTCTGTGGACTCAAGCTGAAGGCTTACTCGATGACCCGCGGCACGACGTAGAGCCCGGCCTGTACCTCCGGGGCATTGGCCTGATACTTGTCGTGATGATCGGTCTCCGACACCACGTCCTCGCGCAGTCGCTGGCTGAGACCCTCCAGCGGGTGAGCCATCGGCTCGACGTCGCCCGTTTCCACCCGCGACAGATCATGCACGAAGTCCACGATGCTCGATAGACTGGCGACGTACACCGGCATCTCTGCCGCAGTGATCGACAGCCGCGCGAGGCGCGCGATTTTTTCGACGTCTTGGCGGGTCAGACTCATAAAGGTAAACGGTGTTTCAAAAGTGAGCGCGAGTGCGCAAAAAAAAGCGCCCCCGATCATACACGTTGCCTTGCTGAAAGTCCCATCGGTTGTTACATTAGCGCAACTTTTTTCACCCCCCTTTCGCACCCGAAAAAAACCCCATGTTCAAACGCCTTAGAGGTTATTTCTCCAATGACCTCTCAATCGATCTTGGCACCGCCAACACCCTCATTTACGTGCGCGAGCGCGGCATCGTTCTGAACGAACCTTCCGTAGTCGCAGTGCAGGATGAACCGACGCGAGGCGGCAAAATCATCGTCGCCGTCGGGGTCGAAGCCAAGAACATGTTGGGTCGCACTCCGGGTCATATCACGGCGGTTCGGCCCATGAAGGACGGGGTGATCGCCGATTTCACCTATACGGAAAAAATGTTGCAGTACTTCATCAAGAAGGTGCACGGCAACCGGTTCCTGAGCCCCAGCCCGCGAGTACTGGTGTGCGTGCCCTTCGGCTCCACCCAAGTGGAGCGGCGCGCCATCAAGGAATCGGCCGAGGGTGCCGGCGCTCGCAGCGTGGACATCGTCCCCGAGCCCATGGCCGCGGCCGTGGGCGCCGGTCTCCCGGTTCAGGAGGCCCGCGGCTCCATGGTGCTCGACATCGGCGGCGGCACCTCGGAGGTGGCGGTCATCTCGCTGAACGGCATCGTTTACGCCGCGAGCGTGCGCATCGGCGGCGACAAATTCGACGAGGCGATCACCAACTACGTGCGGCGCAATTACGGCATCCTGATCGGTGAAGCCACGGCCGAGCGCATCAAGCTGGAAATAGGCTCCGCCTATCCGGGCCAGACGGTGCGGGAGATATCCGTCAAAGGCCGCAATTTATCGGAAGGCGTGCCCCGCAGCTTCACTTTGAATTCGAACGAGATATTGGAGGCATTGCAAGAGCCTCTGCAGGGCATCGTGGGCGCCGTGAAACAGGCGCTCGAGCAAACGCCCCCCGAGCTCGGCGCCGACGTGGCCGAGCGCGGCATCGTCCTCACCGGCGGCGGCGCCCTGCTGCGCGATGTCGATAAATTGCTCATGGAGGAGACCGGCCTGCCTGTGGTGGTGGCGGACGATCCGCTGACTTGCGTTGCACGCGGCGGCGGCCGGATACTCGAACTCACCGAGGAACACGGGCCGGGCATATTCGGATTGGAGTGATGCAAGCGAAGGGAACCTGAAACTGCGTGGTCGCCTTTCGTAACACCGATACCTCCGGTCGAACGACGGGACTTCTGCTTCGGTGCGTGCTGTATTCCCTGCTGGCTCTGGCGCTCATCATCGTCGACAAGCGCTACGATCAGCTCGGCAGAATTCGCCGCGTTCTGTCGATCGTGGCCTACCCCGTGCAAATTGCGGTCGCCAGCCCCTTCGAGGGCTGGGACTGGTTTCGCGAAAGCGTCACCACCCGGGATGCCCTGCGCGCCGACAAATCCAAGCTCGAGGCGGAATTGCGTCTGGCGCAGTTCCGTCTGCAGCGCTATGAGGCGCTCGAGGCGGAGACCCTGCGCTTGCGGGGGCTGCGCGACAGCACGGTGGGAATTGCGGACCGGTTCATCATCGGCGATGTGATGGATGTGGATCTGGATGCCTTCCGCGAGCGGGTTCTGGTCGACAAAGGTGCGCAGGACGGCGTGTTCGTCGGCCAGGCGGTGCTGGACGCCGGAGGGGTATTCGGCCAGGTCGCACGCGTCGGCCAGCTAACCTCCGAGGTCATTCTGCTCAGCGACGCTACCCACGCGATCCCGGTACAGGTCAATCGCAACGGCCTGCGCACCATTGCCGTCGGTACGGGCGATACGGGGCGGCTCAAGCTGCCCTATCTTCCTACCAGCGCGGACGTGGTGGTTGGGGACCTCTTGGTGACCTCCGGGCTCGGCGGTGGATTTCCCGCCGGCTACCCTGTCGGCACCGTGTCGGAGGTGAAGCGCGATCCCGCCCAGTCCTTGGCCGAAGTCGACGTCAAGCCGGCCGCCGCGCTCGATCGCTCGCGCGAGCTGATGTTGGTATGGTTGAAGCCGCATGCTGCGGGGACCCCAACCACGGCCGCGCCGGCGGCACATGGCGCAGCAATCGCGCCTCCCGCCGGGCCGGCGGCCAAGTCCGCGAAAATTCCGCCGCCCGCGGGGACGCACGACGAATGATGCGCGAGACCCGAATCC
>DATAYO010000037.1:0-11015 GCA_036272515.1 Steroidobacteraceae bacterium | reverse complement strand
CCACCTGTACCCACCGCACCCGCCGTGTCGCCCGCACCCGCCGCGCGTCCGATACCCAGCGTGCCCAAGGCGCCTGCGGCGCAGCGCACGCGCAGCGGATTCAGGCGCAAATCGAAGTGCGTGAATGCATGATCGATCGGCGCCAGCGTCTCGCTCGACTGGGGCGTGCCAAGCTCGCGCCGGCACCACTCGAGCGCCTCCGCCTCGCTCGCAAATTGCGGCGGCGACCAGAGTCCGCCCCAGACTCCGCTGCTTGGGCGCCGCTCGACGAGCACGGCGCGATCGGCGGCCTCGCCGCTCTCGGCGAGCAGCAGGACCGCCTCCCGTGCCCTGCGCTCGCGCCGCTGCCGGGCGCCGGGCAGCACCGCCTGCCGCCCCTCGCGGGCGGCGATGCACCCCTGGTTCATCGGGCACACCGTGCACGCCGGCCGCGTGCGTGTGCAGAGGGTCGCTCCCAGATCCATGATGGCCTGGGTATAGGCTGCGGCGCGCTCCGTGGGCGTGCAGGCATCGGCCCGCTCCCACAGCGCCTGGAGCACGGCGGCCGAGGCCGGATCGCCGTCGACCCCAAACACGCGCGCGAGCACCCGCTTGGCATTGCCGTCCAAGATCGGGTGCCGCTCGCCGCGCGACAGCGCCAGAATGGCCCCGGCGGTGGAGCGGCCGATGCCGGGGAGCGCCGTGACCTCCTCGAGTTTCCGCGGAAACGTCCCGCCATGCCGCTCGATCAGCACCTGCGCGCAGCGGTGCAGGTTGCGCGCCCGCGCGTAGTACCCGAGGCCCGTCCAGAGGTGCAGCACCTCATCGATCGGCGCAGTGGCCAGCGCCTCGACCCTGGGGAAGCGCTCGACGAAGCGCAGGTAGTAAGGAATCACCGTGGCAACCTGGGTTTGCTGCAGCATCACCTCGGACACCCAGACCCGGTAGGGGGTGGGATTCTCTTGCCAGGGCAAGCTCTTGCGCCCGTGGACGTCGAACCAGCCGAGGAGCCGTTCGGCAAAACCTTCAGGGTCGATGCAGCTTTTGGATGACTCGGGAGGGCTCATATCACAGATTTTCCCGGCGGATCATAGCTCAAGCGGCCCTCGAATCGGCCGATAACTCGGGGGCACCAGGGCGCACGCCCAATCGCTGGATGACGCATGCGCAATTGGCCGATTCGTACCAAGTTGCTCACGATCCCGGTGGCGGCCGCGGTCGTCCTCGGCTCGACCGCCTGGCTCTCGACCACGAGCCCGGCACACCACGTCGGAGCGGGGCTCACCGCCTTCGACGTGCTGGTGGTGTTAGCCGCGATTGCGCTGGCGGTCGCGAACAATGTATCGGCGCGCATCCTGGGGCTGCGCGAAATCCTCGCCTGTTATGCCGATCCGGATGCGCCCTCGGAGAGCGGCGGCGATGAGCTCGATGCGCTCTCGGAAACCCTGTACGACGTGGTCTATCGCACCCAGGAGCGCGAGACCGAGCTCAAGCGCACCGCGGAGTTCCTGCGCTTCGTCCAGCACGTCGGCGGCTTCGGCATCTTCGAGCTCGACCTCGAGTCGGCGGAGATCGAGGCCACCCCGCTGTTCTTCCAGCTGATCGGGGTGGAGCCGCATGGCGTCACGTTCACGCGCCATGACTGGCTCGCCACGCTCCACCCCGAGGACTTCGAGCCGGTGATCCACGCGCTGGGGGCTGCACTCGAGGGCGGCCGCACCTTCCAGGCGGAATACCGCACGCTCCTGCAGAACGGGAGCGTCCGCTGGCTAGCCACGCGCGGCGAGATCTCGCATGCGGCCGATGGCATGCCGGCGCGGCTCATCGGCACCGTGACCGACGTGACCGAGCGCAAGCATCTCGAGGCCTCGCTCCGGCGCAAGACCGAGTCGCTCAACATCGCGCAGTCGGCCGCGGGGGTCGCGACCCTGGACTTGAACTTCCAGCGTCGCAGCTGGATCTGCTCGGACAATCTGCACGACATGCTCGCGATCCCGGCGAGCACGCAGCTCAACGACCTCAACGGGCGCCTGGCGAACGTGCACCCGCAGGACCTCGAGCGGATCCGCCGCGCGCCGTTCGACACCGACCGGGACCACCCCGCCTACGCCTGCGAGTACCGGGTGCTGCTGCCGGGGGGCGCCGAGCGCTGGCTCGCGGAGAAAGCCGAGGTCGTGCACGGCTTGAACGGCGAGATTTTGCGCATCACCGGTGCGCTCATCGACGTGACCGACCGCAAGCGCACCGAGGCGGCGCTCACGTCGACCGAGAAGCGCCTGGCCCGCACCATGCTCGGCACGCGCGACGGCGTGTGGGAGCTCGATGTGGCCGCCGATCAGCTCTGGTTCGGACCGCGCCTCGAGGAGCTCCTGGGCCTCGAGCTCGGCGCCCTCGGCCATGCGCGCGAGCCCTTCTGGGCGCTCATGCATCCGGACGACGTGCCGCGCGCCACGCGGGTGCTCGACGAGCACCTGGAGACCGGGAGCCTGTGCGATGTCGAGGCGCGCATGAAGCACAAGGCCGGGCACTACGAATGGATGCGCTTTCGTGCCCAGGCCGAGCGCGATACCGCCGGCCGGCCGCTGTGGCTCGCCGGCTCCATGCAGCTGGTGACCGACCGCAAGCTCGCCGAGCAGGCGGCGGTCGATGCGAAGCTCGCGGCCGAGGCCGCCAACCATGCGAAGAGCAACTTCCTCGCGAACGTGAGCCACGAGATCCGCACCCCCATGAACGGCGTGATCGGCATGTCGCAGATTCTCTCCGAGACGGATCTCGATCCGACCCAGCGCGAGTACGTCGACATCATTCTGGGGAGCGCCCAGTCGCTCCTGTCCCTGATCAACGACGTGCTCGATCTGTCGAAGATCGAGGCGAACCGCCTCGACCTGGAGCGGGTAGAGTTCGACCTGGTCGATGTGGTGTACGACACCATCGCCGCGGCGGCGCTGCAGGCGGCCGTCAAAGGCATCGAGCTCGTGGTCGACATCGATGCCGACGTGCCGCTGCTGGCGTGCGGTGATCCGGTGCGCCTGCGCCAGGTCATCATGAACCTGATCGGCAATGCCGTGAAATTCACCCACGAAGGCCACGTGGTCCTGCACCTGTCCTGCAGCAAGGGCAACGGCGGCAACTCGCTCATGCGGATAGAGGTGTCCGACACCGGCATCGGTATCCCGGCCGACCGGTTCGACCGGCTGTTCAAGTCCTTCTCGCAGGTCGACTCCTCGACGACGCGCCACTACGGCGGTACCGGGCTGGGGCTGTCCATCGTCAAGCGGCTGGTGGAGCTCATGGGCGGGACGGTCACCGTCGAGAGCGAGCTGGGCAAGGGCTCGCGCTTCTGCGTCACGCTCCCCGCCTCCTCGCCACACGAGCCGGGCGATGTGAGCCCCTTGGGGATGGGCCGCAAGGTCCTGGTGGTCGACGACCTGGCGGCGAGCCGCTCGTGCCTGGTGACCAAGCTCAAGTCGTTCAGCTTCGAGCCCGTGACGGTCGCGAGCGTCGAGGAGGCGCTCGCGCGCCTCGACTCCGGCGAGCAGTTCCATTGCGTGGTGGCGGACGAGCTCATGCCCCGCCGCGGCGGGCTCGACCTGCTCGCCGCGCTGCGCTCGGACGGGCGCTACGAGCGGCTGCCCTTCGTGCTGCTCTGCCTGTTCGGCGGCGATCACGGCGCGGCCAGCGCCGGCGCCTGGCAACCCGATGCCATTGGCCTGAAGCCGATCCGCTGCTACAAGCTCGCGACCTTGGTTCACAATGCCATCTGCGGCGAGGGCGAGCAGATCTCGGAAACCACCGCCGCCGCCCACTTCACCGCCTCCGCCCACGTCACCGCCGCGTTCCGCGGCCATCGCATTCTCGTGGTCGAGGACAATCCGGTGAACCAGCGGGTGGCCGCTCAGCTCCTGCAGAAGCTCGGCGCCGACGTGACCGTGGCGAACAACGGCGCCGAGGCGCTGGAGCGGCTCGCCGAGGGCGGATTCGACGCCGTCTTGATGGATTGCCAGATGCCGGTCATGGACGGCTTCACCGCCGCCATGCGGATCCGCGAGCGGGAGCAGCGCGAGGGCCTCGGCAAGCACCTGCCGATCATCGCGCTCACCGCCAATGTCATGAGCGAGGATCGCGAGCACTGCCTCGCGGCCGGCATGGATGCGCACATCGGCAAGCCCATCGTGCCCACGCAGCTCGCCGATTGCCTGGCCCGCTACCTCGGCGGCCGCCCGGAAGCGCAGGACGTGGACGTGCAGGCGCTGCGCGAGCTCACCGGCGGCGACGCCGAGTTCGAGCGCGAGCTGATCGAGACCTTCGTCGCGAGCGGCGACAAATGCCTGAAGGAAATCCTCGACGCGGTCCGCGCCAGCGATTTCGAGACCCTGGGCAAACGGGCGCATGCCTTGAAGGGCGCGAGCGCCAACATTCATGCTCACCGCCTCTCGACCGCCGCCTCGAACCTTGAGGTCGCGGCGCGCAGCCGCTCGGCTCGCGATCTCGGCGGGTTGGTGCGGGAAGTCAAGGAGAACCTGCGCGCCGTCAGCGCGCAGCTGCGTCAGGTGGGCTGAAGGCCGCTCAGCCGTTCGCGGACAGGAGCGCCGGCGGCGGAACCAGGGCGGAGGTGGTGCGGTTGCGCCCCATCCGCTTGCTGCGATACAGGCACTCATCGGCGGTGCGCAAGAGCGTCTCGACCTTGAGCGAGAGGTCGGGCCCCTGCACGTCGGTCGAAGCGCTGCCGAAGCTCGCCGTCACCGCCACATCGCCGCCGCGGGTCAGGAAGCGCGAGCCGCACACCACGTCGCGCACCTTCTCGGCCACCGTGAGCG
Organism: Steroidobacteraceae bacterium; assembly: GCA_036272515.1. Taxonomy (GTDB): domain Bacteria; phylum Pseudomonadota; class Gammaproteobacteria; order Steroidobacterales; family Steroidobacteraceae; genus Bog-1198. The sequence continues at coordinate 6,219 of DATAYO010000037.1, read as the reverse complement.
CGCCCCGGTAGCCGGTCTCCGGCAGCACGATCAGGAATTCCTCGCCTCCCAGGCGGGCGAGCCAGTCGCTCGTGCTGCGGATCGACTTCTGAATGCGCGTCGCGAATTGCTGCAGGACGTCGTCGCCGGCCGCGTGGCCCCTGACGTCGTTCACCTGCTTGAAGTGATCGACGTCGCACATGATCAGGGACAGGGGCGTGCCGTAGCGCCGACAGCGCTCGAGCTCGCGCGGCAGCTGGTCCATGAGGTAGCGGCGATTGAAGGCGCCGGTCAGGGCGTCGGTGATCGACAGGATCCGGTTGCGCTCGTTCGCGGCACGCAGCGAATGCTCGAGTCCGAGGATGCGCCGCCCGGTGTTGAGCCGCGCGATGAGCTCGGGCTCGTGCACGGGCTTGATCAGATAGTCGTCGGCGCCCGCTTCCAGGCCCGCGATGATGTGTTCCTTGGCGTTGCGGGCGGTGAGGAGCAGCGCATACACGTAGCCATCGAGCTGGAGGCTGCGCACGGCCTTGCAGAGCTCGATTCCGTCCATCGAGGGCATTTCCCAGTCCGTGACCAGGATCGGAAAGTAGCGTCGGCTCATCTGATCGAGCGCTTCGTGGCCATCGTTCACCGCGGTGATCTCGTAGCCCGCTTTCTTCAGAAAACGCGTCATGAGCATGCGCGTCACGGGATCGTCTTCGGCGAGCAGGATGGCGGCGGCCTCGCTCGAGATGGCGGTCACCGTCTCCGATTTGCTCGCCACTTCAACTCCGTCCGGCTGTCATAACCCCCGATTATCGGCTCAAGGCGAGGCGACTTGAGCCTAACGATCCGTCAGGCGGACCCCACTCCTCTGCAAACTGTGCGCCAGTTCATCGGGGATCCGCCTATTTGCCCATCCGGTCCCGTCAAGAGGCAGGCCTCGCGACCGATATGCTGGAGATGGACGGATCCCGCTCTCCAAAGCATAGCCTGAAGCCGGGCCTGCGGGCACTCGATGCCTGTGGCGAGGGCTTCTGGGAGCTCGATCTCGAGGACGGCTCGGCCTGGTACAGCCGCTGGTTCTATCAAAAGCTCAACTGGACCCCCGACGCCAAGCGCCCGACCCTTGCTTATCTCGAACCGCTGTTCGAGCCGGCGTGCTGGACCGAGCTCATGGCACGCTTTCGCGCCCACCTGGAGCAAGGCCTGCCGCTCGATCTGGAGGTCGAGGTGCGGGTGCGCCCCGATGCCACCGAGCGCTGGCAGATTCGGGGGTCGGCACACCGCAACGATGCGGGCCAACCAATGCACCTCGCCGGCATCATGCGCGAGCTCGGGAGCGGTCGGCAGCGGGCGGGCGGTGCGTCGGAGTTGCTCTGTGCGTCGGAGTCGCTCTGCACGAACGGCGCGTTCGAGTCGTTGCCGGTCGCGGCGGCGCTGCTCGATGCCCGTGCCTCGCTGCTCAAGGCGAATCGACAGTGGTATGCGTTTCCGGCCGCCACCACCGCCCAGGCGCTCTCGCGCCTGCGCGCCGCAAACAGCCAGACGGCAATCGAGTTCTGGCTCGACCAGGGGGATGGATTCGAGGCCGGGCCGAGGCGCCTGCGCGTGCGCGCCCTCGCCTTCCAGCATGAGGAGTCGCGTCACCTCGCGGTGACGCTCGAGGATCGGCGCAGCGATTAGCCGCGCCTTGAAGGGCCCTCAGTTGGGACCGTGCTCCCCGTTCGCGGGCTGCTCGGTCATGCCCGCGGCGCCCACGGCGTTCTCGCGGCCGGTGAACCAGTTCACCGCATACTGAACGAGCTGCGTGCCGGTGCTGAGATTCAGCTTGCGCTTGATTCGTTGCCGGTGCGATTCCACCGTCTTGATGCTGAGGTTCAACGAGTGCGCGGTCTCGCGCGTGCTCATGCCCTTGCCGATCATGTGCAGGATCTGCAGCTCCCGATTGCTCAGCCGGTCGATCGGGTTCGCCGAAATATACGCGCCGCCGGCCGCGAACTTCTGGATCATGTTGTTGCCGACGGCTTCCGACACATAGATGCCGCCGTCGAGCACGCGCCGCAGCGAAACCAGGAATTGCTCGCTCGCCGCCTGCTTCATGATGTAGCCGTTCGCGCCCGCCGACAGCATGCGTTCCGCGTAGATGGTCTCATCGTGCATCGACAGCACCAGGATCGGCAGCTGCGGATGGTGGGCGCGCACGTCACGCACCAGCTCGATGCCGTCGCCCTGCTTCAAGCTGATGTCGGCAATGACCACGTCCGGATTGAGCTCCTTGATCGCGGTGCGCGCATCGCGGGCGGTTTCGGCCTCACCGCACACCGTCAGGTCCTCTTCATTCTCCATGACGCGCCGCAAACCCTGACGCACGATCGGATGATCGTCGACGATCAGAACGCGCCGCGGCCGGCGCTTGCCGCCACTCAAACCCGTAGGCGATGCCTGTGACCGCATCCACGTATTGCTAGCGCCCATATTCGCTTCCTCCGTAAATCGCATGACCATATTGTAACGCACCGGCCCGCAGGGGCTGCTCGCCCGTGACTCGCACGATGGTGCCCAGGGGCTTGTTGCCGCCGATTTCGATCTTGGCGCCGATCATGCCCGCACGATACCTCATGATCTTGAGGCCCATGCCCGATGTCGGTCCCACCGATCGGATACCCACGCCGTCGTCGGTAATTCGCAGTAAAAACGTGGTCCGCGTGACCATCAACAGAATCTCGACCTTCGATGCATGACCATGACGCGCTGCGTTGGTAAGCGCCTCTTGTGCTATGCGATAGAGGTGGCTGGCGCTGGTTTCGCTCAGCGTGATCTCTGGCCATATTTCGGCGCGAAAGTTCACTTCGAGACCGTAGAGATCACGCCCGCGGGTCGCGAGCTCGCGCAGCGCGAACGGCAGGCCGCCGACTTCAGTACGTACCGGCAGCAATCCTCGCGCCAGCGAGCGAGCGCTTTCGATCGATTGATTCACTACTCCGACGATCTCGTTCAGGGTGGCGACGCCTTCGGGACACTGGTGCTGGAAGCGCGTCGCGAGGCTCCGGAGCATCAGCGCCACCCCGGTCAGCTCCTGGCCCAGACCGTCGTGCAGGTCCCGGCCGATCGCCTGGCGCTCGCGGCTCGAAACATCGAGAATCTCCTGCTCGAGCCGCTTGCGATCGGTGATATCCGTGACGCTGATCGAGAGGCCTGTGCCCACGGTCTCGTCCTGCACCAGCACCGCGCGGTTCTCGAAATAGCTCGGCTCGCCCCCGCCATCGCGGGATTGAAACTCGTAGGTTGCGGGCTCGCCCGAGCTCAACACGTGGCGGAGTTTCGAGATCACCGCGCATCGCGCCGCTTCAGGCAGCACCACCGAGATCTCCCGGCCGACGATGTCCTCGACGCGGAGGCCGACGCAGCCGCGGTTGATGAAGCGGACGCGCAGGTCCGTATCGAGCAGGAGCAGCGTATCCGCCGTATTGGCGGTGGTCGTGCGGAGCAGGCGCTCGGAGCGCCGCAGCTTCGCTTCCGACTCGCGCCGCTCGGTCACATCCTGGGTGACGCCGACGTACCCCCGAGGATTGCCGTCGGCATCGAACAGGGGCCTCGCGATGGTGGCAAAGGAGCGGTAGGCGGCCTTCGCGACCTTGAGGCGAAACTCGACAGTGGTATCGGCGCAAGTGAGGAACCCCGATTCGAGCGCGCGCATGAACAACGGTCGATCCTTGGGGTGCATCCGCTCGAGAAGCGTCGACAGGCTCGGAAATGCGGCGGGGACTTTCCGCCGATGGCGCTCCTCGGTGGCAAAGTCGATCCGGTCGCTCGCCTTGTCCCAGCGCCAGCCGAGCATGTGCGCCATGTTCATCGAGAGCTTGAGCCAACCGGTGCTGTTCTCGAGCGCGATCTGCGCCAGCTTGTGCTCCTGGATGTTCTGTACCGAGCCGTAGGCGCGAATCGGCCGCTCGTCGACTTTCTCGATGTGTCCGACGACGCGGATCCAGATGCGCTGGCCCTTGAGCGTCGTGATCTCGAGCTCGAGGTCGAGCTGGCCGTCGCCGCAGTCCGCGCGCCGCCACGCCGCACTGAATCGCTCGCGCGATTCCGGCGTACATTGCGCCAGCATCGACTCCCACGACACCGAGAACCGTTCCGGCGAGGTCTCGAAGATATGGAACATCTCGTCGGTCCAGGTGAGCTCGAGCGCCGAGTAGCTGTACTCCCAGCCGCCCATCTTGGCAGTACGCTGCGCCTCGCCCAGCAAATCGGTGAGACGCTTGATCTCGGACACATCAACGCAGCAGCCGATCGCACGCAGCGGATCGCCGGCGGCATTGCGCTGGATCAGCGCACGCTCGAGGATGGAGCGATAGCGGCCACGCGCATCGCGGACGCGGTAAGTCGTCGTGTAGCCCCGCCCCTCGATCAATGCGAGACCGATCTGGCGGGTGGCCGCCTCGAGATCGGCGGGATGCAGTCTTTCCCGCCAAGAGTCCACGACCGGCGCAAGTTCGTCCGGCTCGATGCCGAGGATCTCAAACACACCGCGCGAGCGGTGCACGACGCCGCCGACCAGATCCCATTCGAAGATGATCCCGTCGACCGCATCGGCCGCCAGTCGAAACACCTCCTCACGCTGTGCGAGGCGGATTTCCGCCTGCTTGCGCTCCGTGATGTCGCGCGAGGTCGCGACCACCCCCTGAATGAGGGGATTGTCGAGCGCAGGGACGTAGCTCGACTCGAGCCACCGATAAGAGCCGTCATGGTGACGCACGCGGTGCTGGCAGGTGAAACCGCCCAGAATGCCGGCCGTCAACTCGCCGAATTTGAGCCGCAGCACCGCCGCATCGTCGGGGTGAACGTAGTCGAAGATGTAGCTCGACCACTCGATGTCGCCGATAGAGTAACCGAGAGCGTTCCGTGCCCCGCCGCTCACATACTTGAGCCGTCCGTCCGGCCCGGCGACGGACACGATGTCGTGCGTTTCCTCGATCAAGGCACGCAGATTGCGCTGGCTCGTTTGGTCCGGCCCGCGGGCGAAGCGCGGGCCTTCCACCTCCTTGGACAAGATGGCGAGCCCGGTCACCCGAGAGGCGCTCTTCAGCGGCTGCACATCGATGTCAAACCAACGCTTGGGCGCGCCCGGCACGCATAGCTCGACCTGCTCATGGCGGCATCGGGTACCCTGCAGAGCACGCCGGTAGACGGCCGGCGCCAGCGCGATGGTCGGTGTCAATGCCAGTGCCGAGCGGCCTAATAGGTTTTCCGTGGTGCCGCCGGTGTGCATCGCCGCGTCGTTGGCATAGGTGACTGTAAGGTCACCGTCCACGATCAACAGAGCGAGGGGCAGTTGGTCGAGAGCGGAGCTGAGGTCGGATTTCGCGGGTGACGGCACGAAGCTCAGCATCACCAAGCGCTGGCCCTCGGAGGCATCCAGGAGCTTGAGCTCGGTCGTTGCCGAAGCCTCGCCTTGCGCAAGCCGCCAGACGAGTGACCGCGACAAGCTCGCTTCGCCGTCTGCGATGGAGGCCAGCAGAGATTCGATGCCCGAGGCCGATGCCGCGCCCAGCAGTCCAAAGAGCGACGAGCCGGCCAGAGTGGCCGCCCCCGTTTCACCACCGACGAGATAATCGCGCGCCGCAGCATTCGCGAGCACGACCGGCAAGTGCTTCGGGCGGCTGTCAACGACGACGACCGCGTCGCCGAGGGCGTCAAGCGCTTTCTCGGACAGAGTCCTGGTCGCCTTCGAAGCCAACCGAAGGTGCCCCGCAGATTTCACCATCCTCGGTACTCCCTCTCGGCCCGGCAAATCCCTTACCGCCTCTTACTCTATATGGAATGCGACATTGCTCGTAAGGCTCAAGATACCAAGTTGCGGGTTTCCCCTAACAACCGCGGAAATTGTCGGGCGCCGGGAGCGCCGCGCGCGGGCGGCTGCAGGCAAATCCTGGATTGAGGCGAGGGATCGAGGGTGGCAGCCCTGCTACTTGCGAAACAGTGCGTCGAGGGCAGCTTTCGAGCGGTCTAGCTCGGCCGTGTCCTTGGGCACGAAGGCGCCCGCTTTCGGTTTGAAGTGATCGCAGAAATTCGCTTCGTCCTTTTTCCGGACCTCTTCTGCGGTCGGCTCCTTGCAATGCTTGGCATAGGAGGTGTCGTACTCGACGCACATCTTGCACACGTGCAGTTCCGCATTGCACGCCTTGCAGGCGTCGAGCCGGCGAAGCGGGAGGCTCAACGCGGCTAGGGAGGCGCCGCAGCGCCAGCAGACTA
>DATAYO010000036.1:0-31230 GCA_036272515.1 Steroidobacteraceae bacterium | reverse complement strand
CCATGACCAAGGCGGCCGGTCTCAATCACATACCGCAGGGCGGTACCCTGTTCACGTTCCGGGTGGGCGATGCGGTCCCGGAGAGCCCGACGGCGGAGTCGGCAGCAGGAAAATAGGCAGGACGCAGCGTCGAGGTCGATGCAAACCGCCCGTTGCCGCGAGGCAACGGGCGGTTTCTCGAGTGGGATCAGAACGAAAAGGTTGGCGTTGGATCAAAATCGGAGAAGAGGTTTGAGATGATCGTGAGGGGACGAAGAGGTTGGACGCCGGAGACGGACATGCCCGATGACATCAAGCGCCGGACCGCGCCATGGACGAGACCATTGGCAATACTCGCGGCCTGCGCGTTCGCCGGCGGAGCCGCCTGGGGCGGCGAGCTGCAATCGCTCACCGTATGCGCCGATCCCGGCAACATGCCGCTGTCCAACCAGAAGGGAGAGGGATTCGAGAACAAGATCGCGCAGGTCCTCGGCAACGCGCTCGGAACGGGCGTGCAATATTATTGGAGGCCCTCGGTGGAGCGCGGACTCATGCGCACCACCTTGAGCGCCGGCAACTGCGATGTGTGGATGGACATGGCTACCGATACGGAGGGAGCCGAAGTGCTGACCCCGCTGTACCGGTCGACGTTCGTGCTGGTCTATCGCAACGACAAGGGTATCAACATCAAGAGTTTGGACGACCCTGCACTGAAGAAGCTGCGGGTCGGAGTGTTCGAGGTCTCAGCGATTCGTGAAGCCCTGATGGAGCACAACGTCATCACCAACACGGTGATCCATTACGTGAGCCACAACGCAGATCTCGTGGTCGAAAATCAGCCTTCCTATCAGGTGCAGCAAGTCATCGACGGCGCCCTCGACATAGCCGCCATCTGGGGGCCGATGGCGGGCTACTACAAGACCATCGAGCATGCGCCGTTGATCATTCAGCCGGTGAACCTGATGGAGGACAAGGTTCCGATGGAATTTGACCTGTCGCTGGCCGTGCCAAGGGGCAGGCTGGACGTCAAAAAGGCGGTCGAGGGTGCGCTCGAGCAGCATAAAGCCGAGATCAAGCAGATTCTCATCGACTACGGCGTCCCGCTGGTCCAGTGCGGCGATTGCCTGATCTCCGGCGATCTGCCGTCTCACGGTCCCTACAAAGCCCAGCCGCCTCCCGTGGAGTCGGCCGCCAACATCGAGAAGCTGCGCCACGAGCGCATGGCCGACCTCAAGAAGTGGCTCGCCCAAGGGGCCAATCCCACCGATGAGCTGAACGATGCCATCGTCGCCGACGACATGGACCGGGTGCGCTACCTGGTACGGCACGGGGCCAAGCTCGATTTTCTCGATGGCGAGGGCAACACCGCGCTGATCAACGCAGCACGCTTCGGCTACGTCGATGTGGTCGAGTATCTGCTCGCACACCATGTCGATGTGAAGCAGACCGACCGCAACCATTGGACACCGCTGATGTACGCCGCCTGGATCGACAATCCCGAGCTCGTGAAGCTGCTGCTTCACCATGGAGCGGATCTCGATGCGAAGGACGACGACGGGCTGACGCCGCTCGCCATTGCCTCGCAAAACGGCAAGGTCGAGGCTGCGCAGGCGCTGATAGCGGCGGGCGCCGATGTCAACGCGCCCGTTGCGACGGGCGGGTACACGCCTCTGATGCTTGCCTCGATTTCCGGATCGCTCGACCTGGCAACCTCGCTCATCGACCACGGAGCGAAAGTCAATGCGGCGAATTCCGGCGGGGTGACCGCGCTGATGATTGCCGCCGCCGGCAATCACTCGGGGGTCGCCGAATTGCTGATCAAATCGGGTGCGGACGTGAATGCGCGCACGCGGGACGGCCGCACGGCGCTCAGCATCGCACAAGCCAACAACAACGAGCCGATCATCAGGCTGCTGCAACTCGCTGCCCAGCGCAGCGGCGGCGCAAGCGGCTGATCGTTGGGATTTCAGGTTCTGTCCACGATCTGGGCGAGCGCAATCTGGAGGAATTGCGCGCCCAACCGGTAACGATTGCATCTGTAACTTTAGGGGAATGATAGTGATACGAAGCCTTTCCGTAATGACCCTGGTCGGCGCGCTCGGTGCTCTGACTGCATCAGTCGTTCTGCGTCCGGTTTGGGCCGATGAGAAAACCGACTACACCAAGGTGACCCCCCTCGAGCTGGAGAAGCAGACTCCCAAAGGCCAGCTTCACGATCCCTACAAGGACACTCAAGCGGATATCGTCACGCAGGGCGAGTCGTTGTTTCGCAGCTATAGCTGCAGCGGCTGTCACGGGGGCAGCGGCGGAGGCGGCATGTGCCCGCCGCTGACCAACGACACCTGGGTGTACGGCGGCGACGACGACACGCTATTCCGGCTCGTGACCCTGGGCAGCGATGCCCTGCAGAAGGAAGGCTATACGCGCACCGGCCACGAGAATGTCGTTGGCCCGATGCCGCCGATGGGTCCCATCATCAAAAATGCCGATGATCTTTGGAAAATCATCACCTTCGTCCGTGCTCACTACGACGGAGATCCGGCTTACAAGTACGGAGCCCCCAAGCAATAAATCGCCGTCCGGCTGTTGGGTGGAATTTGCGCCACCGGCAAAACGAGGGCAGGGCCTTTGCTGCGGTGCGTATTGCGCGTCAACGTAAAACGGCACAGGCTTTCCCGCAGGCTGTTAAGGAAAATCCCTCCGTAGCGGAAAAGCTACGAGAGTGGGCGCGCTGACTTGGGCGAGCGACTGCAAGTGCGTAACTCAAGGGGGAGTACTTGAAGCAAGAAAGACTGGTGACGAGCCACGCGTCCCACATCATTCACGTGGTACAGAGCGGACTGCAGCCCGCCGGAATAGAGCCGCTGGTGACCCGCTCGTGGCATCGGTGTCTCCGGGAGTACGGGATCGAGCCGTCGGCGCCCCGACAGAACACGGTCTTGAATCCCCAATCCGTCAAGGAATTGCAGCAGCGCCTGGGCGAGCTCTTGCCGGTCGCGCGCGCCGAGATGGAAAGTCTCTACGAACAGATCGCGGGTTCCGGCTTCGCCGTGATCCTGGCGGACACCCAGGGAACCGTGCTCAGCACCATCACCGATCCGAGCCTGCAGCGCGAGTTCCGGCATGCCGGACTGTCGCTGGGCGCTCTGTGGGACGAGCGCCACGAGGGGACGAACGGCATCGGCACCTGTCTCGCGGAAGCCGGTCCCGTCACCGTGCACCGCGAAGAGCATTTCCGCGGTTACAACCTCTCGCTCTCCTGCTCCGCGGCGCCGATTCTCGATCCCCACGGGGGTATCCTGGCGGTGCTGGATGCGTCCACCGCGAATTCGAGCGACAGCCGGCTGATTCAGCGGCATACCATGGCCTTGGTCAACATGTCGGCGCACCTCATCTCGCGCTGGAATTTCCTGAGCGAATACGGCGAATCCTGGATACTGCGTTTTCACAGCCGCCCGGAGTTCGTGGGCTTGCTGCATGAGGCGCTCATGGCCATCGACGACAACGGCAACGTTCTGGCCGTCAACGAAAGCGCGCTGGTTCAGCTGGGCTGCTCGACCCGGCAATCCCTCGTGGGCGAGCCGATCGGTAAAGTATTCCAGTTCAATTTCTCGGCGCTCGAGCAGCGCGCCACGTTCGAGCCGAGTGCCATTTGGCCGGTGCGCGATCTCGCCCACGGCCGGCGCTTCTTCGCGATAGCGCGTGCACCGCTCCACCACTCGCTCTGCGGCACCGAGCTGTCCTTGCCCGCCCACGCCCAGCTGCCGCGGCACACCCGGGCAACACCGGCCGACCCGCCGGTTCGCGAGCGCGAGCACGTCGGCGAGGACGCGCAGATGCGCAAGAACCTGGCCTGCGGACGCCAGCTGTTCGCGAAGCAGGTGCCCATTCTGCTGCATGGTGCCACCGGCACCGGCAAGGAGGCGTTCGCGAAGTCTCTGCACCGCGCGGGGCTCTGGTCGGACAAGCCTTTCGTGACCGTCAATTGCGCCGCCATTCCCGAGAGCCTGATCGAGAGCGAGCTGTTCGGCTATACGCGAGGCGCATTCACCGGCGCCGCCAAGGAGGGCCGCGTCGGCAAGATCCTGCAGTCGAGCGGCGGCACCTTGTTCCTCGACGAGATCGGCGACATGCCGTTGATGCTCCAGACGCGGCTGCTTCGAGTCATCGAGGAGCGCGAGGTGGTTCCGCTGGGCAGCGACCAGCCGATTCCCGTCGATCTGCACGTGATCAGCGCCACGCACCGCGACGTGCAAAAAATGATCCAGGAAGGCCAGTTTCGAGAGGACCTGTATTACCGGCTGAACGGGATCACACTGCACCTGCCCTTGCTGCGTGATCGCGACGACAAGGCCGATTTGATCCGCGCCTTGCTCCGGGAGGAGTCGTCGGGATCGGATTGCATGCGGATCGAAGAGGATGCGTTCGCCAAGCTGATGCAATATTCCTGGCCGGGCAACATCCGTCAACTTCGCAACGCCGTGCGAACGGCATCCGCGTTGTGCCGCGACGGCATCATCCGTCTGTCCAACCTTCCGCAAGAAATTCTCGATACCGGTACGCGGCCCCCGCCGCCTGCAGTCGCGGTGGCGGCGGCCGCGCCCGCGTCGGCGCCCGCCAAGGGCGGCAACGGGGTGGGCGCAGGGGAGAGCTCGCCGTCCGCGGCCTTGCGCGAGGCGGAATGCGCGGCGCTGCTGCGCGAGCTCGAGAGGATGCGCTGGAACATCAGCCGGACCGCCCAGACGCTCGGCATCAGCCGCAATACCCTCTACCGCAAGATCCACAAGCACCGGATCCTGCTGGAGCACTGAATCGAAGCGCCGAGAGGGAGGCGCCCGGGCGAGACGTGAGGGGCCTTCAAAACTCGAGCACGGAACGGATCGTGCTGCCCTCGTGCACCAGATCGAACGCTTGGTTGATCTTCTCGATCGGCAGAACACGGCTGATCAGCGGCTCGATCCGGATGTCGCCTGCGAGATAGCGGTCCACAAACCCTGGTAATTGCGAGCGTCCCTTCACGCCGCCGAACACCGATCCGCGCCATAGCCGGCCCGACATGAGCTGAGCCGGACGCGTCGAGATCTCCTGACCTGCGCCGGCGATCCCGAGTATCACCGACTGACCCCAGCCGCTGCGGCAGCATTCGAGCGCTGCGCGCATGGCATGAACATTGCCGATGCACTCGAAGGAGTAATCGACGCCCCCGCGGGTCATGTCGAGAATAACTTGCTGTATCGGACCGGCGTAGTCCTTCGGATTCACGAAGTCGGTGGCGCCCAGCGCCTTGGCCAGGGGCCATTTGATCGGGTTGAGATCGACCGCGATGATGCGTTGCGCCTTGGCGAGGACCGCACCCTGCACGACCGAAAGACCCACACCGCCCAGGCCGAACACGGCAATGGTCGAGCCCGGAATCACTTGCGCCGTGTTGAGCACCGCGCCGATGCCGGCCGTGACGACGCAGCCCAAAAGGCAAATTTCGCGGAGTGGAGCGGCCGGGTCGACTTTCGCCACGGCGATTTCCGGCAGGACGATATGCTCGGAGAAGGTGCTCGTACCCATGTAATGCAGAATCTGCTTACCCCTCAGCGAGAAGCGCGACTTGCCGTCGGGCATCAGCCCCCGGTCCTGAGTCCGCCGCAGCCTGGTGCATTGATTAGTCCTGTTGGAAAGACACGCCTCGCACGTCCCGCATTCGGGCGTATAGAGCGGGATCACGTGGTCGCCGGCGCGCACGCTGGTCACGTTGCGGCCGATGTCCTCGACGATGCCGCCGCCTTCATGGCCCAGGATCGCCGGGAACAGCCCTTCCGTATCCGCGCCGGACAACGTAAAGGCGTCGGTCTGGCACACGCCCGAAGCGACCATCCGCACCAGCACCTCGCCGGCCTTGGGACCTTTGAGATCCACCATTTCGATCACCAGAGGTCTGCCGGCTTCCCAAGCAACAGCCGCTTTCGTCTTCACGTCGGTCGAGCTCCGGGTATGAGCCATCCCGCGTTGATTCCAGCAGCTTACGTGCCAGACCGGATTCGATCGTGGCCGCCGCGACCGATCCCGCAATTGCGTGCAGTTGCGCCTCCTTTTATGCGCGACGGCGAGTCCGGGGCGCGGCGGCGGCGGCGGCGTCACAAAGTGTCCCGCGCGGGCCGCCCCACCCTCTGTTCCTAATCCAATACAGAGTGCGACATAGGTGGCCCTACGGCGGGACACTCGCGAAGGCTCGTCGAGGCACAGGGCGTGATATTGCAGCGGCGCAGCGTTTGCGCCGAAGCCACAGATTTTGCGGAACCGGCGGGACGGCGTCTGCAACCGCCCCTTTCGCGCGGACCCGCTGGATTGCCGGGCGCCCATCAGCCGCAACCAACGGCTCGATGCCCTCTTTCGGTCACGAAAGGACCCGCCGTGGCGTGATTGGTACAGCTCTTGCAGCGGCTCACGCAGGCTGCAAAGGCGCGCTCGGCGCCGAGTCTTCAACGTCAACAAAGATTTCGGGAACCCCAAAACGGAGGGAGTTTATGAAAGCGCGAATCAAGCATGCGATCGCAATCGGCGCGGCAATTTCGCTGGTTCCATTGGCCCAGGCGGTGGCTGGAATCGACATAGAGGCCGGCGATTGGAAATTGGATTTCACGGGCAACATCAATGCCTTTTACGTGAGCGCAAGCTGCGACCACAGCGATAACGCGGCGGTTACCGGTGGCCTGGCCTGCACCGGCGACAACGCCACCTCGGTGCGCAACGGCCTGTTGCCGACGGCATTCGTGTTCACCGCCAGCACCCGGCAGGACAACCTCGATATCAGCGCCACCATCGGTCTGTATCCCGGCATCAACAGCTCCGCGGCCGCCGGCGTGAACGGCGCCGGGCTGCCGGCCGCCCTGCAAACCCCAGGCATCGATGCACGTCAGGAATTCCTGACCTTCGGCGACGCGAGCTGGGGCACGGTGAAGATGGGACGCGACATCGGCATTTTCGGCAAGGATGCGATCCTCGACGACATGACCTTGCTCGGTGTCGGAACGGCGTCGTCCAACGTCGCGCCGAGCAACACCAGCCTGGGCCGCATCGGATTGGGCTACATCTACACGGACTGGATGCCCCAGATCACCTTCACGACGGCGAACTACTACGGCTTCTCGGGGTCCGTGGGTGCGTTCACACCGCTGGATGACGGCAACTACACCTCGCACAATTCCCCGCAGATTCAAGCCGGCGCTTCCTACACCTGGGGCGACCCGAAGAGCGATCTGATCACCGGCAAAGTCTGGGTGGACGGGGTCACGCAGCAGGCGAAGGCGCCGACGACGTGCGCCACGGGAAGCACGTTCTGTGTCCCCAACAACATCGCGGCCGGCATTCAGAACAGTACCCGCGGCTCGGGGGTCGACGCCGGCGTGAAGATCGATGTCGCGGGCTTCGAGGGCGTGCTGTACGGATATTACGGCAAGGGCATCGGCACCACCGGCCTGTTCGTCCTCGCGACCTCGGCGGCGGGCAACGAGCGCAAATCGAACGGAGGCTACATTCAAGGGACCTACAAGATCGACCGATTGAAAGTCGGGTTGAGCTACGGCATCTCCACGCTCGAGCTGGCGAACGACGAGGAAGCGTACGGCGTCAACCCGCTGACCGGGCTGTCGACCGGTACCTTTGCGAGCGATCTCGTGCATCGCAACGAGTCCGGCGTGTTCGGGCTTTACTACAGTTTGACCAAGAGCCTGACGTTGGTGGGCGAGTACATCCACACCGAGGCGCAGGCCTGGAACGGCAACGTGGCCCTCGAGAACGACGTCGCGGTCGGCGGCATTCTGCTTTTCTGACTCCGAGCCGGCCGGGGAAAGGCGTCTACGGCTCGGGCGGCGGCGCGGAGATCCGCGCCGCCGCCCCCCGCGAATCCGTGCTCGCTCCGCGCGGGCTATGCGCCGCCGCCATTTGGTGGGTATGATCGGCGAACAACACCATGAATCACCGGACCCGGGGCATTCTGCACCTCGCGATGTGCGTCGCGCTTGCCGCATCGATCGCGGCCGCGGCGGCCGCAGTCGATGACGAGGAGGAAGGCGCGGCGAAACCGGCCGATTCATCCGGGGTGCCCGCGCTCAACGCGCAGCAGCGGCGCGCCGTCGGCCTCGAGACCACTCATCCCATTCCCTCCCGGTTGCCGGAGCGCACCGATGCCCTCGGCACAGTCCTCGACCGAACCGGCCTTCTGGCCGATGCGAGCGCAGTTGCGGTAACGGCCGCGCAGGAGCATGCCGTCTCGTCCGAGCTTGCGCGCCTCCAGGAGCTTTACCGCGGCGGCGCCGGCGCGTCCCTCAAGATGCTCGAGACGGCGCAGGCGGAGGACACGAAAGCGCGCGCGGACGCCCGGCTGGCCGCGGCGCGCTTTTCGCAGCAGTGGGCACCGGTCGCTGCGCAGGCTCCGCAAGTCCGGCGTGCGCTCCTCGATTCCGTGAGCTCGGGACGCGCGGCTCTGGTGCGCGCCGATTTGCCCGGCAGGCACAGCGTGGGCTCGATACCCGGCCGCGCGATTCTCGACGTGGACGGCATGCAAGTGCCCGGACGCGTGCTCGGCGCCCTGGAGCAGCCGAGCGATCTGCAAAGCGCGGCGCTGTTGATCGAAATACGCAATCCGCCTCCGGGCCTGGCGCCCGGCGCGCGTATTCCCCTGGCCTTGTTCAGCCCGGATCGCGCCGGGCTGCTGCTGCCGAGCGCGGCCTTGCTGTACGGCGAGGATGGAGCCTACGTCTACAAGCAGATCCCCCCCAAGGCTCCCCAGGACAAGGTGCGCTATGTGGCCGTCAAGGTCACGCCGCTCGTGCCTTACGCCGGAGGTTGGCTGGTCAAGGGCGTGGACGACGATGACGACATCGTCGTGTACGGCGCCGGAGTGCTGTGGTCGCTCGAGGGCATGGGCGCCCACCCGGTCGACGACGACGAGGACTAGGGACGTCCGGTGCTGGCTGCCATCGTGCGCGCCTCGCTGGCGCATCCTCGCATCGTAACGGCGCTTACCTGCCTGATCGCCGCGCTGGGACTCGCCGCACTGGTGTCGTCGCGCTTCGACGTGTTTCCGGATTTCGCCCCACCGCACGTGCTGGTGCAGACCGAGGCGCCGGGCCTCGACGCGACCCAGGTCGAAGCGCTGGTCACGCGCCCGCTCGAGGGGATCCTGGCGGGGACCGAGAACGTGAAGACGGTGCGCTCGACGTCGAGCCAGGGCTTGTCGGCCATGCAAGTGGTGTTCGACCGCAGCGGAGACCCGTATCGGCAGCGGCAGGTGGTCACGGAGCGCTTGGCGGAATCCGCCGCGTTGCTGCCCGAGGGTGTGGGCGCACCACTCCTCTCGCCACTGAGCTCCTCCATGGAGTACCTGGTGCACTTCGGCTACACCAGCGAGCGATTGTCGCCGGTGGAGCTGCGCGACATCGTGCAATGGATCGTCAAGCCGCAGATCCTGGCCGTGCCGGGCGTCGCCCAGGCACAGATCTTCGGCGGTGAGGTGCGCGAGCGGCAGATCGCGGTCGATCCCGTCAAGCTCGCCGCCTCGGGGTTCACACTCGATGATGTGCTCGCGACCGCCAGGCATGCCACGGGCTTGATCGGCGGCGGCTATTTCGAGACCACCACGCAGCGCATCGTCATTCGGGCGCAGGCACCGGCCGCGACGCTCGATGCGCTGGCCGCGGCCGTGCTCGGTATGCGCGACGGGTTCCCGGTGCGTCTGGGCGACGTGGCGACCGTGCGCGACGGCTCGGAGCCGCGTTTCGGCGACGCGCTGATCGGCAGCAAGCCGGGCATCCTGATCGAGACTTCCACGCAATTCGGCGCGAACACCCTCGAGGTGACGCGGGCGCTCGAAGACCGGCTCGATGCGATCGCCCCGGCGCTCGCCAAGCAAGGCGTCGATTACCATCCGGCGCTGCTGCGGCCGGCGAGCTTCATCGAGAGCGCGATCGAGAAATTGCGCAACTCGCTCGCCATCGGCGCGGTGCTGGTGGTCGCGCTGCTGTTGATCATGCTGCGGGATTGGCGAGGCGCGCTGGTGTCGTTCAGCTCCATCCCGCTCGCGCTGCTGACCGCCGTCTGGCTGCTGCAGGCGTTCGGCCTGTCGCTGAACACCATGACTCTGGGGGGATTGGTGGTCGCGCTCGGTGTGGTCGTCGACGATGCGGTGATCGACGTGGAGAACATCCTGCGCCGCCGCCGGCTCTCGGGGCCCGGCGTGAATATCGTCGAGCTGTTCACGGGCGCATCGCTCGAGGTCAGGCGCCCGGTGTTCTACGCCACCGCCGCCGTGGCGGTGGCGTTCCTGCCCATTCTCATGATGTCCGGACTGCAGGGCGCCTTCTTCCGGCCGCTGTCCATCGCCTTCCTTCTCGCGGTCGGCCTGTCGCTGCTGGTCGCGATGAGCGCGACTCCCGCCATGAGCGTGCTGGTGATGGCGCAGCATCGGCCCAAGCCCGAGGCGCGGTTTCTCGGCTACTGCAAGCGCGGCCAGCTGCGCGTGGTGGCATGGCTGCACGCGCGCCCGGCGGTGCTGGTCGCCATCCTGGCGGTGACGGGAATCGCCGGCATCGTGTGTCTGCCGCTGCTCGGCGCGCGGCTGCTGCCGGACTTTCGAGAGAATTACCTGATCGCCCATGCATCGCTCCGGCCCGGAATCTCGCTCACCGAGACCTCCCGCGTGGGTGTCCAGATATCGAAGGGGCTGATGGCCATTCCGGGCGTGAAGAGCGTCGCGGAGCAGATCGGGCGCGCGGAAAACGGCCAGGACCCGGATGCACCCAACAAGAGCGAATTCGAGGTGCAGATCGATCCTCGCCAGGGACATAGCGCGACCGAGATCGATGCGGCCATCCGCGACGTGTTCGACGACTACCCGAACCAGCTGGTCGAGATCTACTCCGTGCTCGCCGAACGGATCGGGGAAACCCTGTCCGGAGAGTCCGCGCCGTTCACGATCAGCGTCATGGGCTCGGATCTCGACGTCGATGACCGCGTGGGCGCCCAGATCGTGGACGTGCTTCAACACCTGCCCGACAGCGGCAACGTGCGTCTCACCATCCCGCCGCGCGAGGTGGAGATGCATCTGGAGCTCGAGCCGGACAAGCTCGCGATCTACGGGCTGCAGGCGGCCGATGTGCTGCAGACGGTGAATGCCGCCTACCACGGTACCGTCGCGGCCGAGCTCGATCAGGCGGACCGCAGCGTTCCGGTCGCGATACGCATCGCCGGTGTCGGCACCGATCCGCGCTCCGTCGGCGCGCTCGAGCTGCGCGCACGCGACGGCTCGATCACGCCGCTGTCGTCCGTCGCGACCGTCACCCTGGAGCTCGCCCGCAGCCTCATCGATCATCAGGACGGCCTGCGCCGCCAGATCGTGGTGGCGACGCCGAGAGGCGCCAATCAGGCCGGATTCGCCGCGGCCGCGCGCAAGGCGATCGCGGCGAAAGTCGCGCTGCCCGCCGGCGTCTTCCTGCGCTACGGCGGCGCGGCAGAGGCGCAGGCGGCAGCGGCGCGCGAGCTCGAGCTGCATTCCGCCGCGGCGTTCGTGCTGATCGTGCTGCTGCTCGGTCTGGCGTTCGGGTCGACGCGGCACGTGCTGCTGGTGCTGCTGGCGTTGCCAAGCACCCTGATCGGCGGCGTGGCGGCGGTCGCGGTCACCGGGGGGACCCTCACGCTCGGCGCGATGGTGGGATTCGTCGCCCTGTTCGGCATGGCTGCCCGCAACACCATATTGCTGATATCCCATTATGATCATCTGGTGGCCGAGGAGGGCGAGGACTGGGGTATCCGCGCCTCGATGCGCGGCGCGGAGGAGCGCCTGACTCCCGTGCTCCTCACGGCGCTGCTGACCGCCCTGGCGCTGCTCCCGGTCGCGCTCCAGCTGCACGAGCCCGGACATGAAATCGAGGGCCCGATGGCGGTCGTCATCCTGGGCGGCCTGGTATCCTCTACGCTCGTGAGCTTGCTGCTGATCCCGCCGCTGGCGGCGCGCTGGCTGAAGCCGTGCGCGGCTCGTTAACCGCGCGAGTTGACAGGTGCATTAGAATCATCCTCGCATGAACGCTCTCGATTGCTTCCATCCCGCTGTCGCCGCGTGGTTCACGCGGACTTTCGATGCGCCTACGCCGGCGCAGGCGCAGGCGTGGCCGGCGATTCAATCGGGGCGGGATGTTCTGGTGGCGGCCCCGACGGGCTCGGGAAAGACCTTTGCCGCTTTCCTGGCGTCGATCGATCAGCTCGTCAAGGAGGGGCTGACGAGCGCATTGCCGGATGAGACGCGCATCCTCTACGTGTCGCCGCTCAAGGCGCTCTCCAACGACATCCATCGCAATCTCGAGGCGCCGCTCCAGGGCATCGGCGAGGAGCTGGCGGCCATGGGGCTTGCCGAGGTGCCCATACGATCGGTGGTGCGTACCGGAGACACGCCGCAGACGGAGCGCGCGCGCATGCGCCGGACCGCCCCGCATATCGTGGTCACGACGCCGGAATCGCTGTACATCCTGCTCACCTCCGAATCGGGCCGCGCGATGCTGTCGACCTGCCGCACCGTGATCGTGGACGAAATCCATGCGATCGCGGGCAACAAGCGCGGCGCCCATCTGGCGTTGTCGCTCGAGCGGCTGCAGGCGCTTTGCCCGAGGCTCCTGGTGCGGATCGGCCTGTCGGCAACGCAAAAGCCGATCGAGGAGGTCGCCCGATTCCTCACCGGCACGCGCCACGAGCGTACGGCGGCGGGGGCGGCCGCCGCGGTTCCGGACTGCGTCATCGTCGATGCGGGACACACGCGGCGGCGCGACCTGGCGCTCGAGCTGCCGCCCGTGCCGCTCGAGGCGGTGATGTCGGGCGAGGCATGGACGAAAGTTTACGATCGGCTGGCGGAGCTGGTGCGCGAGCATCGAACCACCCTGGTGTTCGTCAACACCCGCCGGCTCGCCGAACGCGTCGCGCGCCATCTGTCGGAGCGAATCGGCGAGGAATTCGTCACCGCACATCACGGGAGCCTCGCGCGCGACCGGCGGCTCGACGCGGAGCAGCGCTTGAAGCGCGGCGAGCTCAAGGCGCTGGTCGCGACCGCCTCGCTGGAGCTCGGCATCGACATCGGTGACGTCGACCTCGTATGCCAGATCGGCTCGACTCGATCGATCAACGCCTTCTTGCAGCGCGTCGGCCGCGCCGGCCATTCCGTCGGCGGCATCTCCAAGGGCCGCTTGTTTCCCCTGTCCCGCGACGAACTGGTCGAATGCGCGGCGCTTCTGGACGCCGTCCGACGCGGCGAGCTCGACCGTCTGCAAGTGCCGAAGAACCTGCTCGACGTGTTGACCCAGCAGATCGCGGCCGAGGTGTCGTCGCAGGAATGGGGCGAGGACGATCTGTTCGAGCTGATGCGCGGCGCGCATGGCTACGGGAATCTGGAGCGCGCGCAGTTCGACGAATGCCTCGCGATGCTCGCGGAAGGGTTCAGCACGCGCCGTGGACGACACGGCGCGCTGATTCATCGAGACGCGGTGAACAAGCGTGTGCGGCCGCGCCGTGGCGGGCGGCTGACGGCGATCACCTCGGGCGGCGCCATTCCCGATAACGCGGACTATCGCGTCATGCTCGAGCCGGAATCGCAGCTGGTCGGCACCGTCAACGAGGATTTTGCGGTCGAAAGCCTGCAAGGGGACATCTTTCAGCTGGGCAACAGCTCCTATCGCATCCTGCGCGTGGAGAGGGGCACGGTGCGGGTCGAGGATGCGCACGGGGAGCCGCCGTCGATCCCTTTCTGGCTCGGCGAGGCGCCGGGGCGCAGCGACGAGCTGTCGATGGCGGTATCCCGGCTGAGAGCGGACATCGAATCGAGGCTCACCGCCGCCGGCAACGGCATGGAATCGGCATCGGACTGGCTGACGGAAACCGTCGGCATCGACCCCGTCGCCGCGTCGCAGTTGGTGGAATATCTCGCGGCAGGGTGCGCGGCGCTCGGCACCCTGCCGAAGCTCGATACCATCGTGTTCGAGCGCTTCTTCGACGAGTCCGGCGGCATGCAACTGGTGATCCATTCCCCGTACGGGAGCCGGGTGAATCGAGCATGGGGCCTCGCGCTGCGCAAGCGCTTCTGCCGCACCTTCAATTTCGAGCTGCAGGCTGCGGCCACCGAGGATCAAATCATCCTCTCGCTCACCCATGCCCACAGCTTCGAGCTCGCCGAGGTGTCGCGGTATTTGAATTCCAAGACGGCGCGGCAGGTACTGGTTCAAGCGCTGTGCGCCGCGCCGATGTTCGAGGTGCGCTGGCGCTGGGATGCGGGCATCGCGCTGGCGCTGCCACGCTTCCGCGGCGGCAAGAAAATTCCGCCGCAGATTGCGCGCATGAATGCCGAGGATCTGCTCGCCTCGGTGTTCCCGGACCAGGTCGCCTGCGCCGAGAATCTTTCCGGCGAGATCGAGGTACCGGACCATCCGCTGGTGCGGCAGACCATCCGCGATTGTCTCGAGGACGCCATGAACGTCGATGCCTTCGAGAGCCTGCTGCGCGGGCTGGAGAGCGGCGCCGTCAAGGCGGTGGCGCGCGATTTGACCGAGCCCTCACCGCTGGCGCTCGAGGCATTGACCGCGCGACCGTATGCCTATCTCGATGATGCTCCCCTGGAGGAGCGTCGCACTCAGGCCGTCATGAGCCGGCGCTGGATGGATCCTGCCTCCGCCGCGGATCTCGGCCGGCTGGACGGCGAGGCGGTCTCACGGGTTCGCGACGAGGCATGGCCGGATGCAGCCACCGCGGACGAGCTGCACGATGCGCTGCTCTGGCTCACGTTCCTCACCGACGAGGAGATTTCCGCCCGCTCAGCATGGGCCGCCCTCGTGCAGGAGCTCGTCGCGCAGGGCCGCCTCATCAGAGTCGGCTCATCCGGCGGATGGCCGTTGTGGGTGGCGGTGGAACGGCGCTCGCTGTTCGAGCCGCTGGTTCCCTCGAGCGAGGAGGCCATGGTCGAAATCGTGCGCGGTCGTCTCGAGGGCTTGGGCCCCACCACCGCGCTCGCGATCGCGGCATCGGCCGGCGTGCCGCTCGCGCGGATCCAGGCAGCGCTCGCCGTCCTCGAGCGCGAGGGCTTCGCGCTGCGCGGCCGGTTCACGCCGGGCAACGAGCAAGAGGAATGGTGCGAGCGGCGCCTGCTCGCGCGCATTCACCGCTATACGGTGAAGCGCCTGCGAGCCGAGATCGAGCCGGTATCGGCGCGCGATTTCGTGCGTTTTCTGCTCGAATGGCAGCGGGTGCTGCCGGACGCGCGCATGCAAGGCGCGGATGCGCTGGCCGCGGTGCTCTCGCAACTCGAGGGCTTCGAGGCTCCGGCGGGCGCATGGGAAACGGACATCCTGCCGTCGCGCATCTCCGAATACGAGCCCGAATGGCTGGATGAGCACTGCCGCGCCGGGCGATTCGTGTGGACGCGGCTCGCGCTGCGCACGCAGGACTCCGACCGCGGCGAGGCTGCGGCACGCGGCGCGGCTCCCGTGCGCTCCACGCCGATCACGTTCCTGGCGCGCCGGGATCTGAAATCCTGGTCGGCGTTCGCCGAAGCGCCGGATCCCGCTCAGCTGAGCTCGCGCGCGGGCGCGGTCATGGAATTCATCCGGGCGCATGGCGCATCGTTCTTCGATGAGATCGCGGACAGCGTCGGAATGCTTCCCTCGGAAGCCGAGGACGCGCTCGGCGAGCTCGTGGCGCTCGGCATGGTCAACTCGGACAGCTTCGGCGGCCTGCGTGCGTTGCTCGTTCCGAGCAGCCAGCGCGGCCGATCCCGTGGGCGCAATACGCGCCGCCGCTCCCTGACCTTGTTCGCCATGGCCGACGCCGGCCGCTGGGCCCTGGTGCGGCGGCCGGCCGGGATCGCGGACTCGACCGATGCGGAGGCGGTCGAGCACGTGGTGAGGACGCTGCTCAAGCGCTGGGGGGTCGTTTTTTGGAAGCTGCTCGCGCGCGAGGCCGCGTGGCTGCCGCCATGGCGCGAGATTTTGATGTGCTGCCGCCGGCTGGAGGCGCGCGGCGAGATCCGCGGCGGCCGTTTCGTCGCAGGCTTTTCGGGGGAGCAGTACGCGTTGCCCGAAGCGGTGGCGCCGCTGCGCGAAGCGAGACGGCGTCCCGAGACCGGCGAGCTCGTGTCGCTGTCGGGCGCCGACCCGCTCAACTTGATCGGTATTCTCACGCCGGGCGCGAGGTTGCCGTCGCTCGCCGGCAACCGGCTTCTGTACCGGGACGGCGTGCCGATCGCGACCTACTCGGCGGAGGAAGTACATTTCATCGAGAAGATCGAGCCGCAACAGGAGTGGAAGGTACGCAACGCGGTGCTCAGGCGGCACGTGCCGCTTGTATTGCAAGACGCACTGCATGAACGTACAGCCAGATAAGCTCCGAACAGGATGCTCTCCATAGGCGGGCGCCCGGCGCAGATCAGGGCGCCGGCAGCTTGCCGGCTTTCCATCCACCGCCCAGCGCCTCGATCAAGGCGACGCTCGCCTGCAGGCGGCTGGACAGCACCGTGAGCGCGGTCTCTTCGGCGGTGAGGCGGGTCGTTTGCGCGGTGATCACGCTCGAGTAGGGAACGGTCCCCGCCTTGTACTGATTCAGGGTCAGGGTTTCGGCCTCGCGAGCGGCCTTGACCGCGGACACCTCGACTACTGCCTGCTGCTCCAGGATGCGCAGGGTGGCGATCTGGTCCTCGACTTGCTGCAAGCCGGACAAAACGGTCTGTCGGTAATCGGCCACGTTCGCGACGTAGGCGGCGCGCGCCTGCCTCACTTGGGCGTTCCGCGCGCCGGCATCGAACACGGTCTCGGCAAGCGTCGGCCCGAGCGACCAGGCCCGATTCGGAAGACTGATCAGATGAGCGAGCGAGCTGCCGGTGTCGGCATAGCTGTCCGAGCCCACCAAGGTAAGGCTCGGAAAATAGGCCGCCTTGGCTACGCCGATCTGGGCATTCGCGGCGGCCATCTTGCGTTCGGCCTCGGCGATATCCGGCCGCCGCTCCAAGAGCTCTGAGGGAACGCCCGGCGGCACGGTCGGCACGTCGGCGCGCATCGGTGTCGGGCTGATCGAGAAGGCCGCGGGCTGCTCTCCGACCAGCACGGCGATGGCGTGCTCCAGAAGCGCGCGCTGGATTCGCGCATTGATCTGAAGTGCCTGGCTCGACAGCAGCTGTGCCTCCGCGCTTACCACATCGGCCTTGGCCGCGACCCCGAAGTGGTACTGGTTTTCCGTGATCTTGAGCGAACGTTGCTCGGCGGTCACGGTGTCGTTCAGGAGTCTTTGTAATTGATCCTGGACTCGCAGCTCGAAATAGTCGGTCGCGAGCGTCGCCCGCGCGGACAGCTGAGCGGAAGCGAGAGCGGCCGCGCTGGCCTGTGCCGAAGCCTTGTCGCTCTCCACCGTCCGGCGTATCTGGCCCCAGATGTCGAGGGTCCAGCCGACCGACACTCCGACACTGTTGCTGACCAGGGTATGGCCGCCCGTATTTCCGGTGGTGAGCCCGGTGGTGACGGCGGTGCCGCCGGAGCCGTTGCCGCTCGTCGAACCGGTGCCCGTGTTGGTGGTACCGGTGGTCACCGAATTGGAGCCACGCACCGAGCTTCGGGTGCGTGATGCGGTGGCGTCGATCGTCGGCCAATATCCCGCCCGCGCTTGATCGACCAGGGCCGCGGCCTGGTCGTAGGCCGCCACGGCCGCCCTGATGTTCTGGTTGGAGATATCGAGCTTCGCCTCGAGCTGATTCAGCACATCGTCGCCGTATATCGTCCACCACGGGCCTCGATCCATTGCATCCGATGGTTGCGTGGGCTTCCAGCCGCTTTCCTCTTTGTAGTCTCGAGCGGCATCGAATGACGGACGGCGGTAATCGGGTCCCACCGCACAGCCGCCGGTCACGGCGGCCGCCGCGGCGACTGCCGCAACCAAAGCGAATCGCTTCTTCCAGTAGCGATGCACGTACAGATAGATGACCGGCGTCGTGTACACGGTGAGCAGCTGGCTGACGATGAGGCCGCCCACGATGGAGATTCCGAGAGGCCGGCGCATCTCGGTGCCGTCCCCATAGGCGACGGCGAGCGGCAACGCCCCGGCGATGGCCGCGCAGGTCGTCATCATGATCGGCCTGAAGCGCAGCGAGCAGGCGTGCACGATCGCCTGCCGCGGGTTCATGCCGAGATTGCGCTCCGCGTGCAGCGCGAAATCTACCATCATGATGCCGTTCTTCTTGACGATTCCGATCAGCAGCAGGATGCCGAGAAATGCGATGAGGCTGAATTCGGTTCCGGTTGCCAGCAGCGCCAGGAGCGCGCCGAGGCCGGCGGACGGCAAGGTCGACAGAATGGTCAGGGGATGCCGGTAGCTCTCGTACAGCATGCCGAGCACGACGTAGATCGCGGCGACGGCCGCGAGGAACAGGAGCGGTGAGCTCGAGTTGCTCCGGCGGAAGAGCTTGGCGGTGCCGTACGATCCGCCGCGAATGCCGACCGGCACGTGGAGCTCGCTCATTTTGCGGTCGATCGCGTCCAGGGCGGTTCCCAGCGACTCGCCCTCCGGCAGATTGAATGCGATTGAGGTCGAGACGGAGGTGCCGGTGTGATTGACGGTGACCGGCGTGGTGCCGGTGAGGAAGTGGCTGAAGGCCGCGAAGGGCACCATCGTCTCCGCGGCCACGCTCACCGCCGAGCCGGTGGAGGTGTTGCGGGCGCCGCCGCTCGCGAGCGAATTCGCCGCGAGATTGCGCGCCGCGTCCGCGGCGACCGCGGCGGCCGATGCGGTACTCGACGAGGAGCCCGCAGCGCCGGTCCCGATCTGCGTCGTGCCTGCCACGGCTTGAGTTGCCTGCGTGCCGCTCACGGCTGCGCCCGCCGTGCTGACGTACAGATCCTCGAGCACGTCGGGGTGCTGCCAGAACTCGGGCGCCACCTCCATCACCACGTGATATTGCTGGGGGCTGAACGGATTGTAGATGTTCGACACTTGCGCCTGCGCGAACGCATCGCCCAGCGAATTGTCGATCTGGATCTCGGAAAGCCCCAGTCGGGATGCCGAGTCGCGATCGACCACGAGATCGGCCTCGAGACCTCCCGGCTGCATGTCCGAGTCCACGTCGGTGACTTCCGGCATATCCTGCATCGCCTGGCGCAGTTTCACCGACCAGGCGCGAAGCTCCGTGAGCTCATCGCCGAGCAGCGTGTATTGGTATTGAGAATTTGCGGAGCGACCCCCTCCGCCGATGTCCTGTACGGCCTGCAGAAAGGTTCTCACCCCGGTCACGTGCCCGAGCTTGGGCCGGAGCCTCGCGATGACGCTATCGGCCGAGACGCGCCCCGAGGACAGCGGTTTCAGTGCGATGGTGATGTTGGCGCTTGCCCCACCCCCCGGGCCGAATCCGCCGGCGCCCACCGAGCCGGTCACGGTGCTGACCGCAGGATCCTCGAGGATGATCTTCGCGACCGCCTGTAGCTTCCCCTTCATGAGCTGAAAGGAACTGGTCGCGTCGCCGCGGATGCCGCCCTGGAGCTGCCCGGTATCCTGTTGCGGAAAGAATCCCTTCGGGATGACCACGATCAGCAGCACGCTGAGCGCGATCGTCGCGAAGAACGATGCAAGCATGAGGCGGCGGTGGTCGAGCGCCCATTCCAGGCTGCGAAGGTAGTCGCGCCGCAGACTCTCGAACCCTCCCTCGAACGCCCGCCCGAATCGGGACATCTTGCGGCGTCCCTCGCGCTGCAGCAAGAGCGAGCACATCATCGGGGTGGTCGTCAGCGAAATGACGAGAGAGA
This sequence comes from Steroidobacteraceae bacterium, assembly GCA_036272515.1. Taxonomy (GTDB): domain Bacteria; phylum Pseudomonadota; class Gammaproteobacteria; order Steroidobacterales; family Steroidobacteraceae; genus Bog-1198. Next base: position 11,452 of record DATAYO010000036.1, on the reverse strand, counting down.
TCAGTATCGCCGCCGACAGCGTGATGGTGAACTCGCGGAAAATCAGCCCGACGATGCCGCCGGCGAACATGAACGGAATGAACACCGCGACCAGCGACAAGCTCATGGAGACGACCGTGAATCCCACTTCGCGCGCGCCGAGCAGTGCCGCCCGCATGCGCGACATGCCGGCCTCGATGTGCCGGCTGGTATTTTCCATGACCACGATCGCATCGTCGACGACGAAGCCGGTGGCGATGGTGAGCGCCATGAGCGAGAAGTTATCGAGGCTGAAGTGCAGGAGATACATGACCCCGAAGGTGCCGATCAACGACACGGGTACGACCAGGGCCGGGATGATCGCGGCGCGGTGGCTGCCGAGGAAGATATAGACGACGAGTATGACGAACACGACGGCGAGGCCAAGCGTCCGCTCCACCTGGCGCAAAGAGGCTCGAATGGTGATCGACCGGTCGAACGTCACGACCAGGTCGATCTTCGGGTCGATCGAATCCTTGAGAAGGGGCAATTCCGCCTTGACCGCGTCGATCATCCGGATGACGTTCGCGCCCGGCTGCTGGTAGACGGTGACGAACACCGCCGGCTTTCCGTTGTAGAGTCCGTAGGTACGCATGTTCTCGGTGGCGCCATCCTGCATGTCCTTGACCGCGGCGACGTCTCCGAGCCGCACCGTCGAGCCGTTGCGGTTGGCGATGATCAAATTGCGGTAGGGGGCAGCATCGCGCGCATTGTCGTTGGTATAGATCTGATAATGCAGCCGGTCGGATTCGATGGCTCCCTTGGGTGCGTTCGCGTTGCTGTTGGAGATGGCGGCGCGAACGTCCTGAAGACCGATGCCGTACTTGGACAGCGCCAGCGGGTTGATCTCCACCCGCACGGCCGGCAGCGCGCTGCCGTTGACGTTGACGCCGCCCACGCCGTCGATCTGGGACAGGCGTTGCGAGATGACCGCGTCGGCCGCGTCGTAGATCTGTCCCTGCGTGAGCACGTCCGAGGTCATGGCGATCGCCATCACCGGGAACAGGCCGCTGTTGAGCTTGCGGTAGGTCGGATTGTGCGTGAGTGCCGAGGGCAGGTCGGCGTGCGCGGCGACGATGGCGGCCTGCACGTCGCGCGCCGCGCCGTCGATATCGCGGTCCACGCCGAACTGCAGCTGAATGTTGGTCGTTCCGACCCCATTGGTCGAGGTCATGTCGTCGACGTCCGCGATGGCGCCCAGGTGCCGCTCCAGGGGGGTGGCCACCGTGCTCGCCATGACTTCGGGGCTCGCTCCGGGCAATTGCGCCGACACGAAGATCGCCGGCACATCGATCCGCGGCAGCGGCGCGACGGGCAGCAGAATGAAGGCGGCCAGTCCGGCGAGTGCAACGCCGAACGTCAACAGGATCGTCGCCACCGGCCGGCGGATGAAAGGCGCCGAGATGTTCACCGCGAAACCTCGACGATCGGCTCGGAGCCGTCCTCGGCGCCCCGCAGGCCGCCGAAGCGCATCGAGAGCCGATCGAACCACAGGTAGATGACCGGCGTGGTGAACAAAGTGAGCACCTGGCTCACCAGCAAACCGCCGACGATGCTCACGCCCAGCGGATGACGCAGCTCCGAGCCGGTGCCGGTGCCGAACATCAAAGGCAGCGCGCCGAAGATGGCGGCCACCGTCGTCATCAAGATCGGCCGGAAACGCAGCAGACACGCCTGGTAAATGGCTTCGCGTGGCGAGAGGCGCTGCAACCGTTGGGCATCCACGGCGAAATCGATCATCAGAATGGCGTTCTTCTTGACGATGCCGATCAGCAGGATGATGCCGATGAGCGCGATAATGGTGAGGTCCTCGCCGGCGATCATCAGCGCGAGCAAGGCGCCGATACCGGCCGAAGGCAGCGTCGACAGGATGGTGATCGGGTGAACGAAGCTTTCGTAGAGAACGCCGAGGACGATGTACATGACCAGCACGGCGGCCAGAAGCAGCAGGAGCTCGTTGGTGAGGTTCGAGCGGAACGCGAGGGCGGCGCCCTGGAAGGAAGTGCGTATGCTGACCGGAAGCCCGAGACCGTGCTCCGCATTCTCGATGGCTTTCACGGCGGCGCCCAGCGAGACGCCCGCCGCGAGATTGAAGGATACCGTGGTTGCCGGGAACTGGGCCAGATGGTTGATGAGCAAGGGGCGCGTTTGCACGTCCACTTTGGCGATGGTCGAGAGCGGCACCTGACCGCCTCCCGCCGACGGCAGATAGATGGACGCGAGCGAATCGACGCTATGGTAGATCCGCGGGTCCGCTTCGAGAATGACCCGATATTGATTCGATTGCGTGAAGATGGTGGAAACTATCCGCTGTCCGAACGCATCGTACAGCGCGTTGTCCACCGTCCCGACGCTGATGCCGAGCCGGGCGGCGCTGTCTCGATCGATGGTAATGTAGGCGGCGAGGCCGTTGTCCTCCTGATTGCTGACCACGTCGGCGAGCTCCGGCTGCTGCCGCAGGACGTTCACCAGCCTTGGCGTCCACATCGACAAGGCGTCGGCGTCGGCGCTCTCCAGGGTGAATTGATACTGCGTGCGGCTGACCGTCGAGCCGAGCGTCAAATCGTGCACGGGCTGCATGTACAGGGTGACGCCGGCGATGCCGGAGGTCTCGCCCTGCAGGCGCCGGATCACCTCCGTGGCGTTCGAGCTGCGCTCGCTCCGTGGCTTCAAGTTGATCAGCAAGCGCCCGCTGTTGACGGTGACGTTATTGCCGTCCACGCCGATGAAGGAGGACAGGCTCTCGACGTCCGGGTCGGTGAGGATCGCGACCGCGAGAGCTTGCTGGCGCTCCGCCATGGCCGCGTAGGAAACCGATTCTCCGGCCTCGGAAACACCCTGAATCAGGCCGGTGTCCTGGTCCGGAAAGAATCCCTTCGGTATCAGCACGTACAAGAGGGCGGTCAGCGCCACGGTACCCGTGGCGACCCACAACGTCAGCCGCTGATGATCGAGCACCCAGGTGAGCTGCCGTCCGTACCAACCGACCAGCGAGGCGAACCAGCGGCCGGAATCGGTCTGAGCCTGCTCGCCCGACGGCTTCGGCTTCAGAAGCTTCGCGCAGAGCATCGGCACGAGCGTCAACGACACGACCGCCGAGATGAGGATGGTCACCGCCAGAGTCACCGCAAACTCCCGAAACAGCCGCCCGACGACGTCCTGCATGAAAAGCAGCGGAATCAGCACGGCAATCAGCGATACGGTGAGCGAGATGATGGTGAAACCGATCTGCCCGGCGCCCTCGAGCGCGGCCTGCAGCGGCGCCATCCCGCGCTCGATGTAGCGCGAGATGTTCTCGATCATCACGATGGCATCGTCGACGACGAAGCCCGTGGCGATGGTCAAGGCCATCAGCGACAGGTTGTTCAGGCTGAAATTCGCGAGGTACATGACGCCGAAGGTGCCGACGATGGAGAGGGGCACCGAGAGCGACGGGATGATGGTCGCGGGCACGTTGCGCAGGAATACGAAAATCACCAGCACGACGAGCACGACGGCGAGGGCGAGCTCGAATTCCACGTCCTTGACCGAGGCTCGAATGGTGTTCGTGCGGTCGGTGAGCACCGTCAAATCCACTCCCGCGGGCATGGCGGCCTTGAGCGAGGGCAGAAGATCCTTGACCCGGTCGACCGTGTCGACCACATTGGCGGCCGGCTGGCGCTGCACGTTCAAGATCAGCGCCGGCGTCGAGTTCATCCAGCCGGCGAGCTTGGCATTCTCCGCCCCCGACTGAAGTGTCGCCACGTCCTTCAGCCTCACGGGCGCCGAGTTCTTGTAGGCGATGACGATCTCGCCATAATCTGCCGCGTTTCGAATCTGATCGTTGGTGTTGACGGTGTAGGCGCTGGTCGGACCGTCGAGTGTCCCCTTCGGTCCGTTCTGGTTCGCGTTCGCGATGGTGGTGCGCAGATCGTCGATGTTGAGCCCGTAGGCGGCCAGTGCGCGGGGATTCACCAGCACCCGAACCGCCGGCCGCTGGCCGCCTGAGATGCTGACGACTCCCACCCCTTTCAGCTGCGAGATCTTTTGGGCGATGCGCGTATCGACCAGGTCCTCCACCTCGGTGAGCGGCATGACTTTGGAGGTGATTCCGAGCGTCAGAACGGGAGCGTCCGCCGGATTCACCTTGGCGTAGATGGGGGGCGCCGGCAAATCCTGCGGCAACAGATTCTGCGCGGCGCTGATCGCCGCCTGCACCTCTTGTTCGGCGACATCGATCGGGAGCGACAGCGTGAATTGCAATGTGATCACCGACGCGCCTCCCGAGCTGGTGGAGGACATCTCATCCAGGCCGGGCATCTGCCCGAATTGTTTCTCCAAAGGAGCCGTGATGGCCGAGGTGATCACCTCGGGACTCGCGCCCGGATAGAAGGTCTGCACTTGAATGGTCGGGTAGGCCACCTCGGGCAATGCCGAGAGGGGAAGCTGCCGGTAGGCAATCGCCCCGACGATCAGGATCGCGACCATCAGGAGCGTGGTCGCGACCGGCCGCAAGATGAACAGTCGAGACGGGTTCACGCCCTCATTGCGCCTCGGGACGCGGGTGCTTGTGGTGTTTTTTCGGACCGCCCAGCGCCACGGCGGCCACCGAAGCACCGGCCGCCGCCCCGGCGGCCGCGATACCCGGCAGCTGTACCTTGGCGCCGTCGCGCAGCCGATCGCCGCCCTCGGTCACCACCTTGTCGCCGGCCGCGAGGCCCGCCAGAACGGCCGCGCGATCGCCTTGCACGACGCCCAAGGTGACCGGCCGCACAGACACCGTGCTGTCCGGATTCACGATGTAAACGAAGGTGGTCGTGACCCCGTCCGGCGCGCCGCGCCGAACCGCCGAGTTCGGCATGATCACCTGGCCGTGCAGGACTTCCTGCAGAAGCTGGACGTTGACGAACTGATTAGGGAAGAGCGCGCCGTCGGCGTTGTCGAACTGCGCGCGCAGCCTGACCGTGCCGGTGGTCACATCGATCTGGTTGTCGAGCGTGAGAAGCTTCCCGCGTGCCAGCAGCATGCTGTTGGCTCTGTCGTAGGCATCGACTTCGAGGCTGCCGGCGGCGCGCATCTGCCGGGTGAGCGCCGGCACGTAGTCCTCCGGTACCGGGAAGATCACCGTGATGGGCTGCACCTGATTGACCACGACGATGCCGTTGGCATCACCCGGTGTCACATAGTTTCCCTGGTCGACCTGCCGCAACCCGGCCCGTCCATCGACGGGGGAAACGATGCGCGTATAGATCAGGTTGACGCGGGCAGTCTGCAGCTGCCCTTCGTCGGACTCGATCGTTCCCTGGTATTGATCGACCAGGGCGCGCTGGGTGTCGAGCTGTTGTACCGCGATCGAGTCCTCCTTCACGAGACCTTCGTAGCGCTTCAGATCGAGCTTGGCATCCGCCAGGAGCGCCTGATCACGCCTGAGGTTGCCCTCCATCTGGCGGACGGCAGCCTCATAAGGACGCGGATCGATTTGCGCGAGCAGCTCCCCCCGCCGCACCAGGCCTCCCTCGCTAAAGGCAATTTTTTGCAGAATGCCGCTGATTTGGGTGCGGATGGTGATGGTGGCGAGCGGAGTGACCGTGCCCAGGGCGGGCAACCGCAGTTCGATGTCGCCGGTATTCGCGGTAGCCACCGAGACCGGCATGGGGCCGCCCCGTTCGCCCGGTGCGCGCGCATTGGGCAAGTTGGCCGAGGACTTGGGTTGAGCGTGCCTGATGATCAAAACCAGGCACACAACCGCCAGCACGGCCGCGCCTACGGCGATCAAGGCGGGCGGATACTTCCTCGGGCTCGAGGGCGCAGCATGTGCGCCGACGCCGGGCGGTAGGGATCGGTCGGCGTCGTTGCTCATCGCATGCTCACGGCAAGAAGACCATGTTTAGGGGCGGCGCGGGGCCGTTGAACGGCGTACTTTACGGTCTTCCGGGCAGAGGTACTACAGAAGACGGCGCAACGCGCGGCGCGCGGCGAAATTGTCTATGATCAGCGGCGATTTTGTTCGCATACCGTCCAAGCCTGGAGCCTTCAGATGAACTCATTCGCGTCGATCTTGGCAACTTTATCGCTGGTCACGGGCATCTTCGGAGCCGTCACCGCATCAGCGGCTCCCGCCGCGGATACCAAGTGGGTCGAAGGAAGGAACTACTTTCCCATCGTTCCGGCGCGCTCGCCCGGCCTTCCGGCCGGAAAAGTCCAGGTTACCGAGGTTTTCTCGTATGCCTGCCCGGCCTGCAATCAGTTTCAGCCGTACATGCGCAAGCTGGAACACAGCGTACCCTCCAACGTGATCGTCAATTTCATACCCGCCTCGTTCAACCCCGCTGAGGATTGGCCGATGTTCCAGCTGGCGTACGTGACGGCACAAGCGCTCGGGATCGCCGACAAGACGCACGACGCCATGTTCGACGCGGTGTGGACCACGGGCGAGCTTGCGACCACTGACCCTGCGACCGGTGGTCTGAAGTCACACATGCCGACGATCGAGGACGCCGCGCGCTTCTATGAGAAGCGGGCGGGGGTTCCCGTCGCCAAGTTCCTGGCAACGTCGAAATCGTTCGGCGTCGACAACCAGGTGCGCATCGATGAAGAGGCCATCAAGCAATTCGGCGTCGACCGCACGCCGACCATCGTGGTGAACGGCAAATATCGTCTCCAGGTGGAATCGGCGGGCGGCCCCGACGGTCTGATCGAGCTGGTCAATTGGCTGGTGGCCAAAGAAAGCAAGTAGCCGGCCGGCATGACCACGACAACCCTCTTGTGGGGTGTTCTGTTCAGTTCCATCGGCGTGGGTTTTTGCATGTATGGCCGCAGGCGGCGGGCCCCGGTCCCGCTGCTCTGCGGAATCGGCCTGGTCGTCTACCCATACTTCGTTCCGAACGCCATCGCGCTGGTCTCGATCGGCGCGGCGCTTTGCGCGATTCCTTATTTCTTCAGGGAGTAGCGGCTCCATCGGCCTATGATTCCACGCGGGGCGTCAAGAAGGGTCGGGTACTTGACAAGTTTTTACATCACCCGGGTGTACGCGGAGAACGATGTGGCAAGATACCGCCGGCGGTCGCAATCTCGTTTCCATCGGCCATGATCAAGCTGGTGCGCTACCACCCCAAGCTTTGGATCGCCATCGGCGTAGGCGTCGCCGCCTATTTCGCATTTCCCGCGAGCTGGTCCGGGGTCAGCCGGCTGCTCGCCAGCTGGGACGTGGGCGTGAGCTCGTTCCTCGTCATGCTGTACCTGTGGATGTCGCGGCTCACCGCCGAGGAGATCTGCTCACGCTACATCGAGGAGGACGAAACGGCTCCGGTCATATTGATCGTAGTCACGGCCGCGGCTCTGGTGAGCCTCGTGGCGATCGTCGAGCCGCTCGCCACCCTGCACCACGTCCAGGGAGGCGCCCGGATCGGACACTTCGCGCTCGTCGCTGCGACCTTGATCGATTCCTGGTTGCTGGTCCCGGCGATGTTCACCACTCGCTATGCCGATATGTTCTACAGCGCCGGGGTCGATGATCGCCCGTTGACGTTTCCGGAAACGCGCATGCCGTCTTTCTGGGACTTCGCCTACTTCTCCTTCACCATCGCCGCCGCCTGCCAAACCGCGGACGTGCTGACGACCCGGGCTTCGATCCGCAAGGTGGTGATCGCGCATGAGCTGATATCGTTCGTGTTCAACGCCTCGATCCTCGGATTCGCGATCAACGTGACCGCGGGCCTGATCGGGGGATCGGGGTAACTTCATGAAATCCAAGGTCGTGGCGATACTCGAGACGCGGACCGGCGAGCATCTGGCCGAATTGATTGCACGGCGAGGAGGCGTGCCGATGCGTGCGCCCGCTCTGGAGGAGGTGCCGGATGTGGACGCCGGCCGCCTGGCGGCGCAGATCGAGGAGTGGACGGCTCGCCCTTTCACGATGGCGATTTTTCAGACCGGCGTCGGCACGCGCGCCTTGTTCGAGGCGGCGGTTGCCCTCGGTTCGAGTGGGAAATTGATGCAGCTGCTCGAGCAGGCCGTGGTGGTGGTGCGAGGACCCAAACCCACCGGTGAACTGAATTCGCGCGGCGTGCGCATCGATATCCGGGCGGCCTCGCCCTTCACCACCGACACGGTCCTCGAGTCCATCGCCGGGGTTGCGCTCGAGCAGCGGCGTGTGCTGGTGCAGCGTTACGGCGAATCGAACCGGAAGCTTGGCGAGGCCTTGCGGGCGCGCGGCGCGGCGGTCGATGAAATCGCGACCTACCGCTGGGCGCTGCCCGAGGATACCGGCCCGCTCGAGCGGCTGATCGAAGCCCTGGCCGCCTCGGCCGTGGATGCGGTGGTGTTCACGAGCGCCGTACAAGTGCGCAATCTCTACGCGGTCGCCGCGCAGGGGCATCGAGACGCAGAGCTCTCCCGGCTCCTGCGCGCCACCGTCATCGCCTCCATCGGTCCGGTATGCACGGCGGCGTTGGTGGAGCACGGTATGCAGCCCACGTTCGAGGCCAGTCCTCCGAAGCTCGGACCGCTCGTGCAGGCACTGGCGGCGGCATTGGAGGCGCAGCCGTAAAGGGAGTGTGCGGTGCGCCCGACATCGGCGCGTTGCCGACAGCGCCGCCTCACCGATTCCTACAGCCAACTCATCCGCCGCTCGTCAATGAAGTCGACATGCGATGGTATATAAGGGTCGCTCTTACGCTCACTCATGCAGGAGTAGAACAAGATGGAAAGCCGCACCGCCTCGGAGCAATCCAAGCCGTTTCTGACCGACATACAAACGCTGCGCGCCCGCGCTCGCAAGCATATGGAAGAGGGCGGCCTCACCCCGAGCTACCAGGGCGACGTGAAGCAGACCATCGATATCCTGCAGGCCGTGCTTGCCACCGAGATCGTCTGCGTGCTGCGCTACACCATGCATGCGATCGCTGCCACCGGCATCTCCAGCGAGGGGGTGAAGTCGGAATTCGCCACGCACGCCAAGGAGGAGCAGGAGCATGCGATGGAAGTGGCGGAGCGCATCAATCAACTCGGCGGCAGGCCCGATTTCAATCCATCAGGTCTCGCGTCCCGGTCGGCATCGGAGTACGGCAATGCCGGCAATCTGGTCGAGATGATCAAGGAGAATTTGGTCGCCGAGCGGATTGCGGTCGAACATTATCGCGAGCTCATTCGCTACTTCAGCGATCGGGATCCGAGCAGCCGCCTCATGATGGAGCGCATTCTGGCCGTCGAGGAGGAGCATGCGAATGACATGCATGACCTGCTCGTTGCGCATGAAGGGCACCCGATGCTGCCGAAATAAGCTCGGGGGCGTTTCCGCGGAAACGCCAAAATCCCGGTTTCCGGCCGCTAGGCTGTTTGCCCCAGCTTCCGATCCGGCTCGTCGGCCACCACCCGGTCGAGCATGCGTCGGCGCATCGGCGACAGCACGGTAATCGCCAGCACCGCGGCAATGATCGGCAGGGCGCCCGCGATCCACAGCACCGGCACCCAGCTCCCCGCGGCATGCTTGAGCACGTTCGCCAGCGGAATGAGGAGCGAGGAGGTGCCTTTGGCGGTGTACAGAAAGCCGTTGTTGGCTGCGGCATACTTCGGGCCGAAGGTGTCGCCGCTCACTGCCGGGAACAGCGAGAAGATCTCCCCGTATCCGAGGAAGATCATCGGCGCGAAGATCAGGAACCCGAGGACCGCGTGACCGAAGGCCATCAGACCCCAGATGGCCAGGCCCTCGACCGCAAAGACCAGCACCATCGTGTTCTCGCGGCCGAGGTGATCGGATAGCCAGCCGGTCAGCGGGCGCGTCAAGCCGTTGACCAGGCTGTCGATCGACAGCGCCACCGTCAGCAGCGGCAAGGTGGCCCAGAAGTAGGTGACCGGGACCGTGGCTACGCCGTAGTCCTTGGCGATCGGGGCCACCTCCGCGGCCGCCATCAGGCCGCCCGAGGCCACCAGCACCATGCACAGATACAGCATCCAAAACACCGGCGTCCTGAGCATCTCGCCGGGCACGAAGTTGCGCCGGGTAAGCGGATTGACCGCCCCCTTGAGCGCCGCCACGATCGCCGTCGTGGGCGGGCGGATCAGAAACAACGACAGCACCAACACCACGATCCCCTGGATGAGCCCGAAGTCAAAGAACGCCCGGTCGTAGCCGCCCGACTTCACCATGTTCGCGATCGGAATCACCGTCAGCGCCGCCCCGGCGCCGAACCCCGCCGCCGTCAGCCCCGCGGCCAGTCCCCGCTTGTCGGGAAACCACTTCAGCGCATTGCCCACACAGGTGCCGTACACGCTGCCGGCGCCGACCCCGCCGACCACCGCCGAGAAATACAGCACCCCGAGCGAGGTCGCGTAGGAGTTGATGATCCAGGACAACCCCGCCAGGATGCCGCCCACCAGCACCACCGGACGGGGCCCGAACTTGTCCATCAGCCAGCCTTCCACCGGCACCAGCCAGGTCTCGCAGAGCACGAAGATCGAAAAGGCCACCTGGATCGCGGCCTTCGACCAGCCGAATTTCTCGGACATCGGATTGACGAACAGTGTCCAGCCATATTGCAAGTTGGCGACCATCGCCATGCAGATGATGCCCATGACCAGCTGCGCCCATCGGTTCTTGAGCCCGGTATTCTTCATTGGATCGTCTATCACGGTTGCGTTCACGTCGATTCCCCCCATCAGTAGAAGTTCAGCCTAAAAGCCGCGGCCTTCGCGCATTGCTTGTGGGATTTATTGTTATGGAATAAGGATCGCCCCGCTTCAGGTCAGCTCGCCAGCTCTTAGGGCCGGCTTTGAGGCCTGGACAGAAACTCAAGGAAGCCAGCGGAGCGGCCATCATGATTTAACCGCCTACATTGCAGGTCTTCATGGTCTATCACAATCCGGCGCCCTCGTCACCTGAGCTCGACTTTCCTTTGCGCCGGGCTTGGCGCTAGGAGCTGCGTCCTACCGAGGGCGGGTCGCTCGCGGGGAAGGACTCGTCCAGTGCTTCGTCCAGCAAATCGCTTTGGTGCTGGCGCTCGTCCCGAGGCGCCTCGTCGGGATGTTTCTCGATGTACGCCGCCGCATAGGAGCAGGCCGGAACAACACGCCATCCACTGCTTCTGGCGGAGGCAAGCGCTTCGCGCATCAGCTCGCCTGCGATGCCGCGTCCCTCGATCGCCCGCGGAACCCCGGTGTGCGTGATCGTCATGACGTTGTCCGAGAGCGTGTAGTCCAGAACGGCGCGCTCGCCGTCCACGTCGGCCATGAATCGACGCGACGCCGGGTCGTGATGAACGGCAATCACGGCCGGGGTTCCTGATGCGGCTCGGCTCGCGGAGGCGGGGCGCCCTGGCGAGGTGCCGGGTGAGGCGCCGGGGGGGCGGCAGGCGGCCGCCGCTCGGGGGCGGTCATTGGCCGTGGGGGTGCCGACTGGGGCGGGGGCGCCGCGTGGGCCGGGGGCGCCGCGTGGGCCGGGGGCGCCGCGTGGGGCGGG
>DATAYO010000035.1:0-1640 GCA_036272515.1 Steroidobacteraceae bacterium | reverse complement strand
TTTCCGCCGCCCCGGCCGCCGTGCCCGCCATTCCCCTGGCCGTCCTGGCCATCGTGCTCACCCTCGGCCTGACCCGCCTGCGGCCTAATGGTGCCGGGCCATCACGTTAGTTGATGGCCCGGGCCAGAAATGCGGCGCAGGTGGTGCCCTGGATCAGACGAGTCCGTGCTCGACAAGGCTGCGGCCGGTCTCCTCGATCGTGTCGGGTATCGAGCGGAGAGGCCGGCCAAGGAGCGCCTCGGCGGGTCCCCGGTCGAAGCGTTGCGCCAAGCCGATGAGCCATCGGTTGTCGCGAAGCTGAGGTTCGAACATGCTCGCGACCCAGGTCAGCCAAGTCGGCATCGCGCGGGTGGGCATCTTGGCGCTCGCCTCGGGAAGCCTCTCCCGCAGCACCGCGGCGACCTCGATCAGCGATGACGGGTCCGTGGCGACGATCGTGCGGCTGCCGCCCGCCGTCTCGGCGGTCATGGCCTCGATATGCGCGTCGGCGACGTCTCGCACGTCGATCCACGGAAGGCGCAGGTCGGGAATCATCGGCAGCGCCCCTGCCATGATCTGCTGGATCGCCGTGACCGAGGTTCCCGGGTCATCGGAGAGAAGCGGGCCGATGACCCCGCCCGGGTTGATGACGGCGAGGCGGTCGCGCGCGCCGCGTCGCTCGGTGATGTCCCACGCCGCGCGCTCGGCCCGGACCTTCGAGGTGACGTAGGCGCCGAGCCCGCGCTGCTCGAGCGGAGTCCAGTCGGATGCCGTGAAAACGTGACCCTTTCGCGCCGGGGCGTACTGCACCGTCGCGAGGGCAGAAGTGACCACCACGCGCTCCACGCCCGCATCGAGCGCGGCGTTGATCGCCCTGGTCGTGCCCTGGACAGCAGGACGGATCAGATCATCCGGGTCCTTCGGCTTCGCCGTGACGAAGGGGGAAGCAACGTGCTGCACGAAACGACACCCTTCGGCCGCGGCCGCCCAGCCTTCGTCCGAGAGCAGGTCGAGCTGCACGATCTCAAGCAAGGCGTCGTCCGCACCCGCCGCCGCCATCGCAGCGCGCACCTCGTCGGCGCGAGCCGGCGACCGCACCGACCCGCGGACCGCATACCCGCGGCGCAGAAGCTCAGCGGCGATGTGACCGCCGATGAACCCTGAGACCCCCGTGACCAGAACCCTGTCCGCCATATCCATCCCATCTACCTGCCATCTTGACAGTGAGTAGTTTACAGACGATCTACTCACTGTCAAGATGTAGGCATCATGGTGACCGAAGAGTCCAGGACCGGTGATCGCTACCATCACGGCAACCTGCGCGCGGCGCTGCTCGACAGCGCGCTGGACGTGTTGACCGAGAGCGGCGTCGCCGGCTTCAGCATGCGCGAGGCAGCCCGACGGGCTGGTGTGTCGCAGTCCGCGCCGAAGCACCACTTCGGCGATGCACGCGGGCTGCTCGGCGCGCTCGCCACGCGCGCATACCGCCAACTGTGCGAGCGCCTCGAGGCGGTGGAGCTCTCCGAGCGCGATGTGAGCGAGCGGGTGGCGGCGCTCGCACTCGAATACGTTGCGTTCGCGCGGGACAACCGCGCACTGTTCGACCTCATGTGGCGCATGACGCAGTTCGACTACAACGATCCGGAACTGGCCGAGCAGAA
>DATAYO010000034.1:0-2854 GCA_036272515.1 Steroidobacteraceae bacterium | reverse complement strand
CGGCAAGCTGGTGACGTTCGGCATCGTGGCGCACACGCCCGAGACCGGCTATGGCTACATTCGCCGCGGCGAAGGCGGCGGCCCCGAATTTCCGGTGGCCGAGTTCATCGAGAAACCTCCCCTGGATCTCGCGCGCCAATTCGTCGCCTCCGGCGATTATTACTGGAACAGCGGGATGTTCGTGTTCACGGCGGCCCGGTATCTCGCCGAGCTCGCGGCGTTCGCGCCGGACATCCTGGAGGCGAGCAAGGCGGCGTTCGAGGCGGCGAGCACGGATCTGGACTTCACGCGCATCGACAAGGCGGCGTTCGAGAAATGCCGCAGCGACTCCATCGATTATGCGGTCATGGAAAAAACCCGTGACGCGGTGGTGCTGCCGCTCGATGCCGGCTGGAGCGATGTGGGCTCCTGGGCGTCCTTGTTCGATGCGCTGCCGGCGGACGAGGAAGGCAACGTGCTGCGGGGCGATGTCCTGGTCCACGATACGCACGACTGCTACGTGCATTCCACCAGCCGCCTGGTCGCGGCGGTGGGCATGGACGACCACGTCATCGTCGAGACCAAGGATGCGATCTTGGTGGCGCCCAAGGAGCGCGTGCAGGACGTGAAGGATCTGGTGGCGAAGCTCAAGAAGTCGGGGCGGGGGGAATCGTCCCTGCACCGCGAGGTGTTCAGACCCTGGGGAAGCTACGACAGCCTGGATGCGGGCGATCGCTTCCAGGTCAAGCGCCTCACCGTCAAGCCGAGCGGTGTCTTGTCGCTGCAAATGCACCATCACCGCGCCGAGCACTGGATCGTGGTGCAGGGAACCGCCCGCATCACTTGCAACGACAAGACGTTCCTTTTGTCCGAGAACGAGTCCACCTACATTCCCATTGGGGCGACCCATCGCATCGAGAATCCCGGCAAGGTGGAGCTGCACATCGTGGAAGTGCAGTCCGGCTCCTACCTCGGCGAGGATGACATCGTGCGCTTCCAGGACAACTACGGCCGTCAAGGGACCAGCACTTGAGCGCGATCACGTGCTTCAAGGCCTACGATCTGCGGGGCCGGATCCCGACCGAGCTCAATGACGATGTCGCCTACCGGGTGGGGCGCGCCTATGCCGAGTTCCTGTCGCCGAAGCGCGTGGTGGTGGGGCGCGACATCCGGTTGTCGAGTGCGGGCCTCGCCGACGCGCTCTGCCGGGGCTTGACCGACGGCGGCGCCGACGTCTTCGACATCGGCATCTGCGGGACCGAAGGCGTGTACTTCGCGACGTTCGATGGCGGCTATGACGGCGGCATCATGGTCACCGCCAGCCACAACCCGCCGGATTACAACGGCATGAAATTCGTGCGCGAGCAATCGAAGCCGATCAGCGCCGACAACGGCTTGAAGGACATCCGCGCGATCGCCGAGCGCGGCGGCTTCGAGGAGCCCCGGGTGCGCGGCCGGCGGCGGCCGATCGATACTATGCCGGCGTACGTGCGGCATCTGCTGTCCTATGTCGCGCTCGAGAAGCTCGAGCCCTTGAAGATCGTGGTGAATGCCGGCAACGGCGGGGCGGGGCTGATCGTCGATGAGCTCGAGCCGCATCTGCCGTTCGAGTTCATCAAGCTCCATCATGAGCCCGACGGGCACTTCCCGAACGGCATCCCGAATCCGATGATCGAGGAGAATCGCGCGCCGACGGTGGCCGCGATCCGCGCCCACCGGGCGGACTTGGGGCTTGCCTGGGACGGGGACTTCGACCGCTGCTTCTTTTTCGACGAAACCGGTCAGTTCATCGAGGGTTATTACATCGTGGGCTTGCTCGCCTCGGTGCTCCTGCGCGGTGAGCGTGGCGGCAAGGTGGTGCACGATCCGAGGCTCACCTGGAACACCATCGGAATCGTCGAGTCCCTGGGCGGCGAGGCCGTGCTGTCGAAGTCCGGCCATGCATTCATCAAGCAGCGCATGCGCGACGTGGATGGCGTCTACGGCGGGGAGATGAGCGCGCATCATTACTTTCGCCGCTTCGCCTACTGCGACAGCGGCATGATCCCCTGGCTGCTGATGTCCCAGATCCTGAGCGAGACCGGAAGGTCGCTCTCCTCGCTGGTCGGGGAGCGGATCGCCGCGTTTCCGGTGAGCGGAGAGCTCAATTACCGGGTCCCGGATTCCGCGGCCGCGATGGCCGCCGTCGAAGCGCGCTATGCGCCGCAGGCGCTGAAGGTCGACCGTACCGATGGGCAATCCTATGAGTTCGCGGATTGGCGCTTCAATCTGCGCACCTCGAATACCGAGCCGCTGCTGCGCCTGAACGTCGAGGCCCGGGGCTCGGAGCCGCTGATGCGCGAGCGCACCCGGGAGCTCTACGAGATGCTGAAGTCGCACGGCGCCGTCGCCGCCGACACTTGAGCGACGGCATCATGGCGAACGCGCCCAAACTGAGCGTGGTCATCCCGGTTTACAACGAGGAGCAGGTGCTCGATACCCTGTTCGAGCGGCTGTATCCGGCGCTCGACCAGCTCAACGTGAGCTATGAGTGCGTGTTCGTGAATGATGGCAGCAAGGACCGCTCGGCGGCGCTGTTGCGCCGGCAGTTCCAGCGCCGGCCGGCGGAGACGCGGGTGGTGCTGTTCCACGCCAACTTCGGCCAGCATTCCGCGGTCATGGCCGGACTCGCTTACGCGCGCGGCGAGCACGTGATCACCATGGATGCGGATCTGCAGAATCCGCCCGAGGAGCTCGGCAAGCTGGTCGACATGCTGGAAAAGGGCTACGACTATGTGGGCACCATCCGCATGAAGCGTCAGGACCGCTGGTGGCGCCGATGGCTCTCTAAGGGCGTCAACAAGCTGCGCGAGTGGATCACGCCGGTGCGCATCAC
>DATAYO010000033.1:0-2756 GCA_036272515.1 Steroidobacteraceae bacterium | reverse complement strand
CCGCCTTGAACTGGGCGTATTCCCGGATCCCGTCCTTGAGGTTGTGATAGATGACAAAGACGAGATCGCCCCATTTCGCGGCGAAGTTTTGACCGCGGCCGGATTGCCCCGCCTGGATCAGCACCGGGTGCCCCTGCGGCGAGCGCGGCACGCTGAAAGGGCCCCGCGACTGGAAATACCGCCCGGCATGATCGAGCCGGTGCACCTTTGCCGGATCGGCGAAGCGGTTGGTCGCCTTGTCGAGGATGAGGGCGTCGTCTTCCCATGTGTTCCAGTGGCCGAGCACGACGTCCATGAACTCGTCGGCCCGGTCGTAGCGTGCGTCGTGCTCCATGTGCTCGCGCTGGCCGAAATTCCGGGCCTCGCCGCTGTTGAGCGAGGTCACGATATTCCAGGCGACGCGGCCCTTGAGCATCAAATCCATCGTCGCGAATACACGCGCGACGTGGAATGGCTCGTAGTAGGTCGTCGAGTAGGTCGCCCCGAGCCCCAGTCGCTGTGTCGCCATTCCCATCGCCATGATGACGGTACAGGGATCGAGCTTTACCGCCCGCACTCCCGCGCCGATCGCCTCGGCGTGGTCGCCGGTATACATGTCCGGCAGCGCCAGGCGATCGTCGAAGAAGGCCATCTGGATCTTGCCGTCCTCGAGCGTGCGCGCGATGCGCTGATAGTATTCGGGCGTCAGGAAATCCAGCATCGTCCCCGGATGGCGCCACGAGCCCGGCAGGTTCGAGCAGTTCTGCGCCTGCAGGAAGGCGACCAGCGTCATCATGCGGTTCCGTGCAGCCACGGCGGCGGTCTCCTCTACTCGGGCCGGCTCAGCCGGCGCCGATCCGCGACCGGTCGTGCGGCGCCGCAAAGTCGAGAGCGGGGCCCAGCGGCAGGATGCCTTTCGGGTTCAGGTGTCGCATGCCGCCATAGTAGCCGAGCTTGATCTTGTCAAATTCGACGGTCGCCGCCACACCCGGCATTTGGTAAATCTCGCGCGTGTAGTTCGACAGATTGTGATAGTCCGCCAGGCGGCGAAGATTGCACTTGAACAGCAAGTAATAAACCGTGTCGAAGCGGATCAGTGTCGGGAACAACCGCAGGTCGGCCTCGGTGAACCGCCCGCCGACGAGCCAGCGCCGGCGAGAGAGGCGCGCCTCCAAGTCGTCCAACGCCGCGAACAGGTTGCGGAACGCCTGCTCGTAAGCCTCCTGGCTTTTCGCCAGCCCGGCGCGATAGACGCCGTTATTAATGTTGTCATAAATGAACCGATTGATCTCATCGATCTCGGCGCGCAACGCGAGCGGGTAGAGATCGAGGCTAGCGTCGCCGAACGCGTCGAACGCGCTGTTGAGCATACGGATGATCTCGGACGACTCGTTGTTGACGATCGTCTTCGTCTTGCGGTCCCACAGCACCGGTACCGTGGCGCGGCCGGTGTAGTCGGCCTTGGCGGCGGTGTAGACTTGATGCACGTGGAAGACACCGTCCCTCGGCGCGAGCTCGTCAAAGCCGCGCGAATAGGCCCAGCCCTCGCCTTTCGGCAGATCGGATTCGAGGAGCGGGATCACACCGCCGAGCCGCTTCAGCGTCCGCATCAGCACCGTCCGGTGCGCCCACGGGCAGGACGGGGCCGTAACGAGCTGGTAGCGATCGGGTTCGGCCACAAATTTGGCCGTGCCGTCTCGGCTCACCGCATCGCGAAAGCTCGAATCCGGCCTCAGGAAAGCGCCGCCGCGATCGGCCGGAAGCGGATCGTCGTCGAACCAGGTTCCGTTGACCACCATGCCCATCGCGCACCTCGATCTTTGCCCTTCGGCCGCTCACACCTCAGGCCACCGTGTTTCTCGGCACGTCCTTGAACGGTTTGTCCGTGTCGCCGGTCCGCTCGCGCGGCATCTTGAGCACGCGTTCGCTGATAATGTTGCGCTGGATCTCGTCGGTGCCGCCGGCGATTGAACAGGCCGGCACCGAGACCAGGATCTCGGCCAGCACCCCGTTCATCGGGCTGTCGTCGCCGCTCAATAGCGCATCCGGCCCCAAGAGCGATGTGTGCACGCGCGCCGCCGCCCGCGCGACGATGCTCGACGCGAGCTTGCCGAGCGAGCCCTCCGGGCCCTGCGGCCGGCCCTGCTCCTGCGCCGTGCGGGCGCGGCGGGCGGTCCATTCCGCTGCCTTCGATATCGCCAGCACCTTGGCGATTTCCTGCCGGACCACCGGATCGCCGATCTTCCCGGTCGCCCGCGCGCGCTCCAGCAGCAGATCGATGCGCCCCACACGCTGCGGATACCACTTGTAGGGCTCCATCGTCGTGCGGACTTCCTCCCGCTCCTCGTCGTAGATACGGCCGGGCTTGTCGGAGGCGATGGTCCAGCTCCGCAGTGCGTCGGCGCCGCGGCGTTCGTGCATCAGCGTCGTCGTCGTCACCGACCAGCCGTTGCCGACCTCGGAGACAAGCATCTCGGGCTCGACCTTGGCATCGGTGAAGAATACCTGGTTGAACGATGCATAGCCGTTCATCTGCCGCAGCGGCTGCACGGTCACGCCCGGCTGCTTCATGTCGATGACGAAATACGACAGGCCGCGGTGCTTCGGCTGGTCCCAATCCGTACGCGCCAGCAAGAGCCCCCAATGCGCCTTGTGGGCGCTGGTGGTCCATACTTTCTGTCCGTTGACCACCCATTGGTTGCCGCGGAACTCGGCCCGGGTGACCGCCCCGGCCACGTCCGAGCCGCTGCCCGGTTCGCTGAACAGCTGGCACCAGA
>DATAYO010000032.1:0-1911 GCA_036272515.1 Steroidobacteraceae bacterium | reverse complement strand
CCCCGGCTCCTGGCGCTACAAGGCGCCCTATCCGCGTCCCTGCCCGCCCGGGCCAAAGCCCGCGAAGACGGTCACGCCCGGCCAACCGCTCGACGGTATGCCGCTCGGCGATCCGCTTGGCCCTGAGGACCTGCTGGTCGCAACCGACGGCACACCGCAGCGCATCGACAAGGCCTTTTCGTGGGAGGCGCCGCTCGCCGGGCAAGGGATGATGCACATGGTGATTGCCAACGCGGTGAAGGGCGATCCCTACAAGATCGACACGCTATTCATGTACATGACAAACATCGCGTGGAACTCGGCGATGAACACCGCCGGCACGATCGCAATGCTCACCCAAAAGGAGCCCGACGGCAGCTACACGATCCCGCGCTTCATCTACGCCGACGCGTATTTCTCGGAGACCGTGGCCTACGCCGATTTGGTACTCCCGGACACGACGTACCTCGAGCGCTGGGACTGCATCTCGCTGCTCGACCGACCGATCAGCAGCGCGGATGGCCCCGCCGACGCTATCCGCCAGCCGGTCATCAAGCCGGATCGCGATGTGCGGCCGTTTCAAGACGTGCTGATCGATCTCGGGGCGCGGCTCGGATTGCCGGGGCTCGTGAAGCCGGACGGCAATCCGCGCTATCCCGGCGGCTATCCCGACTACATCGTCAACCACGAGCGCCTGCCGGGGATCGGCCCGCTCGCCGGCTGGCGCGGGCGAGACGGCGAACTCGAAGGGACCGGCCCGCCCAACCCGCGCCAGCTCGAGCAATATATCGCCCACCAGTGCTTCTGGAAATTCGAGCTGCCGCCCGAGGCGCTCTACTACAAACACAGCAACAAGGCCTATCTCGAGATCGCACAGCGCTTCGGCTTCATCGAGCGGGCCGAACAGATCGTGCTGCAGCTCTACTGTGAGCCGCTGCAAAGGTTCAGGCTCGCGGCGCAAGGCCACGGTGCGGTGCAACCGCCTGAGCGGCTGCGCACGCGCGTCGCGGCGGCGTTCGATCCGCTGCCGATCTGGTATCCGCCATTCCTCGAAACGGTTGCAGGAGATGAATTCCCGCTGCACGCGATCACGCAGCGACCGATGCCGATGTATCACTCCTGGGGATCGCAGAACGCGTGGCTGCGCCAGATCATCGGGCTCAACCGCCTCTATGTGAACCGCGCCACCGGGACGGCGCTTGGCCTCGCCGACGGCGATTGGGCCTGGGTGGTCAGCCACCACGGCAGGGTCAAAGTGCAACTGCACCTGATGGAGGGTTGCGAGCCGAACACGGTGTGGACATGGAACGGGATCGGCAAGCGCGCCGGCGCCTGGAACCTCGATCCGGCGAGCGGCGAAGCGCACCGGGGCTTCCTCTTAAACCACGTGATCCCCGAATTGCTGCCCGAGCGTGACGGCATGCAGCTGTCGAACTCCGACCCGGTAACCGGCCAGGCCGCATGGTATGACGTCAAGGTTCGGCTGGAGAAATGCCTGCCCGACGAAGCCGGCGAGACCGACCCGCTGCTGCCGCCGCTTAGGCCGCCAAAAGGTCTGCGCCCGCGACCCTCGCTGTTGCGCTATGGCGCGGAGTGGCGGCGATGACGACCTTGCCCGAGCCCGGCGGCAAGAAGCTCGGCCTGGTGATCGACCTCGACACCTGCGTCGGCTGTCACGCCTGCGCGGTCAACTGCAAGGAGTGGAACACCGGCGGGCACTCCGCGCCGCTCACCGACCGCGATCCTTATACGGCGGACGCGACCGGGGTATGGTTCAACCGCATCCACAGCTTCGAGGCCGGCGAGGGTGCCGCCAGCCGCACGGTGCACTTCCCGAAATCATGCCTGCACTGCGAGCAGCCGGCCTGTGTCGAGGTGTGCCCGACCGGCGCCTCGTACAAGCGCGTGGAGGACGGCATCGTGCTGGTCAAT
>DATAYO010000031.1:0-16545 GCA_036272515.1 Steroidobacteraceae bacterium | reverse complement strand
GTATTCAGCCGTCAGCTTGCCACCATGATGGCGGCCGGCATACCCATGGTTCAGTCGTTCGAGATCATCGGCAACGGCCACGAAAAGCCTGCCATGCAAAAGCTGGTGCTGGACATCAAAGCCAACATCGAAGGAGGCAGCACCTTGCACGAATCGCTGGCGAAGTATCCTCTTTACTTCGACAACCTTTTCGTGAATTTGGTGGAAGCGGGAGAGCAAGCCGGCGCGCTCGAATCGCTGCTCGACAAGATCGCCACCTACAAGGAAAAGACCGAAGCTCTGAAGAAAAAGATCAAGAAGGCATTGTTCTATCCGATTGCCGTGCTCTGCGTTGCGGTGATTGTGTCCCTCGTTCTGCTTATCTTCGTCATTCCTCAATTCGAATCGCTCTTCAAGGGTTTCGGCGCCGACCTGCCGGCCTTCACCCAAATGGTCGTCAATCTCTCGAAATTCGTTCAGCATCAAGGCTGGTGGTGCGGGCTGTTGATCGGCGGCAGCTTTTGGACCTTTTTCTATTTCTTGAAGCGGTCGAGAAAGATGCAGCTCGCGATGGACCGTATCATGCTCAAGGTCCCGATCATCGGGCCCATTCTGGTCAAATCCGCCATCGCCCGATACGCGCGCACTCTGTCCACCATGTTCGCCGCCGGCGTACCCCTCGTCGAGGCCATGGGCTCCGTCGCCGGCGCCACCGGCAACATCGTCTACGAGGAAGCCGTCTACCGCATGAAGGACGAGGTGGCCACCGGTCAAAGACTCCAGCGAGCCATGGAAAACACTGGCCTCTTTCCTAACATGGTGAATCAGATGATCGCCGTCGGCGAAGAGTCCGGTGCCCTCGATACCATGTCCGGCAAGGTCGCGGAATTCTACGAGACCGAAGTCGACAACGCCGTCGACAGCATGTCGAGCCTGCTCGAGCCCATGATCATGGCCATCATCGGCGTCCTGGTCGGCGGCATGGTCATCGCCATGTACCTCCCGATCTTCAAGCTCGGCTCGGTCGTCGGCTAGCGGCGGTCGGCGCCGGGCCTTCGGCGCGCGCCATCGCCCGCGAGGCCCCAGCGTATGCTCACCGACATCGCCGACCTCTACGCGGCGAGCCCCGTGCTATTCGCGGGCTCGGTCTTCGTGCTCGGCCTCGTGGTGGGCAGCTTCCTGAACGTCGTCATCTACCGGCTGCCCGTCATGCTCGAGCGGGAGTGGCGCGCTCAGGCCGCGGAGCTCACCCCCGCGGAGATCGACTCCTCCTCGACCTCGGCAACCACCGTCGTCTCGACTCAAGACGCACCCGCACCCGAGCGCTTCAACCTCGTAGTCCCCCGCTCCGCCTGCCCGCACTGCAACGCCCCCATCACCGCCTGGCAGAACATCCCGGTGATCAGCTGGCTCGCGCTGCGCGGACGCTGCGCGGCCTGCAAAGCCCCGATCTCCCCGCGCTATCCCGTGGTCGAGCTCGCTACCGGCATCCTCTCAGCCTGGGCGGCCTGGCACTTCGGCTTCGGCGCCGCGGCCGCCTGCGCCGTCGTCGTCACTTGGGCGCTGATCGCGCTCACCGGCATCGACATCGACCATCAATTGCTGCCTGACAGCATCACGCTGCCGCTGCTTTGGGGCGGCCTCTTGGCCTCGATCGCGATCGGTCCCGTGGCCGGGTCCGCCTTGCCGGTGTCGCCGCGAGACGCCATCATCGGGGCGGCCGGAGGCTATCTGAGTCTCTGGCTGGTGTTTCACGCCTTTCGCCTGGTCACCGGCAAGGAGGGTATGGGCTATGGCGATTTCAAGCTGTTCGGCGCTCTCGGCGCCTGGATGGGGTGGAAAGTTCTGCCGCTGATCATTGTGCTCTCAGCCGCGACCGGCGCCATCCTGGGCGTGGCCATGATCGTCCTCAAGGGGCGTGACCGCGCCGCGCCGATACCGTTCGGGCCGTACCTGGCCGCCGCCGGCTGGCTGGCCATGCTGTATGGCCGCGAGCTCATCGACGGCTATCTGCGGGTCTCGGGGCTGCGGCACTGACATGACCCCGCGCCTGCGTATCGGCCTCACCGGCGGAATCGCAAGCGGCAAGAGCACGGTGGAGCGGCGTCTGGCCGAGCTCGCCGTTCCGGTGATCGACGCGGACGAGTCGGCCCGTGCGGTGGTGGCGCCGGGACAACCGGGGCTGGCCGCCGTGGTCGCGCGCTTCGGCAGCGGCGTGCTGAAGCCGGACGGCGCGCTCGATCGTGCGGCGCTCCGCGAGCTGATATTCCATGATCCCGAGAGGCGCCGCGAGCTCGAGGCGATTCTGCATCCCCTGATCCGCGCAGACATGGAACATCGGGCACTCGACGCTGTCGGCCCCTATGTCGTGCTGTCGATCCCTCTGCTGGTCGAGAGCGGCTCGGCACGCGAGCGGGTGGATCGCATCCTGGTGGTGGATGCGGACGAAGCGCAGCGGCTCGAGCGCCTGATGAGACGGGACTCGGTTAGCGAGCAACAGGGGCGTGCCATGCTCGCGGCACAAGCGAGCCGCGAGGATCGGTTGAACGCGGCCGATGACGTGCTCGTCAATTCCGGGTCCGTAGCCGAGTTGCGACAGGCCGTCGATCGGTTGCATCAGCGCTACCTGGAGCTGGCGGCGACGAAGCGCTGAGGTCCGACAACCGGGCGCCGACGCATTGCGCCGAAATCGAAGGTTTACCATCGCCCTTGCATTGGATCAGAATAGGCCGATGAACTCATATCCCGAACCTCAAGGCGAGCCGGAGCTGGCGCCGATCGTGTATGAGCAGCCGCTGAACGAGCGCATGCGCACGTTCCTGCGGCTGGAATTCCTGTACACGCAGGCCAGCTACCACAGCGAATCCGAGAATGCCTGGAGCTCGCGGGCCGCGGTCTCGAGCCTGCTCGAGATCCTGGCGATCACCGGCCGCGGTGATCAGCGCAGCGACGTACTCAAGGAGCTCGAGCGACACGTGAATGTCCTCAAGGAATTTCAATCCAAGACCGGCGTCGATCCGAGCCGCCTCAAGTCTCTGGTATCGAACCTGCTCAAGTTGCGCGAGGATCTGTCGACCGCCGGCGCGAATTTCATGGCGCCCCTGCGCGACTCGGAATTCCTGAGCGCCATCAAGCATCGCAGCGCCATCCCGGGCGGCACCTGCGATTTCGACCTGCCGGACTACTCGTTTTGGCTGAACCGGCCGGCGCTGGTACGCGCTGCCGAGTTCAACAACTGGCTGGCGCTCATCCGGCCGCTGTGCGACAGCATTGCAGAGCTCCTGTGGCTGACGCGTCAGAACGCGAAGCGCAAATCCGAGATGGCGGTGGGCGGGATTTTCCAGCTGCAATTCGACCGGGAGAACCCCTGCCAGCTGGTCCGGGTGACCATGCCCGCGGAGAGTTCGCTGTTCCCGGAGATCAGCGGCAGCCAGCACCGCTGCACCATCCGATTCCTGCAGTGGGCCGACGCCGTCGGTCGGCCGGTCCACCTGGAAACCGACGTGCCGTTCCTTCTGACCTGCTGCTCCTGATCGGCGGCGCGCGTGGCGACGACCGTCAAGTGTCCGACCTGCCACCGGCCGGTGGAGTGGTCGGAAGCATCGGCCTATCGGCCGTTCTGCAGCGAGCGATGCCGGCTGATCGACCTGGGGGCCTGGCTCACCGAACAGCACAAGATTCCGGACGAATCGGGCGCCGAATCCGAAGAACCCCACAATAGCTCGTTCCAGGATAATTCATAGTGGAGCCGCAATTCTGGCTGGACCGCTGGCGCAACGGCCAGATCGGATTCCATCAGCCGGAGGTCGACCGGAGCTTGCAGCGCCACTGGCCCCTGCTGAAGAGGCCAAGCTCCGCCACCAGACCCGGCGTATTCGTTCCCTTGTGCGGCAAGAGCCTGGATCTGCTCTGGCTGCGCGATCAGGGCCACCTCGTCACCGGAGTCGAGCTCTCCGCGACGGCCCTGGAGGCCTTCTGCATGGAGAATGGCATCCCGGCACGGCGCAAGGTGCTAGTTGACTTCGACGTGTACGAGGCCGAGGAGCTGAGTCTGTTCCGCGGCGATTTTTTCAAGTTGAGCCCCGAGATCCTGGGGGAAACCGTCGCGATATACGATCGCGCTGCGCTCATTTCATGGACCTCGGAGATGCGCCCGGCCTATGCCGGCCATATCGCGACCCTGGCCCGTCGGGGGACGCAAATGCTGCTGATTACGCTCGAGTACGATCAACGGGAAATGTCGGGACCACCTTTCCCGGTGGCCCGCGACGAGGTCGAGCGGCTCTACTCGCGCAGTTTCAAAGTCCAGGAGCTGGCTCGGCAGGATGTCCTGGCGCACGAGCCGAGGCTGCGCTCTCGCGGCCTCACGTCACTGACCGAGGTGAGCTACCACCTCGTGCGTCTATGAGCCGCCGCCTCGTGCGTCAAAAAGAAGGATAATTCCTCATGAGCGATTCCCGCCTCTCCGGGCGCCATCTTGCGCCCGCCCTGGTCGCCTGTGCCGCGGCCACCGCCGTGGGAGCGCATGCGGCCCAGCTCACCATCGACCGGCTGTTCGATGCACCGGCGCTGTCGGGACCCACGATTTCCGACCTCAAGATATCTCCGGATGCTTCCCGGGTGACCTATCTCCAAGGCAAGGCCGAGGACAAGGACCGCCTCGACTTGTGGGAGTACAACCTGCACGACAAGACCGCCCGCGTGCTGGTGGATTCGAAGATCCTCGCGCCCGCGAACGAGAAGCTGTCGGCGGAGGAGCTCAACCGCCGCGAGCGCCAGCGCACGGCGGCGCTCTCCGGCATCGTGGAGTACTCGTTCGCCCCGTCCGGCAAGGCCCTGCTCTTTCCGCTCGCCGGCCGCCTCTACCACTACGATCTCACCAAGCCCGCCGCCGGCGCCCTGACCGAAATCAGCGATGGCTCGGGCGGATTCGCGACCGATGCGAACATCTCGCCGCACGGCGGCTTTGTCGCCTACGTCCGCAATCAGAACCTGCATCTGTACGATCTGGCGGCCCATGCCGACCGGGCGCTGACCCAGGACGGCGGCGGCACCATCAAGAACGGCATGGCGGAGTTCATCGCGCAGGAGGAAATGAATCGCAGCACGGGGTACTGGTGGGCGCCCGACGACCGGCACATCGCTTTTGCGCGCGTCGATGAAAGCCCGATCAAGGAGACGCAGCGCTTCGAGATATCGGCCGACAACATCGAGGCATTCGCGCAGCGCTACCCGACCACCGGCGGCCCGAATGTGCGGGTCCGTCTCGGCGTCGTCGATATCCACACGGGCTCGGTGACCTGGATCGATCTGGGCGCTGATCCCGATATCTACCTGGCCCGCGTCAACTGGCTGCCGGACGGCAAGACGCTCGCCATTCAGCGCGAGAGCCGCGATCAGAAGAAGCTCGACCTGTTGTTCGCGGACATTGCCACCGGCGCGAGCCACGTGGTGCTGACGGAGACCAGCGACACCTGGATCGACCTCAACGACGAGCTCTCGTTCCTGAAGCGCTCCAAGGAGTTCGTCTGGGCCTCCGCGCGCGATGGCTTTCTGCACCTGTATCTCTACGATTACCAGGGTCGCCTGGTGCGCCGGCTCACCGAGGGTCCCTGGATGGTCGACGACTTTCGCGCCCGCGCCATCAAGGCGATCGACGAGAAGCACCGGCTGATCTACTTTTCCGCCACGGAAAAGACTCCCGTCGAGCGGCACCTGTACCGGACCTCGCTCGACACCAAGGACCCCCGGCAGGTCACGCGTATCACGCAGGAGGCCGGCGTGCACGGCACGACGTTCTCGAGCAACGCCGCCTTCTACGTCGATGACTTCACCAGCACCGCCCAGCCGCCCCAGGTGAGCTTGCGTTCCGCCGACGGCCATCTGATCACCTATCTGATCGAGAACCGGCTCGACCGGGGCCATCCGGATGCCCCCTATCTCGCCGACAATTCAGTGCCCGAATTCGGCACGCTGAGCGCCTCGGACGGGCAAGTGCTGCACTATCGGCTGTTCAAGCCCGCCCACTTCGACCCGGCCAGGCGTTACCCGGCCATCGTTTTTGTATATGGGGGCCCCGGCGTTCAAGAGGTGCTCGATGCCTGGACCGGCAGCAGCTTCACCCAGATCCTGACCCGCGCGGGGTACGTGGTCTTTCAGCTCGATAACCGGGGCAGCGCCTCGCGCGGCACGGCCTTCCAGGCGCCGATCTACGGCAAGCTCGGCGAGGTCGAAGTCGACGACCAGGTTCGCGGCGCGAAATGGCTGGCTTCGCAGCCGTTCATCGATGCCGCCCGGGTCGGCGTGTGGGGCTGGAGCTACGGGGGCTACATGTCGCTGATGCTCATGTTCAAGGCGCCGGAGGTGTTTCGCGCCGGCGTCTCGGGCGCGCCGGTGACGGATTGGCGTCTTTACGACACGCATTACACCGAGCGATATCTCAAGAAGCCGTCGCAGAACGAGGCGGGCTATGAGGCGAGCTCCGTGATTCCCTACGCGAAGGACTTACGCGGGAAGCTCCTGGTGATGCATGGAATGGCCGATGACAACGTGCTGTTCTTGAACAGCACCAAGCTGTTCCGCAAGCTCCAGGACCTGGAGAAACCTTTCGAGGTGATGGTCTACCCGGGGGCGAAGCACGGCTTGCTCCGCCAGCACGACGGACGCCATGGGTACGCGACCATGCTGCGGTTCTTCGATCAGTATCTTTCAGGCGATGGCGGCGGCGAGCTCAACGGATCGCATTGACGCCGCTCGCACCCAGCGCCCATGCGCGCACCGGGGTCAGCCCCGACGCGAACACCGGCGCGGACAGCCCCTCGCACAGGGCGGCGAGCTCGGGCCCCTCCACCCGCTCGCGCAGCGCGAGGAAATCCGCCCCCGCATTCTCAGCGGCGCGCGCTTCGCCGGCGGTGCGGCACAGCGCTCCGCGCAGTATCGTACCGGCCGCCGGCCACTCAGCCACCGCCCCGTGCTCCGTCATGAACTCCTCGAAGTCCTGGGTGCGGTAATAGGGCGTGTCCCGCACCGTGAGCCGTTCCGGCAACCGCAATGCGCCGATGATGGGGCGATCCGCGGGCAACAGTCCCGCCGTCCCGAGCGAGGAGCGGTCGCACCAACGCAGGGCCTGACCGTCGAGACTGCGCGGCTCACCGCGGTAGCGACGTACCACCCATATGTCGAGCAGCACCTCGCCGTAAGCATAGGTATGTCGCAAGCGCTTGAGCGGCCGCGGCGTTTCGATGGCGATCCCGATCTCCTCGTGGAGCTCGCGCTTCAGCGCGTCGACACGCGCTTCACCCGGTTCGATCTTGCCGCCCGGAAATTCCCACATCCCCGCCAGGTGCTTCCCCGGCGGGCGCTGTGCAATGAGCACACGCCCTCGCGCATCGATCACCGCCGCCGCGACGACGTGAATCCCGATCGTCAGCCGCTCGCCTGCTGCAAGGCGCCGTGGCAGTGCTTGTACTTCTTGCCCGACCCGCAGGGACAGAGCTCGTTGCGCCCGACCTTCGGCACTTGCCGCACGAAGGGGGCCGCGGTGCGCGGCTCCGCGTTGCCGGGACCCCGGCCCGCAAGGCTCCCCGGCGGCGGACCCGCTCCGGGCCCCATGCCGCCGTCGCCGTCCTCGACGCCGGCCCCGACCAGAATCGGTGACACGGCCTCGGCATGCTGCATCTGCAGTGCGCGGGCGAGGCGCTGCTGGCGCTCGAGCTCTTCGCGCTCGACCTCGGCCTGGCTGCGCACCTGAATCTTCGACACGGTGGTGACCGTGTCGAACTTGATCCTGTCCAGCATGGCCGAGAACAGCTCGAACGCCTCGCGCTTGTATTCCTGCTTCGGATCTTTCTGCGCGTAGCCGCGCAGGTGGATGCCCTGGCGCATGTAGTCCATCGCCGCCAGATGATCGCGCCAGTGCGTGTCCATCGTGCGCAGCATCACTTCCTTCTCGATGTAGCGCATGAACTCGGGACCGACGGCCGCCTCCTTCCGATCGTACGCCGCCTCGAGCGCGGTCACGATCTTGGTCTTGAGCACGGTCACGTCGCCCGACTCCTCGGCCTTCACCCACTCCTCGATCGGCAGGAGAACCCCGAAATCGCGCTCCACCGCCTGCGCGAGCTCCTTCACGTCCCACTGCTCTTCGGGCACGCCCTGCGGCAGGTACTGCTCGACGAGCTGCTGCGCCACGTCCTCGCGGGCGCCCTTGACCGCCTCGGCGACATTGTCGGCGCCCATCAGATCGGTGCGCTGCTGATAGATCACGCGACGCTGGGCGTTGGCGACATCGTCGTATTCCAAGAGCTGTTTGCGGGCGTCGAAGTTGTGCTGCTCGACGCGCCGCTGCGCCTTCTCGATCTGACGGGTGAGCATGCCGCTCTCGATGGCCTCGCCCGCCTTCATGCCGACGCGGGTCATGAGCGCTTTCATGCGGGTCGGATCGCCGAAGATGCGCATGAGGTTGTCCTCGAGCGACAGATAAAAGCGGCTGGACCCCGGATCGCCCTGGCGACCCGAGCGGCCGCGCAGCTGGTTGTCGATGCGCCGCGACTCGTGGCGCTCGGTGCCGATGATGTGCAGGCCACCGGCGGCGAGCACCTGCTCATGGCGCTGGCGCCAGTCCTCGCGAATCTCGCGGATCTTGGCCTCGTCGGGATTCTCGAGGGCCTCGACCTGGGCCTGCATGCTGCCGCCGAGCACGATGTCGGTGCCGCGGCCCGCCATGTTGGTCGCGATGGTGACGGCACCCGGCCGGCCGGCCTCGGCCACGATGTGCGCCTCGCGCTCGTGCTGCTTTGCATTCAGCACCTCGTGCGGGATCTTGGCGCCGACCAGCAGCTTGGCGAGGCGTTCGGAGGCCTCGATCGACGTGGTGCCGACCAGCGCGGGCTGCCTGCGCTTCACGCAATCCTGGATGTCCTCGAGGATCGCCTGGAACTTATCATGCTCGGATAGAAAAACCAGGTCCGAGTGGTCCTTGCGGATCATCGGCTTGTGGGTCGGGATCACCACGACTTCCAGGCCGTAGATCTCCTGGAACTCGAACGCCTCGGTATCCGCGGTACCGGTCATGCCGGACAGCTTGGAGTACAGCCTGAAGTAATTCTGGAAGGTGATCGAGGCGACGGTCTGGTTCTCCTCGCGGACCCTCACCCCCTCCTTCGCCTCCACCGCCTGGTGCAGGCCGTCCGACCAGCGCCGTCCGGGCATGGTGCGGCCGGTGAACTCATCGACGATGACGACCTCGCCCTGGCGCACGATGTATTCCACGTCGCGCTTGTACAGCGCATGGGCGCGCAGCGCCGCATTCAGGTGATGCATCAGGCGGATATTGGCGGCGTCGTACAAGCTCTCGCCCTCGCGCAGCAATCCGGTCTCCGCCATCAGCTCCTCGACCTTCTGATGGCCGTCCTCGGTGAGCGTCGCCTGCTTGGTCTTCTCGTCCACCGCGTAATCGCCGGGTCCGTTCTCCTCCTTCTGCCGGGTGAGGCGCGGAATCAAGGTGTTGATCTTGATGTAGAGCTCGGTACTTTCCTCCGCGGGTCCCGAGATGATCAGCGGGGTGCGGGCCTCGTCGATCAGGATGGAGTCCACCTCGTCGACGATGGCGAAGGCGAGCTTGCGTTGCACGCGATCCTCGAGCCTGAAAGCCAGGTTGTCGCGCAGGTAATCGAAGCCGAACTCGTTGTTGGTGCCGTAGGTGATGTCGCGGGCGTAGGCGGCGCGCTTCTCCTCCTGAGACTGAGCGTTCTTGATGACGCCCACTTCGAGCCCCAGAAAACGAAATACCGGCGCCATCCAGTCCGAGTCGCGCTGCGCCAGGTACTCGTTCACCGTCACCACGTGCACGCCTTCGCCCGCCAGCGCGTTGAGATACGAGGGGAGCGTCGACATCAGCGTCTTGCCCTCGCCGGTGCGCATTTCGGCGATCTTGCCGAGGTGCAAGGTCAGGCCGCCGATCAACTGCACGTCGAAGTGCCGCATGCCGAGCTTGCGTCGCGACGCCTCGCGCACCAGCGCGAACGCCTCCGGAATCAGCGAATCGAGCGTTGCACCGCCGGCAAATCGGGCTTTGAGCTCCCGGGTTTTCTCCGGGAATTCCTCGTCCTTGAGCGCCTGCATTTCGGGCTCGAGGGCGTTGGTGGCGGTAACGGTGCGGCTCAGCTCCTTGATGAGGCGCTGATTACGGCTGCCGAATAATTGCGTCAGAAGCTTCAACACGCAGGAGAATCCTCGAAAAACCCAGCATTGTACGGATAGACAGGAAGGTCGGTAAAACGTTTCGCGCAGAGTCGCGGCCGGCAGGCGTGCCGGCGCCCCCTCCGCCTCCTGTCCGCGCCTCGGTCGAGGCTCAGCGCTCCTCGCCGATGAAACGCAGCGGATCGACCTGGGTGCCGTTCTTGAGCACTTCGAAATGCAAGTGCGGCCCGGTCGAATGGCCGGTCGATCCCATGAGCGCCACTTCCTGTCCCTTGCTCACCATGTCGCCCTGTTTCACCAGGAGCTTCTCGTTATGACAATAGCGCGTCGCGAGTCCGTTGCCATGATTGATCTCGACCATCTCGCCGAAACCCGCCCGCTCACCTGCGAAGGTTACCAGCCCGGCCGCCACGGCGGTGATCCTCGACCCGGCCGGGCCCGCGAAATCCAGGCCCCTGTGAAAGGCTAGATAGCCCGTGAAAGGATCGGCGCGCCGGCCGAAATAGGACGAAATGAAGCCGTCCTGCACCGGGCGTCCCTCCGGGTAGACCTGCTTGTTCAGCTCCCGCGTCAGAATCAGGTTCTCGAGCACGCCCAGCTGCTGCTCCCGGCTCAACAGCTCGTTTTGCAGATCGTCCACCATGGCCGTGAGGCTCGGAATCTGGGCGGGCTGGCCGTCGGCCGTATCGGCGCCGCCCAAGGCCGGCGGATTGCCGAAATCGAACTCGCCGTCATCGATCTTCGCCATGCGCGTGAGCCGCTTGCCGAGCGCGTTCAGGCGTATCACATTGGCGTTCATCTGTCCGACCCGCATCGCCAACGCGTTGACTTTCTCCTGGAGAATGCGGCGAACGTCGTCGATCTGGGCCTTTTGTTGCAGGAGCTCGGCCGACCAGCCGCCGAGCTGATCGATGGCGGTTGCGCTGTGCTCGTGCGCTCCCAGGCCCATGCCGAGGGAAAACGCGCCGCCCACGATGGCGAGCACCAAGGCCGCCGCAGCGCCGAGTACCAGGGGATGCCGTAAATCCAATTGCTTCACACGACCGGTCTTGCGGCCGACGAATATGACGTTCATGTGAATAGCTAGGTGACCAAACGGGGATAGACTATGCAAAATTAAGTCCGTGAAAACAAGGAAATTAAGCACGTTTTTGATGCTTATTGTTGGCTCCAAAAGTTGTACCGCAGTGCGAAAATCCAGAAATATCAAAGAATTACTCGACGGAGGTGGCGAGCGCCTCACGAGCCTCAAGCGGCGCCTGGGTGAGCGTTCGCGGGTTCTGGAGCAAGTGATGGCCTCGCTCCCGAAGGAGCTGTCCGCGGCGGTGGCGAGTGCCGGCCTCGAGCGGCAGGAGCTCACCGTCGGCGCGATCAACGCCGCCTGGGCGACGCGCCTGCGCTATGCAAGCGACTTGCTGCGTGAGCGCGTCGGCGCGGCGCTCGGAGTCGAGATCTTGCGGGTACGCATCCGGGTGCAGCCCGAGCCGAGGTCCGCTGCCGTATCGCGAAAGTAGCCCTTAGGCGCGCGCGCCTCAGGTGCGCGCGGCGGCCGCCGCGACGTAAGAGATCGGCGCTTCGGCCAGGCTCTCGAAGGTCACTTCCTGCCACGCGCTCTGGGTGGTGATCAGAGCCCGCAGCAATTTGTTGTTGAGCGCGTGGCCCGATTTATATCCCGAGAATTGGCCGATCAGGCTATGCCCGAGCAAGTACAGGTCGCCGATCGCATCGAGGATCTTGTGCTTGACGAACTCATCCTCGTAGCGCAGCCCATCCTCGTTCAGCACCCGGTAGTCATCGAGCACGATGGCGTTGTCCATGTTGCCACCGAGCGCGAGATTGCGCGCGCGCAGGCTCTCGAGGTCGCGCATGAAGCCGAAGGTACGCGCCCGGCTCACTTCGCGCAGGAACGAGGTGGTGGAAAAATCCATCGACGCCACCTGCGAGTGCTTCTTGAAGGTGGGATGGTCGAACTCGATTTCGAAGTTCACCTTGAAGCCGTCATACGCGTCGAAGCGCGCCCACTTGTCGCCGTCCTCGACCTGCAGGCTCTCGAGAATGCGGATGAATCGCTTGGGAACGCGCTGCTCTTCGATGCCCGCCGATTGCAGCAGGAAGACGAACGGACCGGCGCTGCCATCCATGATCGGCACTTCGCCCGCGCTGACCTCGACCAGTGCGTTGTCGATGCCGAGTCCGGCAAGCGCCGACAGCAGGTGCTCGACCGTGGAGATCTTCACGTCGCCGATCTGGAGCGTCGTGCCCATCACGGTGTCGCCGACGTTTTGCGCGTGCGCCTTGATGTCCGGCGAGGAACTCACGTCCGTGCGTCGAAATACGATGCCGGTGTCCGGCGGTGCCGGACGCAAGGTCATCAAAATTTTCTTGCCCGTGTGCAGTCCCACCCCTGTGGCGCGGATGGAATTCTTTAAGGTGCGTTGATTCAACATCGAAATGGGACCCAAGCCCAAGCCAGGTCGGGCCTTAAGTTAACTGTGTTACAAAGGTATCACAGGCGCTACACCGGCTAAAGCGAAAGCGCCTTGGCGTTTCTTGACACTGCGCACGCGGCTTCCCGCCATGTCGCTTTTCAGCACGGCGCCCTTGATCTGCCAAGCCCGGCGGGCTCGACCTCGGGGCGCCACTGCCGCTCCTCGACGGGCCGGCTGGCGCAGCGCAGCCGGCGACCTTTTCCAACGGACTAGTCGGCCTGCCGCCGCAAGAAAGCCGGGATGTCCAGAAGGTCCTCCGACTCACTCTCCGTCCGCAGACCGTCCCCCACCGCGCGTTGCCGCTGCACGGTCGGCTTGTCCAGCATGGCGTAATCGGTCGGGGCCATCGGTGATTTGTGTCGCACAACGCGCATGGTCGGCTGCGGAGCTATCGCCGCCTGCATGGCCGCCTGTGCCGGTTGCGGAGCCGCACGCGCCACGGGCTTGCCGAGCCCGGTCGCGACCACCGTCACGCGGATCTGATTGGCCATGTCGGGATCGATGACCGTGCCCACCACGACCGTCGCATCATCCGACGCGAACTGCTTGATGACGTTGCCCACTTCCTGGAACTCGCCGATGGACAGATCCATGCCCGCGGTCACGTTCACGAGGATCCCCTGCGCGCCGGCCAGATTGATGTCCTCGAGCAGCGGGCTGGAAATCGCGGCCTCGGCCGCCTCGCGCGCCCGATCGTCGCCTGCCGCAGCGCCGGATCCCATCATCGCCATGCCGTTCTCCGACATGACGGTACGCACGTCGGCGAAGTCCACGTTGATCAGGCCCGGCCGGGTGATGAGCTCCGCGATTCCCTGCACCGCGCCCTGTAGCACCGTGTTCGCCGCCTTGAATGCATCGAGCAGCGTCGTGGTGCTGCCGAGCACCGACAGGAGCTTCTGATTGGGGATGGTGATCAGCGAATCCACGTACTTCGAGAGCTCGAGCATGCCCTGATCGGCGACCCGCCCGCGCTTGTTGCCTTCCATCTCGAACGGCCGCGTGACCACGGCGACGGTCAGGATTCCGAGCTCCTTCGCGACCTGCGCGACCACCGGAGCCGCGCCCGTGCCGGTCCCGCCGCCCATGCCCGCGGTGATGAACAGCATGTCGCATCCCTCGATCAGCTCGATGATGCGGTCGCGGTCCTCCATCGCGGCCTGCCGGCCGACCTCGGGGTCGGCGCCGGCGCCGAGGCCCTTGGTGATGTTGCAGCCGATCTGCAGCGCGGTCCGCACCTTCGAGTGCTTCAGGGCCTGCGCGTCGGTGTTGATGCAGATGAAATCCACGCCCTCGAGTCCGGCCTGGACCATGTGCGAGACCGCGTTGCCACCGCCGCCGCCCACGCCCAACACCTTGATGATGGCGCTCTGACTGAAAGAGTCCATGAGTTCAAACATTCGAGTTCTCCTGTCGGTTGTGTGTGTCATATCGGGCTCGTGAATCAGAAATTTCCCTGAAACCAAGCTTTCATTCGTTCGAAAATCGACTTCATGCCCCCCGTGAGGAGCGGCGCCTCCCGCGCACTGTTCACTTCCAAAGAGCTTTTTGCGTACAACAAAAGTCCGACGCCCGTCGCATGGATCGGGTTGCTCACCACGTCCACGAGGCCGGACACGTACTGCGGAATGCCGAGCCGCACCGGCATGTGGAACACCTCCTCGGCGAGCTCGACCGCTCCTTCCATCTTGGAGCTGCCGCCGGTGAGCACGATGCCGGTCGCCACCGCTTCTTCCAGGCCCGCGCGCCGCAGCTCGTCGCGCACCAGCGCGAACAGCTCCTCGTAGCGCGGCTCCACGATCTCCGCCAAGGTCTGCCGCGCCAGCCTGCGCGGCGGGCGGTCACCCACGCTCGGGACCTCGATGGTCTCGTCGGGATTGGCGAGCTGCGACAGTGCGCAGGCGTACTTGATCTTGATGTCCTCGGCGTACTGCGTGGGCGTGCGCATGGACACGGCGATGTCGTTGGTGACCTGATCGCCCGCGATCGGAATCACCGCGGTGTGCCGGATGGCACCCCCGCCGAACACCGCGATGTCGGTGGTCCCCCCCCCGATGTCGACCACGCATACTCCGAGATCCTTCTCGTCCTCGGTGAGCACCGCGTAGCTGGAGGCGAGCTGTTCCAGCACGATGTCGTCCACCGCGAGGCCGCAGCGCTGCACGCATTTCACGATGTTCTGGGCGGCTGAGTCGGCGCCGGTGACGATGTGCACCTTGGCCTCGAGGCGCACGCCGGACATGCCGATCGGATCGCGGATCCCCTCCTGCGCATCGATGATGTACTCCTGCGGCAGCACGTGCAGGATCTTCTGGTCGGCGGGGATGGCGACGGCCTTGGCGGCGTCTATCACCCGCTCGACATCGCCCTGTACCACCTCCTTGTCCTTGATCGCCACGATGCCGTGCGAGTTCAAGCTGCGCACGTGGCTGCCAGCGATGCCGGCGTACACCGAGTGGATCTCGCAGCCCGCCATGAGCTCGGCTTCCTCCACGGCCCGCTGGATCGACTGGACGGTGGACTCGATGTTGACCACCACGCCTTTCTTCAGCCCGCGCGAGGGATGCGAGCCGATGCCGATGATCTCGAGCTCGCCGTCGGCCTTCATCTCGCCCACGATGGCGACCACCTTGCTGGTGCCGATGTCGAGGCCAACGATCAAATTGCGGTCGGAGCGCTTAGCCATGGGTGGCGGTATGTCCTTGGGGGCTGGGTGCCATCGCGTCGGTGTCACCGTCGTCGCTGGATTTGTCCGGCAACGTCGCCGGCAACTGAGCGTTGCGCCAGCCGATCGCGAAGCCGTTCGAGTAGCGCATGTCCACGTACGCGATGTCGGTGACTCGATGCGCGATGACTTGCGAGGCGGTGCGGATGAAGCGGTCGATGCGCTCGTCGACGTCCCGGCGGCCGAGACGCACGGTCACGCCGCTGTCCAGATCCATCTGCCATGCGCCGCGCTCGTCGAGCCGCAGCGCGGCGATGCGCATGCCCGCCTCCTGCATGCGCCCCTCGGTGGCGAGGTAGCGTTCCGCCACCTCGGACTCGGTGCCCTCGGGGCCGGAAAGCCTCGGCAGCTCCGCCGGAACGTGCGTGGCCTGGCGCACGAACAGCTCTCCGCGGGTGTTGAGCAGTCCCGACTCGCCCCAGCGCGCCGCCGCAATCTGCTCGACCACGGTCACGTGCAGGCTGTTCGGCCAGCGCCGCTCGACTCGCGCGCGGTCAACCCAGGGCAGGGCCTCCACTGCCCGCTCGATCGCGTCCAGGTCTGCGGACATGAAGCCCAGGTGCGCGAAAGGAGCGACCGCCTTTTCGATCTGTCCGGGCGACACCCGCTGAAAGCTGCCGTCCATGGCGATCACGCGCACCGGACGGTCGAGTGCCCACAGGAGCGCCGCCAGCGAGCCTGCCACCAGCCCGGCGAGCGCCGCGCGCCGCGCGTAGCTGCGCCATTCGGTCACAAACCGCGGCCACTGCCACTCAAGCTTCTCGGGCTTGCTGCGGTTCTTGAATCGGTTGCGCCGGAAGAGCCTGTTCAGCATTTGCGCTCCCTCGTGAAGCTCGACTCGAGCACCTGCCACACCAGCTCCTCGAAATCGATGCCGGCTTGCCGCGCCGCCATCGGCACCAGGCTGTGATCGGTCATGCCGGGAATCGTGTTGACTTCGAGCAGCAAGGGACGAGCCGTCGTATCCATCATGAAGTCGGAGCGGCCCCAACCGCTCGCACCTATGGCCTCGAAGGCAGCGAGGGCGAGATTCGCCAGATGCTGCTCGGCCGGCGGGGACAGGCCGGAAGGACAGAAGTAACGGGTGTCATCGCGAAAATACTTTGCCTCGTAGTCGTAGAACGACTTGGGTGTCTCGATCCGGATGGACGGCAG
>DATAYO010000030.1:0-4882 GCA_036272515.1 Steroidobacteraceae bacterium | reverse complement strand
TATGGAGTGTTTTCCGGGCCAGCTTAAGTTTCAGCAGTTGAACCTCCTTGCTGAGACCCATCAAATAGCGC
The DNA here is from genome assembly GCA_036272515.1 of Steroidobacteraceae bacterium. GTDB lineage: Bacteria > Pseudomonadota > Gammaproteobacteria > Steroidobacterales > Steroidobacteraceae > Bog-1198. The sequence continues at coordinate 4,811 of DATAYO010000030.1, read as the reverse complement.
CTTGCCCTGTCGTTTTGAAGGGATAGACAAGCCGCAAGGACTGGTGGACGCCTTGGACGCCTAGCATTCCCCGCGAATGCTGCGTTGCGACTATTGCTGCGTGCGCTCGTCGCCCAAGGCGCCGCGCCGGGCGCTCGGCCTCGAGCGCGTCCGGCGGATCGCCACCGAAGCAGCCGAACTCGGCGTCAGTGAAATCTTTGTGACCGGCGGCGAGCCCTTTCTGCTCCCTGAGATCGGCAAGATCCTCGCTGCGTGCGCCGCCGCCGCGCCGACGACGGTTCTTACCAACGGGATGCCGTTCGCCGGGCGGCGGCTCGAAACGCTCCTTTCACTGCCGCGTGACCGTCTGACCTTGCAGATTAGCCTCGACAGTCCGACGCCCGTGCGGCACGACCGCCATCGCGGCACTGGCAGCTGGGCGCGCGCGTGTAGAGGCATCGAGCGCGCTCGGTCAGAAGGGTTTCGCGTGCGACTGGCGGCCACCGTCGCGACCGATGCCGAGGCCGAGGAATTCCGTCATTTCCTCGACGCCCGGCAGATCGCGGAGGAGGACCGGGTGATCCGCCGCATTGCGCTGCGCGGCTTCGCCACCCAAGGCATTGCGCTGGCACGCGCCGATCTGCTCCCGGAAATCACGATTGCGGCGGACGGTGTCTATTGGCATCCGGTAGGCGCGGAAGACGTCGACTTGCTGGTCACTTCCGACATTTTTCCGCTCGTCGAAGCATTTGCTGCCGTACGCCGCGCCTTCGACCGCGAAAGCGAGCATCAGCGTCGATTGGCGAGGATCTTCAATTGTGCATGACAGGCCGCGCGAAAGAAGCCAGCGGCACCACCGCAGTTCAGCCCACGGCCGATGGGGCCGGACGGCTGAAGAGCCCCTGTCGCGCAGCGGCTTCCCGCAACGAACCGTACCCATCGAGATGCGGCGCCACCCAGCGGCGGAGCCCTTCGGCATCGAGCACGGCACGGTGGCTCGGATTGTCGTAGCTCATCCCGGACAGCGCGTCGGCGAACCGCCGCTCGGCTTCCCTGTCAAGATCGGGTCGGGCGGTGAACATGCAATGATTGTATGGCGGCGACGTCCAGATTTCCCTCAGCGCGCCTCTCGGGACCAGTCGCTCGGCGCCCGCCGCGTTCCAGAACAGGCTGCCGACCGCCCCGGCATCGGCCCGGCCGTCGAGGACGGCGCGGACCACCTCGGCCTCGCTCGTGCCGGTGTCGCCGTGCTTTCCAATGTCGCTGTTGAAGCGCAGCGTGCGGTAGTCTCGCCCTTCGACGAGGCCTTGGCGCTCGAGAAAGTAAACCGGCAGGATCGCCGCGTGGCCGCTGTCACGGCTGCCGAGCGCCAGCGTGCGGTCTCGCAGATCGGCAAGCCCGGCGACCGGACCGCCGCTGACCGCGATGATCTTCGTCGTCCAGGCGAGATCGGTGTCGCGCATCGCGATCGGTCGGCACGCGTGGCCACTCCACTCGTCAGCCTGCAGGTAGGCGAGGTTAGTGTTCCACCCGATGTCGATGCGCGGCAGGGGATCGGCGGGCGAGGCGAGCAGCGCGCGTACCTGCGCCTCGTAGCTCTGGAACAGCACAACCTCGACGGGCAGATGCGCCTCTTCGTGAAAGTACGTGCGCATGCCTTCCCAGATGGTGACCACTTTTGGATCGTAGGCGACCGCGCCCAGCCAGATCGTTCGGCTCATCATCGTGCCTCTCGGTTATCGCCTGCGGGTCCTGTGCTCGCGGTCAGAAGAGCGGCATTCCGAGGATCGCCTTGGCAATGAACTCGCGCAGCACGTCGCCGGTCGGGGCCATGACGGCGCCCGCATGGGCGTCGCGGAACAGCCGCTCGATGTTCATGTGCCTGGAGAACGCCGCGCCCCCGCATGCCCGCATCGCCGCCGAGGTGACGCCGATCGCGGCCTCGCCGGCCGCTGCTTTGGTTTCGAGTACGCGCAGCATCGTCGTCTCCCGCGGCCGCTCGAGGTGGTCGACAAGGTCGTCGATCCGCGCCGCGAGCCCATCGGTGTCGATCTGCATCGTCGCGAGCTGCGCGCGCAATGTGGGCAGGCTCTCGCCGAGGCTCTGGCCCAGATGCTCGAACCGGGCGGTCTTGAGATGTGCCGCGGTCCCGGCCACGGCAGCGCGGCAGAGGCCCAGCGCCACTGCCGCCGTCCCCAGGTTGAACGGCGGCAGCGCGGTCTCGAGCATTGTCTTGAAGCCCGCGCCGTCCTCGGTCAGCCGGAGCTCAGATGGAACTTCGCAGTCGTCCAACGTCATCGGTGCGGAGGCATTGGCCCGCAGCCCCAGACCGTCCCACGGGCCCGAAACCGATAGCCCAGGCGCGCCTGCCGGAACGAGATACAGGGTCGAGTCGGTGGGTGCCGCCCCATCAGGCGCGAGAGACGAGACGACGTAGCTCTGCGCGTAGCCGGCACTGGTCACCCACGATTTCTTCGCCGACAGGTGCACGCCAGCCCCATTGCGGCGCGCCCGCGAGACAGGCGCCCAGAAGTGGCTGCGCGAGCCGGCTTCACTGAAGGCGAGGGTCGAGAGATGCTGGCCGGCAGCAATCTCATGCAACGTCTGTTCGACGGCGGCGCCGGGTCGAGCGGCGAGGATCGTCGCGACTGCACAGACGTGCATCAGGTAGACCATCGCGACCGATGCGTCGGCTTCGGCGAGCGCCGCGGTGACAGCCGCGAAGCTGCGCGGTCCGAGACCCGACCCGCCGCGCTCGGCCGGCAAGGTCAGTCCGAGCAGTCCGGCCCGCCCGAGCGCGTCGACGGCATCGGAGGAGAACCGGCCATCCTTGTCGTTCTGCCTTGCGGCCGGTGCGAGCACGCTCCCGGCCATCTCGTTGGCCTTGGCAAGTGCAGCCTCGTGATCCATGACCGCCTCCGATTTTTCGCAATGTCGCATCCCCGGGGCCAGGCCGCAACACGCGAAGCGGCCGAGGTCTGTCCGCGAGCCTATGGGTCCTGAGCTCCCGTACCACCTCTCCGCTGCGCGCCGTCATCGCGGCGCGACACCGCTCCCGGGCAGACGCCCGCGGTAGAAACCGGTTGCCTCGGCAACATCGAATCACGAACAATCGCGCCCGCAACTCTGCAACCAAATCGTGCCGGCCGAGACCGCGGGCCGGTGGTCAAACAACGGAGGCGGAAATGGCGGGCAAAAACTGGCAGATCGAGGGTCGGTACATCGAGTATTGCAGCTGCGACCACGGTTGTCCGTGCGAAACGATGGCGGACCCGACCTACGGGCATTGCACCGGACTGGTCGCGTTCAAGATCGATCAGGGCTGGTGCGAAGACGTGCGGCTTGATGACTTGGCAGTCGTCGCCACCTTCTATTTTCCGCGGGCGATCCATCACGGCCAGGGCGTGTTGCAGCCAATCCTCGACGAGCGCGCCGACGAAGCCCAGCGCAACGCCCTATTCTACATCCTCTCCGGCGAAGACCAGCCGGTCGGTACGATGTTCCAGATCTTCTCGGTCATTATCGAGACGATAAAGGACCCGATATTCGCCAAGATCGATTTCGACTGGGACCTCGACAAGCGTCGGGCGCGGATCGAGGTTGCCGGGGTCGTGCGCGCGCACAGCGAGCCGATACGCAACCCGGTGACGGACCGCGAAGAGCAGATGATTTTGGTGCTTCCTAAGGGCTGGGTGTTCCATGAGGGGGAGAATGCATCCGGGTTCGCCAAAGGCATCGGCGCCATCAAATTCGACCTGAACGGCCGCCACAGCTCGCTGGCGCACATCGCCTGGAACCAGAACGGTTTGCTCCACACCTACGACGAGTACAAGTTGAAGTTCGGCCGACCCTGACGGCGGGAGCGGGATGACGATGGCCGTCACTGAAACGACCGTTCTCGAGACCGTGCTGCGGCGCGACCGCTTTGTCGTGATAGCCGCGCTCGTCGCAGTCATCCTTGTCTCGTGGATGTGGATCGTGCTCGGCGCCGGTACTGGGATGAGTGCGGTCGCGATGACCCAGATGGCCGGTATGCCCGACATGGACATAATGATGGAGCGGGCGGTATGGACCTTGGGTTACGCCGGTCTGATCTTCGCCATGTGGTGGGTGATGATGGTTGCGATGATGCTGCCGGGCGCGGCGCCAATGCTGCTTCTCTTCGCGCGCGTCAACCGCACGCAGAAAGCCCGAGATCGTCCGTACGTACCCACCGGGTTCTTCGCGGCCGGTTACCTTACGGCCTGGGGCGGCTTCAGTGCCTTGGGCACCGGGCTACAGTGGGGATTGGAGCAGCTCGACCTACTGGGCCCGATGATGACCGCGACGAACTACTGGCTCGGCGGTGCCATCCTGGTTGCGGCCGGCTTGTGGCAACTGACCCCGCTCAAGGGCGTGTGCCTGCGCCACTGCCGCTCGCCGTTGAGCTTTCTTACGCAGCAGTGGCGGCCGGGAGGTCTCGGTGCCTTCCGCATGGGCCTCGAGCACGGCGCTTATTGCCTGGGTTGCTGCTGGTTCCTTATGGGCCTCCTGTTCTTTGGCGGCATCATGAACCTGTTTTGGATTGCCGGCCTCGCTCTTTTCATTCTTTTGGAAAAGACGATCCCGATGGGCCACTGGTTCGCACGGGTGGCCGGCGTTTGTTTTGCCGCCTGGGGCGTGCTGATGCTCGCCGGCACGGTGGGCGGCGAGTAACCAGCAAGAGACCCAGTGGCAGACAGCTGTCCCTAGCTGGAACTCGGCAATGCCGGTCCACAAGAGCGGTGAAAGGGCCAGAGAGCATCCGGTTCGCTAGTGAAACCTTTAAGATGTCGACCTCCGTCGAGGATCTG
>DATAYO010000029.1:0-67806 GCA_036272515.1 Steroidobacteraceae bacterium | reverse complement strand
CGAATCCTTACGTCATCAAGTGGGTCGGAGACAATTCGCTGCCTCGCATCAAGGAGCTGATCCATCAGTTCACGCAGGGCGCCGACTTCGATGTGATCCTGGATGTGGGCTCACGGCCCGTGGATAGCCCGCCGAGCGCGCCGGCAGCCCCCGTCGCCGGAGTCGGCGTTGCCGGAACCCAGAACGGGTCCGGGGATGCCCGTGCGGCGTTCTCGGGCAGAGTTCGTCGCCTGGCCCCCATGGTCCTCGGGAGCCCGATCAATCCTGCGTTCACGTTCACGAGCTTCGTGGAGGGAAAAAGCAACCAACTTGCCAGGGCCGCTGCGATTCAGGTGGCCGGCCACCCGGGGAAGGCCTACAACCCGCTGTTCATCTATGGCGGGGTCGGTCTCGGCAAGACGCATCTGATGCACGCCGTGGCGAACAAGCTCAAGGAAGGCAATTCCGAGGCTCGTGTGGCGTACGTGCACAGTGAGGGTTTCGTGAGCGACATGGTCAAGGCCCTGCAACACAACACCATCAACGACTTCAAGACGTCCTATCGCTCGCTCGATGCGCTGATGATCGACGATATCCAGTTCTTTGCGGGGAAGGACCGCTCCCAGGAAGAATTCTTTCACACCTTCAACGCGCTGCTGGAAAGCCAGCAACAGGTGATCCTCACCTGCGATCGGTATCCGAAGGAGGTGGACGGACTCGAGGAGCGGCTCAAATCGCGTTTCGGCTGGGGACTCACGGTGGCGATCGAGCCGCCGGAGCTCGAGACTTGCGTCGCGATCCTCATGAGCAAGGCGGCGATGTCCAATGTGGATTTGCCCGAGGAGGTCGCATTTTTCGTCGCCAAGCGGATTCGCTCGAACGTGCGCGAACTGGAAGGCGCGCTGAAGCGGATCATGGCAACCTGTTACTTCACGGGCCGCCCGATCACGGTGGAGTTCGCGAAGGAGGCGCTGCGCGATCTGCTGGCGCTTCAAGAGAAGCTGGTAACAGTGGAGAATATTCAGAAGACCGTAGCCGAGTACTACAAGATCAGAATCGCGGACCTCCTGTCGAAGCGGCGCAGCCGTTCCATCGCGCGACCTCGCCAGGTGGCGATGGCGCTTGCGAAGGAGTTGACCAACTACAGCTTGCCGGAGATCGGCGATGCGTTTGGCGGTCGCGATCACACGACCGTGCTGCATGCCTGCCGCCGGGTGAAGGAGTTGCGCGAGTCCGAGCGGCGTATCGGGGAAGACTATATGAACCTGTTGAGAACTCTGGCCGGATAGGGCAATTAGCCTGTGGATGAAATGTGCATCAAAGATATCCACAGACCGACAACAGGATGCCCTGGGGTGTCAGTGTTTGTCCTACATAAGTTTGAGCATGATTAAGCTCATGATTGGGAAGGAATAAATGGGCTTATCCACAGATGAGAGCCTACTCAATAATCATAGTAATAAATATCTTTAAGAATAGATCTTTAAGAATTCGGATGGTGAGCGCATGAAATTGACGGTCGAACGGGAGAAATTGCTGGCCCCCTTGCAGGCAGTCATCGGCGTGGTCGAGCGCCGTCAAACGATGCCGGTTCTCGCGAACGTGCTGCTCGGGGTATCCCAAGGCCGGTTGTCGATCACGGCCACGGACCTGGAGGTCGAACTGGTTGCAGCCACCGACGTGAGCGTGCAGCAAGCGGGCGACATTACCGTTCCCGGCCGCAAGTTTCTCGATATCCTGCGAGCCTTGCCCGAGAAATCATCGATTTCCCTCGCGGTCGAGGGAGAGAAAGTCGTGATCAAGGCGGCTCGCAGCCGCTTCAGCTTGTCGACGCTTCCCGCAGCGGAGTTTCCTGTCGTCGAGGACATCAATTCGCAGCAGACCGTGGAAATTCCCCGCAAAGAGCTGGCGCGACTGCTGGATAAAACGCACTTTTCGATGGCCCAGCAGGACGTTCGGTACTATCTCAACGGGATGCTGCTGGAAATCGATGGACCGACCTTGCGGGCGGTGGCAACCGACGGACATCGGCTTGCGCTCTGCGAAATCGTCCTCGAGCAGCCCGCGAAATCGGCCCAGCAGGTCATCATTCCGCGCAAGGGCGTGCTTGAGCTGCAGCGCGTGCTGACCGACGACGGCAGCGCGGTCGTGGCGATCGGAACCAATCATGTTCGCGCCCAGATCGGCGATATTCGTTTTACTTCCAAGCTAATAGACGGCAGATTTCCGGAATATTCCCGGGTGATTCCGGCCGCCCCGCCGGCCGCGATTCGCGCCGATCGGGACACCTTGCGCCAGGCGCTGCAGCGCACCGCCATTCTGTCGAATGAGAAGTATCGCGGCATCCGCATCAACGTGAAGAAAAGCGCGCTCACCGTTCAGGCCCACAACCCCGAACAGGAAGAGGCCGAAGAGGAGATCGAGGTGGCTTACGAAGGCGCCGATCTCGAAGTGGGCTTCAACGTGAATTACCTGCTGGATGCCCTCGCGGCCATCGACGGTCAGGAAGTCGAGCTGGGCCTCACGGACAGCAACAGCAGCTGCCTGATCCGCTCGCCGGGTACCGCCGGTGCTCGCTACGTCGTCATGCCCATGAGGCTTTGATCGAATGACCCTGCGCCGGGTGCAAGTAACGGATTTCCGCTGCTTGCACCAGGATGGTGTCGAGTTCGATCCCCAGTTCACGCTCATCAGCGGGCCGAATGCCTCGGGCAAGACCAGTCTTTTGGAAGCGATCTATGTGCTGGGTCGAGGTCGCTCGTTCCGGACCCGAAGACTCAGCCTGCTCATTCGCACGGGCGCGGAACGACTGATCGTCTTCGGCGAGGTGGATTCCGCCGGGCGGCGCACGACCGTGGGGATCGAGGCGTCGCACCAGGGGGTCCGGGCAAGAATGGGCGGTGAGCGAGTGCAGTCCCTGGCCGATCTGGCCGTCGTCCTGCCGGTGCAAATCGTTGATCCCGAGGTACATCGGCTCATCGAGGAAGGACCCATCGAGCGGCGGCGGTTTCTCGACTGGGGTGTGTTCCACGTGGAACCAAGCTTCGTCCGGCACTGGCAGCGATATCATCAGGTGCTGAGGCAGCGAAACGCCGCGCTGCGCGGCGGCCAGCCCCGCTCGCTGGTGGCAGCCTGGGATGCGGACCTCATTCAGAATGCCGACGCCCTGACACAGTCACGCTCGCGCTACGTGGAGCTTCTGGCACCGGTGGCCGCCGAGATGGCCGCGCGGCTTCTCCGGATGACGCTTACGCTGTCCTATCGACCGGGTTGGATCCGCGAACTGGAGTTTGCGCAGGCGCTGGATCGAAGCTGGCGTCAGGATGAGGAGTCCAAGTCCACCCAGGTAGGGCCTCAGCGAGCTGAGCTGAGCATCAAACTGGACGGAGCCCCGGCGCGTGACCGCATCTCCCGTGGACAGCAGAAATTGCTCGCGGCGGTCCTACTGATCTCGCAGATCAAGCTTTTCGGTCCCGAGGCGGCGGCCCGCCCGGTGCTATTGCTCGACGATCCCGCCGCCGAGCTCGATCTTGAGCATTTGAGCGCGTTCATCGAAGAAGTCCGCGTCCAGAGCTTGCAGCTCGTCGTGACCACGCTCGGAAAGGAGCCGGGGCAGCTGGGTGCCTTCGGCGCCCCGGGAAGGCGCTATCGGTTGGACGGCGGAAGCATCGTGCGCGAGTGATGTTCCACGTGGAACGTTCCCGGTGGTTTCATGTCCGCAGGCGGGACGCGGGTCGGACGCGCGCGTACGACTTCGTAAGCCATTGAATAGACAGAGCTTATTAGGCAGTCAAGACTCGTGTTTTGGTGCGGCAAATGTTAGAATGGCGAGTCATCCAGCAGGATCCGCCATGGCCGATAACGACGTCTACGACTCAAGCAAAATCAAAGTCTTAAAAGGCCTCGACGCCGTCCGAAAACGACCGGGAATGTACATCGGCGATACCGATGACGGCAGCGGTCTGCACCATATGGTGTTCGAGGTGGTCGACAACGCCATCGATGAGGCGCTGGCGGGCTATTGCGACCGCGTGGTGGTTACCATCCACGCCGATGAGTCAGTGACGGTCACCGACAACGGCCGTGGAATTCCTGTGGATATCCATAGCGAGGAGGGCATCTCTGCCGCCGAGGTCATCATGACCGTGCTGCATTCGGGCGGCAAATTCGACGACAGCTCCTACAAGGTATCGGGCGGCCTGCACGGCGTGGGCGTGTCCGTCGTGAATGCGCTGTCGGATTATCTCGAGCTCAACATTCGTCGCGACGGCAAGCTGCATCGACAGGAATATCGCCTCGGCGAGCCGGTGGCGCCGCTTGCGGCCATCGGCGATACCCAGGAACGCGGCACGACGCTTCGGTTCAAGCCGAGCGCCAAGATCTTCACGAACATCTCGTTCAACTACGAGACGCTCGCGAAGCGGCTGCGCGAGCTGTCCTTCCTGAACTCGGGCGTGCGCATCGAGCTGATCGACGAGCGCGATGAAAAGTCCGAAGTGTTCCAGCACGAGGGCGGACTTTCCGCGTTCGTCAGTTTCTTGAATCGCAGCAAGACGCCCGTGCACCCGACGGTGCTGTGGTTTCAGACCCGCGAAGGCAACACGCAGGTCGAGGTGGCGATGCAATGGAACGACTCCTATCAGGAGAGCATGTATTGCTACACGAACAACATCCCGCAGAAGGACGGCGGCACGCACCTCGCGGGATATCGCGCGGCGCTCACGCGCACGCTCAACAAGTACATCGAGAAAGAGCTCGCCGCCAAGAAGGAGAAGATCGCCACCACGGGCGATGACGCGCGCGAAGGCTTGACCGCGATATTGTCGGTGAAGCTTCCCGATCCGAAGTTCTCGTCGCAGACGAAGGACAAGCTGGTCTCATCCGAAGTGAAGGGCGTGGTCGAATCGGTGGTCGCCCAGCGGTTGGAGGAATTTCTGCTCGAGCATCCGCAGGAAGCCCGCGCCATCGTGAACAAGATCCTGGAGGCGGCGTATGCGCGCGAGGCCGCACGCAAGGCGCGCGAGATGACCCGCCGCAAGGGCGCGCTCGACATCGCCGGCTTACCCGGCAAGCTCGCAGATTGCCAGGAGAAGGATCCGGCGCTTTCCGAGATGTTCCTGGTCGAGGGCGACTCGGCCGGCGGCTCTGCGAAGCAGGGCCGCGACCGTCGTACGCAAGCGATCCTTCCGCTCAAGGGAAAAATCCTGAACGTGGAGAAAGCGCGCTTCGACAAGATGCTCGCCTCGGTCGAGGTCGGCACGCTCATCACCGCGCTCGGAACCGGCATCGGCCGCGACGACTTCAACGCCGACAAGCTGCGCTATCACCGCATAATTATCATGACGGACGCCGACGTCGACGGAAGCCACATACGCACATTGTTGTTGACCTTCTTCTATCGCCAGATGCCGATACTCATCGAGCGCGGCCACATCTACATCGCGCAGCCGCCGCTCTACAAGGTCAAGAAAGGCAAGCAGGAGCATTACGTCAAGGACGACCTCGAATTGAACGCGTTGCTCCTCGGCACGGCCATCGATGGGGCCGAGCTGCATGTGAACGCCGAGGCGCCGCCTCTGTCCGGGCCGGGGCTCGAATCGCTGTCACGCAAGTACGTCGAGGTTCAGGGCATCGTCAAGCGCTGGGCGCGCCGCTACGACGAGCGTTTCCTCGAGCAGCTGCTCTACGTTCCGACCTTGACCACCGAGTCCTTCGATCGTCTCGACGAACTCAAGGATTGGTGTCGCAACCTCGAGATCAAGCTCAACACCCTCGATGACGTCTCGCGCCGCTACAAGGTAACCGTTCATACGCTGGCCGCCGGCGGCCACCGCATCGATCTCTCCCGGCTCGAGCACGGGATCACCTCGGAGAAGCACATACCGCGCGAGTTCTTCGAGTCCGCCGAATACCTGCGCATCGCCGAGCTCGCCGCCACCTTGAGCGACTTCATCGGCGCCGGCGCTTACGTGAAGCGGGGCGAGCAGCGCCACGAGGTCGGCAGCTTCAAGGCAGCGATCAACTGGTTGTTCGAGGAGGCGAAGAAGGGCCAGAGCATCCAGCGCTACAAGGGCCTGGGCGAAATGAATCCCGAGCAGCTCTGGGACACCACGATCAACCCCGAATCGCGCCGTCTGATGCAGGTGCGCATCGAGGACGCCGTCGCCGCCGACGACATTTTCACCACCTTGATGGGCGATGCGGTCGAGCCGCGCCGCGAATTCATCGAGAAGAACGCACTGCACGTGTCGAACTTGGACGTCTAAAAACCGGTCGATTTTACGGCCGCTCAAACGTCGTATCCGTACAATTAACCGGAGACGTCCAATGACCCCCACCATTACCGCATTTGAACGGTCACCCGATGGCGGCAAGGGACTGGCGCGTGATACGCGCGTTCGCTGGGCGCTTGAAGAAGCGGGCCAACCCTACGAGGTTCGCCTTGTTTCGTTTCGTGCGATGAAGGAACCCGCGCATCTGGCACTTCATCCTTTCGGCCAAATTCCCACCTATGAGGAAGGCGATCTCGCCCTGTTCGAGACGGGCGCGATCGTCTTCCATATCGCCGAGCACCACGCGGGCCTGCTGCCGCAGGATGCCAATGCCCGGGCGCGGGCGATCACCTGGATGTTTGCCGCGCTCAACACGGTGGAGCCGCCGATCCTTGAACTCGTCGTCGTCAGGTTTCTGGAGGGCGACAAGCCCTGGAGCAAGGAGCGTCTGCCGCTGGTCGTGGGTCGTATCCGCGACCGGTTGGCACAACTGGCCGCCCACCTGGGCGATGCCGACTGGCTCGATGGTGCCTTCAGCGCGGGCGACCTGCTGATGGTGTCGGTGCTCCTCAGGCTGAAACCTTCGGGCATTCTGGACGAATACTCGAACCTGGCTGCCTATGTCGCCCGCGGCGAAGCGCGGCCCGCCTACAAGCGGGCTTTCGCCGCCCAACTGGCGATTAACGCCGCCAAGCCACCGACCGGCTGACCGCGCCCGATACCGCGTCGCAACATCACGCCCGCGTCCGTGCAGAACGATCCGCTATGAGTGCGCCACGCGCTGATGTATCCTCCGGCCGTACGCCCGGATCAATTGGCGAGTGACAGGGACGTTCGCGAGCACCCGCGTGACGTCGGTCGAAGGGGTGCATCTACATGATCATGCTGCTGAACCTATGCCGCTTATTCATGGTGGTATGGATCATCTACGCGTTGATACTCTTGTTCGCTCCCCATGTGGTGCACCGGACGCCGGACCCGACCGCTGCCGCGATCCAGGCGCTCGTGGCCTTCGCGCTGGGGTATCTGATGGACCGTGTCATCGGGGTATTGAGACGGCGCAAGGCGATGCGAATGGCCGCCACTCCGACGAGCACCACCGGAGCCGTGTAGCCGCGTAGCCGTGTAGCCGGCTTGCCGGCGACTGACCGGCGCGCTCAGCCGGCTGCCGAGCTCGCGGGCCTCATCGGATTGAAGCAGACCAGGCGATCGCGGCCTGCTCGCTTGGCGGCGTAGACGCACCGATCAGCAGCCTCGATCAGCTCGGACACGCGCCGAAATCCTGCGCCGGAGTCGAGGGTGGCGAGACCGAGCGAAGCGGTCACGCGAATGCTGCCGCCGGCCACCGGATGCCGCGCTCCGCGTAATTGCACCAGGATCCTGTCGCAGACGTCGATCGCGCCGCTCCTCACGAGGCCCGGAAGCACGATCACGAATTCCTCGCCGCCGTAGCGCGCCACATAGTCGCTTTTGCGCACGGTACCCTCGAACAGCCGTGCCGTCTCGATCAGCACCGAGTCGCCGGTGGGATGCCCGTGGGTATCGTTCACCTGCTTGAAGCGGTCGAGATCCGCGAACACGACGCTCAGCGGCCAGCCGCCGGCGACCGCATTCGCGAATTCCCGCTGCAGGATCTCGTCCAGATACCCGCGGTTGAATATTCCCGTCAATGGGTCGCGGCGCTGCTTGTCCTCGAGTGCCGTGGTGCGCACCTCGAGTTTCTCCGCGACCTCCCTGAGCGCGATCACCTGGTCGATGGCTTGAAGGTTGCGGATCGTGAGTATCTCGCGCGCCTGCTCGAGAATCGCGGCGGCCACCTCCGTCTCCAGGATGGAGGTTTCGAACAGCCGCTCGATCTCGGGTATCTCGGCGACGATCGTGCCGATCGCGTCGACGAGATCCTCGCTGCCGATCCCCAGCCAGCATTTCGCATGCGCGGTAAGCGGCTGAATATCCATGCTCGTGGGGTCCGCAATCAACAACTCGACGCATTCACTGCCGAGCGCCACGCAGCGGGCGGCGATGCCGACCTGCGTGGCGTCGCCCATCGGCAGAGGATCGTGACTTGCCTCGACCGTGGCGCAAAGCGCCTCCGGCAGCCGCCACTGCCGGAGCAACCAGCCCCCGAGCGCCGCATGATCGGTGCCGAGAAGGCTCGCTTCATGGGCGACGATGTCGGCGTGAGCGGCCTTCGCAGGCAGGCCCTGGTAGAAGTCGGGCTGCACGCGGTCGACGCCGAGCACGGCGATGTCCTGAAGGAGCGCCGCGAGGAAGATCTCTTCCGGCGACCGCGCGCCTTTGAGCGTGCCGAAGATCCGTGCCGCCGAAGCTCCCAGAAGGGCCCGGCGCCAGTAACGGCCATGATTGATGCCCGCCCCCGTCCCGCCCTTGTAGGTGGATACCAGGGAAAAACTGAGCGCCAGCGTCGTGGCGGCATTGAGCCCGAGCGCGACGAGTGCCTGCCGCAGGTTCTCGCTCTTGCGCCGCTTGCTATACAGGGGCGAGTTGGCCACCCGCAAAATCTTCGCGGTGAGCCCCGGATCCCTGCTGATGGTCGCGGCAACTCTGCCGACGTCGATCTCCGGATCACCCGCGAGGGCGACGATTTGCAGCGCGATCGCAGGCGGAGTCGGGAAATTCGTGGCGAGACAAAGCTTGTTCTTGAGGGGCTCGAGCACGACCGCCTTCCTGTTATAGGTTTACAGAACCCTTAGCGGCAAACCCTTACCTTCCTTGAGGGTTTCCCGCGATCCGTGCCATCCCGCCCTCGATGGCCCGGCGAATCTCGGCATTGAGCTCCAGGGGCTCCCTCCCGGCGGCGGGGATCGGCTCGCCGATGACCACCCGGATGGTGCCCGGCCTCTTCAGGATTCCCCGGCGCGGCCAGAATTCCCCCGCATTGTGTGCGACCGGCACCACCAATCTGCCGGCCGCGGCGGCGAGCAGCGCCCCGCTCATTCCGTATTTTCGGGTCTGGCCCGGCGCCACGCGCGTGCCCTCCGGAAATATGATGACCCAGAGGCCCTCGGCAAGGCGCTCCTGGCCCTGCTCGATGACCCGGTTCACGGCGCGATGGCCGGCGCCGCGGTCGATGGCGATGGGCCGCAACAGCTTGAGCCCCCAGCCCATCAGCGGGATCCACAGGAGCTCACGCTTCAACACCCACACGTGCGGCGGAAAGATCACGAACAGGGCCAGCGTTTCCCAGGCCGAGGTGTGCTTGCACATCACGATGTGGCTGCCGTCGGGAATTCGCTCGCAGCCCTCCACGATGAAATGCAGGCCGCAGAGCCGGCCCAGCAGCGACAGGCTCCATCGGGCCCAGGCGCGCGCCATCGCGAACTGCACACGGTGCGGAAGGAAGAAGCACATCGTCAAAACGCCGCCCCACACGCAGGCGGATGTCATCAGGAGCGCGGTGAACAGCAGCGACCGCAGCAGCTGCATTCGCTAACCGGGAAGGCGCGACAGATCGGCGACGCCGCCGAGCAGACGTTGCACGTCGCGAAGCAAGGCGAGGCGATTCGCGCGCCGCTCGAGATTCTCGTCCATCACCATGATGCGCTCGAAGAATTCATCGACCGGGGCGCGCAGCACGATCAGCGCTCTGAGGGTCTCGCCATAGCGGCGGCCGGCCAGCGCACTGCCGACGCTGTCCGCGAGCCTCGCGACCGCCCGGTGCAGCTTGGCCTCGGCGCCCTCGGGCTCGCTGAACAGCAAGGGCTGCACCGCGGCCCGATCCTCCGCCGAGCTCTTTTTCAGAATGTTGGCGATGCGCTTGTTGATCGCCGTCAAGACGCCCGCGTCGGGCAGCCGCATGAACTCCTTCAGCGCCTGAAGTCTGGACTCGGCATCGAGCGGCGATGTCGGTCGAGTCGCGATCACCGCATCGACCATCTCCGTGGTGACGCCCGGCACGCGTTCCATCAGCAGCCCGCGCAGCCGCTCGCCGACGAACTCGACCACCTCGCGTGCGGTATCGGCCCTCTGTACCGGCTGGGCCGCCGCGGCCGCACCGATGAGCGCGTCGAGATCGAGCTCGATGCGACACTCGAGCAAGATCCTGAGAACGCCGAGCGCCGCCCGGCGCAATCCGAATGGATCCTTGGCGCCCGTCGGCCGCTGCTCGATGGCGAAGATGCCCGCCAGCGTGTCGATCTTGTCGGCGAGAGCGACTGCCTGGCCGACTTTCGATCCGGGCAGCGCGTCGCCGGCGAACCTCGGCCGGTAGTGCTCCTCGATCGCCCTCGAGACCTCCTCGGGATAGCCTTCGGCCTGGGCGTAGTAGCGACCCATGATCCCCTGCAGCTCCGGGAACTCCCCGACCATGGCGGTCATCAGATCCGCCTTCGACAGCTCCGCCGCCAGCCCGACCCCCTCGCCCTCGCCCGCGCCCGCGCCCGCGCCCATGCCGGCCATCTGCCGTGCGATGCTCTCGGCGAGCGCGCGGACCCGCGCGGTCTTGTCGGCATAGCTGCCGAGCTTTGCCTGGAACGTCACTCCGCCGAGCTCTGCGGCGCGGGTCTTCAGGGGAACCTTGCGGTCCTGATCCCAGAAGAAGGCCGCGTCGTTCAAGCGCGGACGCACCACCCGCTCGTTGCCTTCCCGCACTTTGTCGGGCTCGCGGCTCTGGATGTTGCCGACGGTAATGAATCCGCCGGTGAGCCTGCCCTCCGGCCCCTCGATGGCGAAGTAGCGCTGGTGATCCTGGATGGTGGCGATGACCACTTCGCGCGGAAGCGCCAGAAACCGCTGCTCGAATCGTCCGGCAATCGGCACCGGCCATTCCACCAGCGCCGTGACCTCGTCCAGGAGATCGTTCTCGATCAGTGCCGCCCCGCCGGCCGCCACAGCGGCGGCGGTGACACCCGCGCGCACCGCCTCGCGGCGTACCGCAAAATCGGCCACGACTTTGGCGCCTTTCAAGCGCGATTCGTATGAGCGGGCGGATTTGAGCGATATCGGTCCCGGCGCGTGGAAGCGGTGACCCACGGTCACCCGCCCGGCCGTGACACCCAGGATCGGGATCGCAATGGCTTCCTCGCCATACAAGAGCACGGCGCCGTGCACCGGCCGCACGAACTCCGCGGTCGACGTACCCCAGCGCATGCGCCGGGCGATGGGCAGCGCCGCGATGGCGGCATCGATGATACCGCCGAGCAGCGTGGTGGTTGCAGCGCCCCGCTCCGTGCCCCGGTACGTAAGCCAGGCGCCCTTGTCGGTCACCAGCCGCTCGAGGCCCTCGACCGGCACGCCGCAGTTGCGCGCGAAAGCGCTCGCGGCCTGCGTCGGCGACCCGGCGGCGTCGAAGGCATTGGACACCGGGGGTCCACGCCGCTCGACTTGCCGGTCGGCGGCGGCGGCGGCACAGCTGGCGACGAGAACCGCGAGCCGGCGCGGCGTCGCGAACCCGTGGGCCGCACCGTGCGCGATGCCGGCCGTATCGAGTCCCCGAACGATGCCGTCGGTCAGCGCGGTCGACAGGCTTTTGAGCGTGAGCGGCGGCAGCTCTTCGGTGCGCAGCTCGAACAGCAGATCATGCTTTTCCATCAGGCGGCTCGCGGATCCGGGTGCTTGATCAGCGGGAAGCCCAGCGCCTCGCGGCTGTCGCGGTAGGCTTCGGCGACCCCGCGCGCGAGCGTCCTGACGCGCAGGATGTAGCGCTGGCGCTCGGTCACCGAGACGGCGTGTCTCGCATCCAGCAGGTTGAAGGTGTGCGACGCCTTGACCATCTGCTCATAGGCCGGCAACACCAGTTTGTCGGACAAAAGATTTCTGCACGCGATCTCGTGGGTGTCGAACTGGCGCCTCAGCACCTCGGTGTCCGCCTTCTCGAAGTTGTAAGCCGACTGCTCCACCTCGTTCTGGTGAAACACGTCTCCATAGGTGACGGCCCCATGCGGCGTGTCGGTCCAGATGATGTCGAAGATGCTCTCCTTGCCCTGCATGTACATCGCGAGGCGTTCGAGTCCATAAGTGATCTCGCCCATCACCGGGCGGCAATCAAGTCCGCCGACCTGCTGGAAGTAGGTAAATTGAGAAACCTCCATGCCGTTGAGCCAGACCTCCCAGCCGAGACCCCAGGCGCCCAGGGTGGGCGATTCCCAGTTGTCCTCGACGAAGCGGATGTCGTGCACCAGCGGATCGAAGCCGAGCGAGCGCAGCGAACCCAGATAGAGCTCCTGGAAATCGTCCGGCGAGGGCTTCATGGCCACCTGGAACTGGTAGTAGTGCTGCAGCCGGAAGGGGTTATCGCCGTAACGGCCGTCGGTTGGCCGCCGCGAGGGCTGCACGTAAGCGGCGCTCCAGGGCTCCGGTCCGACGGCGCGCAAGAACGTCGCCGGGTGAAAGGTGCCTGCGCCCATCTCCATGTCGTAGGGCTGCAAAATGACGCATCCGCGCAGCGACCAGTAGGTCTGCAGCGCAAAGATCAGGTCCTGAAAGTTGCGCGGCGGCGCCTGTAGCAATTTAGCCATTGCGGGAAGTATAGCGAGCGCTCGCCGGCACTGTCCCGCGTTGCAAAAGCCTGCGGGCGCGCACGGATTTAGCGCTTTGTGCCCCAAATTAGCCCACGGCGGGACGGTCGTGCTCTACCATGGTGCAAGCACCCTCCCTAACGCTGCGCAAGTGCTTGATTCACCGATGCACGGTTCTGGCACACAATCTGCACTATTGGGGAACCCGGCGCTGGCCGGCCATTTCTACAATCTCGCGAGGCGCAAATGACTCCCGCCGATATTCTAAAATTGATCCACGAAAAAGAGGCAAAGTTCGCCGATCTCCGCTTTACCGACACACTCGGCAAAGAGCAGCACGTCACCATCCCGACCCGGCTGGTGGACGAGGGATTCTTCACCGACGGCAAGATGTTCGACGGCTCGTCGATCGCCGGCTGGAAGGGCATCAACGAGTCGGACATGATTTTGATGCCGGATCCCGCGACCGCCGTGATCGATCCGTTCTACGAGGAGACCACGGTCGATCTGCGCTGCGATGTCATCGAGCCGATGACCATGCAGGGTTATGAGCGCGACCCGCGCTCGCTGGCCAAGCGCGCCGAGGCCTATCTGAAATCCTCCGGCGTCGCCGACTCGGCGCTGTTCGGTCCGGAGAACGAGTTCTTCATCTTCGACAGCGTGCGGATCAGCTCGAGCATGAACGGCTGCTCCTACGAGGTCGATTCCTACGAGGGCGCCTGGAATTCCGGCAAGGACTACGAAGACGGTAACAAGGGTCATCGTCCGGGCGTGAAGGGTGGTTACTTTCCGGTTCCTCCCACCGATTCGCAACAGGACATCCGCACCGCCATGTCCATGGCCTGCGAGGAAATGGGGCTGAAATTCGAAGTTCACCACCACGAGGTCGCGACCGCCGGCCAGGGCGAGATCAACGTCGCCGCGAACACGCTGACCAAGAAAGCAGACGAGGTGCAGATACTCAAGTACGCCCTGCAAAACGTTGCCCACGGCTACGGCAAGACGCTGACGTTCATGCCGAAGCCCATCGTCGGCGACAACGGCAGCGGCATGCATGTGCATCAGTCGCTGCAGAAGGAAGGCAAGCCGCTGTTCTCGGGCGACAAGTACGGCGGACTTTCCGACATCGCGCTCTTTTATATCGGCGGCATCATCAAGCACGCCCGCGCGATCAACGCGTTCACCAACGCGAGCACCAACAGCTACAAGCGGCTGGTGCCGGGATTCGAGGCGCCGGTGAAGCTCGCCTACTCGGCGCGCAATCGCTCGGCCTCGATCCGCATTCCCTGGGTCTCCAATCCGAAGGCGCGGCGCATCGAGGTGCGCTTCCCGGACGCGACCGCGAATCCCTACTTCGCGTTCGCGGCCATGCTGCTCGCCGGTCTGGATGGAATCCAGAACAAGATCCATCCCGGCGATCCGGCGGACAAGGATCTTTACGATCTGGAACCCGAGGAGGACAAGAAGATCCCGACCGTGTGTCATTCGCTCGACATGGCGCTCGACTACCTGGATCGGGATCGAGGCTTCCTGAAGGCCGGCGGCGTGTTCACCGACGACCTCATCGATGCCTACATCGAGCTCAAGATGAAGGAGGTCACGCGCCTGCGCATGACCACACATCCCATCGAGATGGAGATGTATTACAGCTTGTGAGGTGTATTCGAGCCCCGGGAGGGGCGACAAGGGTGACGGCGGTCACGCCGCCGTCACCTGGTTTTGAGGCCGGGAGGCGATAGGACTATGCTCTTGAACCATGCGCCTGTGCCGATCAAGGCTCGCTTTTGGCCTGTTGACCGTCCTTGCCGGGCCGCTCGCGGTACGGGCGGCGGTGGTCTACCGATGGATCGATGCGGACGGCGTGGTGCATTACTCGGACCAGCCGGTGCCGGGGGCGGAGAAGATCATCACCGCCACGGGGACCGGCAATGGAATCCTGAACCAGACGCCGCCGGGCACGGCGCCGGCGGACCAACCCAGGAAACCGACCTCGCTCGGATCCGCCGTGGTGTCGATCACCTCACCCGCCCAGGGCCAGACCTTTTCCGGCGCCGAGGTCATGGCCGCGCATCTGTCGATAGAGCCGGAAGTCTCGCCGGAACACCCGATGTCGATCAGCTGGACCTTGAACGGCGCAACGGTGGGCGAGGCCGACGGGGCCACGAGCTTTACCTTGCCGGATCTGCCGCGCGGCACCTACACCTTGGCGGCGACCGTCACCGACCCCCAGACGGGCGAATCGAAGAGCGCCGACCCCGTGACCTTCAACGTGCTGCGTCCGAGCCTCTTGGCTCCGCAGCACAAGTAGCCGAAGACCCGCCAGTCCCCCCGCGGCCGGCGCGCAAACCGCTTGGCCGCTGAGCTCAAAATGCAGCCCCTGCACATCGAGGGCACCGAGCTCCTCGATTCGCTGGTGACCGGCGTGTTCGTGCTCGATCGCGAATTTCACGTCGTCTACTTGAATGCCGCCGGGCAGACGCTTCTGGGGCTCTCGCCGAATCAGGCGCTCGGGCGCCGCATCACCGATTTGAGCCGTGGCACCGAAACTCTCGTGCCCCTGTTCGAGCGCGCCAAGCAGGGCGGCGAAGGCGTCGTGCAACGCGAGCTCGCATGGCCCGCTCCCGGGAGTACCGATCGC
Organism: Steroidobacteraceae bacterium; assembly: GCA_036272515.1. GTDB lineage: Bacteria > Pseudomonadota > Gammaproteobacteria > Steroidobacterales > Steroidobacteraceae > Bog-1198. The sequence goes on along the minus strand of DATAYO010000029.1, from coordinate 52,441 downwards.
ATTCTCGACTGCGCCGTCACCGAGACGACGGTCGGCGCGCACGGCGCCTGCCTGCTCTTGGAAATCGAGGACATCACTCAGCACAAGCGCCTGACTCGCGAGAACGCCTTGATCGCGCAGCTCGGGGGCAGCCGGCTCATGGTCCGTCAGCTGGCGCATGAGATCAAGAATCCGCTCGGCGGCCTGCGCGGAGCGGCCCAGCTGCTCGAGCGCGAGCTGCTCGACCCGGCGCTGCGCGAATACACTCGCGTGATCATCTCGGAGGCGGATCGGCTCACCCATCTGCTCGACTCGATGCTCGGTCCGGGCCGGCCGCCCGCAAAGCAGCTCGTCAACGTACACGAGCTCCTGGAGCGCGTGTATCACCTGCTGCGAAGCGAGGCGCCCGAGGGAGTGACCGTGGATCGCGACTACGATCCGAGCTTGCCCGCGCTGACGGTGGATCCGAATCACATCATTCAAGCGATGCTCAACCTCGGCCGCAACGCCCTGCAGGCACTCTCGGAGACGCACCTCGAGAACCCGCGGCTGATTCTGCGCACCCGCATCGCCGGCAACGTCGGGATCGGCGGCCGAGGCCACCGCCAGGTCGCCTCCATTCAATTCGAGGACAACGGATCCGGCGTCCCGCCGGAAATCCGCGAGACGATCTTCTATCCCCTGGTGTCGGGCCGCAGCGACGGGAGCGGCCTGGGGCTCGGCATCGCGCAGGATCTCGTCAGCCGTCACGGCGGCCTGATCGAATTCGACAGCGCGCCGGGCAGAACCATATTCGTGATTTATCTTCCATTGGACGGTGTATGAACTCGAAGGCACTGCAAGTCTGGCTGATCGATGACGATGCCTCCATTCGCTGGGTGCTCGAGAAAGCACTGAAGGGCAGCGGCATGTCGGCCCGCTGCTTCGATCAGGCCGACAATGCCTTGACGGCGCTGCGCGCCGGCGCGCCGGATGTGCTCATGACCGACATTCGCATGCCGGGCAAGAGCGGCCTGGAGCTGCTCAGGGACATCCAGGTGTCGCGACCCGGCCTGCCGGTCATCGTCATGACCGCGCACTCGGATCTGGATGCCGCCGTCGCCTCCTATCAGGGCGGAGCGTTCGAGTATTTGCCGAAGCCGTTCGATATCGACAAGGCCGTGGACCTGGTGCGCCGGGCCGCGCAGCAGGCGACGGTGTCGGCCGACGCCGATGCCGCCCGGCGAAGCATTCCGGAGCTGCTCGGCCAGGCGGTCGCCATGCAGCAGGTGTTCCGCGCGGTGGGCCGGCTGTCCCGCTCCAGCATGACGGTATTGATCACCGGAGAATCGGGCACCGGCAAGGAACTGGTCGCACGCGCCTTGCATCGTCACAGTCCGCGCTCGAGCAAGGCCTTCGTGGCGCTGAACACCGCGGCATTCACCGCCGACCTCCTGGAGTCGGAGCTGTTCGGTCACGAGAAGGGTGCCTTCACCGGCGCCGATGCCCTGCGCCGCGGACGCTTCGAGCAGGCCGACGGCGGCACCTTGTTTCTCGATGAGATCGGCGACATGTCGCCCGCCCTGCAGACCCGGCTCCTGCGCGTGCTGGCCGAAGGCGAGTTCTACCGGGTCGGCGGGCAGACGCCGGTCAAAGTCGACGTGCGCGTGATCGCGGCGACCCATCAGGATCTCGAGCAGCGCGTCAAGTCCGAGCATTTTCGCGAGGACCTGCTGCACCGGCTGAACGTGATCCGCATCGAGATCCCGCCGCTGCGCGAGCGGCGTGAGGATATTCCCGAGCTGCTGCACCACTACCTGAGCGTCGCGGGTCAGGAGCTGGGCGTCGAGCCGAAGGTCTTGACCACGCCTGCGGAAACGGCGCTGGTGACCTTCGACTGGCCCGGCAACGTCCGGCAGCTGGTGAACGCCTGCCGCCGGCTCACCGTCACCGCGCCCGGCCGCGAGATACGCACCGAGGACATTCCCGCGGACCTGGGCGGCGCGCCGGCGGGCCGCTCCGCCAACCACGACTGGGCCGCCAAGCTGTCGTACTGGGCCGAGCGCGAGCTCGAGTCGGGCACGCGGCGGCTGCTCGATCAGGCCGTGCCCGAAGTTGAGCGCATCTTGATCCGCGCGGCCATGCGCAAGGCCGACGGCCTGAAGCAAGATGCGGCAAAGCTCCTCGGCTGGGGCCGCAACACGCTGTCGCGCAAGATGAAAGAGCTGGGCATGGAGGACGTCAGCCAGCGCCTATAATCGCGTGCACCATGTCCGAGCACGTGTTCCACGGAAACTCCCTGTTCGACTGGGCGGTCGCGGCCCTCGTGGCCGCCGGCGTGTGGGGGGTGCTCGCGATCCTCAGGCGCTTGATCGCCTCGCGCTACAAGCGATACTCGGCCGCCGACCATTCGACGCCGGTCAGGCTGATCTTCTACCTGCTGGTCAACACCCGGCAATTCTTCTTCTTCGCGCTCGCGCTCGATGCCGGACAGCAGGGCCTGACCTTCACTCCCAGGCTTCAGCACATCGTCGACAACGTCCTGTTGATGCTGTTCCTGCTGCAGATCGGCCTGTGGGCGGGCCGCGCGCTCAAGTTCTATCTCGAGCTCGAGGAAATGCAGCGCGGGCCCGATCGGGTGTTCGCGGGCTCCCTCGACATCATCAAATTCGTCGCGCACGTGGCGGTCTGGTCGCTCTTGACCTTGGTCGCGCTCGAGAACTTCGGCGTCAACATCACCGCATTGCTGGCGGGCCTGGGCGTCGGCGGCGTCGCGGTGGCCCTCGCCCTGCAGAACGTGCTCGGCGATTTGTTCGCCTCCCTGTCCATCGCGCTGGACAAGCCCTTCATCGTGGGCGACTTCCTGACCATCGATGCCTTCAACGGCACGGTGGAGCGCATCGGCATCAAGTCGACGCGACTGCGCAGCGAGGCCGGCGAACAGATCATTCTGTCGAACGCCGACATCCTGAAGAGCCGCGTGCGCAACTTCGGGCGCGCCACGGAGCAGCGGGCGCTCGCGACCATCCGCGTGGACTACTCGACCCCGGGCGATAAGCTCCGGGGCATTCCGAAACTGCTCGAGAACATCGTGCGCGAGCAGCAGAACGTGCGCTTCGAGCGCTGCCATCTGAAGACCCTGGGCGAATCCTGCCTGATGTTCGAGCTGTCGTATTTCGTGGAGCAGCCCAAGCTCAATCCGCTGCTGGATCTGCAGCAAACGGTGAACTTTCGCATCATCGACGAGTTTCGCCGCCTCGGGGTCGAATTCGCCTACCCCAAGCAACGCGTGATCGTCGAGCAATGATCCGCATCGTCCTCTTCGAACCGGAGATTCCGCCGAACACCGGCAACGTCATCCGGCTCTGCGCCAACACGGGCGCCGAGCTGCACCTGGTCAAGCCCCTCGGCTTTCGCCTCGACGACAAGAGCCTGAAGCGCTCCGCTCTGGACTATCAGGACCTCGCGCAGGTCAGAGTCCATGCGGACCTGGACGCGTGTCTCCTCGCCCTCGAGGGTGCGCGATTCCTCGCGGTGGAGACCGGCGGCCGCCGTTGCTACGCAGACGTGGAGTTCCGCACCGGCGATGTGCTGGTGTTCGGCCCCGAGACCCGCGGCCTGCCCCCCGCCGTGCGCGCGCGGATGGGCGAGGAGAACTCGATCCACATCCCCATGCGCGGGGCCAGCCGGAGTCTGAACCTGTCGAATGCCGTGGCGCTCGTGGTCTACGAGGCCTGGCGGCAGATGAGGTTTCGCCTTGATTGACGTAGCTGCACAAATCGACGAAGCGACCCTGATGCACGGCAATTGCTTCGATTGGATGAACGAGTGCGAGCCGCATTCGATTCACGCCGTGGTCACCGATCCTCCCTATGGACTCATCGAATACACCGGTGTGGAACAGGCCAAGCTTCGCGGCGGTGTGGGCGGCGTATGGCGGATTCCCCCTTCGTTCGACGGTCACCGGCGCTCGCCTTTACCTCGCTTCACCGTCTTGAGTGACGGCGACCGGGCCGCGCTGCACGACTTCTTTTTTGAGTTCGCCAGGTTGACCCTGCGTGTCACCGTGCCCGGGGCCAACGTGCTGGTGGCGAGCAATCCTCTTCTGGTGCACGTTGCGGCCGGGGCCATGACCGCCGCGGGTTTGGAGATTCGAGGGTACCTGTCCCGTTTGGTGATGACCCTGCGAGGCGGAGATCGCCCAAAAAACGCGCACGCGGAATTTGCGGAGGTGAGCGTGATGCCGCGATCGATGTTCGAGCCCTGGGTCATTCTGCGCCATCCGCTCGACGGGCGCGTCCAAGATAACTTGAGGAAGTGGGATGCCGGCGGCTTTCGGCGGCCCTGCGCCGAGCGCCCTTTCGGGGACGTCATTCAATCGAGTCCGACATCCAAGCGTGAGCGTGCGATCGCACCCCATCCCTCATTGAAACCTCAGGCCTTCCTTCGGAACATCGTCCGAGCAGCGCTGCCTTTGGCCAGGGGAGTCGTGCTCGATCCATTTGCGGGCTCCGGCTCGACCTTGGCGGCCGCGAACGCGGTCGGCTACCGTAGCATCGGCGTCGAACGCGATGGGCGATATATAAATATGGCCAAAAAGGCCATCCCGAAGCTCGCGGCCTTGACCCTCAGTTAAGGTCCGTCTCCGAGCGCACCTCGCGCGCCATGAGCGTGTGCAGCGCCTCGCGCACGGGGCGCGCCTCGTGCATCACACGATGCACCTCGATTGAGATCGGCATCTCGACACCCGCGCGCTCGGCCACCCGGCGCACGGCGGAGGCGGCAGCGACACCCTCGACCACTTGACCGATGGAGCGCAGCGCGTCTGCCAGCGAGGCGCCCCCGCCGAGCGCGAGACCCAGACGGCGATTGCGGGATTGATCGTCGGTGCAGGTGAGCACGAGATCGCCGAGCGCCGCGAGCCCCATGAAGGTCTCCCGCTCCGCGCCGAGCGCCAGCCCGAGCCGCGTCATCTCGGCGAGCCCGCGGGTGATCAGGGCCACGCGGGTATTGGCGCCGAAACCCATTCCATCGGCGATGCCGGAGCCGATGGCGATGACGTTCTTGACGGCGCCTCCCACCTCCACCCCGACGATGTCCGACTGTGTATAGGCCCGGAACTCCGGCCCCGACAGCCGCAGCGCCAGCTCCTTGGCGAATTCCTGGTCGCGCGAGGCCACCGTCATCGCCGTGGGAAGCCCGGCGCCGACCTCGCTCGCGAAGGTCGGCCCCGACAGGACGGCGCCCGGCCGATCGCCCAGCACCTGGTCGAAAACCTGATGCGGCAGCAGGCCGGAGTCCCGCTCGAAGCCCTTGCTCGCCCACGCGAGGCGTGTTTCCTCCCCGAGCAACGGGGCGATCTGCATCAGTACACCGCGAAAAGCGACCGACGGCACCGCGATGAGCACGTCGCGCGCGCCCGCGAGCGCTTGCGACAGATCGGTGACCGCTTCCAGGGCCTTTGGAAATTCCGCGCCCGGCAAGTAGCGCTGGTTGCGGCGCGCGTGTTGCATCGCCTCGAGCAAGGCCGCATCCCGGCCCCAGAGACGGGTGGGATGGCCCGCCCTCGAGCATTGAATGGCGAGCGCCGTGCCCCAGGAGCCGGCGCCGACCACGGTCATCGGCGTGAGCTTGGGATTCGGCATGGGTCGAGGACGGCGCCCCCTCGACGCCGCGCTAGTTGACCAGCCCCGGCTGAGGCGACTCCGAGGCCTGCGAGAACAGCGCGTCGAAATTGACCAGCGGAAGCAGGAAGTTCGGGAACCCGCCTTTGGTGATCAGGTCGGAGATCACCTCGCGCACGTAAGGAAACAGCACGCTCGGGCAGAAGCTTCCGATCAACCGCTTCAGATCCTCCGGCGCGGCGCCGGCGATGGTGAATACACCGGCCTGCTTCACTTCCACCAGGTACAGCGTGGTGTCGCCTTGCTTGGCCTCGAGTGTGATCGTCAGCAGCACCTCGCGCACGTCCGGCGCGAGCTCTTCGGCCGAGGTGTTCATGTTGAGCTGGAACTTGGGCTCCCAGGCCTGGTTGTTGGGTACCCGCGGCCCATTCGGCGACTCGTACGAACAATCCTTCAAATAGACGCTCTGCAGGCTCACCTGCACGCCGGCAACCGCCGTCTGAGCCCCCTCGCCAATTACATCATTCATCAAATCAAACTCCCTGAAGTAGTCGATCGAGCTCGCCGCGCCCGTCGAGAGCAAAAAGATCATCGCAACCGCCGACGTGTTTATCGCCGACGAAGATTTGCGGGACGGTGCGCCGGCCTGAGCGTGCGATCATCTCCTCGCGCTGCTTCGCATCGTCATCCACATCGATTTCCGCGAACTCGACTCCCTTCTTGGTCAGGAGGCCGCGCGCTCGCTGGCAGTACGGACACCAGCCGGCGACGTACAGGACGATCCTCGGCTGGCTCACTTGGACTTGGCCTTCCCGCCGCTCGAGCTCTTGGTCAGCGGCAAATTGTCCTTGAGCCAGGCGTTCAAGCCGCCGTCCAGGTTGAACACCTTGGTGAATCCCAGCCGCGCGAGCGTGCGCGCGGCGCCGGCGCCGCTCACGCCGCTGTCGCAATACGTGATCACGGTGCGGTCACGCCATTTCTTGAGCGACTCGGCCTGCGATTCGATTTCCGCGGCCGGCACGTTGCGCGCATCGCCGATATGGCCGGCATCGAAGGCCTCCCGAGTACGCAGGTCGATGACCAGCGCGCCCTGGTTCATCAGGCGCACCACCTGCGCGCCCGACAGCGCCGCAAACTTCTGGATGCGCTCCTTGATCTCGACCGCAATCACCGCCAGCGCGGCGGCCACGGCGCCGCCGGCAAGAAAAGGATGGTGGCTGATGAACTCGAGGAGTCGCTGCATGCCGGGGAGAACTTCGGGAATTTCGGGCGGGGAAGTATAGCAGCGGCCACAAGGCTTGTATGCTTGCGCCCCGAATGGCCGAATCCCCGGGGAACTTCACTATCGGACGCCTCCGTCTGCTGGCCGCGCTGCTGGTATGCCTTCATGCCGCGGTGCCCGGCGCGGTGGCCGGATCACGCGGCGCCGCCACGAAAGACGCGGGCTCCCCGGATGCCGCGCAGGCCAAGGCCAAGCTCGCGGCCGTGCGCCGGCGAATCGCGGATCTGACCGACCGGTTGAGCGCCGAGCTCAAGCAGCGCGATTCCTTGGGCGCCCGCCTGCGCGAAGCGGAGCTCGGCGTCACCGAGAAACGCCGCCGTCTCGAGAGCCTCGATGACGCCGAGCAAACCGCGGAGCGCAAGCGCAGCCAGCTGCGCTCCGAGCAGAGCCGCATCCGCGCACAGCTCCAGTCCGAGCATGCGGCGCTCGCCGCGGAAGTACGGGCGGAGTACTTGCTCGGCCGAAGCGACGAGATGCGGCTGCTGTTGAATCAAACCAATCCCGCGGACATGGGACGAACGCTGATTTATTACGGCTACTTTGCGAAGCAGCGCGCCGCCCGCATCGCGGAGATCGGTGCGCAGCAAGCGCGTCTGCAGGATCTGGCGGCGCAGACCGATCGAGAGACCGAGGAGCTCAAATCCTTGCGCGACCAGGCGAGCCGTGAGGTCTCCGATCTCGAGCGGGCGAAGGCCGAACGCGGAGCGGCTCTCGCTGCGTTGCGCGAGCAGGTGCAGAGCGGTCACGAGCAGCTCGACCGATTGCACAGGGAGGAGCAGGCGGTCGAGGCGCTGGTGACCGATCTGTCGCGCGTGCTCGAGGACTTCCCGGTCGATTCGCACCAGCCTTTCGGCGAGCTGCGCGGCAAGCTGCCCTGGCCGGTCTCCGGGAAGATGACGGTTCGCTATTTTGAGACTCGTACCAACGGTGCGCCCACCGCGGTCCGCCCGAACGGCGTGACGATCGAAACCGCGCGCGGCGCCAAGGTTCGTGCACCGGTCGCCGGCCGGGTGGTGTATTCCGATTGGCTGCAGGGCATGGGGATGCTGCTCATCATTGCGCACGGCGGCAATTATCTGACCCTCTACGGTCATGCCGAGGTGCTGTACAAATCCGTGGGCGACTCGGTGGCGCCGGGAGACGTGATCGCCGGGATGAGCGATGCCGCGGGTGCGGCGCCGCAGCTTTATTTCGAGATCCGACAGGGGCGCAAGCCCGTGGACCCCAAGGATTGGCTCAGGCGCTCACCGTAACTGGCGGCCCGGCGCGCCCGCACGTATGCTGGCTCATGGGCACGAAATTGGGCAAAGCGGCGCTCCTGGCGCTGGGCATATTGATCGGCCTGTCGATCGGGCTGGCGGGCGGGGTGCTCGCCGATAAATCCCCTCCGCTCGGCCAGAGCGTGCCCTGGCAGGACGCTCGCCTTCTGGCCGAGGTGCTCGAGCGCGTCGAACGGGAATATGTCGAGCCCGTCGATGATCACCGATTGCTGCAAGCGGCCGTCCGCGGGATGGTGTCCTCGCTCGATCCCTATTCGGCCTATCTCGACGGCGACGAATACGACGACATCAAGATCTCGAGCTCCGGGGAATATTCCGGTGTGGGAATCGAGGTGTCGATGGAAGACGGCCAGGTCGTGGTGGTGGCCCCGCTCGACGGCTCGCCGGCCGCCGCGGCGGGAATTCGTCCCGGGGATGTGATCGCCTCCATCGATGGCATTGCGGTCAATCCGAACACCCTGGCGGACACCATCGGGCGCATGCGCGGCAAGGAGGGAACCTCCGTCCAGGTGGGAATCCTGCGGGAGGGGTCGAAGGCACCGATCGTCCTGACGCTCAAGCGCTCGCGGGTCGAGCTGCACAGCGTGAGCTCGCAGACGGTGGCGCCGGGCTACGGCTATGTGCGCATCGCCGAGTTCAGCGAAACCACCGGCACCGAATTGACCGCGCAGCTGCGCGCCTTGCGCGGCAAGAATGGCACCCCTCTGAAGGGGCTGGTGCTGGATCTGCGCAACAATCCGGGCGGTGTGCTCGAAGCCGCCGTGGCCGTGGCCGACGCGTTCCTGGATTCCGGGGTGATCGTCAGCGCCAAAGGGCGGACCGCGGACTCCAAGTTCGAGATGAGCGCCACGCCGGGCGACGATCTCAACGGCGCCCCCATCGTCGTGCTGGTGAACGGCGGCTCGGCCTCCGCGGCTGAAATCGTCGCCGGCGCTCTCAAGGATCACCACCGTGCGATCCTCATGGGACGCAGGACCTACGGCAAAGGCTCGGTGCAGACCGTGATGCCCCTGGATCATGGCCGCGCCCTCAAGCTCACCACCTCGCTCTACTACACCCCTTCCGGCGTCTCGATCAATCATCGCGGCATCGATCCGGATATCGAGACTGCGCAGGACGCAAATGCGCCGCCGGCGCCGGCCGACGCGCCCCTGATCGAGCGCGACCCCGACGTCAAGCGAGCCCTCCAGGAGCTCAAATCTCCCGCCGCGAGCGGGCATAGCGCCGTGTCGGCTTCGCTGCGCTAACCGCGTGCGCAGCACCCGCTCCATCGAAATCCTCTGTCTCGCCCTCGCGGCTCTGGTGCTGGTTTGGTCGGGCGCGTTGCTCAAGGAGCCGTGGCCGGTCGCCGGACTGCTGCTGCTCTTCGCCGCCGCCATCGTCTCATTCCGGGCGCCCCGGTTCTTTCCCGGACATTCGCGTACCCGCCTGTCGATCGAATCCTGGTCGATGGTGATCTTCATCACCGGCGTGCTCTGGTTCACCGGCAAGAGCGCGAGCCCGCTGTTCAATCTGTATCTGCTGCCCATCATCCTGAGCGCCCTCACCCTGGGAAGGCTCACGACTCTGATCCAGGTCGGGGTGATCGCGCTCTGCCACGGGCTGCTCGCCTCCGCGACGCCGGGTCTCGACGTGCTGTCGCTGGTCTACGCCAGCCGGGCGGTCGGACAGCTGGCGCCTTACCTGCTGGTCGCGTATCTGACCACGACGCTTTCGGCCGACATCACCGAAGCGCGCGAGCGCATCGAGAATCTGGCCCAGACCGATTCCCTGACCGGCATCTACAACCTGCGGACGTTCAACGAGGTCTGGCAGCGCGAGCACGCGAATGCCGAGCGCGACCGCGGCGCCTATGCGCTGCTGCTGATCGACATCGACAGGCTCAAGGACATCAACGACACCTTCGGGCACGAGGCAGGCAACAGCGCCATCGCCCTGGTGGCGCAATGCCTGCAGCGGAGCATTCGTGGCACCGACACGGCCGGCCGTTTCGGCGGGGACGAGTTCACGGTGTTGCTGCCGGGCGCATCGCTGGAGGTGGCCGAGTCCGTGGTCAAGCGGATCCGCCACAATGTCTACAAGACGACCCTCGATCTGCGCTCACGCATGATCCGCTGCAGCGTGAGCATCGGCGTGGTGTGCTTTCCGAAGGATGGCCGCGACATGCGCGAGCTGATGAGCACCGTCGATCACCGCATGTATCGCGACAAGGAACTGCGCCGGGCACCCGGCTCGCAGGCCAACGCCTGAACTTCAGTGCTTGGAGTTTCGTGAATTTAATGGCAAAGTTAGCGCTGGATCACGCCGGTGCCTGGTTAACATATGGTTACCTTCACAACTTGAAGTAGAACCCTCGCCTCTAGGAATGAAATGCGACCCACGAAGAGAGACCGGTGCGCCCCGACGGTAGCGCTGATCGGAACGCTGTTCAGCCTTCTGGGCATGGCTGCCGTGGCGAAGCCTGCTCCCAGCCCGAAACTCAAGTCGAGCTCGGTGCTGATCGTCGACTCGAGCGATTCGTCGGTTCTATATTCCCGTAATTCGGACGTGGCGGCGCCGATCGCCTCCATCACCAAGCTCATGACCGCGCTCGTGGTGCTCGACGCGCACCAGCCCATGGACGAGCAGCTCGAGATCACCGAGGCCGAGACGGAGCTGCCGAAGACCAGCTATTCGCGCCTGACCGTGGGCACGGTGCTCAGCCGAGGCGACCTTTTGCATCTGGCGCTGATGTCCTCCGAGAATCGCGCCGCTCACGCGCTCGCCACATATTATCCGGGCGGCGTGCCCGCACTGGTTCGCGCCATGAATGTGAAGGCCCGCGCGCTCGGGATGACCAGCTCGCATTTCGACGATCCGACCGGCCTGTCGAGCGAAAACGTCGCGAGCCCCGAGGATCTGTCCAAGCTCGTGGTCGCCGCCTCGCACCACGCGATCATCCGCGAGTATTCCACCGACAAGAGCTATACCGTGCGCGTGCACCGGCGCCTGGTGGAGTTCCACAACACCGATAACCTGGTGGCCAATCCCGCCTGGAACATCATCGTGCAGAAGACCGGCTACATCTCCGAGGCGGGCAAGTGCCTGGTGATGGAGGCGGTGATCGAAGGCCGCAATGTCGTGATCGTGTTGCTGGATTCCCTGGGCAAGTACACGCGCGTTGCCGATGCCAAGCGCGTCAAGAGCTGGATGGAGTCGCTCAGGACCGAGCGCGTGGTGTCGATGCGCTGACGGGCGACCGCGCGGCCCGCTGCTAGCGATGCCCTTCGATCCGCGCGTCCACGCGCCAGGGCTTGCCGAAATACATCAGCTGCGCATGCAGCCAATCGCCTTCACGCTCGACCCAGGTCGGTAAAAACGCGCGCTTTCCGCCGAGACCCATGGTTTCGGCAACACACATCTCGTCGGGGGGTACCTGCGCGACCATGCCCGATTTGCGAACGTCGATGTCCAGCGTGCAGGCCTCGAGCGGCAACCATTGGGTCCGATCGAAGGTGGCGACCTTCACCGATGCCTCGTCCACCGAGGGTTTCAAGGTATAGGGAATGAGTTGCGCGGGCTTGCCCGCTTGCCGCGACACATTGATCGCCCAGACCGCATCGAGCGAGGTGTCGGACCCGGCCGATTCGGCCACGGCCGGCTCCACATCCATGTGCACGCGCCAAAGCTCCCAATCCTGTTGTTCCGTCGGCTCGATCGTGATGGTGACGTGCTGCGGGGGCGGCGTCTCCCCCGTTGCTTTGCCATGGGCCACCTGAGCGCCGTTCTCGTAACGGCCGGCCAGCAGTGCATGGATCTCGGCGATGGTCGGCGGGGCGGCGGCCCGGGACTCCTTGCAAGGCGCCGTTTGCCAGAGCAGCAGAGCGGCCGGAATCAGCAGAATTTTCGCGGTATGCACGTGCACGACCTCCTTCTCATCATGCGGTGGGCGACCGCGCGGCGTTTCCGCGGAAACGTCAGCCCTCCTCTTTCTTGGCGTCCTTCCGCTTTTGCATGGCGACCGACACCGCGACGTCCCATGCATTGTGTATGGCGATGAACAGCAGCAGCATCAATGCTGCCGCGATGCCATACATGGCCTGCCGCGGTTGGCGCCAGACGAGAAATGCCATGGCGAGCAACGCACCATAAGCCACCACCGGCAATGTCGCGTGCCAGATCCAATCCTCGAGCACTGGCATGTAGTCGCTCGAGAATCGACGCATGTGCCGGATGACGACGCCCGTGTACACCAACGTGCCGATACCCACCACCCCGAATCCCGCACTCACGCTCAGCGCGCCCTGCCCGGGCACGCTCAAGAAGCAAGAAAATGCGAGTACCGTCCCGAAGTGCACGATGGTCGGCGCGATATACCCCTTCAGTCCGGCCGGGTTGCCGCGGCGCGCATCGGCAAACAAGGTGACGACCACGAACGTGAGACCCATCAGGCCCGCGGCGGCCGAGCCGAGGATGACGTAAAAATTGTCCCAGCCCTCGAGCAATGACATGGTCATTACCTTATCTAAAAATCGTAGGTGAAGTGCACACCGAAATTGCGCGGCTCACCCAGCTGGGTGTAGAGCGCGTTGTTGAAATTCGGCGGCTGGTTGCCGAAGTAGAAGCCGCGCACCGTGTAGTCCTTGTCGAACAGGTTGCGGCCCCAGAGATACAGCTCGTACGGGCCCTGCCGCCAGCCGACCTTGGCGTTCACCAGGCCATAGGGGGTGGAGCGGGTCCAGTTCGGCGGCATGTCGTAGAAAAAAGAGCCCATGCCGGTCACGTCCAGGCGGGCGAAGGGTCCGCGCGGATCGCGCCAGGTCGCGTTGAGCGCCGCCTGCCAGGGGGCCGCATGCGGGAGCGCGCGGTCCGGAAACGGCACGCCGTCCTGCACGAAGCCGCGATAAAGGGTCTGCAGCAGGCCGAGTGATCCCCCGACCTCGAGCTTCTGGGTTACGCGCCACGCCAGCTGGCTCTCCAGGCCGTAGTTGTATCCCGAGACGGCGTTCCCCGTATAGAAGACGAAGGTGTTGGGGTTGTCCGGCACGAGCTGCTCACCGGTCAGGAGCTGCTCCGAGTGACGGGCCATGTAGAAGAGCGAGGTCTCGATGCGCAAGCTCCCGTCCCTGAGCTGCGCCTTGTCGCCGATCTCGTAATTCACGTCGTACTCGGGCGAGAACAGCAATTGGTTCGCGGGAAGCCCCTCGCTCAGGTTGAAGCCGCCGGCCTTGTAGCCACGCGAGATCAGCGCATACAGCTGCTGTCCCTTGGCCACGGTGTAGTCGAGCGAGACATGGCCGCCCCAGAGATTGTTCTCGGGATCGAACGAATTGGAGGTCGTCGGTGCGCCGAGATTCACGGTGGAGCCGTCGTAGCGGGAGGTGTGGCGCTCGCCGCGCATCCCCACCGACCAGCGCGCGCGCGAGCCCAAATCGCCGTCGAGCTGGCCGTAGATCGCGCTGTTCGTCGCGGAGTAGCGGCTCTGCAGAAAGGTGAGGCTGTCGGAGTCCTGCGTGGCATCGAACGGATCCAGGTAGATTCCGGTGGCGAGGTCCGAGAGACCCTCGCGCAGATTGAAGCCGTAGAAGCCGAACAGCCAGGACAGCCCATGCTCGGGCGAATGCGCGAGCCGCACTTCGGCGCTGCGGGTGGTGCGGTCACGCTGCTGGATCTCGAAGTACTGATAGGTGTACGGAGCCCAGAAGGCCGGATTGCCCCAATCGCCATCGAACGAATAGGTGATGTCCGAGGACGCGTACGTGGTGATGGCGGTCAAGGTGACGGGCGCCCATCCGGTATAGGTCGCCCGGGCGGCGAAACCGGTCGAATATTGACGGTCGACGCCCGGTTGGTCCGACTGCGTGGTGCGGCTGCCGTTGTAGATCGACCAGGCATCGTAGCCGTTGTCGATCTGGATGCGCAGCGCCGTCAAGTCGACCCTCAGGTCGTCGTTGGGCTGGTAACGCCATTTGCCGCGCACCGTGAGCTCGTTGCGGTTGTCGGTATCCCGGTCGAGGTAGGCGTTGTGATAGAAGCCATCGCTCGTGTATTGCTGGACCGCGAGCCGGAACGCCGAGTCGAGCGAGGGCACCGGGCCGGTGAGGACCGCGCCGTAGGAGCGCTCGCCATAGTCGCCGGCGTCGAGCTCGACGCGCCCGCCGAAGGTGTCCGACGGATCGGCGCTTCGCACATAGATCAGTCCGGCGAGTGCGTTCGCGCCGTAGATCGTCCCCTGGGGGCCATGCAACACCTCGATCCGATCGACGTCGAACAGCGTCCCCGCCATGCCGAGTCCGCTGAAATCGATGTCGTCGATCAGGAAGCCCACGGAGGGGTTGGGGGCGCCCTGATATTGCTGCAGCTCGCCGATGCCACGGATCTGAAAGTATCGCGGCAAGGACGTGTCCCCGGCCCAGTTGAGATTGGGCACCAGCGCCATCACATCCTCGAAGTTCTGCTGCCCCGCATCGTGCAGCGCCTGCGCATCCAGTACCGAGACGCTGCCGGGCAGCGTCTGCTCGGGGGTGGGCCGCAAGGTCGCGGTCACGACGATCTCGTTGAGCTGCGATGAGTCCGAGCTGTCGGCGGCTCTCGCCTGCGGCGCGCAAATCGCCAGAGCCGATGTGAGGGCCAAAGGGCCCAGCCCAAAGGACGTTGATATTCCCACGCTCCCTCCGCCGGTACTAACCGGATCAGGTTCAATGGGTTCGCCGGTGCGCGTCCTTGAACGGACGCAGCCGACGTCTCAGGCCCTCGAGGCCACCCCAGCTTGTGTGTGCTTGCGGTACTTTACCTCAAGAACGGATGGCTTGCAGGACCGCCCCGACCAATCCGCCGATGATCAATGCCAGCACCGGCAGCAGGGTAAGGGCATATCCGGTGCCGCGCTTGCCGGGATCCTTGACGTAGGAGGCAGCGTACACCTGTCGACCTAAGAGGTAGATCACGCCGAGCGCAGCCGCCCACAGTGGGTTGAAATACAGGCTGAAGAGAAACGTTGCCGGGACGAAAATCACCAGCGACTCGAGCGTGTTCTGCTGCACGCGGAAGTGGCGCTCGAAGGCTTCGTGCCCCGTCACCGCCGGCGCCTTGACTCCGTAGCGCTCGCGGGCGCGGCCTACCTGGAAGCCGAACCACAGGAACTGCAGAAGTGCGAGCGCAGTCACGATATCGACATATGCCATGGCACTTTCCTGTTGTTATTGAAATCTAGCACTGCATGGCCGGTTGCTTTTCGGCAAGCTGGCGACCTTCCAGATACGAGGCAGCCGACCCGCGATGAGTTCTCCCCGCAAGCTTACCCGTTCCGGTACCCGCGGATACGCGCATTTGGTCGAGGTTGCGGTACCGGCGGCGCGGGTTTGGCGGGCGCTGACCGATCCGGCGCTGGTGCGCATTTGGTCGGGCCAGGAAGCGGAAATCGACGCGCGCGAAGGCGGGGTCTACCGGATCGGCAGGCATCATGCCGGCGGCCGCGAGGCGCACATCGATGTCTTCGACGTCAACCGCCGGCTGCGGCTCATTTACTTGAAGGGTCCGGATACTCCCCGCGGCGACAGCGCGGTGGTGGACGATTTCCTGCTCGATGTGCGTAAATCCGAGGGTGTGACCTCCTTGAGGCTGCTCGGGTCCGGGATCCCGGAGTCGGAGTCCTGGGATGCGTCCTACGTGAAATTCCGCCTCGGCTGGGAGCGGCTCATGGGTCGCATCAAGGTCACGCTCGAGAGCCCGCCGAAACCGAAGCCCGTGAAGGCCACGGAGCCTCCGAAGGATCCACCCCTGCCGGGATTGGATTACTGACCGCTGGAATTCTCCGGGCCGCTTGAATTGTCCCGGGGACGGGGGCATACACGGGCAATGGAGGGTACATGCTCGGATTTTTGCTTCGCGCTGCCATAGTCGCGCTGGGTCTGTGGCTTGCCACCGTGTGGGTTCCCGGGGTCACCATCGACAGCCCCGCGACCTTGGTGCTCGCCGGCATCCTGCTCGGTGTCGTCAACTCCGTCATCCGACCCATCGCCATCGTGCTGACCCTGCCCATGACCATCGTCACCTTGGGCTTGTTCTTGCTGGTGATCAACGCGGGCATGGTCGCGCTCGTGGCCTGGATGCTGCCGGGCATGCACGTGGCCGGATTCGGCGCCGCGTTCTGGGCCTCGGTGATTGTCAGTCTCACGAGCATGGTCGGCTCGTGGTTCATCGGGCCGAAGGGTCGATTCCAGGTGATCGTCAAGCGCAGGTAACTATTGCGCCTTGGGCTCCTGCAAGGTTCTGGGGTCGGTCAGCGTCTCTCCCGGCAAGGTCAGGATCCCCACTGCCGCGATGATGACCACCATGCCGGCGAGCTGCGGAGCGGACAGATGCTCGCCGAGGAATTGCCATCCCAGGTAGGCGGCGATGGCCGGGTTCACGTAGCCGTAAGTCCCGGTCAGGGCGGGAGCCGCGTGCAGGCTCAGCCAGCCGTAGGCCGTGTACGCGAGGCAGGAGCTGAAGAACGTCAGATAAGCCCACGCGATCAGCGAGGGCGCATTCGGCGTCCAGCGTGCAGGATCGCCGTTCAGCAGAGCGACGATGAGCAGCATCAGCCCGCCCATGCACATCTGCAGCGCCATGAACATGAGCGAGCTCAAGCTCGTGTCGATGCTCCGAAAGTACAGCGTGCCGAGCGCCCATGCGCAGCAGGCGGTGAGTGCGCCCGCCTCCGCCCACAGGCTCGAGGTGGTCATCCCTCCTTTCGGAATGAGCATGATCGCGGCACCGGCGAAGCCGGTACAGATGCCGAGCATGGCCCGGCGGCTCAAAGGATGCCCTCGCGGTCCGAACACACCCAGTCCCGCGATCCAGAACGCCGACGTGCCGTTGAGCAGCGCCGAGAGGTTCGACGGAATGTAGCCGATCGACCAGGTATTGAGGCCGTTGCTCGCGAATACCATGAAAAATCCGGTGATCGCCACATGGCGCCATTCGACGGCGCGGCGGGGGAAGGCATCGCCGCGCCAGAACCGGGCGAACAGTGCGAGCAGAGCGCCGGCCGTCAGGAAGCGAGTGGCGGAAAACATCGCGGGCGGCAGCGTGTCCATGGCGATTTTCGTGAACAGAAAGCTCGAGCCCCACACGAGATAGATCGTGCCGAGGGACAGCATGAGCTTCGCTCTCGACGGGTGGCTCACCTCGAAGTCGGCCTCGACACCACGATCATCGTGCGACGGTACAGCAGACCGACCAGGCCAAAGAAGAGGAGCGAGCCGCCGATCAGCGCCGGAGTCGCGAAACTATCTCCCACGAGGGTGAAGGGGGCACTCCGGCCGGACACCACGACGATGCCGGCGTAGAGCACACCGAACAGACTCTCACCGACGATCATTCCAGTCGCCATCAACACTCCCATGCGCCGCGCGAACGCCGGATCGGGCCGGCGATCGGCCCAGCGATCATAGAAATAACCCGCCACCGCGCCGATCACCACCGGCAGGGTGGCCGCCATCGGCAGGTAGATGCCCAGCCCGATCGCGAGCGGCGGCAGCCGCATGCGCCCGGCACGACCCAGCAGAGCATCCGCCGCAATGAGCAGCGCACCCCCGAGCGCGCCGTATTCGAGCATGCGCAGGTTCAGGTGGCCACCCAGCATGCCTTGCGCCAGCGCCGAGATGAGTGCTGCCTGCGGCGCGGCCAGCGCCTCCGGTCGGGCGCCGGGGGTGCCCGCGAAACCGTACGCGGTGTTGAGCAGATCGAGCACCGGCGGAATGATCAGCGAGCCGAATATCACGCCGAACACCAGCGCCGCCTGCTGACGCCACGGCGTCGCCCCGACCAGCTGGCCGGTCTTGAGGTCCTGCAAATTGTCGTTCGAGATGGTCGCGATTCCAAAGACGATGCCGGTTGCGAATAGAGCGAAGGCGACCATGGCGCCGGCCTCATCGGGATTCGTGCCGCGCCCGACGATCGCCATGAGCATCAGGGCTGCGGCGACCACGCCGAGAATGCCCACGCCCGAAACGGGGCTGTTGGATGCGCCGATCAGCCCAGCCATGTAGCCGGTGATCGATGCGATGATCAGGCCGCACACCAGCACGAAGACCACGGTGGCGGCGATCAGGGCCGGCGCGTGCCCGGCCAGTGGGCCGCCGGCTATGAATTGCCAGAGCAGCAACGCAATCAGCGCGAGCGATGCGGCGGTCACGGCGCCGACGATCTTGATCGGCAGATCGCGCTCGACCAGCGGGAGCTCGAGACCCTGCACGCCCCTCGCCGCGGAGGCGGCCATCGCGGACTTGAGGCCGGTGACGATGGGCCCGAGGATTCTGGAGAAGGTCCAGAGCGCGGCGACGCCGATGACGCCCGCGCCAAAGAAACGAATATCGGTATGAAATATGGCGAGCGCGGCGTGCTGCGCCGAGTCGCTCGTCGGCAACCCCGCGGTCAGGACCGGCAAGAGAATGCCCCACGCGATGACGATGCCGGTGAACATCGCCATGCCCACCGAGATGCCCACCAGATGTCCGACGCCGAACAGCGCCATGGACAGACTGGACGATACGCCGGTCGAGCTGGCGCCCACGCGGAAGTAGACGGCGGCCTCGTCGACCGCCAGCCGGGTTTGGCTCAGAGCAAAAAAGGCGGCGGATACGGCGGCGTTCACCGTGATCGCGACGAGCCCCTGGCGGCTTTCCTCGTGGCCGTCGCGCGACTGATCGCCCACCAGGAGCACTTCGGCCGCGGCGAGCCCCTCCGGGTAGGGCAAGTCGCTGTTGACGACGAGGGCGCGCCGCAGCGGCACGGAGAACATGACGCCGAGAATTCCACCGAGGCCGGTGGCCGCCATCGTCATCCAGTAGGGAAAATGGTGCCACCAGCCGACGATCACGAGGCCCGGAAGCACGAAGATGATCGCCGCCAGCGTGCCGGCGGCACTCGCCACGGTCTGGACGATGTTGTTCTCGACAATGCTGGAGGACTTGAACAGCCGCAACACCGCCATCGAGATCACCGCGGCGGGGATCGACGTGGCGAAGGTCAGCCCGACCTTGAGCCCGAGGTACACATTGGCAGCGGTGAAGGCGACGGTGATCAGCCCGCCCAGCACGATCGCGCGCAGCGTCAGTTCCGGCCGGCCATCGCTCACCGCACGTCGCCCATCAGTTTCTTCACCGGCCTCGAGAGGGCCAGCAGCACGGCTCCCAAGCCGACCGCGAAATAGACGATATGCATGTATTGCCCCGGCATCGCCGCGACGTGGTTGGCATCGAATTCGCCGGCGATCAGCCCGGCCGCCAGATTACCGAGGGAGAGCGACAGAAACCACATGCCCATCATCTGGCCGACCAGGCGCTTCGGCGAGAGCTTGGTCACGTAGGAAAGACCGACGGGACTCAAGCACAGCTCACCCAAGGTGTGCAGCAAGTAGGTTGCAATGAGCCAGTACGGCAGCACCTTCGAGCCGTTGGCCACGATCTCCGCGGCGGCCGCCATCACGAGAAAGCCGGATCCCATCAAGATCACACCGATCGCGAACTTCGCGGGCGCCGACGGATTGAGATGGCGTCTCGCGAGCGCGATCCAGACCCAGGCGACGAGCGGAGCGAAGATGATCACGAACGCCGGGTTGAGCGACTGGAACCAGCTCGCGGGAATGACGAAGGAACCGAGAACGCGGTCGGTATAGCGCTCCGCGAAGAGATTGAGCGACGACCCCGCCTGCTCGTAGCCCGACCAGAAGAGGGCACTGCCGAGAAACAGCACCACGAGGACCACCGCGCGGCGCTTCTCCTCTGCCGACAGGTTCGCGGCGAGGAACAGGTACGCGAAGTAGAGCACTGCGGTCGCGGTGATCAAGAGCGTGCTGCCTTGCGCGAGGCCCAGCGGATTCACGGCAATCCAGCCGAAGCTGCAGGCGGCCAGCGCGAGCGCCGATACCACGAGGGCGATCCACAGCCTCAGCCAGGGCTTGCGGACGCCGGACCCCGTACCCACACCCGGATCCGCGGCCGGATCCGCGGCGCGACCCGCGACGAATTGGCCCGCCGTACCGAGATGCCGCTGCGTGAGGTAGTACTGCAGCACGCCCGCCGCCATGAACAGCCCCGCCACCCCGAATCCCGCGCGCGGGCCGATGAGGATCTGCGCCTCGCCGGTGACGACGGGACCCAGGGTCGCGCCCAGATTGATCCCCATGTAGAACACGGTGAAACCGGCATCGCGGCGGGCCCCGCCCTCCGGATAGAGATCGGCCACCATGGCGCTCACGTTCGGCTTCAACAGTCCGACGCCGAGCACGATCACCACGAGACCGAGATAGAAACCGCGCGGGGTGGTCGATGCCGCGAGCAGCGCATTCCCGAGCGCGATACCCAGACCGCCGATGAGCACCGCGCGCCGCGCGCCGATCAGCCGGTCGGCGATCCAGCCCCCGGGGAGCGACGCGAGGTAAGAACCCGCCGTGTACAGGCCGTAGATGGCGGTCGCGGTCTTGTCGTCGATCCCGAAGCCGCCCGAGGAGACGGCGCCCACCAGGAACAGCACCAGCACGGCGCGCATCCCGTAGTAGGTGAATCGCTCCCACATCTCCGTGAAGAATAAGGTGGCGAGTCCGCGCGGATGGCCGAAGGTCATCCCGCCGTGCTCATCAAGCTCCCGCCTCGCGCTCGGCGTCTTCCCTCGCACGCTCGGCAATCTTGTCCTTCAGCAGAATTCCGGCCATCACAATGCCTATTTCGTAGAGCAAACACATCGGCACCGCCATCGCGCTCTGCGAGACCGCGTCCGGCGGCGTCACGAAGGCCGCAAAAATAAACAGCCCGAGGATCACGAAGCCGCGGTTCTTCTTGAGCGTCTTGATGTTCACGAACCCGGTCCACACCAATAATACAGTAGCCACGGGCACTTCGAACGCCGCGCCGAACGCAAGCAGCATGACCATCACGAAGTCCAGGTAGCTGCTCATGTCGGTCATCATCTGCACGCCGGTGGGCGTCGTCGAGACGAAAAAGCTCAGCATCACCGGAATCACGGCATAGTAGGCGAAGGCCGCGCCGAGGTAGAACAGCAGGATGCTCGAGATCAACAGCGGCACCGCCAGCTTCTTCTCGTGGCGGTACAGGCCGGGAGCGACGAACGCCCAGGCTTGATAGAGGACGACCGGCATCGCGAGACCGATCGCGAGCACCAGGGCCAGCTTGAACGGCACGGTGAATGGCGCCACCACGCTGGTGGCGATCAGGGTGGCTCCCGCGGGGAGCTTTTTCTTCAGGGGCTCGGCGACGAACGTGAACAGCCGGTTCATGTACATCGCGCAGGGGATGAAGCAGATGCCCACCGCTATCATGGCCTTGAGGATCCGGTCGCGGAGCTCCAGCAGGTGGGAAATTAGCGTCCCTTCGGCGAGCCCGCCGGGGTCGCCGTCAGGCGCGCTCATTGGTTGCCGGGGTGCGGATCAGCGGTGGTGGCGGTTGCGGGCGTTGGCGGGTGCATCGCCGCCGGAGTGGTCGCATGCCCGTCCGGCAAGGGCGGCGGTGCCGCGGCCGGGGCGGGCGCAGGTTCGGCCTGGGCTGCGGCATCGTCGAGCGGCGCTGCGGCCGGCTCGGAAACCGGAGCCATGAGCGAGGGTGGGTCGGGACGCAGAGGCGTCTTCATCTGCTCCCGGAGCAACTCCTCGGCATTCACTTCGCGCTCGAGCTGCTCGCTCAGTTGCCGTGCCATCAGGCGCGCGCGGCCCATCCAGTTGCCCATCTGACGGGCCACTTTGGGCAGCCGCTCGGGACCCAGCACCACCAAGGCGATGGCCGAGGTCAGCAGAATCTCGGAGAACCCAAAATCCAGCATGCAATCTTAAGCCAGGTATTCAGGTATTCAATCTTAAGCGTTCGTCTTCGGAGGTGCCTTGACCTCCGCCTCTCGCGCGGCGGTCGCCTCGAAATCGGCGTCCTTCTCCTGCTTGAGTTGCTTCAGGCGCTCCTCCGATTCGCCGTCGTTCATGGCTTGCTTGAAGCCCTTCACGGCCGCGCCTAAATCCGAACCGATCGTGCGCAGCCGCTTGGTGCCGAATATCACCAATGCGATCGCGAGAATGACCAATAACATCTTTGAGTCGAACATGTCGGTGCTCCGGGGATCCACGGCCCTGTTGGCCGCGGTTCTGTCGAATCATACGCCAAGAAAGATTATGACATTTGACAGCGCCGAGCCGATGCGTGTTCGTTCGCATTTGGTCGGGTGATTTCAACTTTCCAACCAAAGAGTTACCGGCCCGTCGTTGGTGAGCGACACCTGCATGTCGGCGCCGAACACGCCGCTCGCCACCGGTGAATGCCGTTCCGCGGCGAGCTTCACCAGCAGGGCGAACAGACGCTTCCCCTGATCGGGCGGGGCGGCGGTGGAAAATCCCGGCCGGCGCCCATGGCGCGTGTCGGCCGCCAGGGTGAATTGCGGCACCAGAAGGAGATCTCCACCGATTTGCTGCAAACTCAGGTTCATTTTGCCGGCATCATCGCCAAATACGCGATAATTGAGCATTCGATCCAGCAGCCGGGCGGCCGCGGATTCATCGTCGGTGGGCCGGACACCGATCAGCGCCAGCAATCCGTGACCGATCGACGCCGTGACCTCGCCGCCGATCTCCACGCGGGCCCCTCTCACGCGTTGCAGCAGGGCAATCATGGCAACATTTCCCACTTCAGCCAGGCGCCAAGGTCAATTTGAACCGCAATTACCCACTCTTGCCAAAAACCGTCGGCAGGCAAGAGCATTTCTCCGGCAGGGGCTCCAGGTGCCGCTATTTCCGCCACAAAGTGGGAGTGAACAGCACCAAAATCGTGAAAATCTCCAATCTTCCAAGCAGCATGGCTGCCGAACACACCCAGGTTTGAAAACCGCTCAGCACGCCGTAGTTGCTGCCCGGCCCCACCAGCCCGAGGCCGGGCCCCGCATTGTTGATGCAGGCAATGATGGAGGAGAGCGAGGTGATGAAATCCAGCCCGCTGCCCAGCTGCACGAACACCAGGGTGACGATGCTCATGAAGTACAGGAACACGAAGGCGAGCACCGCGAAGACCATGCGATTCGCGATCACGCTGCCGCCCACCTTGAGCGGCCGGACCATGTTCGGATGCACCAGGAGATTCAGCTCGCGGTTCGCCTGCTTTGCGAGCACCAGGGTGCGGATCATCTTGATGCCGCCGCCCGCCGAGCCCGAGCTCGCGACGATGCAGCTCAGGAACATCATCCACATCGGCGCGAAAATCGGCCAACGCGAATAATCCTCGGTGTGCAGGCCCGAGTCCGTGGCGATCGAGACCACGTTGAAGGTCGCGCGCCGCAGTGCCGTCGGAAAATCCGCATAGGTGTCCTTGACGCAGAGGAATATCGCGATGCCGACGCAGCTCACGGCGAGTACGCTGAGAACCGCCTTCGCTTCCGCATCCCGGAAGTAAGCGCGCACGCCGCGCTGGCTCCAGGCGAGAAAGTGAGTCGCAAAGTTGAGCGCCGCAAGGACTTGAAAGACGATGAGCACGAGCTCGATGGGCAGCGACTTGAAGTGGCCGATGCTCGCATCGTAGGTCGAAAAGCCGCCGAGCGAGAGCGCCGAAAAGCCATGGCACACCGCATCGAACCAGTTCATTCCGGCGCCCTTCAGACATACGATACAGGCCGCTGTGAGCCCGGCGTACACCGCCCACAATAGCTTCGCCGTCTGCTCGATCCGCGGGGTGAGCTTGGCGTCCTTCATCGGTCCCGGCATCTCGGCGCGGTAAATCTGCATCCCGCCGACGCCGAGAATCGGCAGGATGGCGATCGCCAGCACGATGATTCCCATGCCGCCGAGCCAGCTCAGCAGGTGGCGCCAGAGGTTGATCGAGTGGGGCAGGAATTCGATGCCGGACAGCACCGTCGCCCCCGTGGTGGTGAGCCCCGAGGCGGCCTCGAAATAGGCCCGGGTGAAGTCGATCGGCAGGAAGTGCCACAGCGGCAGGCCGGCCACGGCCGGCAACGCGACCCAGGTCAGCGCCACCAAGGTCAGCCCGTCGCGGGTCTTCAACTCGCGCTTGAATGGCCGGGTGACCAGCCACAGCAGCCCTCCCAGCCCGAACGTCGCCAGACCCGACAGCAGGAACGACCACAGCGCCGGATCGAATTGCCAGATCGCCATCACCAGCGGAATCAGCATGGTTACCGCGAACGCCATCATCACCATGGCGAACACGTGGGCGACCGGCAGCAGAATCTCCCTCACAGGAAGGACGCAGAGCCTTGGAAGAGCTTCTCCACCGTGTCCATGTGGCGGCGGTCGGTGAGAAACAGGATGAGATGGTCGTCGGGCTGCACGGTGGTGTCGTGATGCGCAATGATGACGTCTTCACCCCGCACCACCGCACCGAGGGTGGTCCCCTGCGGCAGGGCGATGTCCTCGATGCGCCGGCCGACCACCTTCGAGCTGTCGGCGTCGCCGTGCACGATCACCTCGATGGCTTCCGCGGCGCCGCGACGCAGCGAATGGACACGCACCACGTCGCCGCGGCGCACGTGCGCCAGCAGCGAGCCGATCGTGACCGTCTGCGGCGAGATCGCGACATCGATGGAGCCGCTTTCGATGAGCTCCGCGTACGAGGGCTTGTTGATCAGCGCCATCACCTTGTGAGCACCCAGCCGCTTGGCGAGCATCGCGGACAGGATGTTCGCCTCCTCGGAATTGGTGAGCGCTGCGAACACATCCGCGCTGTCGATGTTCTCCTCGAGCATCAGCTCCTCGTCGGCGGCATCGCCATGCAGCACCGTGGTACGGTTCAAGAGCTCCGACACGCGCCGTGCGCGCTTGTTGTCGCGCTCGATGAGCTTCACCTGGTTCTTGTCCTCCAGCTCGCTCGCGAGCCGGAACCCGATGTTGCCGGCGCCGGCGATCACCACGCGCCGCGCCGGGGCCTCCTCGCGCCGCATCTCCTTCATCACCACCCGGATGTCCTGGCGCGCTGCGAGAAAGAACACCTCATCGCCGTCCTCGATGACCGTGGTGCCCTCGGGCTGGATGCTCTTGCCGGACCGATAGATGGCCGCGACGCGCGCATCCGCGGTGGGGATGTGCTCGCGCAGGGTCTTGAGCGCCTGGCCGACCAGGGGACCCCCCTGCAGCGCGCGGATGCCGACGAGCCGCACCCGGCCGTCCGCGAAATCCAGCACCTGCAGTGCACCCGGATAGCGGATCAGCCGTGCCACGTACTCGGTGACGAGCTGCTCCGGGCTGATCCAGACGTCGACGGCGACGGCGTTCTCGCCGAACAGGCCGTCCCGTTCCGTGAAAGCGGCCGATCGAACCCGCGCAATTTTCTTCGGCGTGCGATACAGGGTCCAGGCGATGTGACAGGCCAACATGTTGACCTCGTCGCTGTTGGTGAGCGCGACCAGGATGTCGGTCCGGGCGATGCCGGCGGCCTCTAGAATCCGCGGGCTTGCGGCGTTGCCGTTCACCGTCCGGATATCGAGACGATCTTGCAGGTCGCGCAAGATCTCCTCATTCGTATCGACGACGGTGACGTCGTTTGCCTCTTCCCGCGACAGGTGATAGGCCGCCGTCCGGCCGACCTGTCCGGCGCCCAAAATTATGATTTTCACAGCGCCGCCAGTTTACACGACCTCGAGATTCGCATAGGAGAGCATCAGCCACTTGGTGCCCTGCCTCTCGAAATTGACCTGGATGCGCGCCTGCGGGCCGTTGCCCTCGAAATTGAGCACGACACCGTCGCCGAACTTGGAGTGGCGTACCCGGCTTCCCAGCCGCATCGACGGAGTCGGCCCCTCGTCGAGCGTGGCCGATCGCTTGATGAACGCCGGACGGGACACCTGCAGCCGTGGCCGGATCTCCTCGATCAGCTCGGCGGGCAGCTCCTGAATGAACCGCGACGGCTGCCCGTACTGATCGATGCCGTAGAGGCGCCGCTGCTCCGCATACGTTATGTACAACTGCCGCATGGCGCGCGTCGCACCCACGTAGCAAAGGCGCCGCTCCTCCTCGAGCGCAGCGACATCCGCCGCCGAGCGCTGGTGGGGGAACAAGCCCTCTTCCATTCCGGCCAGGAACACCATGGGAAACTCGAGACCCTTGGCCGAATGCAGGGTCATCATCTGCACGCAGTCCGAATAAGGATCGGCCTGACCCTCGCCCGACTCCAGCACCGCGTGCGCGAGAAAGGATTCGAGCGGCTGCATGTCGGTCTCGCCGTCGGGCGAGAAGCCGCGCGCGGCGCTCACGAGCTCGAGCAGGTTCTCCACGCGGCCTTCCCCGCGCTCGCCTTTTTCCTTCTTGTAGTGCTCGATCAGGCCGCTCGACTGGACGATGTGATCGACCTGGTCGTGAAGCTCGAGCCCGCGGACCTCTGCGGCCAGCTTGTCGACCGTGGCCATGAAACCCTGGAGAGCCTGGGCGGTCCGCAACGCAAGCCCCGACTCCGCGCAGATGCCCGCGGCGGCCCACAGCGATGTGCCCTTGTCGCGCGCGGTCTCACGGACGGTATCGAGCGTCTTGGCTCCGATGCCGCGCGCCGGCAGATTCACCACCCGCTCGAACGAGGTGTCGTCCGCCCGGCTCGATACCAGACGCAAATAGGCAAGCGCATCCTTGATCTCGGCGCGCTCGAAGAATCGCAGACCGCCGTACACCCGATACGGCATGCGCGCATTCAGAAAGGCCTCCTCGAATACGCGCGACTGGGCGTTCGAGCGGTAGAGCACGGCGACCTCGCTGCGCGATCCGCCGCGCTCCTGCCACTCGCGAATGCGGTTCACCACGAAATCGGCCTCGTCGCGCTCGTTGAATGCGGCGTAGAGCTTGACGCGCTCGCCATCGACCCCCGAGGTCCAGAGCGTCTTGCCGAGCCGTCCGGAATTATTCTTGATGAGCGCATTGGCCGCTTTCAGGATGGTGCCGGTGGAGCGGTAGTTCTGCTCGAGCTTGTACAATTCAGCCTTGGGATAATCGCGGCGGAACTGGTGCAGATTCTCGACGCTCGCGCCGCGCCATCGGTAGATCGACTGGTCGTCGTCGCCGACCGCGAACAGCATCCCCTCGGGCCCGGCGAGCAAGGTGAGCCATCGATACTGGATGGCGTTGGTATCCTGGAACTCGTCCACGAGAATGTGACGAAAGCGCGTGCGGTAGTGCTGCAGCAGGGACGGATTGTCGCGCCACATCTCGAAGGCCCGCAGCAGCAGCTCGGCGAAATCCACGACCCCGGCACGCTGGCAGGCATCCTCGTATGCCTGGTAGATCTTGATCAGCTGGCGCCGCGTCGGGTCGCCGTCATCCTTGATGTGCTTGGGCCGGACGCCTTCGTCCTTCTGTGCGTTGATGAACCACAGGATCTCGCGCGGCACCCAGCGCGTCTCGTCGAGATCGAGGGCCTTCAATACCTTGCGCAACAGGCGCGCCTGATCCTCGGAGTCCAGGATTTGGAAGCTCTGCGGCAGTCCCGCCTCGCGCCAATGCTGGCGCAGCAGGCGATGCGCGAGCCCGTGGAAGGTGCCGATCCAGAGCGCTCCACCGGGAACCCCCAGCAGCGTCTCGATGCGCCGGCGCATTTCCGCGGCCGCCTTGTTGGTGAACGTGACCGCCAGAATGCCATGCGGCGATACGCCCTCCACCTGGATGAGCCAGGCGACCCGATGCACCAGCACGCGGGTCTTGCCGCTGCCGGCGCCCGCGAGCACCAGCGCCGAGCCGACCGGCGCGGCCACGGCCTGCCGCTGCGCGTCATTGAGACCGTCGAGGAGATGAGATACGTCCATGGGGGCGCGGATTGTACTTGAGGAGGTCGAGACGGGCGAGACGGTTGACGGTCGCGGTTCGTCGAGTTTCGCTATGACTTGCGGCGGACCAACGGCACCTCGGTCGACGGTTGCGAATCGCTCGGCGCGCGCGCGCCGTCCGCCGTTTCTTCGGCGAACTCGATCAGCGCGAGCACCAGGGACAGGACCACCGGGCCAACGATGATGCCGATGGCGCCGAACGCGGCGATGCCGCCGAGCACGCCGACGAAGATCGAAAGCGCGGAGATGCGCGCGCGGCCCGAGATCAGGATCGGGCGCAGCACGCTCTCGAGGCCGGACACCATGAGGCCCCAGGCGAGCATGAAAATCGCGTAGCCCCAGCGCCCGTCGTAGAGGAGCCAGCCCACCGCCGGCACCCACACGATGCCGGCGCCGCCCATCGGCAGCATGGCGAGAAGCGCCACGAGCACGCCGAACACCACCGGCGAGGGGAGTCCGGCGATGGCCATGCCGATGCCGACCAGCACGCCCTGGATCAAGGCCGTGAGCGTGGTGCCGAGGACGATGGCCCGGGCGACGTCCGAGAGCTGGCGGAACAGCCGGTCCTTGCGCTCCTCGTCCAGCGGAATCAGCCCGCGCGCGCGCTGACACATGGCATCGCCATCGCGCAGAAAAAAGAACAGCAGGAACAGCATCAGGGAAAACCCGATGACCGAGCCGACGGCGCCGAGGAAGAACCAGCCCGAGAGCCCCGCGGCCTGCTGCAAAAGTTCCTGGGTCGCCGAGACCAGCCAGTTCTGCAGCTGGTCGGCAGAAACGCCGGCGTGCGCCTGGAGCCAGTCATTCGCGCGGGCGATCAGCGGAAACTGCTGCAGATCGGAGAAGCTCCGGATATCCAACGCTCGTGCCCGCTGCTGGAGCGTGCGCACCAGGGCGGACGCCTCGGTCACGAACGCGACCGAGAGCGCGGACAGCGGCAGCAGGATGACGATCGGGGTCAGCACGGTCAGCACGCCGGCCGCGCGGCTCTTGCCGCGCAGGCGACGTCGCAGCCGCAGATTGACCGGATGCAACAGGAAAGCCAGGAACATCGCCCAGCTCATGGCATTGAGCAGGGGCGCGAATATCCGCCACAGCGTGTAGCCCAGAACGGCGGCCACCGCCAGCGAGAACACGCGCGAATAGAAAGGAGACTGGGTGCGCACCGCGCCATCCTATCATCCGTGTATGCCGCAAACCGCCAAGACTCGTGTAGCATGCAATGCGATTCAGGGAGGCGGGATGGCTCGCATAACCGTCAACGGCAAGATTCTCGACATCGACGCAGCGCCCGACACGCCGCTGCTCTGGGTGCTGCGCGACCACCTGGCCATGACCGGGACCAAGTACGGCTGCGGAATGGCGCTCTGCGGCGCATGCACCGTGCATGTCGACGGTGTCGCCGTGCGCTCCTGCGTGCTGCCCCTGGCCGCGCTCGAGGGAAAGACCGTCACCACCATCGAGGGCCTGTCGAAAGAGCGCGATCATCCGGTGCAGCGCGCGTGGATCGAGCTCGACGTGCCTCAATGCGGGTATTGCCAGTCCGGACAGATCATGTCGGCCGCCGCCCTGCTGCAATCGAACCCGCGTCCGAGCGATGCGCAGATCGATGCCGCCATGGCCGGCAACATCTGCCGCTGCGGGACGTATCCCCGCATCCGCAAGGCCATCCATCGGGCGGCCGATCTGCTGACGCCGGATCAGCCGTCTTGAAGGATCCGGCACGCGTCTTGAAAGATCCGGCACGCCGCGATTTCTGCCGCCGGACCGCGATGGCGGGCGGGGGTCTGGTGCTCGCCGTGACCTTGCCGGCGTTGGCGCGCAAAACGCACCCTGCGGCTGCGGCAGCGCCCGCTCCCTTGAATGCGTGGCTCCGGATCGGCGCGGACGATTCCATCACCGTACTGGTGGATCGCTCGGAGATGGGCCAGGGCGTGTACACGGCGTTGCCCATGCTGCTGGCCGAGGAGCTGGACGTCGACCTGCAGCGGATTCGAGTGGTCGCCGCGCCGGTCGGTGCGGCCTATGTCAATGTGGGAAATGGCGGTCAGATCACCGGCACCAGCAACAGCGTGCCGGATGCCTGGGCGAAGCTGCGCACCGCCGGGGCGCAGGCGCGGAACATGCTGATCGGCGCGGCGGCTCGCCAGTGGCGGGTCGACCCGGCCGAGTGCCGCACGACGAACGGCCGGGTGCTGGATGCCCGCGGACACTCGGCGAGCTACGGCGAGCTCGCTGCGGCGGCCGCCACGCTGCCGGTGCCGAAGGACGTGAAGCTCAAGCCGCCCGCTGATTTTCGGCTGATCGGGAAGCCACAGGGACGCCTCGACACGCCTGCCAAGGTCGACGGCAGCGCCGAGTTCGGGCTGGACGTGCAATTGCCCGGCATGAAGTATGCGGTCATCGCGCTCTCTCCGACCCTCGGCGGGAAGGCGGCCGCGGTGGATGCGACCGCCGCCGAAGCGATGCCCGGCGTGCGCCGGGTGATGACCACCTCGAGCGGTGTCGTGGTCGTCGCCGATCATTTCTGGCAGGCTCTCAAGGCGCGAAATGCACTGAAGATCACCTGGGACCCGGGCCCCAACGCGCGGCTCGACAATGCCGCCTTCTGGGCCTCGATCGATCACACGGCCTCGACCGGCGAGGGCCTTCGGGCCAAGATGAGCCGCGGCGATACCGCCTCCGCGCTCAAGAGCGCCGAGAGAACCCTGAACGCGGTTTACGATCTGCCGCTGCTCGCGCACGCGACCATGGAGCCGATGAACTGCACCGCCGACGTGCGGAGAGACCATTGCGACGTCTACCTCGGCACCCAGATTCAAGACGGAGCGCAGGCCGCGGCCGCGCAGGCCGCCGGGCTCAAGAACGACCAGGTCGATGTGCACACTACCCTCCTCGGCGGCGGCTTCGGGCGCCGCCTGGAGGTGGATTTCATTCCGGCCGCGGTCGAGGCGTCCAAAGCACTGGGAATTCCGGTCAAGCTGGTCTGGACGCGCGAAGACGACATGACCCACGACTTCTTCCGGCCTCCTGCGCGCGAAGCGGTCAGCGCAGGCTTCGATGCGCGCGGCAAGCTCCTCGCCTGGGGCTTGCACATCACCAGCCCGTCGATCACGGCGCGCGTCTCGCCGTCGACGGTGGCGTCCGACCCTTTCGATTCGGTGATCGAGTATGCGCAAAATTTTCCGTACGCCGTGCCGAATTATTCGCTGAGCTTCTCGCGGCGGGAGATCGGGATCGACGTGGGTTACTGGCGCTCGGTCAGCCATACGCCGAACTGCTTCGCCATCGAATGCTTTCTCGACGAGGTGGCGGCGGCGGTTTCCAGGGATCCGCTCGAGCTGCGCCTCGCGCTGCTCGAGGACAAGCCGCGGCACGTGGCGGTGCTCGAGGAGGCCGCGCGCCGGTCGGGCTGGGGCCATCCGCCGCAGGGCCGCTTCCAGGGACTCGCGTTCATGGAGGGCTACACCTCGCATATCGCGCAAGTGGCCGAGATCTCGGTGACCGGCGGCGCGCTCAAGGTGCACAAGATCACCTGCGTCATCGACTGCGGCCAGATGGTCAATCCGCGCATCGTCGAATCGCAGATCGAGAGCGGCATCGTATACGGGCTCTCGGCCGCGCTCTGGGGTGATATCAGCCTGAAGGCGGGCCAGGTTCGCGAAACCAATTTTCACACCTACCGGGTGCTGCGCTCGAACGAGATGCCGGAGATCGACGCGTATTCGATGCCGAGCGCGGCGCCGCCGGGCGGCGTCGGCGAGGCGGCGGTGCCGCTGGTGGCGCCCGCCGTCTGCAACGCGATATTCGCCGCGACCGGAAAGCGGTTGCGGCGGCTGCCGATCGCGTCGCATCGGCTCGGGTGAGCGGCTCGCCCCGCGTCGGGGCCGCGGTCCTTGACGCTGCGCGTCGCCGTCAGCCCGGCGCTACATCCTTCTCGGTGTCACCGGAGGCGGTATCGTCGGTCGCCGTGTCGTTGGAGTAGCGCCAGGCGCGCTCGAAGGGCAGGCGCCACGCGCGCGGCGCGATGAGCTGATGAATGGAGTTGGGTCCCCAGGAGCCGGGTGCATACAGCCGCACCGGCGGCGGCGCTTCCTGCAGCGGTGCCGAGACTTCCCAGAGACGCTCGATGCCTTCGGCGGTATTGAAGAGCGTGTGGTCGCCGCGCATGGCGTCGAGTATCAGCCGCTCATACGCCTCGAGCACCTCGCCGACGAAACCGGTGTCGTGCATCGCGAACTGCATGCTGAGCTTGTCCAGGCGCATGCCGGGACCCGGACGCTTGCCGTAGAACGACAGCGACATCTTCGAGGCGTCGGCAAGATCGAACGTGAGATGATCGGGGCCCTGCGCGCCGATGCCCGACCCCGGCGGAAACATGCTCCGCGGCGGCTCCCGAAACGCGATCGAGATGATCCTCTGCCCTTCCGCCATCCGCTTGCCGGTGCGCAGAAAGAAAGGCACGCCGGCCCAGCGCCAGTTGTCGATGGCGCATCTCAGTGCGATGAATGTCTCCGTGTCCGACTCCCGGTCGATACCTTCCTCCTTTCGATATCCCTGGTATTGCCCGCGCACCACGTCGGCGGGCTGAACCGGCACCAGGCTCCGGAAGACCTTGTTCTTTTCCTCGCTGATGGGCGCGGGCTCGAGCGAGGTCGGCGCCTCCATCGCGGTGAACGCGAGGATCTGGAACAGGTGGGTCACCACCATGTCGCGATACGCTCCGGTCGCCTCGTAGAACGCGGCTCGCTTGTCCAGCCCCAGGGTCTCCGGCACGTCGATCTGTATGTGCTCGATGAAGTTGCGGTTCCAGATCGGCTCGAACAGGCCGTTGGCGAAGCGAAACGCCAGGATGTTCTGCGCGGCCTCCTTGCCGAGAAAATGGTCGATGCGGAAGATCTGATCTTCGGCAAAGACCTCGTGCAATCGGGCGTTCAGCGCAACCGCGCTCTTCAGGTCCGTGCCGAAGGGCTTCTCCATGATGATGCGCGAGCCTTCGACGAGGTTCGCTTCGGCCAGCATCCGGACCGCGGCCAGCGCTGCGTTCGGCGGTACGCTCAAATAGTGCAGGCGCCGGGTCTCGGCGCCGGTGGAGGCTTCCGCCTTCTTGACGGCGGCCGCGAGCGCGGCGGCGCCCGCGCCGATCGGCACGTAATCGAGACACTCCGAGAACAGCTTCCAGTCGCCCTCGGTGACCTTCTCGGCGGAGAACTCATCGAGCGCGGAGCGGGCGATCTTGCGGAAGGCGTCGGCGTCGATATTCTCGAGCGATACTCCGATGATGCGGCAGCCCGGAATCAAGCCGATGCGGACCAGGCGGAACAGCCCCGGCAACAGCTTGCGGTGGGACAGGTCTCCCGTCGCGCCGAAGAGAACGACCACTTGCGATTGGCGCGGTCCCACGCCCGCTGGAATCTTGGCCATCGTCACACCTCAGGTGCTAAATTGCGATCAGCGCGTAGTGATCCAGGATCAGGGCGGCGAACAGCAACATCAAATAAGTGATCGAGAACTTGAACGTGCGCATGGGGAGCTGCGGTCGCTCGCCCCGCTCGCGGTTCAGCTTGAGCACGAAGTAGAGAAAGCGCGCATTCAGCACGATGGCGGCGAGCAGGTAGATGACCCCGCTCATGCCGCTCAGCACCGGCAACAGCGTGCTCACGCCGAGAAGAATCGTGTACAGCATCATCTGCAGGCGGGTGAACGGGATGCCGTGCGTGACCGGCAGCATCGGGATCCCCACCTTGGCGTAGTCGTCGCGCCGTGCGATCGCGAGCGCCCAGAAATGCGGCGGGGTCCAGGTGAATATGATCAGGAACAGCAGCAGCGCATGCGGATCGATGGTGTTGGTCACCGCCGCCCATCCGAGAACCGGCGGCGCCGCCCCGGCAGCCCCGCCGATCACGATGTTTTGCGGCGTCGCGCGCTTCAGCCACACCGTGTACACGATGGCGTAGCCGATCAGGGAAAAAAACGTCAACACGGCGGTGAGCTGCCCGACGGTCGGCCAGAGGACCAGCATCGATGTCAGGCCAAGCACGCTCGCGAAGATCACTGCATGGCGCTTCGAGAGATTCCCGGTCGGCAAGGGACGGCGCCGCGTACGAGCCATCTGCTCGTCGATGCGCCGATCGAGCACATGATTGAATGCCGCCGCCGATCCCGATGCCAGAGCGATACCGACGGTGCCGAAGAGCAGCGCGGGGAGCGGCACCATGCCGGGCGAGGCGAGCACCATGCCGACGATCGCCGTGAACACGATCAGCAGACTCACCTTGGGCTTGGTGAGCTCCAGGTAATCGCGCCACCGCGTGCTGCGCGCGGCGACGAGCGGCGTGCCGCTCGGAAGCGAGGGGTTGTCGGGCAAAGTGGACACCCTACAAGGTTACCATGCGCGGCCAGAGTGCCCGCAGAATGGTCACCATGACGATCACCAGCAACGCGGCTCCCGCATTGTGCAGGGTAGCGAGCAGCAGCGGAACGCCCCAATGCACCGTCGACACGCCCAGCGAAATCTGCAACAGCACCGCGGCGATCAGCAGGTACCCGAGCATTTTCAGGCGCCCATTCCGGCCACGGAGCACCACCGCGGCTCCGAGCCCGAGCAAGGTCAGGCCGGTCATCACGGCTCCCAGGCGATGGGTGAAGTGGATCGCGACACGCGCCGGGTTCGCGAGCACCCCGCCCTCATAGTCGATGCCGAGGCCGCGCCACAGTACGAAGGCATTGCCGAAATCCATGCTGGGCCACCAGGAATGCTGACACGTGGGCAGGTCGGGACAGGCCACGGCCGCATAGTTGGTGCTGGTCCAGCCGCCGAGGAAAATCTGCAGCGCCAGTACGGCGAAGCCGATCACCGCGAACGCGCGCAGCCCCCGCTCGGACCTGGCGAGCGCCCGCCGCTCCGGGGAGATCGACAGCCAGCGCAGCAGGCCTAACGTGGTGAGGCCGCCCAGCAGGTGGGCGGTGACGATCAACGGCTGCAGCTTGAGCGTGACCGTCTTCATGCCGAGCAGGCCCTGCAGGCACACCACCGCGAACAGTACGGCCACCGGCGCGAGCGGCTGGTCCGGATCCTTGCGCCGGATCAGCGCGAGCACCAGCAAGCTCGTGATGATGATACCGAGCGTGGAGGCGAAGTAGCGATGAATCATTTCGTGCACCGCCCGGGCGAAATGGTGGGTGCCGGACTCGGGGAACACGTGCCCATAGCAGCCGGGCCAATCCGGGCAGCCGAGGCCGGCATCGGTGAGCCGAACCCAGGCGCCCAGCACGACCACGCAGAATGCCAGCGCGGCGCCTGCCAGCGCCAGACGCCTGAACCAAACGACCCGATGGGGCTCGTGCAGGGGATGCATGGCGGCGGCCGGCGGCCTCAGCCGACGTGCGACAAGCCGAGGAGCCGCTTCAGATCCTCGAGCATGCCCTTCGGCCTCGCACCGGGTGCGTAATACATCATGACGTTGCCGAGCGGATCGATGAGGTAGATGCGATTCGCGGTGGTGGGGTCGTCCGTGACCGACAAGCGCAGCAGCTTCAGGATCGGATCCGCCTCGGAGGTGGCGCGCACGGTGATCAGATCCGGATGCTGCCGGCGAAGAAAGTCGAGATCGCAGCAGCGGTCCTGGGCCACGAATACCCGCTGCACGCGATCCATGTCGCGATTCAGCGCGATGCGCACCTGACGCGTGTCGTAGAGATCGATCTTGCAGCGCTCGCTGCAGTCGCCCGCCCCCCAGTAGAGCAGCGTCCATTTGTGGGTCAGAAAATCGGTGGGCATCATGGAGTCGACGGCCCCGTCCGGAGCGACCCGCGGCAGCGCCACCGCGGGGAGAGGGCGGGGAGGATCGATCAGCTCGCCGTGGTTCACCCGGCCGCTCGGCCTCCAGCCGATCCCGTAATACAACAGGAACGCGCATGCGAGGGGCGCGAAAAACAGCAGCGCGAGGCCGATCAGCGTCCGGCGCTGGCGGCGCACGGCGGCAAATCCGCCGCGATCTCGAGCGGGCGCGCTCATGAGGGACGCTCCGCAGAGCTAGCCGCGGCCGGTGCGCCGGGGGCTCTGCGCAGGTTGGTCACCACCCAGATCACCGCCAGGGCGGCGGCCAGGCCGAACCACTGCACCGCATAGGCGATATGCCGGATCGGCGGGAAGCCGGGCGGCCGCCACTCGCGCAAATACCCGTCCGGCTCCGCAGCATCCAGGAGAACCACCGGGGCGGCTCGAGTCCAATCGGTCTCATGCATGAGCGTTGCGATCTCCTCGCGGGTCGGGAAATTCGCCACCACCGGATACGGCGGTGCCAGCGCCATGCGATCGCCCAGCTGCATCCCGGCGCGCGGCAGTTGGTCGGTGCGTCCGTGGATCTCGCGCACGTTCGAGGGCACCTCGACCTTCGGTGTGTGCGCGCGGCTCGGCCCGAGCGGAACCCACCCCCGGTTGACCAGTACCCAGCCGCCACCCGACAGATCGAAAGGCGTGATCACGTAGTAGCCCGCCTGGTCCTCGGCATTGCTCATGTTGTCGATCAGCACCTGATGCGTGGAATCGTAGTGCCCCGTCGCGCGGACGTGCTGATACCGCGGCAGCGGCGGCGTGCCGGCATCGAGGACCCGCAGCGAGTCGGTGCCCGCGGCGAAGGCCAAGTACAGGGCCCGCTTCTCCGTCGCCCGGTGCAGCTGCCAGCGGCCGAGCGAAATCAGCCCCGCGATCGCCACGAGCGCCATCAAGCTCATGAGCGCCGAGGGCTGGAAGATGCGGGAACCGAATCGGATGGCCACGATATACTGGCGGCGCCGCTAGGGCGCTTCGGACGGGCACGTGTTATTCAAATACCTCATCGTCGTGGTCTTGGTGTTGATCATTGCCAGCCTCGGCAAAGCCTTGTATCACCTGTCGAGCAACAAGCCCGGGGACAGCGGCAAGATGGTCAAGGCGTTGACCTGGAGAATAGGACTGTCGGTCGGCCTGTTCGTGCTGCTGATCATCGCGTATTACCAGGGATGGATCACTCCCCAGCATTAGGGTCCGGCGGCATTTGAGCCGGGCGGCCGGACCCTCGAGTCTACAGCCAGTAGACGAAGATGAAGAGCCCGAGCCACACCACGTCGACGAAGTGCCAGTACCAGGCTACTGCCTCGAAAGCGAAATGCCGGGTCGGCGTGAAATGGCCGTTCAGCACGCGAAACCAGATGACCGTGAGCATGATGGCGCCAATGGTGACGTGCAGGCCGTGAAAGCCGGTCAACATGAAGAAGGTGGAGCCGTACACGCCGGTTCCGAGCGTCAGACCGAGTGCGGTATAGGCCTCATGATACTCGTGTGCCTGAAGCGTGACGAAAGTGAAGCCGAGCAGAAAGGTCGCGGCCAGGAATATCTTGAGCCGCGTGCGGTGACCGGCGATCAGCGCGTGGTGCGCGATGGTCACGGTCACGCTGCTCGAGAGCAGTATGGCCGTGTTGATGGCCGGCAGCCCTATCGCCGGGATGGTTTCGAACGTGCCGTTCGCGCGCGGACCGAGGGCCGCCGGGCCGTTGGTCGGCCATACCCCATCGTACCCTTTCCACAACAGTATCCCGTTCAGCAGCTTGGTGCCGTGGCCCGCGAGCCAGGGAGCGGAGAAATGCCGGGCGTAGAACAGCGCGCCGAAGAAGGCGGCGAAGAACATCACCTCGGAGAAGATGAACCACATCATTCCCATGCGAAACGAGCGGTCGACGGTCATGTTGAACATGCCGTGCTGGTTCTCGCCGATCACCGTGCCGAACCAGCAGATGAACAGAATGGCGAGCAGCGTGAAGCCGGGAATCAGCGACCAGGCCGGCAGCCAATCATTCAGCCAGGCGACGGCACCGCACATGATGGTGAACAGCGAAACCGCGGCGAAGATCGGCCACGGACTGCCATGGGGAATGTAGTACTTATCCGCTGCCGGAGCGTGCGCTTGCGCCATTGTCTACTCTCTGAACGATTGAAGGATGCTTGTACCAGTGGACCAGTGTAGCGAAATGCTCAATGGCTTGCCTTAGCCGTTGTATCGTAGAACGTGTATGACAGGGTGATTCTATCGATATAGCTCGGCAGGCTCGGGTCGACGATGAATCTCACCGGCATGTCGCGTCCCTCGCCCACCGCAAAATGCTGAGGGCTGAAGCAGAAGCACTGGGTCTTGTGGAAGTATTGCGCCGCCTCGCCGGGCGAGATGCTCGGAACGGCCTGCGCCACCGTCGGCCCCGCGGTCAAATTCTTGGCGAAGAACTGCGTGTCGTAGAGCTTTCCCGGGTGAATACGCATCGACGGGGTGTCGGGATGGAACTCGAAAGACCCGACCGAGGCGGGGTCGGCCACGAACTCGACGGTCACCTCGCGGTTCGGGTCCACGGCCTCGTGGGCGACCACTGCCCCTTCCTCCGCCTCGGCATTGCCGATCCCCGTCACCTTGCAGAACACGCTGTACAGCGGGACGAGCGCCCACCCGAACCCGAAGCTCAGGGCCGTCATGATCACCAGGCCGCGGATGAGGCTTCGATTGGCGCGCTTGCGCTCGCCGGGAGGAACTCGGTCGGATGGCATCAGTGGTGGCTGCGATAAATGGCCAGCGCAATGAACCCGAAGTAAAAGGCCAGCGCCACCGACATCAGCATCAGAGCGCGGACGCGGATACGGCGCCTGGCCGAGAATCCGGCCGAGCTCATTTGATCTCCGGCGCCACCGTGAAGCTATGGAACGGCGGCGGCGAGGGCAGCGTCCACTCCAGTCCCGTCGGCATCGCCCCGTCCCAGACCTCTGCGGAGGCCTTCTTGCCGCCGCGCACGCATTGCACGATGAGAATCACGAACAGGATCTGCGAGGCGCCGAACACGAAGCCGCCGATCGAGGAGACCATGTTCCAATCGGTGAACTGCACCGCGTAGTCCGGAATGCGGCGCGGCATGCCGGCCAGCCCCAGGAAATGCTGCGGGAAGAACAGCACGTTCACGAAGATCGCCGACATCCAAAAATGCGCCTTGGCGAGGGTCATGTTGTACATGTGGCCGGTCCATTTCGGCAGCCAGTAGTACACCGCCGCCATGATGCCGAATATCGCGCCCGGCACCAGCACGTAGTGGAAGTGCGCGACCACGAAGTAGGTGTTGTTGTACTGGAAATCGACCGGCACCAGGGCAAGCATGAGTCCCGAGAAGCCGCCGATCGAGAACAGGAACAGGAAGGCGATCGCGAACAGCATCGGCGGCTCGAACGAAAGCGAGCCCCGCCACATGGTGGCCGTCCAGTTGAACACCTTCACGCCGGTCGGCACGGCGATGAGCATGGTGGACATCATGAAGAAGAGCTGCGCCGCCATCGGCATGCCGTCGACGAACATGTGGTGGCCCCACACGATGAAGGACAGGAACGCGATCGAGGCGATGGCGTAGATCATCGAGGTCGCCCCGAACAGGGGCTTGCGCGAGAACGTCGGCAGGATCTCCGAGATGATGCCGAAGGCCGGCAGGATCATGATGTACACCTCGGGGTGCCCGAAGAACCAGAACACGTGCTCGAACATCAGCGGATCGCCGCCGCCCGCCGGATTGAAGAAGCTGGTGCCGAAGAAATGATCGGTGAGGAGCATGGTCACGGCGCCGGCCAGCACCGGCATCACGGCGATCAGAAGATAGGCGGTGATCAGCCACGACCAGCAGAACAGCGGCATCTTGAGCAGCGTCATCCCCGGCGCGCGCATGTTCATGATGGTGACCACCACGTTGATGGCCCCCATGATGGAGGAGGCGCCCATCAGATGGACCGCGAAGACCAGCATGGCCATGGCATCGCCGGTCTGCAGCACCAGCGGCGGATACATGGTCCAGCCGGCCGCCGGCGCGCCGCCCGGCATGAACAGCGTGCTCAGCAGCAGCGTGAACGCGAACGGCAGAATCCAGAAGCTCAGGTTGTTCATGCGCGGCAGCGCCATGTCGGGGGCGCCGAGCTGCAGCGGTACCATCCAGTTCGCGAGCCCCACGAAACCCGGCATCACCGCGCCGAAGATCATGATCAGCGCGTGCATCGTGGTCATCTCGTTGAAGAACCCGGGGTCGACCAGCTGCAGCCCCGGCTTGAACAGCTCGGCGCGGATCACCATGGCCATGGAGCCGCCGATGAAGAACATGATCAGGCTGAACACCAGGTACATCGTTCCGATGTCCTTGTGATTGGTCGAGAACAGCCAACGCTTGATGCCCGTCGGGGCGTGATCATGATCGTCATGAGGGGCGTCGTGTGCGAGGTCGTGTGCCATGTCGATGTCTCTCGAGGTCTGAAGCGTTAATTCAATATTTGGGCGGAGCGGGGGGCGTCGGTCCGCGGTGCGGAAGCCTGTTTCAGCGCGGCCTTCTGTTCGTCCACCCACTTCTTGAAAGCATCCGGTGTGCGTACGTCGACGACTATCGGCATGAAGCCGTGGTCGCGGCCGCAGAGCGCGGCGCATTGGCCGCGGTAGATGCCCTCCTTGCCGGAATCCACCTTGAACCAGAGCTCGTTGATGAAGCCTGGAACGGCCGAGCGCTTGACGCCGAAATCCGGTACGTACCAGGAGTGGATCACGTCCTGCGAAGTGAGCAGCAGGCGCACTTTGGTGCCGCTCGGGACGACCAGCGGGTGATCCACGTCGAGGAGGTAGTTGGGCACGGTCGTCGGGTCGATGCCGGAGTGCAGCTGCCGCGCGAAGTTCGAATCCCGTTTCAAGGTCGAGAAGAAGTTGATGCCGTCGCCCGCATCCATGTACTGATACTGCCACTTCCACTGATAGCCGGTGACCCGGACGGACAGGTCGGCATTGCGCATGTCCTCCATCTTCAGGATCAATTCGGCCGCGGGAACGGCCATCACCACCAGGATCACCACCGGGACGATGGTCCAGATGACCTCCACCTTCGTGCTGTGCAGCATGGTGGTGTCGGGAACGGCCCCCTGAGAATGGCGGAACTTGATCAGCGAATAGATCATCGCGCCGAACACCACGACGGCGATGCCGACGCAGATCCAGAACGCTTCCATGTGCAGATCGTAGATACTACGGCTGATCTCGGTGACTCCGACCGGCAGGTTGTAGCCGTTCGAGGTGTTGGGTGACATCTGCGCGCCGGCGTTGGCGGCCAGGGCGCAAGCGCCCAGCGCGGCGGCCGCCTTCCACGCGAGGTCATGGGTAAAACCGCGCCGCCGATCGGCGCGAATATGCTTGTCGCTAGCCCTGGTTGCACTCATCTAATCCGGTCCCCTAAGTTCCATCACTGTTCCAGCGGCGGCGACTCGTTCATGCCGCCCACCAAACCACGCAGGCGCTTGGCCAGCGAGCATCTTTCCTCTTCGGTGAGGAAGCTGCCCACTTCGCAGGCCAATCCGCGGCTCTCGATCGTCAGACGACTCGGGTGGAGGCGAGTCCGCGGACTGCGCAGTCTAACCTTCGCCCAATGCCGCGCAAACTCCTGTTTTGTATCGCCGCGGCGGGAACGGGTGACGAGACTCACCAACGTATCGGTGATCAGCAGGGTCTGGGTGTAGTGGCGGCGGCGCATGCTGGCATGGAGCGCAAGCCCGAGAGCGAGCATCTCCAGCGCCCAAAACGGCAGCACCGGCCAGAATCCACGGATCACGAACAGCATCGCAAACACCAGTGAAAACAGGCACGTAGAAACGAAGAACAGCCTCGCCCCCGAAGGCGTGAGCGAACAGTGCGGCGCAAGCTCGATACGCTGTTCCATGGAACGAAGGATAACGCAAGGCGGGTGTTGCGCGCGTGGCGCCGTGCGGGTGACTGGCTCGTTCTCCTTCAGGGTTTGCGGCGCCGGCGTGCCAATTGCCGCCTCACCTCATCGAGTGCGACCGCGTTGCCGGAGCCGACTGCGCCGCGGGCTTCGCGAGGGGTCCAGGCTTGACCGAAGACCACTTCGTAGGTGGCGGGGAGGCGGCCGTTGCGGCGCTGCGCTTCGTACGCCCGGCTCATGGCCTCGAATTTGCGCGGGGTGGTGAGGCCTTTGGGACGTGCGCTCAGGGCGTTGATCTCGCCCACGGCCTTGAGATCGGCGGCCAGTCGGCGCACGTCGGGGTATTCGAGGGTGTAGCGTTCCACGTCGAGCACGGGATCGGCGAAGCCGCCCCTCACCAGGGCGTCGCCGAGATCGTGCATGTCGATGAAAGAATGCACGCGGGGGTTCGCATCCACCCCGGCCCAGGCGGCGCGCAGCTCCTGGAGCGTATCGGGACCCAAGGTGGTGAAGGTCAGAAAGCCGCGCGGCGCGAGCACGCGGCGGGATTCGGCGAACAGCCGCTGCGGATCGCCCCATGGCAGCATGAAATTGCTGAAGATGAGATCGACGCTCCCCGGCGGAAGCGGCAGCCGGGCGGCATCCGCGCAGAGACGCGCGAACGGCCGAAACCACGCGGCGCGCGTCCTTGCGACGCGCAGCATCGCGGGCGACCAGTCCACCGCGAGCACCTGGGCGTGCGGATAGCGGCGTTTGAGCGCGCGCGAGGCATGACCCGTGCCGGCTCCGAGGTCCAGAACCACTCGCGGCTCGAGCGCGGTCAGCTCCAGCCGCTCGAGCAGCGCTTCGCGCACCTCGCCCTGCAGGACCGCCGCGGCATCGTAGGTGCCGCTCGCGCGGCCGAAGGCGCGGCGCGCGAAGGCCGCATCGATGAGGCTTTCTTTCTCGCCGCTCAATGAGCGAACTGGTAGTTGAGGAGAATGCCGATGAATACCGACATCCCGAAGTAATGGTTGTCGAGGAACGCC
This sequence comes from Steroidobacteraceae bacterium, assembly GCA_036272515.1. Classification (GTDB taxonomy): domain Bacteria; phylum Pseudomonadota; class Gammaproteobacteria; order Steroidobacterales; family Steroidobacteraceae; genus Bog-1198. Next base: position 9,756 of record DATAYO010000029.1, on the reverse strand, counting down.
CGGAAGCATGCGTCGCGGTCGCGATTGCGGATCATCCACAGGTGGCGGACGAAGAACAGCGCTCCCGCGATCAAGCCGGCGTAGTACCAGCCTTTCATGTTGAGCAATCGCCCGGCCAGGTACAGTGACAGCAAGGCCAGTCCCTGCAAGATCGCGATGATGTGCCGGTCCGAGTCGCCGAACAGGATGGCGGTCGAGCGTACACCGATCTTCAGATCGTCGTCGCGGTCCACCATGGCATAGAGGGTGTCATAGACGGTGACCCAGAGCATGTTGGCGACGACGAGCAGCCAAGCCACCCGCGGCACGTGCTCGAGCTGCGCCGCGAAGGCCATCGGGATGCCCCAGCCGAATGCGATGCCGAGGTACATCTGCGGCACCGACAGAAAGCGCTTGACGAAGGGATAGGTCACCGCCAGGAACGCGCCGGCCAGCGCCCAGAGCAGAGTGAACTTGTTGAGCTGCAGTACCAGCGCCAGCGAGCCGAGCGCCAGCACCGCGAACAGGAGCAGCGCTTCGGTGGTGGTGATGCGACCTTGCGCCAGCGGCCGGTTCGCGGTGCGCGCCACGTGCGGGTCGAAGCTGCGGTCCGCGTAATCGTTGACCGCGCAGCCGGCGGATCGCATGAGCACGGTGCCGGCGACGAAAATCACGAAGATGCGCGGATCCGGCTTGCCGCGCCCGGCAATCCAGACCGCCCACAAGGTGGGCCAGAGCAGGAGCCAGATGCCGATGGGCCGATCGAGGCGCGTGAGCTGAATGTAGTCGTTCAAGGTGCCGAGGATTCTCGGCAGCTCGTTGGTGGTCCAGGGGTGAAAGCGCACCCGGTAGAGGAACCACCGCCAGCGCTCCGCGATCCGCTGCAGCAGTTCGGGCCCCGAGCGCGGAAGCCGCACGGCCGGCGCTCCTCAGGCGCCCGAGGGTGTGCGGCCCATGGCGGGCAGAAAGGCTTCCTGCGAGAGGATCGGCAGCCCCCGCAGCAGGATTCTCGAGCGCCGGGCCCACAGCCCCGAGGGCGCGAGATCGGTATCGCGCAGCGCGCGGGCGCTCAGCGGGTCCCCGGCCGGCAGCCGCGCGTACTCGTAGGAGCTGCGCTCGAGGCCGGCGAGGTCGCTGAGGATTTCTCCGACCGGCGAATCGCCGAGCTCGCCGAGCCAGGGATGCATGCAGAGCGTGGAGTCGGGCACCACGGTCTGCACGAACACCCAGACCTGGTCGCCGCAGCAGAGCTCCTCGTCGCGGAACAATCCGGCCGAATCCTGCACCTTGAGAGGGTCCTTGAGATCGGCGCCGAGCAGCCCGGTCCATTGATCGACCAGATGCGCAGCGAACCGGTCGCCACAGCGATCCTTCATGCGCAGGCTCAAGAGGCCTTTGCCGATGAGCCAGGGGCGCAGGTGTGCCTCGATGTCGAGCTGCCCCAGGCGCTCCGCAGGGAGCCAACGAACCGGATCTAGCTTGCGTAGGTTTTGCGGGGTCATAGCCTTCCATTCTAACCGACACGGCCGTATTGCTCGCCATGTCCGACCCAGCGTCTTACCAACGGCGTCACATTCGAGGGCCATTCGCGCAGCATCCGTTCCGCGGCGATCTGGACGCGCGGCAGGAGATCGGCATCGCGCAGAAGATCGGCGATGCGCATTTGCGCGAGGCCGGTCTGGCGCGTGCCGAGCAATTCCCCGGGCCCGCGCAGCTCCAGGTCGCGGCGCGCCACCACGAAGCCGTCATTGGTATGACGCATGACGCCGAGCCGCTCGCGTGCGAGCGCGGAGAGCGGGGCCCGATAGAGCAGCGTGCACGAGCTCTCATGCCGCCCCCGGCCGACCCGTCCGCGCAGCTGATGCAGTTGTGCAAGTCCCATGCGCTCGGCGTTTTCGATGACCATGAGGGTCGCATTGGGCACATCCACCCCCACCTCGATGACGGTCGTGGCGACGAGCAGTTGGATCTCGCCGTCCTTGAACATTCGCATGGCGCGCTCCTTGGCCGCGGCCGGCATGCGGCCATGGACCATCGAGACCTTGAGCTCCGGCAGGGCCGCCTCGAGCGCCTTCGCCGTCTCCTCCGCGGCCTGAAAGGGCATCTCCTCGGATTCGTCGATCAGCGGGCAGACCCAGTAGGCCTGCCGTCCGGCGAGGCAGGCGGTACGGATGCGTATGACGACCTCGTCGCGGCGCGTGTCGGCGAGCGCCACGGTGGTGACCGGCGTGCGGCCCGGCGGGAGCTCGTCGATCACCGACACGTCGAGATCGGCATAGGCCGTCATCGCCAAGGTGCGCGGAATGGGGGTCGCCGTCATGATCAGTTGATGCGGCCGATGGCCGCCGTGAGCGCCCTTCTCGCGCAGCGACAGGCGCTGGTGCACGCCGAAGCGATGCTGCTCGTCCACGATGGCGAGCGCCAGCGACGCGAATTCGACGCCCTCCTGAAACAAGGCGTGCGTGCCGATCACGAGGGAGGAGATTCCCTCGCGGATGTTGGCGAGCACGTTGCCGCGTGCTTTGCCCGTGAGCCGGCCGGTCAGCAGCGCCGCGGAGACGCCCAGCGGCTCGAACCAGCGGCGAAAATTCTGCGCATGCTGATCGGCGAGCAGCTCGGTCGGCGCCATCAGCGCGACTTGCCGGCCGCTTTCGATGGCGTGGGTCGCGGCCAGCGCCGCCACCAGCGTCTTGCCGCAGCCCACGTCGCCCTGGATGAGCCGCAGCATGGGCTTGGCCAGCGTCAGATCCGCTTCGATCTCGCCGAGCACGCGCTCTTGCGCCCGCGTCGGCTGGAACGGCAGCGCGGCGAGCAGTGCGTTTTTCAAGGCGCCTGCTGCGGCGAGCGGCCAACCGGGGTCGTGCTGCACGCGCTCGCGCAGGAGCTTCAGCGACAAATGATGTGCCAGCAATTCCTCGAAGGCGAGCCGGCGCTGCGCCGGATGCTTGCGCTCCAGCAGCAAATCGACCGGCGCATCCGCGGGCGGCAGATGCACGGTGTGCAACGCCTCGCGCAGCGCGGGCAGGCCCAGGTCGGCGAGCACGGCGGCCGGCAGCCACTCTTGCAGATCGTCCGGGCCGGTCTGATCGAGGGCCAGTCCGACCAGCTGCCGCAGGCGTCCTTGCGTCAGACCTTCGGTGCCGGGATAGATCGGAGTCAGATGCTCATCGCCGGCGGCGGAAGCCGCCGGATCGACGCGCCGGTATTCCGGGTGCACGATCTCCGCGCCCTGAAGTCCGCGCCGGACTTCACCGAAGCAGCGGATGCGCACGCCGCGCGCCAGGCCCTCGCGCTGCTGCGAGGTGAAATGAAAAAACCGCAGGGTCAGAAAGCCGGAGCCGTCGCCGATGCGGCAAAGCATCTGGCGGCGTCCGCGGAAGGCGACCTCGGTGAGCAATACCTCGCCCTCCACCACCGCCCGCTGCCCCGGCTGCAGTTCACCGATCGGCACCGTGCGCGTCCGGTCCTCGTATCGCAGGGGCAGGAGGAACAGCAGGTCCTGAACCGTCTGAACGCCCAGGGCGAGCAGACGCTCGGCTTGCCGCTCGCCGACTCCTCGTAGCGCCGTCACCGGCTTGCCGTCGATCACCGACCCTCTCGCCGCCGGTCAGCGGCCGGCGCTCATCGGGCGACGATGCATTCCACTTCGATCAGGGCGCCGCGCGGCAGCGCGGCGACGCCGACCGCGGCGCGTGCCGGATAGGGTTCGCGGAAATACTCCGCCATGATCCGGTTGACCAGGGCGAAGTGGGACAGATCGGTCAGGAACACGGTCGCTTTGACCACGTCGTCGAAGCCGGCACCGGCCGCACCGACGATGGCCTGGAGGTTCTTGAACACCTGATGGATCTGCGCCTCGATACCCCCCGCGACCATCTCCTGGGTCGCCGGATCGAGCGGAATCTGGCCCGACACCCAGAGGGTGTTGCCGACCTCGACCGCCTGCGAGTACACGCCGATGGCCGCCGGTGCTGCGGCCGTGGAAATGATTTTCTTACCCATGAACTATTTTTCCTCAGGCGAGCGTGCGATATACCCGTTGTACGTCCGGCATGCGGCGAATCGTACGGATGACCCGCGCCAGATGCTTTCGGTCGCGGACCTGGAGCTGAAACTTGAGCGACGAGCTGTTCACGTCGCGCTCCTCCAGCGATACCTGGTCGATATTGGTCTCGGTGCCCGCGATGCTCGAAGCCACGGCGGCGAGCACGCCCACGCGGTTGTTGATGTCGAGCTGGATCTCGGAGCTGAACAGCCGCCCCTGAGTTCCTTCCCATCCCACCGAGAGCCATTTTTCCGGTTGCTTTCGGTACTCCGCGAGATTACCGCAATTCTGCCGATGGATCATCACGCCGCGGCCGGCGGACAGATACGCCATGATCGGATCGTTCGGGATGGGAAAGCAGCAGCGCGCATACGTCACCAGCAGTCCCTCGGTGCCGGCGATCATGAGCGGCCCGGCGCTCGAGCTGGTCTCGCCTTCGCGCGTCGGCTGCAAGTGCCGCGCGACCAGGGGCGCGAGGCGCTCGCCCAGGCCGATCTTCTCGAACAGCTCGTCCGAGTCCTTGAGGTTGAGCTCCTTCACGATGCCATCGATCTCGGCAGCGGGAATCTTTTTGATATTGAGCGAGAGCTCCTCGAGCGCCAGCCCGAGCAGGCGCTTGCCCAGCTCGACCGCCTCGCCGCGCTTCAAATTCTTGAGGTACTGGCGGATGGCGGCCCGCGCCTTGGCCGTGACCAGGAAACTCGACCACGACGGATTGGGCGTGGCGCCCTTCGCAGTGATGATCTCCACGGTCTGGCCGTTGCGCAACGGCGTCCGCAGCGGCACCAGGCGCCGGTCGACCTTGGCCGCGACGCAGCGGTTGCCGACATCGGTGTGGATCGCGTAGGCGAAGTCGACCGTCGTGGCACCGCTCGGCAGCCGCAGGATCTTGCCCTTGGGCGTGAACACGTACACCTTGTCCGGAAACAGGTCGACCTTGACGCTCTCCAGGAACTCCTCGGAGCTGCCGCCCTCCTGGATCTGTACCAGGCTCGCGAGCCATTCGCGCGCGCGGTCGTGCTCGATGCCGCCGAAGGAATCGCCGCCGGTCTTGTACTTCCAGTGCGCGGCGATGCCCGACTCGGCCACGCGATGCATCTGCTCGGAGCGGATCTGCACCTCGATGGGCACGCCGTTCGGGCCGAACAGCGTGGTATGCAGCGATTGATAGCCGTTGACGCGCGGAATGGCGATGTAATCCTTGAAGCGTCCCGGCATCGGCTTGTAGACGCTGTGCACCAGGCCGAGCACGCGGTAGCAGGTGTCCACGCTGTCGACGATGATCCGGAAGCCGTAGACGTCGACCATCTCGTTGAGCGAGATGTGCTTGCTCTGCATCTTGCGGTAAATGCTGTAGAGATGCTTCTCGCGGCCCTCGACGCCGGCGTTGATCTCGGCCTTCTTCAGGGCGCTCTTGAAGGTTCCCTCGATCTTGCCGATGAATTGCTTCTGATTTCCGCGCGCGCGCTTGATCTCGCGCTCGAGCACCCGGTAGCGGTACGGGTAGAGGGCGATGAAGCCCAGGTCCTCGAGCTCGAGCTTGACGGTGTAGAGCCCGAGACGCTCGGCGATCGGCGCGTAGATCTCGAGGGTCTCCCGCGCGATGCGGCGCCGCTTGACCGGCGGCATCGCGCCGAGCGTGCGCATGTTGTGCATGCGATCGGCGAGCTTCACCATGATGACGCGGATGTCGCGCACCATGGCGAGCAACATCTTGCGGAAGCTCTCGGCCTGCGCCTCCTGGCGGTTCTTGAACTGGATCTGGTCGAGCTTGCTGACCCCGTCGACCAGCTCCGCCACCACCTGGCCGAACATCGTGGCGATCTCGGCTTTCGCCGTCGGCGTGTCCTCGATGACGTCGTGCAGAATCGCGGCCACCAGCGTGTCCGCGTCGAGCTTCAAGTCGGCGAGGATGTCGGCGACCGCGACGGGGTGCGTGATATAGGGCTCGCCGGAGACGCGCTTCTGGCCCTGATGGCGCTCGGCGCCGAAGTCGTACGCCTCGCGCACGCGCTCGACCTGTCCCGGGGGGAGATAGGTCTCGAGCTTATCTAATAGCTGGCTGATTCCGGTGGAGCGTCTTCCACCGGGTAAAAAACCGAGTATGGAAGACGCATAATCCATCGGACGGCTTGGGTGAGGCTAGTCCCCTAAGCCGAGTTGCGGAGCGCGGAAATCGGACGGCATGTCGAGCTCGCTCACCGGCGGCGTTTGCTGCACCGGCTCCTCGGGTTCTTCGAGCATCTCGATGGTGATGTTTCCGGCGGCAATCTCGCGCAGCGCCACCACCGTCGGCTTGTCGTTTTCCCACTCGACCGTCGCTTCTGCGCCGTTCGCGAGGCGCCGAGCGCGCTTGGCCGCGAGCAGCACCAAATTGAAGAGATTGGGCTCGTTTTGCAGGCAGTCTTCGACCGTGATCCGCGCCATGGCTTAGGGGGTTCCGTTAACGGGGGAGGGTAATCATAGCAGAACCGGCGGCCATCAGGCCAATCGCTCAGGGCTTCAGCAGCTCGGCCGCCAGACGTGCCACTTCCGGCCGATCCGCCGCGAGCGGATCGCCGCACTCGCGCACGATGGCGTGCAGGTCCTCGACCGCCTGATCGAAGCGGTCGTTGATGACCACATAGCCGAATTCGGTCCAGTGGGCGATATCGCGCTCGGCGTCCTGCAGACGCCTGAGAATCACGGCCTCGGAATCAGTGCTGCGCGCGCGCAGACGCTCCTCGAGCGATTGGCGGGTCGGCGGCAGGATGAAAATGGTGCGGGCTTCGGGCAGGCGCTCGCGCACCTGGCGGGCGCCCTGCCAATCGATTTCGAGCAGCACCAGCCCTCCGGCCGCGAGCGCGTCGCGCACCGCCTGGAGACCCGTGCCGTAGCAGTTGTCGAACACCTGCGCATGCTCGAGGAACTCGCCGCGCTCCACCATTTCCTGGAACCGGGCGGGAGTGATGAAGTGGTAGTCGCGGCCGTCGATCTCGTTGGCGCGTGGCCTGCGCGTGGTGTAGGACACCGAAAAGCGCAGCCGCGGCTCGCGCGCCATCAAGGCCTTCACCAGGCTGGTCTTGCCGGCACCCGACGGCGCGGCGATCACATAGAGGCGTCCCGGTTCGGCGGACATCAGCTTCCGCTCAAGCGAGCACCAATTCCACATGCCGGCCCAAAGCCGACAGTGCCGCTTCGATCCGGGGCAACTTGGTCGGGTGACGAGGATCCAAGATGCGGCGCGCCTCCTTCTCGTCCAAGTGCATGAGCCGCGCCAGCTCCGAATTGCTGATACCCGCCTCGCGCATGGCCAGATACACGGCGGCCTTCAGCGCCATCGAGGTCGGCACGCTCACCGCACGCTCGTTGCGCTTCGGTGCCGACGGCTCCGGAATCTCCCGCCGGTCGTCGATACGGGCGGCAATGGCTTCTTCCAGGCAATCCGCCGCCTCGGCCAATGCCTCTTCGATCGATTCGCCTTGCGTGATCGCTTCCGGCAAATCGCGACAGGTTACGACATAGCCGCCCTCGCCCTTGTCGGGCGTCAACCTCACCGCGTAGATAAATTGCCTCATGCGGCCAGTATCGGACAAAAATGTCCGAAACACAAGCCGTCATCGCGGCTCAGTGGTGGTAGGTGAACGTGATGCCGAAGGTGCGGGGCCGGAAGGTGAAGCCCCGCAGCAGGCGGCTGTACTCGACGCCGTTCGCGTTCGTGAGCGGCACCGACCAATCGTAGTTGGTCAGGGGATGAGTGTCCGTGAGATTGTCGATGAAGGGCTGGATGGAAAGGTCTCCGAACGACATGCCGGCGCGGAAGGACAGGTAGCTGGTCGATGACAGGGCAAAATTGGCCGGATCGTACTGGTCGCCGTTTCTCGGGTCCTGCGTCGGGGACGGCCACTTGGGGTGCGCCTGGTATTCCCAGTCCAGACGCGCGAAGGACTGGTGCTGCGCGAGGTGGAAGCGGTACTCCACGCCTGCGGCCACGGTGGCCGGCGGATTGGGCTGGCCGCTCACGCCGGTGATGGCGTCTCCGGACGTGGCGAGCACGCCCCCGTCCTGGGGGGATATGACGGTTTTCGTCAAGCGCGCATCGCTGTAGCCGGCGGAGAGCTGGGCAGTGAGCGAGTCGGTGGCCGCCCACTCGATCTGGACATCGCCGCCTTTGGCCACCGCGTCGCCGAGGTTGGTCACGTAGGTGAGCTCGCACACCGGCACCAGGACGTTCTGTTGAATGCCGCGCCACGTGATGTAGTACAGGCTGGCGGCGATCCTCAGCCGGCCCGCGATCTTGTCCTTGGTGCCCACCTCGAAGCTGTCCAGATGGTCCGAGCCGTAGGTGGCGGGCGTGGTCACGCCCGCAGGGAACTGGCAGGCCGCCGCCGGCAGCGGGTTGTTGCCGCCGCCCGGCCGGAAGCCCTTGGAATAGGTGCCGTAGACCATGTCGTCCGGGGTGAACTGGTAGGCGAGGTTGACCTTGGGCGTGAAGGAGTTCTCGGTGGTGCTGTGATAGTCGGCGGCCGTGGGCGCGAACAGCTGCGGCCCGCCGGTGAGCGACCGGATCGAGGCGAAGGTGTGCGATTCGCGCAGGCCAACGGTGGCCTTCAAGGTGTCGGTGAAGGAGTACGTGGCCTCGCCGTACCAGGCGTACTGCTTGTCGGTCGAATGGGTGTTCAGGAAGTACGAGTCCGAGGGATAGCGCGGGTCGTAGCCGAGCGGAATGTAGGTATTGCCGCCGTCGAGCGAGTAGGAGAAGGCGTTGGGGAACGTGTCGCCGAACGCCGCCTCCGTGAACTCCTCCAGCCGCGGATCGTGGATCTGCTCGAGGTAGAACTGCCGGTTCTCGGAGAAGAACAGGCCAGTGGTCCACACCAGCGCGGCATTCGGATCGCTGGAGACCAGGCGCAACTCCTGCACGATGTTCTCCTGATCGTTGTCGATCGAGGCGGGCGACAGGTAGTTCTGGGCGCCCGGGGGCAGATGGATGCCGGTGCCGTCGATGAAAGGATAGGGCACGCCGGGCTGCAGCGTTTCCCAGCCGCCGGCGTGCAGCGGATTCCCGTTCGAGTCCTGGTACGGAAAGATCGAGTAGAAACCGAGGTTGTACTCGGTGCCGTCGTAACCGCTCTGCTCGTCGCGGTGATAGAACGAGGTGTTGGAGATGAAGCGGAATGCGCCGAAGTCGCCCTCGATCTTCAGCGCCGGCAGGTAGAACTCGTCCGGCATCTGGCGCAGTGTGGGATCACCGTTGTAGTACTGGTTGTTCGCACCGTTCGAGGAGGCCGGCCAGAAAGCGTCGGTGTTGTGCCGGTCCAGTTTCTGGAAGTAGATGCTCGGCGTCGCAGTCCAGGTATCATTCAGCGCCCAGAGAAACGCCAGGCGCGCGAGGTACGTGGCGTCGTAGTTGGCGTTCTTCTCCGTGACGGTGGGGTCGATGGTCGTGGGCGTGGTGGTATCGATCCAGCCGCCGTCGCGGCGGTACCAGAGGGTCAGGCGTGCGCCCAGCTTGCCGTCGATCAGCGGGCCGCCCGCGGCAGCCCCGGCCTCGTAGCTCGGCGCTCCGCCCTGCGTGACATCGAACTCGCTGCGCGCATCGACGGAGGTCTTGGTCAGGCTGGGCTGCACCGTGATGTAGCGCACCGTACCGCCCTCGGAGCCGGCGCCGAACAGCGTGCCCTGCGGCCCGCGCAGCACCTCCACCCGATCGATGTCGAACATCTTCGGCACTTCCTCGTCCGGGTTGAAGG
>DATAYO010000028.1:0-47516 GCA_036272515.1 Steroidobacteraceae bacterium | reverse complement strand
ATCGACGCGACGCCGGGTCGTGATGAACGGCAATCACGGCCGGGGTTCCTGAGGCGGCTCGGCTCGCGGAGGCGGGGGCGCCGCGGGCGGGGGCGCCGCGTGGAATGGGGGCGCCGCCGGGTGTGGTGCGGGCGCCGCCGGTTGGGGTGAGGACGCGGGGCGGGGCTGCGGACCGGCATGCGACGGTGCCCCACCCGGGCCGGCAAACTCCCCGGGTCGCACCGAGGCTGTTATCGGCGGATGTCCGTGGTTTGCCTTGGCCTGGAGTCCCGGATTGGAGCGGGCGGCTTGAACCTGACGCGCCTGCGCCGACGTCGACTCAACATGATGCTCACGGGCATAGCTCTCTTCCACCGGCGTGGGTCTCGCCTGGATGCCGCCGGGGCCGCCGTTGTAGCTGACGCGGTTCCCCGTGACGTTGTTGACCGTGGTGTTGCTCTGATAGACGTTGCTGATGTGAGTACGGCCGACGTTCACCGCGGCGCGATTGTAAAACAGGCGGCCGTCTCGCCAATAACCGCCGTCGAAGCCTCTGCCGCCGTAACCATAGCCGTAATTCACCCCGCCATAGAAGCCGACGTGCGGACCCCAGTAGCCCGGGTGCCAGAGGAAAACTCCATTCTCCGCACCCCAGTAACCCGGGGTCCAGAGCAAACCGGCCTCGGGTGCCTCCACCCAGGTGCCAGGCACCCAATAATAATCCTGATCCTCATCACTCCAATACCAGTAGCCGGGTACCCAGAGGTATCCGTCGCCGGGGATAGGCGGCTGCTCATAGACGGGTAATGCCGGAGGAGGAACGTTGACCGAAATGCTCGTTCCGAATTGGGCCATGGCGGCCATCGGCAAGATGGACAGAAAAAGGGCCGCGAGCCAGCGCCGCCATTGTTCGTGCATGGCGTCAGTATAGGCGCGACAGCGGAACCTCCGCGTCGGCCTCGATCCCGGGTCCTTTGTAGGAGAGCGCCGATAATGCTTCGCAGCGGCGCCGCTTCGGGCAGCATATCCTCATGAGCATGATCGATTCCCCCGTCGGCATGGTTGATTGCCCCGTCGAGCTGGCCTACGCGAGACTGGCGGGCTGCAGCGATGGTGCGCTGATTGCGGCGACAGCCCGGCTGATACTCGCGATATTCGATGATTTCTACGGCCTCTTGTGCGAATACCCCTATCGGGCGAAGTGCGCCTTCGAGCTCATGGATCCACATGCTTCGATTCGCATCAGCCAGGAGCGGTTGGGGCTCTACAGCCGTTACATCGCCGAGCACGGCCCGAGGATCCTGCGTACCTTTCCGGCACTCTCCGACGATGCCGGCTTGTGGGAGGCGATCGACCGGCTGTTCGTGGCGATGATCGTCGATCGCTACGAGGCGGATACCGCCTTCAGCTTCGCCCACTCGTTACGCCGCAATATCTGCAACGAAGTGTGGCGTCCGGTCGCCTATTCGTTTCCACCGCCGAGCAAGCTGCGCGCGTTCTCGATGGCGTCGGTGCATCGGCGCCTGCCCATCGCCTCGCGCATCGATGCGGAGCTGATCGCCACGTTCCTGAGGGTGCCCGGGTTCCAGGTGCCGTTCCGGGATCTGACGGAAGATTCCCAGCGCATCGTGGAGCGGGTCGAGGCACTCCTGTCCCCGGCGGATGCTCCGCCGGTGGCGCTAGACGTGGTCGAGGCGGGATTCTTTCGGGACCGCAGCGCCTTCGTGGTGGGCCGATGGGTGAGATCCGACGACAGCATCGTGCCGTTCGTGGTCGCTCTACTGAACAGCGATCGGGGCATCTACGCGGACGCGGTGCTGCATCGCGTGGCGGATATTCACAGTCTGTTCAGCTCGGCGCTCGCCAATTTTCATGTGACCACGCGTCTCTATTATCAGACCTGCGTTTTTCTCTACAGTCTGATGCCGCGCCGGCCGCTGGGTCACCACTATTCGACCATCGGATTCAACCACGTCGGCAAGGTCGCCATCCTGAACGAGATGACCGCACAACTGCGCGCGAGCGGCCAGCGCCTCCGACGCTCGCCCGGCGCCGCGGGCACGGTGGCCGTCGGCTTCACGTTCGACGCCTGCTCCTACCACCTGAAGGTCATCCGCGATCGACCGACCTCCTCGTACAAATGGGGCTCCTACCCGGGCGTTGCGGCGGTGGCCGAGAAGTACCGGCTGGTGCACGAGATCAACCGGGCAGGCAGCATGCTGGACAACGTCATGTACTTCAATTTGCGGCTGGATCGGGACATGTTCGATCCCGAGTTCCTGGAGGAGTTGTGCCGCGAGTCCTCCGAGAGCGTTCACGTGCACGGCGACGGAGTGACGTTTCGCACCCTGATCATGCAGTTGAAGATCATTCCGCTGCCGGTATATCTGGAGAATGCGTCCGAGAGCGAGACCCGCGAGGTCATCATCAATCTGGGGCGGTGCATCCGCAACAATGCGGCCACCAACATCTTCAACCGGGATCTGGATTCGCGCAATTACGGGGTGGGGCGCTACGGGCGGGTCTTCCTGTTCGACTACGATGCCGTCGAGAAGCTCACCGACGTGAAGATCCGCACCAACATGGACCGCGAGCCGGGAGAGGAAACGGTGCCGGAATGGTTCTTCGAGGAGGGCGTCGTCTTCCTGCCGGAAGAGCTGCAGCACGGAATGCAGCTCATGAACCGCTATGCGAGGAACTGCTTTCGCGAGGAGAACCTCGATCTGCTGAGCGTCGCGTACTGGCAGGACGTGCAGCAGAAGCTGCTGCGCGGGGAAGTGCCCGCACTGCAGATGTATCCGGACGCCTGCAGGCTCGATGCCGCGGATGGCACCCAAGGGCAGAGAGGCTTCGAGATCTAGTGTCCTGAATCAGGACACCAGGCCTCCCGGCGTGGCGCTTCAAGGCGGGGTGAGCGGAAGATCGAGAATGAAAGCGGCACCCGATCCGGGACCCGCGCTCTCGGCACGCAGGGTTCCACCGAGCTCCCGGGCTGCGAGCGCCCCTGAGTGCAGCCCGAAGCCATGGCCGGACTTGAATGTGGTGAAGCCATGCCGGAACAGCCGATGGAGGTTCTCGGCCGGAATTCCCACACCGTTGTCGATCACCGATATGCGCGCTCCGCGAGCCGAGGGCTCGACGCGCAGCGTGATCAGCTTGTCGGGCCGGCCGGATTCGTCGCAGGCGTATTTCGCATTGCGTACCAGGTTGACGAGAATCTGCAGCACCTTGTGCTTGTCCACGGCGATCGGCGGAACGACGCTCATCTCGCGCTTGATCTGAACGCCGTGACGCACGAACGCGCCGGCATTCAGCCGCAGGCTGTCCTCCACCAGCGCAGCCACCTCGACGGTCTCGGCGACGCCGCAAAGCTTCGCATAGCTTTGCTGCATCATCACGGTGTCCTTGATGTGCTCGAGGTTGTCGCGCAGCAAGGCGAGCTCGGAGAGAGCCTCGCGCTGGTCCGCCAGCAGCTGATCGCCGAGTGTCGTCAAATACTCGGGCACCCGCCGGCCGCGCGCGTCGTCCGCGAGAAATCTCCCGACACCGCCGGCATGTTCCGTGAGCAGCGCCGCGAGGCGGGAAACGCCCGCAGCCTTGGATTGCTTGATACGCTCGGCCACGAGGTTCGCCGAGATGTTGACGCTGTTCAGAATGTTGCCCACATTGTGCAGCACATTGGTCGCGACCTCGGCCATGCCCGCTTCGCGCGATGCGGTGACCAGCTCTCGATGCACCCGCTCCAGCTCGCTCTCGCGGCGCTTGCGCTCCGTGGTGTCCTGTATCACCGCGACGGCGCCGAGCGTTTGTCCGTCCGGCCCCGCCAGGCGGCGCACGCTCGACAAGGTCGAGCGAGGCGCTGCGCCGGGCGGAACGATCACGAGCTCGAGATTCGTTAGGGTCTCGCCGCGCAAGGCCCGCTCCAGTGGGAATTCCCCGCGAGGCAGCGGCGTGACGCCGTCCATGAGAAAAAAGCCGGCGATTCGGCCGTCGGCGGCGGGGTCGGCGCAGTACAGCTCGAGCGCCGCCCGGTTGTGGTGGGTGATGCGACCCGCGGCGTCGCAGGCCACGAGCGCCACCGGCAGATCGCTGATCACGGTCTCGAGCAACAGGCGCGTGTTCACCAGGTCGGTGATGTCGCTGATCGTGCCCACGTATCCCGAAATGCCCTCGGTGGGCGCCACGCGCTCGGCATAGTGGCGCACGGCGCCGGCATCTCCCAGAGCACGGTACTCGAAGCGCGAGGCCTGCGGCCGCCGCAAGAAGTCGGCCCAGAGCTGCTCCATCCGTGCACGGTCGTCCGGGTGAACGGCGTTGGGCCAATCATCCACGCTCTGCGTCGGGGCGAGCCGGAACATGCGCCGGTACTCCGGGTTCACGTACGTCGCTTCGTTCTGCGCGTCGGCGTAGTAAATGGCCAGGGGTGCGCTGTCGAGCAGCGAGTCGGCCAGAGCGAAGGCCCGAGAGGGAGCGGCCGCGATGGCGTCGTGCTCCGTGGAGCTCAAGAGCTCGAGCTCTGTCACGCGTGAATGCAGACCGGCGAGCATCGCTCCCTGACGAGCCAATGCCACGAGAATGCCGCGCTCGCGCGCCGCCAGCGCAACAGTGCCCGTCCGGTAAATCGCGATCGCTCCGAGCACTTCCGACCCGGGCCCGGCGCGCAACGCGCATCCCGCATACGAACGAATGCCGGCGGCGTGCAGATCTCCTTCGAGGCCGGCGAAGCGCGGATCGGCGGCGCTGTCCCGGACCTCGACCACGTCCGGCGCGCTCAAGGTGTGCTTCAGGAACGGATCGTCGGGCAGGCCGCGCAAGCGCAGAGCGCCGCTCGAATACCAGGACTCGCTGCAATCCGAGAGCACGATCGACGCGAGCGGAGCTTCGAGCAGGTCCGCGGCGAGCCGCGCCAGCTCGTCGAATCCGGGCGGCAGCGGGCTCGCCCGGCGGCCGGCATGCGCGCCGGTCCAGGCGGCGGGGGATGTCCGGTCGCTGCGATGGGTCATGATGCCCCGATTGCACCATAGGACGCGCTCCCGCATAGCGAATGCCGTCGCATTTCGGCGGCCGCATCGGTATCGTGCCGTCATGGGTGCAGTCGCATCGGGGACGATCGAGAGTCCGCCGGGGCCTTGGAGTCCCGGCCTCAAATCGCAAGTGCCCAAGAAATGGCAGGAGCTCTCGACGCTTTATCGGCCGGAGAACACCTGCACGAGCCTGGCGGCCGCGGAGGAACTGCGCGGGTTGACGGGCTTTCCCTCGAGCGAGCTGGTCGTGTTCCGCCCGGAGCGGCTGGCGCTGCACGAGCTTCTGATCCGCGTGACCGCCGATTTCGTGGTACCCGACGGCTCGCGCATCGAGGATCTCGGGATCAATTTTCGCCGCATCGCGAACCGCCTGCTCACGCATTACCTCGAACCCGATATGAACGCAATCACGCTGGCGTTCAGGCAGGCGCGGTTGCAGGTGACGGAGGCCGTGGAGGCCGCGCTGGCGGACGTGCTGCGCGCAGCGGAGCCTGCGCCCCGTCCGGCGAGGACCGGGCGCTTCACGTTCTGGAAGCGCCGCGGCGCTGCGGCGCCTGCGCCGTCCACGGAATTCACCTGGGACGCGGATCACATTGCGCAATGCGAGGGGCGGGCGAGTGATGCCGGGCGCGACCCGCTGGCGAGACTTGCGTATGGGACCGTGGCGCGGGTCTTGTCGGCGTTGTTCACCACGCATGGCTGCGCGTGGGGTGGGCGCGAGCTCATCGTCATGCTCGCGCGCGACATGGCGTGCAACTCGTTCGGGAGCGACGCCATCGGCAGGACGATCGATCCACTGTTGCGGCGTGCCGCCGGGCTCGAGGGCTATGGACTGCTGCCGCGCCAGGAACGTCCGGTGGTCATCAACACCAAGGGCGCATCGGCGTCCGGCAAGAGCACGCTGCGGCCGCTGCAGAAGAGGCTGGCCGGAGACATCGGCATCGACTGGAGCGAGTTCGCATTGATCAGCCCGGATATCTGGCGCAAACAATTGCTGGACTACGGGAGTCTCGGCCCGGCTTATAGATATGCGGGGGCGTTCACCGGGGAGGAGCTGCAGATCGTCGATCGCAAGCTCGACCGCTACATGGCGCGAAAGCACGCGGCGGGCAACATGTCTCATCTGCTCATCGATCGATTCCGATTCGACAGCTTCGCGCCGGATTCGGACGAGGAAGGCAGTAATCTTCTGACGCGTTTCGGCCGGATGGTGTTTCTGTTCTTCATGATCACCCCGCCGGAGCAGCTGGTCGAGCGCGCCTGGAATCGCGGGCTCGAGTTCGGCCGCTACAAGGCGGTCGACGACACGCTGGCGCACGCGGTCGATGCCTATACCGGCATTCCCAACGTGTTCTTCACCTGGGTCCACCGCAGCGATAAACGCATCCGGTTCGAGTTCCTGGATAATTCGGTGGCGCTCGGCGAGCGGCCGCGCACGGCCGTATTCGGCGACAACGACACCATCAACGTGCTGGACGTGAAACGCATGCTCGATATCGAGCGCTACGGACGGGTGTTCGTCGACGCTGCCTCGCCGGGCGAGCTGTACCGCGACCGCTCGCTGCTGGCGCCGGAGCACAATGTCGCTTTCTTGAAGCGTTGCGTCGAGGGTTTCCGCTGCTCCAGCTTCGCCTCGCAGTCGAGCGGGAGAATCTACCTGCGCATCGAATCCGGAGTGCCCGCCTGGATAGATCCCGAGGCGCTACAGACGGCGGTGGCGGATCCGGATACGCGCGCGGGCCTCGAGGCGGTCGCGCGCGCCGCGTTGCACGGCGAGGTACGCGCCGTCGCCAAACCGCAATATCTGCGCCGCTATGACGCGAGCTTGCTTCGAGGCGACGCTTTCGACGGGTCGCCCCTCGGCGAGCCGGATGCGAGCGCGCTTCCGACTCTGGGCGTATGGGGCGGAAGCCTCTAGTGTCCTGAATCAGGACACCACGGGCTTGTGCTCAGCCTAGGAACTCGCAGTGCCGATCGACGTGCTCCGCGAGATCCAGGGTGTGCTGGCGGGTGAGGCGGTCCGCCAGCTCCGTGTCGCGCCGCTCCAGCGCCTCGATAATCTTCAAGTGGTCGACGATCGAGCGCGCGGCGCGGTTGTCCTGTGTGATGGTGGCGCGACGGATCGCCCGAATGTGGATCAGGAGATTACGGGTGGCGTCGATCAGGGCCTGCGATCCGCCGAGGGCGATCACCGCCGTGTGGAATGCGATGTTGGCGTCCGAGTATTCGCACAGATGCTCGGACGGCGGGGAGTTCTGAAATTCGTCGAACAGATGCCGAAGCTTGGCGATCTCCTCGTCGGTTGCATGGAGTGTTGCCAGCCGCGCCGCCATCGATTCGAGCGCGGCCCACATCTGGATCAATTCGATGATCTCGCGCTTGGATTTGCGGATGATGTAGATGCCCCGCCTGGGCACGGTTCTGATGAAGCCCTCTTGTTCGAGCAGCGACAACGCCTCCCGGATGGGCGTGCGACTCACGCCGAGCGCGGCCGTCAATTGACGCTCGTCGAGGCGCAGCTCCTGCGCGGGATCGTAGATGTCGGTCTCGGCGATCGCATTCTTCAACAGTGAGTAAGCCTGATCGCGCAGGCTGGTGGAGTTCAGGGGGCTGAGCGTGAGCGGGGTGGCGGGCGCCCCGCGTTGAACCAATTTGGCGATGCTGTTCATCTAATCCCCTAGACCTGTCTGCTAGAGCGGCGTCCGATTTGTATCCAGATATATCATAAACTCCAGCCGCGGTGCAGCTTCCTGGACGCGAGTCCTTCCCATCGCTTGCTTTCTATGGCTTGCTCGGCACGATGCGTGTCGGCACTTCTGTTGTGAAGAGGCAACAGGGGGGCCGGCCCGTGCGCGTTGCGGATACGGCGCCCTGGCTTCACGGCGCACGCGTGAGCCACTGCGGCGAGCCGCGGTGCATTTGCGCGGTAAAGATGAATCCGCCTTTGTTGACAGTATAAAACTCCTTCATATATGGTATACCACGCTGGATAAGCAATCGCTGGCTGATGATCGACCGGCATGGTCGGCATCTTTTTGGGGGCAAACGGTGGGGCGAGCTTTCGCACATTCGCTGTTGCGGCTGAACATCGAGGGTCTGCTAAGACCCGACCGTTACTATTCCTATGACACCGAGATCTCCGCGCGGCACGTGACGGCCTGCGCGGTTTCATTTTCGCGCACTAAAAGGAAAACCATATGAACGCGGCTTCGAATTACACGGCTAAACCTCAGGCAGACGTTTCGGCGCTCGGAAATCCGTGGACACAGTTGATCATCGGCATCATCTGCATGGCCTGCGTCGCCAATTTGCAGTACGGCTGGACATTATTCGTCAATCCCATCGACGCGAAATTTCACTGGGGACGCGCCGCGATTCAGGTGGCGTTCACGGTCTTCGTGTTGATCGAAACCTGGCTGGTTCCCATTGAAGGCTACCTGGTCGATCGGTTCGGTCCGAAATGGGTGGTTATGGGCGGAGGCATTCTGGTCGGCATCGCGTGGATGATCAATTCGGGTGCGACCTCGCTCCCCGTGCTGTATTTCGCCGCGGCGATCGGCGGCATCGGGACGGGGTGCGTCTATGGCACCTGCGTCGGCAACGCGCTCAAGTGGTTTCCCGGCAGGCGCGGCATCGCCGCCGGATTCACCGCCGCGGGCTTCGGCGCCGGCGCCGCGCTCACGGTCATCCCGATCTCGCACATGATCGCCTCCGATGGGTACGAGCACGCATTCCTGGTCTTCGGTCTCATCCAGGGCGGCATCGTGTTCTTGATGTCCTGGCTGCTGATGGTTCCGCCGCCCTCGATCCTGGCCGCCAAGCTGAAGGCGAACACGACCTCCTATGGCTACACTCCTCAGGAGGTGCTGCGCAGCCCGGTGTTCTACGTGCTGTATCTGATGTTCGTGCTGATCGCCGCGGGCGGGCTCTCCATGACCGCCTCGTTGAAGCCGATGGCCGCCGACTTCAAGCTCGACAAGATTCCCGTCGATCTGTTCGGAGTCACGCTGGCGGCGGGATTGTTCGCCGTGTCGCTCAGCCGAATCTTCGACGGCATCGGTCGACCGTTCTTCGGATGGCTGTCGGATCGGATCGGGCGCGAATACACCATGGCGCTCGCGTTCCTGATCGGCGCCGCGGCGCTGTTCACGCTGAGTCAGATCCAGGGCTCCAATCCGGTCGCGTTCGTGCTCGTCACTGCGATCTACTTCGGCGTCTATGGCGAGATCTTCAGCCTGTTCCCTGCCACCCAGGGAGACACGTTCGGCGGCAAATACGCGGCGGCCAACGCCGGCATGCTGTACACCGCGAAGGGCACCGGCGCGCTGCTGGTACCTTTTGCGGTGGGCATTTCCAAGGCGCACGGATACGGCACGACATTCGGGATTTTCGTGACGTTCAATATCATCGCAGCGCTGCTGGCGTTGTTCGTGCTCAAGCCCATGCGGGCGCGGCATTTTGCCGAGGGCAGGAGCCGCGAAGCGGCCCCCGGCGCAGCCGCTTCGACCGCTTGACCGTGAGGCCGGCGCACGCATCGCTGCATACCCGAGGCTCCGCCGCCGCATTTGCGGCGGCGGACGAATCTCTAACTGGAGGCAAGCATGGCAACTAATCCCGCTGCGGCGGAACCCAAGTCCACGACCGCAGAGGACACTCTTCAGCGCAAGAGCCGAGAGGCCGGCGTCGTATCCGGCGGCCATCTCGTAGCGAAGGCGCTCAAGACCGAGGGGGTGGACACCATATTCACCCTGTGCGGCGGCCACATCATCGACATTTACGACGGCTGCGTGGACGAAGGCATCCGCATCATCGACGTGCGCCACGAGCAGGTCGCCGCGCACGCGGCCGACGGCTACGCGCGCCAGACGGGCAAGCTCGGCTGCGTGGTCACGACCGCCGGCCCGGGCTGTACCAATGCGGTGACCGGCATCGCGACTGCGCTCCGGTCCGAGAGCCCGGTGCTGCACATCGGCGGTCAGGGCGCCCTCACTCAGCACAAGATGGGATCACTGCAGGACCTTCCGCACGTCGACATGATGTCGCCCATCACCAAGTTCGCGGCGACCGTGCCGAGCACCGAACGCGTCGCGGACATGGTCTCGATGGCGGCCCGGGAGGCCTTCAACGGCGCCCCGGGACCCGTGTACCTCGAGATTCCGCGGGATGTGCTCGATCGCGAAGTGGACCTCACCAAGGCCGTCATCCCGCAGGCCGGCAAGTACCGCGCCTCGACCCGTTCCATCGGCGATCCGCGCGACATCGAAAAGCTCGCCGATATTCTCGTCAACGCCGAGCGCCCGGCGATTCTCTACGGCCAGCAGGTGTGGACCGCGCGCGGACAGGACGAAGCCGTCGCCTTGCTGCGAGGCCTCGACATCCCCGGATATTTCAACGGCGCGAGCCGCGGCCTGCTGCCCCCGGCCGATCCCCATCATTTCGACCGCACCCGCTCGCAGGCCTTTGCCAAGGCGGACGTACTGGTGATCGTCGGCACCCCGTTCGACTTCCGGATGGGATACGGAAAGCGCATCAGCAAGGACTTGAAGCTGGTGCAGATCGACATGGACTACCGCACCGTCGGCAAGAACCGCGACGTCGACCTGGGTCTGGTCGGCCATCCGGGCGCCATCCTGGGCGCCGTGCTGCAAGCGGCCACCGGCCGCATCAAGGGCGACAAGCGCCAGGCGCGCCAGCAATGGCTCAAGGAGCTTTCGCAGGCGGAGACCCAGGCCACGGAGAAGCTGATGCCGCTGTTCAAGTCGAACAGCGTGCCCATTCATCCGTACCGCGTCGCGTGGGAGCTGAACGAGTTCCTCGCCGACAACACCGTGTACATCGGCGATGGCGGCGACGTCGTTACCATCTCGGCGCAGGCGGTGCGTCCGCGCCGGCCGGGGCAGTGGATGGATCCGGGCGCGCTCGGCTCGCTCGGCGTCGGCACGGGCTTCGCAATCGCCGCAGGCCTTGCGAATCCGGGCAAGGAGATCCTGTGCTATTACGGCGACGGCTCCTTCGGCATGACGGGATTCGACATGGAGACCGCCAATCGCTTCGGCGTGCCTTACATCGCCGTCATCGGCAACAACTCCGCGATGAACCAGATCCGCTACGGTCAGCTCGCCAAATACGGCGAGGTTCGCGGCAATGTCGGCAATCTGCTCGGCGACGTGCCGTTCGGCAAGTTCGCGGAGATGCTCGGCGGCTATGGTGAGGAAGTGCGCGATCCGGCGCAGATCGCTCCGGCCTTGCAGCGGGCGCGAGAGTCGGTGCACAAGCTCAAGCGTTCCGCCGTGGTCAATATCTGGGTGGATCCGCGCGAATATGCGCCCGGCACCAAGAACCAGACGATGTACAAGTAAGCGGAACGATGACCGAGAACATTTCCATGCAAAAAGCTCTATCCGGGGTACGCATTCTCGATTTCACGCACGTGCAGTCCGGCCCCACATGCACTCAGCTCCTGGCGTGGTTCGGAGCGGACGTGATCAAGGTGGAGAAGGCCGGAGGCGGGGATGTGACGCGCGAGCAGCTTCGCGACATTCCCGGCGTCGACAGTCTTTACTTCACCATGCTGAACCATAACAAGCGGTCGGTGACTCTCGATACCAAGAGCCAGCAAGGCAAGAAGGTGCTCGAGAAGCTGGTCAAGCACTGCGATGTGCTCGTGGAGAATTTCGCGCCCGGCGCGCTCGATCGCATGGGGTTCACCTGGGAGCGGATCCAGGAGCTGAATCCGAGCATGATCGTGGCGTCGGTGAAGGGGTTCGGGCCCGGGCCGTACGAGGATTGCAAGGTCTATGAGAATGTCGCGCAATGCGCGGGCGGTTCCGCATCGACCACGGGATTCGACGACGGGCCGCCGCTGGTGACCGGTGCCCAGATCGGGGATAGCGGCACGGGCCTGCATCTGGCGCTCGGCATCGTGACGGCGCTCTATCAGCGCAAGTCCACCGGCCGAGGACAGAAGGTGCTCGCGGCCATGCAGGACGGGGTGCTCAACCTGTGCCGCGTGAAGCTGCGCGATCAGCAGCGTCTCGAGCGCACCGGGGTGATGAAGGAGTACCCGCAATACCCGCACGGGAAGTTCGGCGACGCCGTACCGCGCGCGGCGAATGCCTCCGGCGGCGGACAGCCGGGCACCATCGTCAAGTGCAAGGGCTGGGAAACCGACCCGAACGCCTATCTGTATTTCATCGCGCAGGCGCCGGTGTGGAAGGAGATCTGCATGGTGATCGGCCGCGAGCAGTGGATCACGGATCCGGAGTATGCGACGCCGGAAGCCCGGCTGCCGAAATTGAAGGAGATTTTCGGTGTGGTGGAGCAGTGGACCATGACCAAGACCAAGTTCGAGGCCATGGATCTGTTGAACCAGCACGACATTCCGTGCGGGCCGATTCTCTCGATGAAGGAGCTCGCTCACGAGCCCTCGCTGCGCAAGACGGGCACGGTGGTGGAAGTCGATCATCCGAAGCGCGGCAAGTATCTGACGGTGGGAAATCCCATCAAGCTGAGCGACAGCCCGACGGAGGTCAAGCGCTCGCCGCTGCTGGGCGAGCACACGGAGGAGGTGCTCGCGGAGCTCGGTTACAAGGCCGAGGAAGTGAGCGCACTGCGCCAGGCAAAAGTGGTGTAATGGCGCCCGCGCGGCGGCGCGCGGTGCGCAAGATCGGGAGCAATCGCAAGATTTAGCAATCGCCGGATTTAAGGAGCTGTGACGATTGCGGAGGGAGGATGCACGCGCTGGTTGGGGGTGTGCATTGGCGTCCAAGGAAGGCGTCAGCCGGATGACCTCACTGGTCCGGCCGGCGAGACGTGAGGGTGACAGGACGACGACGAGAATGAGTCAAACAAACGCGTTTTACGAGGATTCACACATGGTTAAATCAAAACTGGCAAGGCCTATGCTGGTGGCGCTTGCGGCATGCGCCGCATCCGTCACCTTCAATGGCGTCGTCTTCGCAGACGATGCACAGACGCAGGCGCTCAAGAATCAAATGCAACAGATGCAGAAGCAGATGCAGCAGCTGCAGCAGCAGCTCGATGCCGTGTCCGCCAAGCAGCAGGCCGGCCCGCCGGCGAGCGCTGCCACGCCCCCGAGCGCGGGGAAGAAGGAAAAGGCAGCTTCCACCGAACCCAAGTTCGATCAATTTCTCAAGGGCTTCTACGGCTCGCTCGACTTGTCGGTGGACTACACCACGAAGGGCATCAATAACCCGGTCGCGTATCCCTGGGGCTACGCCACCGGCGCGCCCGGCAGCCCGTATGTGATCACCGGGGCGCAAAAGGCCGGACCGTACGGAAAGGTCGGCTGGCTGGGAGCGATGTCCAGCAACGGATCGAGCATCGGCTACCGCGGCGCGCATCGGATCCCAAACTCGAACGTCGACTTCATTTATCAGGTGTCCACCGCCATCGATATGTCGGCGGCACCCGGCCTGCGTGATACCTGGACCAAGTCCTCGAATACAGTTCAGGGCGCGATCGGCCTCGGCGACACCTTTCTCGGCTTCCAAAGCCACTCCTGGGGCAAGGTGCGGTTCGGCGAGATGTACATGCCGTACAAGACCTCGACCGACCGGCTCAATCCGTTCGGCAGCGGGCTCGGCAACTACGCCGTCATCATGGGAAATACCGGCGGCGACAACCGCGTGGAGTTCGGTACCCGCGGAGACGACGTGGTGGCGTACAGCTCGCCCACCTGGGCCGGCTTCAGCTTCGATGCGGCCTATCAGTTCGGTCAGCAGCTCGACCCGAACAGCGATCTGACGCCGCTCGGGTCCCCTGATTGCAATGGGTCGAACAATCCGGGCAGCGGCAACCTGTTCCTGAACTGCGACGACGGCGGGTACGACCGTGCGTACAGCGCGGATCTCAAGTTCAGCATGGGTGGCCTGTACCTCGTCGGCGCCTACGAGATTCACAAGCGAGTGAACCGCTCGAGCGACGGCATCGGGTCCAACAGCCCTTACTATCAGTACCTGTTCAGCCAGGGTCCGACCGGGCCGAATGCGGCGCTGCTCGACTGGGCGGATTACACGGCCTACGCGAACGAGTATCCGGGTGCGGCGGCCGCCGGATCACCGGCGTACAGCACGGCCTATGACATTGGGGATGAATGGGCCATGAAGTTCGGCGCACAGTACGCGTTCAACTTCGGCCTGACCCTCTCCTATCTGTATGAGGAAATGCATCGCGAACTGCCACCCCAGCTGGAGTTCCAGAACGAGCGCCAGAGAAATGGCATGTGGTTTGCGGCGGAGCAGTCGCTGTTCGAGGGCCGGGACGTCATCGCGGTCGGATGGGGGCATGCCGGGGCGACCGTGGGAGATCCGGGCGGCCAGCATAACTTCAATCCGACCGAGGCCGGCAACAACCAGGCCAACATGTACACCATGCAATTCTGGCACAAGTTCGACAAGCAGCTGACCTGGTACTTCGATTGGGCCGAGACCATCAACGATGGCATGGCGCACTACGACATCGGCGCCGGCGGGCACGGCATCAAGACCGATTGCCACGACGCGACGCACGCGCAGTTCATCGATTACAGCAGTGCGGGTCCCACGACCTGGGGCGGTTGCCACGCCCAAGGTTTCTCAACCGGTGTGAGCTACCGGTTCTAAGCCGTGGCACCGTGGCCGGCAAGCAACAAGGCAAGCGGCCGCTCCTGGCGATGACGCTGGGAGTGGCCGCGTGCGGCGGCGGGTTCTTCTCGATTCCGGGGCTATCCGAGCCGCCGCCCGAGAAGAACCTGCAGCGCGAGATCGTCGTCAGGGCACGGGCAACGGATGCAACGCTGACGGAGAAAGTGTCGACCGCGTTGCAGAGTGACCCGTACATCCTCACGGATCACGTCACCGTCACGACGGAGAACGGTGTCGTCCGGGTGGGAGGGGTGGTTCGCGACCTGTCCGATCTGTTCGCTATACTCCGGACGGCGCGCCGGATCGCCGGGAGCCGTCGCGTGGTGAACGAAATCGATTTCCAGCCCGTCGATGACGATGGGAATTGACTTTGATGGCCATGAAGGCACACATGAGGTGAATATCTTGTCCCCAATATTCAGGAAATTCTCGACTATGGTGGCCGTGGCCGCCATATTGTGCGGCGCCGCCGCCTGCGTAACTCCCAAGAGCGCGGAGGACCGCGCGGCAGACAGCGCCACGGTGGATCGGGTTCAATCGGCATTCACTGCCGACGAAACACTTTACGCGCGCCACATTACGGTGCGCGCGGACGGTGGCGTGGTAACGCTCGGCGGCTATGCGTGGACACCCGAGGAGGTCGTGGCGGCGCAGCAGGACGCGGAGCGTGTCTCCGGCGTCAGCAAGGTGGTCAATCGCATCGAAGTCGATCGCGGCGCCATCCAGGACTCCGGGGTCTCCCGCTAAGCATGCCGGATGAGAGCGGCGAGGTTGCACACGGATGAAAGTTGCGATCATCGGAGCCGGCGCGATCGGCGGATTCGTCGGAGCTCAACTTGCACACGCGGGCGAGGACGTGACGTTCATCGCGCGCGGAGCGACTCTGAGCGCCTTGAAAGAGCGCGGCATTCGCGTGGCGATGAACGACGGCAGCGAAATTGCGATCGCGCGTGTCAAGGCCACTTCGGACTACTCGGCGGCGGGGTCGCAAGACCTGGTCGTGCTCGCGTTGAAGGCACACCAGGTCGAGGCGGTGGCCGCCGACGTGCCCAAGCTGTTCGCATCGCACACCGTGGTGGTGCCGATGCAGAACGGCATCCCGTTCTGGTATTTCCATCAGCATGGCGGTGCGCTCGCCGGCAGCGCCGTGACGACCGTCGATCCGACCGGGATCATCTGCCGGAACATTCCCTGCGAACGGGTCATCGGTTGCGTGGTTTATCCGGCCACGGAACTGGTCGAAGCGGGAGTGATCAAGCAGATCGAGGGCAACCGATTCCCGGTCGGCGATCTGGACGGTACCGAGAGTGAGCGCGTCAGGGGCGTATCGGAGTGCTTCACGCGGGGAGGGCTGCAGGCGCCGATCGTTCCCGACATCCGCGCCGAGATGTGGCTCAAGCTCTGGGGCAACATGACCTTCAATCCGATCAGCGCATTGTCCCGCGCGACCCTGGCCGGGATCTGCCAGTTTCCTCCTACGCGTGAGCTGGCGCGCGCGATGATGACCGAGGCACAGACCATTGCCACCAAGCTCGGCATCACATTCCGCGTACCGATCGAGAAGCGCATCGCGGGCGCGGAGCGCGTGGGCCACCACAAGACCTCCATGCTTCAGGACGTCGAGGCGGGGCGCCGGCTCGAGACCGATGCGCTGCTCGGCTCGGTGATCGAGCTCGCACGCATGACCGAGACCCCGACGCCGCACCTGGAGTCGGTCTACGCATTGACCAAGCTGCTGGAGCAAAGCCTGACGCAAGCCAGGGTTTGCTGAGCGGTGAGCGCCGGCGGCGCTCCATAGATTCTTTTTACTCAAACCGGCGCGCCGGTGCGCGCACGAGGACTATCGTCATGAACGTTCACGAGTACCAAGGCAAGGAGATCTTGCGCAAATTCGGAGTGGCCACGCCGCGTGGAGTGGCCTGCTTCTCGGTCGCGGACGCCGACGCGGCGGCGCGCCAGCTGGGCGGCAAGGTCTGGGTGGTCAAGGCGCAGATTCACGCCGGCGGCCGGGGCAAAGGCGGCGGCGTGAAGGTGGCGAAGTCGCTGGATGAGGTGCATGAATTCGCCTCCAAGATTCTCGGCATGACCTTGGTGACTCACCAGACCGGTCCCGCCGGCCGGCTGGTACGCCGGCTGCTGGTGGAGGAGGGCGCGGACATCCGCAAGGAGCTCTATGTCGGCATGGTGGTCGATCGCGCTTCGCAGCGCGTTACCTTGATCGCCAGCTCCGAGGGCGGCATGGAGATCGAGGAGGTTGCCGCGCATACGCCCGAGAAAATTCACAAGGTGGCCGTCGACCCCGTCGCGGGCTTGACCGACCATCAAGCGGACGACGCCGCGCGCAAGATCGGCGTTCCCGAGGGCTCCGTGGCTCAAGCACGTTCCTTCATGCAGGCGCTCTACAAGGCGTTCGTGGAGTGCGATGCTTCGCTGGCGGAGATCAATCCGCTGATCCTGACCGGTGACGGCAAGGTGCTGGCGCTCGATGCCAAGCTCAATTTCGACGACAACGCGCTGTTCCGTCACCCCGACATCGTGGCGATGCGCGACCTCGACGAGGAAGATCCGGCGGAGATCGAAGCCTCCAAGTACGATCTGTCGTACATCTCGCTGTCGGGCAACATCGGCTGCCTGGTGAACGGCGCGGGTCTCGCCATGGCCACCATGGACGTGATCAAGCTGTTCGGCGCCGAGCCCGCGAACTTCCTCGACGTGGGCGGCGGCGCGACCGCGCAGAAAGTCACCGAGGCGTTCAAGCTCATGCTCAAGAACCCGTCGGTGAAGGGAATCCTGGTGAACATCTTCGGCGGCATCATGCGCTGCGACACCATCGCCGAAGGCGTCATCGCGGCGGCCAAGGAAGTGAAGCTCAACGTGCCGCTGGTGGTCCGCATGAGAGGAACCAACGAAGATCTCGGCAAGAAGCTGCTCAAGGAATCCGGGCTCCCCATCGTCTCCGCCGACAACATGGCGGATGCGGCCCAGAAGATCGTGGCGGCGGTTGCCGGGAAGTAGGCCAAAGAAATTTGGAGATGTAGACCAATGAGTATTTTGATCGACAAGAGCAGCAGGGTGATGACGCAAGGCATCACCGGCAAGACCGGCGCATTTCATACACGCCTGTGCCGCGAGTATGCGAACGGCAAGAATTGCTTCGTCGCGGGGGTGAACCCGAGCAAGAGCGGCGAGAACTTCGAGGGCATTCCCATTTACGGCAGCGTCAAGGACGCGAAGGCGGCCACCGGCGCGACCGTGTCCGTGATTTACGTGCCGCCGCCGTACGCCGCCGGCGCCATCGACGAGGCGGTGGATGCCGGGCTCGATCTCGTCATCTGCATCACCGAGGGCGTGCCGGTGCGCGACATGGTCGCCACCCGCAACCGCATGAAGGGCAAGAAGACCATCCTGGTCGGGCCGAATTGCCCGGGCGTGATCACGCCCGACGAGATCAAGATCGGCATCATGCCGGGTCACATTCACAAGAAAGGGCGCATCGGCGTGGTCTCCCGGTCGGGCACCTTGACGTACGAGGCGGTGGGCCAGCTGATGGATCTGGGGCTGGGACAGTCGACCTGCGTGGGCATCGGCGGGGACCCGGTCAATGGCCTGAAGCACATCGACGTGATGCGCCTGTTCAACGACGATTCCGAGACCGACGCGGTCATCATGGTGGGCGAGATCGGCGGCGAGGACGAGGAAAACTGCGCGCGCTGGATCAAGAGCAACATGAAGAAGCCGGTGGTCGGCTTCATCGCCGGAGTGACCGCGCCCCCGGGCAAGCGCATGGGCCATGCCGGGGCGATCATCTCGGGAGGCAAGGGCACCGCGGCGGAGAAATTGGCGGTCATGGAGGAGTGCGGCATCAAGGTGACGCGTAATCCTGCGGACATGGGCAAGCTGCTCAAGTCGGTGCTCTAGGCTGTAGTCCATTGGAAAAAGTCGCCTGCGGCGCTTTTTCGGACGCGGCTTCGCTGCCGCCGGTAAAAGGCGCGACTTTTGCCGGCTGCGCCCACTCGCCGCGCGCGATCCTGGAGGCCATGTTCCGGGCGGCGATCGCGTCCGCGCAGCCTGAAGTCTGTATTCCCCGGTACCTGCCCGAGGCGCCGCGCGGGCGGCTCATCGTGGTGGGCGCGGGCAAGGCGTCCGCGGCCATGGCCCGCGCGGTCGAGGATCGGTGGCCGGGCCCGCTTTCCGGCCTCGTGGTCACACGCTACGGCTACGGCGTACCTTGCCGGCGCATCGAGATCGTCGAGGCGGCGCATCCGATTCCCGACGCCGCGGGCATGCGCGGCGCCGAGCGCATGCTCGACGTCGTCCGCGGGCTGACCGCGGACGATCTCGTGCTGTGTCTCATTTCCGGAGGCGGGTCGGCGCTCCTGCCGCTGCCGGCGCCGGGTCTCACGCTCGAGATCAAGCAATCGCTCGCGCGCGCACTGCTCGCCTCGGGCGCGACCATTGCCGAGATCAATTGCGTCCGCCGCCACTTGTCGGCCATCAAGGGAGGCCGTCTCGCCGCCGCGTGCCATCCGGCGCGCGTGCTCGGCCTGCTGATCTCGGACGTGCCCGGCGATCGGCCCATCGACATCGCCTCGGGGCCCACGGTGGCGGATCCGACCACTTGCGCGGATGCGCTCGGCATCCTGCGCCGCTACGAAATCGACCTGCCTTCGCCGGTGCGCGAGCTCCTGGAGAGCGGCCGCGGCGAGTCGGTCAAGCCCGGCGATCCACGCCTGGCGCGCGCCGAGACCCGCATCATCGCAACGCCTCAGATGGCGCTCGAGACGGCGGCGGAAGTCGGCCGCGCGGCAGGCTTCGCGACGCACATCCTCGGTGATGCCATCGAAGGCGAGGCACGCGACGTGGGCAAGGTTTTCGCCGCCATCGCGGCACACGCCGCGGATGCGTCGCAACCCTTTGCCGCACCGTGCATTCTTCTATCGGGCGGCGAGACAACGGTGACCGTCCGCGGCACCGGCCGCGGCGGGCGCAATGTCGAGTATTTACTGTCGCTCGCGATCGCCCTCGACGGTCACCCGCGCATCCACGGAATCGCGGGAGACACCGACGGGGTGGACGGGCAGGAAGAGATCGCCGGCGCGATCATGGCTCCCGATACGCTCGCGCGCGCCTGGGCCTCGGGGCTGAAGCCGAAGGAGGCGCTGGACGACAACGACGGGCACGGCTTTTTCGGCGCGCTCGGGGATTCGGTGGTCACGGGACCGACGCTCACCAATGTGAATGATTTTCGAGCGATATTGATCGAGCGGCCCGGTTGAGCGGGCCGCCGCTCAAAGCTTCGAGCGCACCAGTGCGTACACGGCCTCGCTCTCGGCCGCGCAGAAAGTCATAAGGCCATCGACTTCGGCGAGGGCCCGCTCCGCGAATGCCTGGTCCTTGAGCGACGGGGCGTTGATGTAGACGTTGAGCGCGGCGCTGCGCGCCGCCGCGTACGCGGCCGATACTCCCACCCCCGCATCGCTGATCACGCCCAGATAGCCGAGCTCGCCGGCACGCCGCGACAGGCGAATCACCCCGGCGCAGTCGCGCGCGCATGCGAGCGGCACCTCGGTGGCGCGCTTGAGGCTCGCCTGGATGGCCTGCGAGCGCCGGAGCTTGTTCTCGTCGCCGTCCTTCGGAAGCTTGTATGCCGCCATCAATTCGTCGAATGCCGCGACATCGTCGGCCACCATGGAGGTCAGCCGGCGCCGCAGCGCCTCGGATTGCACGCAAACCTCCCGAAGCTCGGGCCCGACGGATTCGCAGCCCTTCTTGCCGGCCGATACGTTGCACACCATGGAGACGAGGGCCGCACCCATGGCTCCCATGATCGCCGCCGCGCCGCCGCCGCCCGGCGTGGGATCCTTGCTGGCCAAACGGTCGAGGAACTCACCGATGGAGCATTCGGTGATCGTGCCGGCGCCGGCTGGCGGGTGATCGCTCACGGCGCCGTCTCCGCGACCATGGTCTTGGCGAGCGCGTAGATCTCCTCGGCGTCGAGCAGCAGGTCGTTTTGCGTGAACAGCCGCGCGATGCAGGCCCGGTGCAAGGCGAGCTTCAGCGCGCCGAATCCCAAGGGACCGAACAGTATCTTGCCATGGCTCTGCTCGCCCCGGTGCGCCATGGCCACGCCTTCGATGCCGGCGGGCGGGCAAGCATTCGCGTCCGCAATCAGCTCGAGGGTGGGATGCTCCCGCCAATGGTCCGCCTGCAGCAGGGTCACACCCGCGGCGCCGGTGGCCAGCACCACGTGAGCTCCGGCAATCGCGTTGCCGCGCTCCTCCAGCGTTGCGGCGGCCAGCGGCTGCACGTCGACCCCGAAGCGAGCCTTGATGCAGGCGCAGGCCGCTTGCACGGCGTCGAGCTTGCGTCCGGTGATGGCGACCGTCGCACCTTCGCTCGCCAGGAGCGCCGCCGCGCGCTGGCCGACGGGTCCCGTGCCGGCGAGCACCACGGCGCGCTTTGACCGCAGCGAGCGTCCGTGAGCCAGCCATGCCACCGCGGCGGCGGCCGTGGTATTCGAGCCGTTGCAATCGAACATGACCGAGACGCGGAACTTTCCGAAGAATTTGGCCTGCACGGCGCCGAGCAGCGCCTGCCCCGCGGCCATGTTGCCGCCGCCGATGAACAATGCGGTGTTTTTCTTGTCCTTCGGAGCGCGCGTGAAGATCGCGCCCTCGACCAGACCGCTCACATTGGCGGCGCTCACGCCGCCGTAGGCAATCACCCGGTCGGCGCCGCCGTCGTACGCCACCACGTTGTCGAAGACCGCAGGCATCGGATCCGTATCGAACTGGTACAGTAGCTTTTTCATTTCTCGAACGCGCTCCCCGGCGCGCCGGGCTCAAGTCACGAGATGTTGCGGCTTGCCGGCGGCCCAATGCTCGATATTATCGATCAATTGGTCCGCGAGGAACTGCATGGCGCCGTCGGAAGCCCAGGCGATGTGCGGGGTGAGGATGAAATTCGGGCGGCGCACGTCGAGCAGCGGATGGCCGTTCTTCGGCGGCTCGACCGTCAGCACATCGAATCCCGCGCCGCCGATCAGCCCCTCGTCGAGCGCCTGAATCAGCGCCGCCTCATCCACCAGACCGCCGCGCGCCGTGTTGATCAGGAGCGCAGTGCGCTTCATCTTCCGAAACGCGGCGAGGTCGATCAGATTGCGGGTGGACGGCATGAGCGGGCAGTGCAGTGAGATCACGTCGGACTCGGCCAGCACCTGCTCGTGGGGCGTGAAACTGACTCCCTCCATCTTCGGGGGCGGATGATCCGCGAACATAACCTTCATGCCGAAGGCGCGGCCGATGGCCGCGGTGCCCTGTCCGATCGCGCCCTCGCCGATGATCCCGAGCGTGGCGCCGTGCAGATCGCCGATGGGGTGGGTGAAAAAGCAGAACTGATCGGACTTGTTCCAGACACCGTTCTCCACGTCCTGGCGATACGCGAGCAGGCTCCGGCGCAGCGCCAGGATCATCATGAAGGCGTGCTCGGGCACCGTGTGCACGGCATAATTGCGTATGTTCGCGACCGCGATGCCGTGCGCCTTGCAGTAGGGCACGTCGACCACGTCGTAGCCCGTGGCTGCCACGGCGATCAGCTTGAGGTCCGGCAGTTTCTCGAGCGTGGCGGCGCGCATCGGGACCTTGTTGACGATGGCCACCTGGGCGCCCGAGAGCCGCGGCACGATCTCCTCGAGCGCGGTCTTCGGGTACTCGACGTACTCGGTCGCGCCTGCGGGCTTGCGCACCGTCGCCTTGAGCGAAGCGCGATCGAGGAAAACGACGCGCTGGGTCACGCGGCCTTGCCTTTCGCGGCATTGGACTTCGCCTGGGCCGCCGGCGCAGCTTTTCGCCAGTAGCTCTGTGCGGCGGCGACGCCGCTGCCCGGCTCGATCTTGACGCCCGCATCGAGCATCGCCATCTCGGCGCCTGCAATCGCCCCGAGCAGCATCAGCTCGTTCAGATCGCCCAGATGGCCGATGCGGAACAGCTTGCCGGCCACCTTGGAGAGACCGGCGCCGAGCGCGAGGTTATAGCGGTTGAAAGCACGCGCGATCACCTCGGCGCCGTTGATGCCCTCGGGCACCATGATCGCGGAGACCGTGTCCGAGTACCAATTGGGCGCGACGGCGCAGAGCTTGAGCTTCCAGCCCTCGAACACCGCGGCGCGGGTGCCGGCGGCAAGATAGGCGTGGCGCTGGAACACGTTCTCCAGGCCTTCCTCGGCGAGCATGGCGAGCGATTCGCGCAGGCCGTAGAGCATCGGCAAGGCCGGGGTATAGGGGAAATAGCCCGATGCGTTGGCTTGAACCATGTCCGCGTAATCGAAGTAGCAACGCCGTGCGGTGGCCTTCTTGGACGCCTCGAGCGCCTTCTGGCTGACACAGGTGACACCGAGGCCGGCCGGCAGCATCAGTCCCTTCTGAGAGCCGCTGACGCAGACGTCGACGCCCCACTCGTCCATGCGGAAGTCGATGCTGGCGAGCGCGCTCACCGAGTCCACGAACAAGAGCGCCGGATGCTTGACGCTGTCCATCGCCTGGCGCACCGCCGCCACGTCGCTGGTGACGCCGGTCGCCGTCTCGTTCTGGCAAACCAGGACAGCCTTGATCTTGTGCTGCTTGTCCGCGGCGAGCGAGGCGAGATAGCGCTCCACCGGCGCGCCCTCACCCCACGGGGTTTCCAGGATCTCGACCTCGAAGCCGAGCCTCTGGCACATGTCGATCCACAGATGGCTGAATTGACCGAAGCGCGAGGCGAGGACCTTGTCGCCCGTGTTCAGACAATTGGTGAGCGCCGCCTCCCAGCAACCGGTCCCGGAGGACGGAAAAATGAAGGGAGTTCCGCTGCTCGTCTTGAAGATCGGCTTGAGTCCGTTCAAGCAGGCCCTGGACAGTTCGGGAAAGATCGGCGAGCGGTGATCTTCCATGGACACCGCCATGGCGCGCAATACGCGATCGGGGACGTTGGTGGGGCCAGGCACGAACAGGAAATTACGACCAGCCATTGAGAGACTCCTTAGCGTAGGGGCTGTACATCCACGGAACATATTACCGGCCGCGGCTCGAGGCGCGCGCTTTTGCCAGCCGAAGTCGCCTGAATTGTACCGCCAGACTCCAGACTATGATATATGAGATATCTGGCAGAGACCGTCAGACCCCCTCCCGGAACCGGAAGGGGGGCCGGGGCCTGTTTTCGGCGTTTGAAGGTCGGAGTCGACCTGGGGGAATAAACAATGCGAATTGCCATCATCGGCCAGCAGAAGTTTGGAAAAGCGGTGCTGGATGCCTTCCTGGACCGGGGCGATACCGTCGCCGGCGTGTTCTGCACGCCCGACAAGGCCGGCACTCCGCCCGACCCCTTGAGCGTGGGCGCCAAAGAGCGCGGGGTGCGGCTTTTTCAGCTCCCCACCCTCAAATCCCCCGAGGCCCTCGAGGCGCTGCGCTCGCTGGACGTGGACCTCGGCATCATGGCGTACGTGCTGCAATTCGCGCCCCAGGAATTCGTCGGCATTCCGCGTCACGGAATGATTCAATATCACCCCTCGCTCCTGCCCAAGTATCGCGGTCCGAGCTCCATCAACTGGCCCATCATTCACGGCGATACCAAGACCGGCCTCACCATCTTCCGTCCGAGCGACGGCCTGGACGAAGGTCCGGTGCTCCTTCAAAAAGAGACGCCGATCGGACCCGACGACACGCTGGGAAGCGTCTATTTCGACCGGCTCTTCCCGATGGGCGTCGAGGCGATGAAGGAAGCGGCCGATCTGGTGATGAGCGGGCGGGCCAAGGAAGTCGTCCAGGACGAATCGCAGGCGAGCTACGAGGGCTGGTGCCGCGATCCGGAAGCCGAGATCAACTGGCACAATCACATCGATCATGTATACGACCTGATCCGCGGCTGCATCCCCGCGCCGGGCGCGTGGACCACGCACAACGGCAAGAAGCTCAGGATCCTGGAGGCGCGGAAGCTCCCGGCCCGTACCTTCTCCGCGGTCAAGGGCAAGATCGGCGCGGTCACCGACATCGGTGAGCGCAGCATTTACGTGAGCACGCAGGGCGGCCAGATCGAAGTGCTGACGCTCCGGCCGGACGACGGCAAGAAGCTCTCGGGTCCCGAATTCTGTGCGCAGGCGGGTTTGACCACCGGGACCATTCTCGGTGCCTGAGTCGAGCCGCCCGCGTTCCTTCGAGCCGACCGGCGCGTGTTATATTGCGCGCCGCCGATTTTCCGGGCTGTGCGACCACTCGCGCGGCCGCGCGACATCATCCAATCACTGTCAAGTGGGGAGTTAAACGTGCGTTCCGACATAGAGATTGCCCAAAGCGCGACCATGAAGCCGATTTCCGAAATCGCCGCCCGGCTCGGCATACCGGCCTCGAGCGTCGAGAATTACGGTCATTACAAGGCCAAGATCGCGCTCGATTACGTCGACAGCCTGAAGGACAAGCCCGACGGCAAGCTGATCCTGGTGACCGCGCTGAGTCCGACGCCCGCCGGCGAGGGCAAGACCACGACCACCGTCGGTCTCGGCGACGCCTTGAACAAGATCGGCAAGAAGGCCGTGATCTGCCTGCGCGAACCGAGCCTGGGGCCGGTGTTCGGCATGAAGGGCGGTGCGGCCGGCGGCGGCCTCGCCCAGGTCGTGCCGATGGAGGACATCAATCTGCACTTCACCGGCGATTTCGGCGCCATCGGGCTCGCGCACAACCTGCTCTCCGCGCTGATCGACAACCACATCCATCACGGC
The DNA here is from genome assembly GCA_036272515.1 of Steroidobacteraceae bacterium. GTDB lineage: Bacteria > Pseudomonadota > Gammaproteobacteria > Steroidobacterales > Steroidobacteraceae > Bog-1198. The sequence continues at coordinate 22,123 of DATAYO010000028.1, read as the reverse complement.
AACGAGCTCGGGTTCGACGTGCGCCGCATCGCCTGGAAGCGCGTGGTGGACATGAACGATCGCGCGCTGCGCGACATCACCGTCGGATTGGGCGGCCCCGGCAACGGCTTTCCGCGGCAGGACGGCTTCGACATCGTGGTCGCCTCCGAGGTCATGGCGATTTTCTGTCTGGCGCGCAATCTCGAGGATCTGAAGGCCAGGCTCGGCAAGATCGTGGTCGGCTACCGGCGCGACCTGTCGCCGATTCTGGCCAGCGATTTGAAGGCGCAGGGTGCGATGACGGTGCTCCTCAAGGAAGCGCTCAAGCCGAACCTGGTGCAGACGCTCGAGAACAACCCCGCGTTCATTCACGGCGGCCCGTTCGCGAACATCGCGCACGGCTGCAACTCGGTGCTCGCCACCTCGACCGCCTTGAAGCTCGCCGACTACGTCGTGACCGAGGCGGGCTTCGGCGCCGATCTCGGCGCCGAGAAGTTCATCGACATCAAGTGCCGCAAATCCGGCCTGCGCCCCTCGGCGGTGGTGATCGTCGCCACCATCCGGGCGCTCAAGTACCACGGCGGCGCCGACCTGAAGCAGATCAACGCCGAGAACCTGGGCGCGCTCGAGAAGGGCATCGCCAACCTCGAGCGGCACGTGAACAACGTGCGCAACCACTACGGTCTGCCGTGCGTGGTCTCGGTGAACCAGTTTACCGCCGATACCAAGGCGGAGAACGAGCTGCTCGCCAAGAAGATGGCCGCGCTCAACGTTCCGCTGGTGACCGCGAAGCACTGGGCCGAGGGCGGCGCGGGCGCCACCGACGTCGCCAAGAAAGTCGTGGAGCTCATCGAGTCGGCCAAGTCGAATTTCAGCTTCGTCTACGACGAGAACCAGACGCTCTGGGACAAGGTGAAGACCGTCGCCTCGAAGATCTACGGCGCGGCGGACATCGCCGCCGATGCCAAGATCAAGGCGCAGATCGACAAATTGCAGAAGGACGGCTACGGCCACTACCCGGTCTGCATCGCGAAGACCCAGTACTCGTTCTCGACCGATCCGGGCGCGCGCGGCGCGCCGAGCGGACACATCGTCAATATTCGCGAGGTGCGCCTGGCGGCCGGTGCCGAGTTCATCGTGGTGGTGTGCGGCGATGTCATGACGATGCCGGGATTGCCGAAGGTGCCGTCGGCCGACAAGATCGACATCGACGCGCAGGGGCGCGTGGTAGGTCTGTTCTAGTCCAGGTCCCTGCTCTCCGGGCTATACTGTGCTCGAGGCTACACCTCGAGCACGATCTTGCCGATGTGCTGCGAGCTCTCCATCAACCGGTGAGCTTCGCTCGCCAGACGGAGCGGAAAAGTCGCATGAATGATGGGCTTGACCCGGCCCTCGGCGATGAGCGGCCATACGTTGCGATGCACCGCAGCGGCGACCAGCGCCTTCTGTGCGACGCTGCGGATGCGCAGGGTCGAGCCGGTCAAGGTCAGCCGCTTGCTCAGGATGGTGTTCAAGTTGATGTCGGTCTTGGCGCCGCTCATCAACGAGATGACCACGATGCGTCCCTCGACCGCGGCGGCCTCGAAATTGCGGGCGAGATATTTCGCGCCCACGATGTCCAGAATCACATCCACGCCCTTGTCCCCGGTAGCCTCGCGAACCGCCGCGACGAAATCCTCGCTGTGGTAGTCGATTCCGCGGAGCGCGCCGAAGCGCTCGCAGGCGCGTGCCTTGTCGGCGCTGCCCGCGGTGGCATATACCTTCGCTCCCCAGGCAGCGGCCAGCTGGATGGCCGTCGTGCCGATTCCGCTGGTGCCGCCGTGAATCAGCACGCTCTCGCCGGGCTTCAGGCCGCCGCGGTCGAACAGGTTGGTCCACACCGTGAAGAACGTCTCCGGCAGGGCCGCAGCCTCGACCATGCTCAGATTCTTCGGGACCGGCAGGCACAGCGGTGCCGCCGCCACCGCGTATTCGGCATAGCCGCCGCCCGGCAGCAGCGCGGTGACCTTGTCGCCGACCGCGACGCCGGATGCGCCCGAGCCGAGTGCGACGACTTCGCCGGCGATCTCGAGGCCTGGAATGTCCGACGCCCCCGCGGGCGGCGGGTAGCGGCCTTCCCGTTGCATCACGTCCGGGCGATTGACGCCGGCCGCAGCGACCCGCACCAGGACCTCACCCTCGCCGGGCTTGGGAGTCGGCCGGCGCGCGGGCTTCAATTGTTCCGGGCCGCCGGGTGCGGCGATCTCGATCGCGGTCATTTCAGCGGGAACGTTCGACATCGGATCAATCCTCGTTGCTGCATCGATGAGCTTCATCCTACCGCAATCCTCCACGAGGGAAGCCAATGAGATTTTGCATTTACGGCGCCGGTGCGATCGGCGGATACCTCGCGGTGGAACTTGCGTCGACCGGTCACGAGGTCTGCGCGATCGCGCGCGGCGCACATCTCGAGGCCATCCGCCGGCGCGGGCTCACGCTCAAGATCGACGGCGGAGAAAAAGTCGCGCGCATTCCGGCGAGCGACGACCCGCGCGAATTCGGCCCCCAGGATTTCGTGATCTGCGCGCTCAAGGCTCACCAGGCTTATGCCAGTGCGCCGGCCTTTGCGCCGCTCCTCGGACCCTCGACCGCGGTGGTGACGGCCATGAACGGCATTCCCTGGTGGTATTTCTACAAGAACGGCGGCCGCTTCGACGGTCGCCGGCTGGACTCCGTGGATCGCGGCGATCGGCAATGGAACGCCATCGGGCCGCAGCGCGCCATCGGTTGCGTGGTCGAGCCGGCATGCGAAGTGACCGAGCCGGGCGTCATCGTGCATCACGCGCTCAAGCGCTTCATTCTCGGCGAACCGGATCGCAGCCGCTCGGCGCGTATTGCCGCATTGAGCGAGGCGTTGACCGGCGCCGGCTTCGAGGCACCGGTACGCGACGATGTGCGCTGGAACATCTGGCTCAAATTGTGGGGGAACGTCTGTTTCAATCCCATCGCCGCGCTCACGGGCGCCACGCTCGACCGCATCATCGGCGAGCCGGCGCTTCGCGAGCTGTGCAGGGCTATGATGCTCGAGGCCAAAGCGGTGAACGAGGCCCTTGGAATCAACATTCCCGGCGATATGATGGATAGACGGTTCGCGGCCGCCAGGGCGATCGCGGGGCACAAGATGTCCATGCTTCAGGACCTCGAGCGCGGCCGCTCCCTCGAGATCGACGCGCTGGTCACGGCGGTGCAGGAGCTCGGGAGACTCGTCGGCGGCGCCACGCCCATGATCGATGCCGTGCTGGCGCTGATCCGGGAGCGGGGCCGCAGCGCCGACCTGTATGCACCGCTGGACGACCACGCCAATTGAGGGCTTCGTGATGACAACAGCCTACATTACCCACGCTGAATGTCTGCGGCACGAGATGGGACCCGGCCACCCCGAGAATCCCGCGCGCCTGAATTCGATCAACGAGCACATGCGGGCCAGCGGCATGTTGCCGGAGCTTCGTTCCCTGGAGGCGCCGCTCGCGACGCCTACCGACCTGAAGCGCGTGCATCGGGGCGGATACGTCGATTCGATCTTCGAGAACGCGCCCAAAGAGGGCCACCTGCAGCTCGATCCGGACACCGCCATGAATCCCTCGAGCCTCAACGCCGCGCGCCGGGCCGCCGGCGCCGGCTTGCTGGGGGTGGACGAAGTGATGGCGGGCACGTCGCAAAACGCGTTCTGCGCGGTCCGGCCCTGCGGCCACCATGCCACTCCCTCGCGCTCCATGGGCTTTTGCATTTTCAACAACATCGCGGTGGCGGCGGCGTATGCGCTCGAGGTCAAGGGGCTCGCTCGCGTGGCCATCGTCGATTTCGACGTACATCACGGCAACGGCACCGAGGACATGTTCAGCGCGCCCGAGTGGCAGAGGCGTGTGGTAATGACCGGCCTGTTCCAGCATCCCTTCTATCCCGGGACCGGGACGGATAGTCCTGCGCCCAATATGTTCAATGTGCCTTTGCCCGCCGGCAGCAACGGCGCGGCGGCGCGCCGCGCGCTGCAGCAGGAATGGCTGCCGGCTCTGGAGGACTTCAAGCCGCAGATGATCCTGATTTCGGCGGGCTTCGATGCGCACCGCGAGGATCTCTTGGGCGGCCTCGCGCTGGTGGAAGCGGATTACGAATGGATGACGCGCGAGCTCATGGCGATCGCCGAGCGACATGCAGACAAGCGGATCGTGTCGATGCTCGAGGGCGGCTACAACCTGGAGGCGCTCGGGCGCAGCGCCGTCGCGCACGTGCGGACGCTCGCGGGGCTCTGATCGGCGGAACGAGGCGGCGCAGCCGTCAAGCCGATGATGCCGGAACCGGCGCGGGCGAGTAAAATCGAGGCAGGAGTTCGGGGAGGGCGGCGCCATGAGCGACGAATCGAAACCGGCCAATCCTGCGCACCGCGCGACGGTGCTGGTGGCGGGCGTGCTCGCCGCGCTCACTTTCGCCTTGTTCCCGAGGACGGTACCCGGCACGGTCCAGTCGGCTTCTCCCGCGGTGGGCTCGCCCACCGCCGCATCCGCGGCCGCCACGGCGGACGCCATCGATCAACTTGCCGAGGTCATGGTGCAGACGCGCGAGCCGCGCTACGTTGCACCGACCCGCCGTGATCGAATCGGCCGGGTCTGGGCGCCCGTGATGATCAACGGCCGCGGGCCGTTCAGGCTGGTCCTCGATACGGGCGCCTCGAGCTCGGGGGTCACCGCGATGGTCGCGGTGGCGCTGGGGATCCCCATGGATGCCTCTCCGCCCGTGATGTTGCGAGGGGTTACCGGCGCGGCCACCGTGCCCGCCATCAAGGTCGACACGTTGACGGTCGGCGATCTCGCGGTGGACTCGGCGCTGCTGCCGATCGTGCCCGACGCGCTCGGCGGAGCGGAAGGTGTGCTCGGCTCCGAGGGCTTGAAGAACAAGCGCATCGCCATCGATTTCCACCACGATCAAATCTCCATCACGTATTCACGCGACGAGCGCTCCCCGCACGGATTCATCACCGTGCCGTTCCAGCTGGTGCGTGGTCAATTGATCGTGATCGACTGCCAGGTCGGCACGGTGGACGCGAAAGCGATCATCGACACCGGCGGACAGAGCACGATCGGCAATCTCGCGCTTCGCGCGGCGTTGTTCGAGCACGGTCTCGGTTTCCGCGGCAAGCCCGACCAGATCGTCGGGGCCACCCTGGACGTCGCGAACGGCGAGCTCGTCGACACGCCCGCGATCGTCATGGGCCCGATTCAAATCCGCGACTACGGCGTCACGTTCGCCGACCTCTACATCTTCAGGCATTGGAAATACACGAGCCAGCCGGCCATCTTGATCGGCATGGACGCGCTCGGCACCCTGGATACCCTGATCATCGACTACCGCCGCAAGGAGCTTCAGGTCCGGATGGCGAATTCCGGCTGAGCCGCCGGCCGCCCGCTGCTTTTTCCCGCCGATTGGGCGAGAATGAGGCTGGGACCCAAGGCGGAGAGTCCATGGTCAACAGGCCGGTGATCGTGATCGCGGCGGTGGTGGTGGCGGCGGGGCTGGGGGCCGCCTACTATTTTCACACACGCAATGCGCAGGCGCCGCACACCGCGGCCGTGCCCAGCGCGCCGGCCGCACCCGCTTCGGAGCCGGCGATCGAGCACCCCGTACCGAGCTCCCCATCCGCCGCCTCCGCGCCTTTGCCGGCGCTGAACGACAGCGATCCCGCGATCAAGGACGCACTGGCCCACGCGCTGGGGAACGAGGCCATGCAGTACCTGGTGCCCGAAAGCATCGTGCGCCACCTGGTGGTGACCATCGATAATCTGCCCCGGCAGAAGATGCCGGCCGCGAAGCGGCCGACGGTATCGCTCGGGGGGCCGTTCCTGGCGCAGGGTGACGAGGTTCACGGCACGCTCGATCCGAAGAACTACGCGCGCTACGAGCCCATGGTGAACGTGGTGCGAAAGCTCGACATGCAGCGGGTGGCCGACGTGTACTTCAAGTTCTATCCGCTGTTTCAGAGCGCCTACCAGGACCTCGGCTATCCGAACGGATACTTCAACGACCGGCTGGTCGCAGTGATCGATTCCCTGCTGGCGGCGCCGGAGCCCCCGGGGCCGATCGAGCTCACCCGGCCGAATGTGATGTACCTGTTCGCCGATCCGAAGCTCGAGGCGCTGCCCGCGGGCCAGAAATTGTTGATACGCATGGGACCGGAGAACGCGGCGATCATCAAGGCAAAGCTCAAGGAGCTGCGCTCGATCGTCGCGGCGGCACGCCCGGGCGCGGCGGCGAGCACCGCGGAGGCGCCCGAGCACTAGCAGAGGCTGCGAATGGATCGATAGCAGAACAATATAGATAGGGGGAGACGGCATGAACAATACGGCTGCAATCGGTGCGCCTGGCCTCACGGACAGGCCGGTCGCGAATCAATGGCTGGTGATCGGCGCATCGTCGCTGGGCACCGTCTTCGAGTGGTATGACTTTTACCTGTACGGACTGCTGGCAGGCATCCTCACCACGCAGTTCTTTTCGGGGGTCAACGAAGTCACCGGATTCATTTTCGCACTGGCGGCGTTCGCCGCGGGGTTCGCGGTGCGTCCTTTCGGCGCCCTGGTATTCGGACGCCTGGGCGATCTGGTCGGCCGCAAACACACCTTTCTCATCACCATGAGCCTCATGGGCGGTGCGACCTTCCTGGTCGGCCTGCTGCCGAGCTATGCCTCCGCAGGGGTGGCCGCGCCGATCGGGCTGGTGCTGCTGCGCCTGCTGCAAGGACTGGCGCTCGGCGGGGAATACGGCGGCGCCGCGACGTACGTGGCCGAGCACGCGCCGCACGGAAAACGCGGCCTCTATACGAGCTGGATCCAGACCACCGCCACGCTCGGGTTGTTCGGCGCGCTGCTCATGGTCATCGGCACGCGCACCGTCATGGGAGAGGACGCATTCAAGGCGTGGGGATGGCGCATTCCGTTCCTGATCTCCTTGCTGCTGTTGCTCGTCTCGCTCTGGATCCGCATGCAGCTCGCCGAAAGCCCGGTGTTCGTGAGCATGAAGAAAGCCGGCACGACCTCCAAGGCGCCGCTGTCGGAGGCGTTCGCTCGCTGGGGCAATTTGAAAATCGTGTTGATCGCGCTGCTCGGCGCGGTGATGGGTGAGGGGGTGGTCTGGTACACCGGCCAGTTCTACGCGCTGTTCTTTCTCGAGCGGGTGCTGCGAGTCGACGGCGCCACCAGCAATATCCTGACCGCGATCGCGCTCGCGCTCGCCACTCCGGGCTTCATTTTCTTCGGCTGGCTGTCCGACCGCGTCGGCCGAAAGCCGATCATCCTGGTGGGCTGCCTGCTGGCGATGTTCACCTACTCGCCGCTGTTTCACGCACTGACCCGCTATGCCAATCCAGCCCTGTTTGCAGCGCAGGCCGCCTCGCCGGTGGCGGTGATCGCCGACCCCTCGCAGTGCTCGTTTCAATTCGATCTCATCGGCAAGAATAAATTCGATTCGACATCCTGCGACATCGCCAAGAGCTTCCTCGCCAAAGCCGGCGTCTCGTATCGGACCATCGACGCTCCTGCCGGGACGGTTGCGCAGATACGCGCCGGCGGCGCCACGTTGGCCGCGCCGGATCCGCATGCCGTGAAGGGCGCGGAGCGCAAGAGCGCGATCGCCGATTTCCAGTCTTCCGCCAAGGCGGCGCTGTCGGCAGTCGGCTATCCCGAGAAGGCGGACAAGGCCGCCGTCGACAAGCCCATGGTGGTTCTGATCCTGTTCGTGCTCGTGTTGTACGTGACCATGGTGTATGGGCCGATCGCTGCGTTGCTGGTCGAGCTATTTCCCGCCCGCATCCGCTACAGCGCGATGTCGTTGCCGTACCACATCGGTAACGGATGGTTCGGCGGATTCTTGCCGACGACCGCGTTCGCGATGGTCGCCGCCACCGGCGATATCTACTACGGGCTGTGGTATCCCGTGGTCCTCGCCGGCATCACGGTGGCGGTCGGTTTGCTCTTCCTTCCCGAGACCATGAATCGCAACATCGACGAGTGATGTCGCCGCCGGGCGACAGCGCGCGGTGCGGCCAAGGCGTGCGTAACATGCACGCCGCCGCGCGGGTCCGCGGTACCACTCATCAAAGGCAGAAACATGTCTAAACGCTCGGACAAGATGTTCACCGGACTTCGAAGCGCCGTCGTGTGCTCGCTTGCCGTCGGCGGCTTGCTCGCGGGTTGCGTGGCCACGGTGCGAGTGCCGGGTCCGCCGCCCCCGCCACCCGCGTACTACCCGCCTCCGCCGCCCGCGGCAGCGCCGGTCGAGGTCGAGGCGCAGGCCAACGAGGCGCCGCCTCCGCTGCCGGAGTACGAGCAGCCGCCGTGTCCGGAAGATGGGTGGCTGTGGACGCCCGGCTACTGGGCCTATTCCACGGGAGGCTACTACTGGATCCCGGGAACGTGGGTGGCGCCCCCGCGAGTCGGCGTGCTTTGGACTCCCGGTTACTGGGGTTTCGCGGGCGGAGTCTATGTGTTCCACGCCGGCTACTGGGGTCCGCACATCGGGTTCTACGGCGGCGTCAATTACGGCTTCGGTTACGGCGGCGTCGGCTTCGTGGGTGGCCGCTGGGTCGGCAGCTCGTTCGCCTACAACACGGCGGTCGTGCGCGTGAACACCACGGTGGTTCGCAACGTGTACGTCAACAACGTCAGGGTCAACAACGTCACGGTGAACAGGGTGAGCTACAACGGCGGCGCCGGCGGCATCCATGCGGCGGCGAGCGCACAGGAGAGGGCGGCGATGGCGGAGCCGCACGTTCCGCCCACGCCCGCGCAGCATCAGCATATCGCCGAGGCGGTGCGAAACCCGCAGCTCTCCGCGCACGCGAACGGCGGTCATCCTGCAATCGCCGCGACGGCGCGCCCGGCATCGTTCAGCGGCTCCGGCGTGGTGAGCGCACGGGGAGCGCCCGCCGATGCCGCCGCGCGCCCGCAGAACTCCGCGCGCCCGCAGAATTCGTTCAGGCCGCAGGCCAACGGCGCGCCGCATGCGCAACCCTATGGGCGCGCGGGCGGACCGCGCCAGGCCGCGATGACAGCCAAACCGCAAACTGCGCCCAAGGCGGCGGCGAAGCCTGCGGCCAAGCCTGCGGCCAAGCCCAAGCCGCAGCCCGAGCATCGCGAGGGTGAGAAGCCCTGAAGTGCACGGCGGTGCGGCGTTTCGGTCGGGAAATTCCCACGGAACGCCGCGCCGTTCGCCCGTAGATCGGAGACAAAGCGCTCCTTAGTCTGCTCAGGTAGGCCTTCAACCCCCAGGAGCAGGCTATGAGCAACATTCTCACCGCCGGGATTGCCGCCGCCATTCTCGGACTGGGTGCGATTTCCGCAACCAGCTATGCGCAAAATTCAGAGGCCGGTCCCCCCTCGGGCATGCACGGCGCCGACGCCGCCTTGGCGAATCGCGTGAAGCAGGCGCTTCATTCGAACGGTACCCTCGATTCCAGGCATGTCGACGTTGCCGTCGAGAACGGGGATGTGGTGTTGAACGGTTTCGTGCAGGACAATCGTGAGCTGCTGGTGGCCAATCAGGTCGCGAGCAAGGCCGCCGGCAATCATAAAATCGTCAACCATCTATCCATCAAGCAGAATTACCCCAACGCACCGTGACGCCGGCACGCGGCGTCACCGCGGAGGGTCCTATTGCGCCGCCGAGTCCCGTATCGGCGGCGATTTCGCCGCGTATTGCAGGTATTCCCCGCCAGGCGCATGATGACCCAGGAACAGGGCCTAGTTGACATACAGATCGACGGTGCCGCGCTCGGGCACCTCGGGAGGGTGGTCAGATGAGTTCTCTATCCGTCACGGTCTCCGGCAGCGTTGCGACCGTGAGCATACAGCGCCCCCAGGTCGGCAACGCCATCGACATCTCCATCATTCGGTCCATGCATCTGGCGCTCGATCAAATCCAGAAGGGCGAAGGCGGCGCCCGTGCGGTGGTGCTCACGGGCTCGGGTGATGTCTTCTGCAGCGGACTGGATCTGCATTCCGTGGATCTCAACGTCCGCCATGCGAGGCAGCGCGCGCACTTCGAAATGCGCCGCTTCATGGATCCCTTGATCACGCGGCTCAGCGGATTTCGTTTTCCGATCATCGCCGCGGTGAACGGCGCGGCAGTGGGCGCAGGCATGAGCCTCGCGCTCGCGAGCGACATCATCGTCGTCGGCGAAAGCGCGTACTTCTGTCCTTCGTTCGCGCGCTTGGGGCTGGTGCCGGACGCCGGCATCACTTTCCATCTGGCGCGGCGCATCGGCGGCGGCCGGTCCCTGGCGGCTCTCATGCTCGCCGAGCGGATCAACGCCAAGACCGCGCTGGACTGGGGCCTGGCTTATGCGGTTGCGCCGGACGGTGAGGTGGAGGCGCGCGCGCAGGAGGTCGCCCACAAGCTCGCGTCCGGTCCTTGTGCGGTGCTCGGCCAGATCCGCTCCCTGCATGCCTCGACGTTCGACAATTCGCTGCAAGAGCAGCTACGGGCCGAGCGCAGCGCGCAGGAGATGACGCTCGAGACGCAGGACTGCGTCGAAGGAGTGAGAGCGTTCTTCGAGAAGCGCGAGCCGCACTTCTCAGACCATTAAGTCCGCCAGCGCCTGCACCTGCGCGCGAACGTCGCCGATGTCCTCGGGAGTGGTGCGGCAGCATCCTCCGATGAGGCGGGCGCCCGCCCGATACCACTCGAGCACGTGGTCCGCGACCCGCCCGCGCTCCGCCGGGCCGGTCCATCGCTTGGAGCGCGCATCGTAGCCTTCCCCTGAGTTGGGATACGCCAGCAGCGGCTTGTCCGCATGCGCGCCCATTCGCCCGAGAAGCGCCGCCACGTGGCGCGGCGGCGTGCAATTCACGCCGAGTGCCGCAATCTGCCCGAGTCCGCGCAGCGCGGCCGCGCAATCGGAAATCCGCTCGCCCTCGCAATTGTGCTCGCCGTCGCGGCACGAGAAGCTGATCCATGCGCTGAGCCCCGGAAACTCCTCGAGCAGCCGGGCCAGAACGAGCGCCTCGCGCAGGCAGGGCAGAGTCTCGCATGCGATCAGGTCTGCGCCGGCCCCGGCCAGAATTTCGAGGCGCGGGCGATGGAACTCGCCGAGCACCCGATCGCTCACGCCGTATCGTCCGCGATACTCGGAGCCGTCGGCGAGCATCGCGCCGTAGGGACCGACCGATGCCGCGACCAGCGGCCGGTCGCGGAACCGCCGGTGGGAGGGGTCCGCCCAGAACTCATCGCGAGCCTCGGCGGCGAGCGCGACAGCGTCGCGCATCAGGCGCACGGCGCGGTCTCGCCCGATCCCGCGGCGCTCGAATCCCTCGAAGGTCGCCTGATAAGTGGCGGTGGTGGCGACATCGGCGCCCGCCCGGAAATAATCCCTATGGACGGCCCGGATCGCGTCCGGCGACTCGAGCAGATACTTGGCGGACCATAGCGGGTCGCGAAGATCCGCACCCCGGCGCTCGAGCTCCGTGGCGAGCGCTCCATCGAGCACGATGAAGGGCTGCCGACTCAATCGCTCCGCGATGGGATTCGCCGCGGGGCTCAAGATTGCCCGCCGCGCGCAGTCAGGCGGTGCCGAGAGCCATTGAGGCTTCGCGAGCCGCTCAGATAGCCGCTCCCCAGGACGAAGTAGCGTAGCCGCGCCTCGGCGCCCTTGGTGAGCCCGATGCGCACGCTCTCGCCGATGGCCCCGATCGAGGCGCCGTCGTCGGCGATCCACAGGCCGCCGCGGCGGCACAGGTCGAGACCGTCGTCCTTCAGATCCACTCCGAGGGCGGCCGCCAGGCGGCCCGGTCCCCGCGCCAGGTCGCGCAAAACGCTGACGCCGCGGGCACGCTGCATGTGCTCGATCCCCGACAACGGCTCGAGGGCACGCAGCAGCACGCCGGCTCCGATGCCGGGCGCCTCGCTGCACACGTTGAGCATGTACGAAGTCCCGTAGCACAGATACACATAGGCGTGCCCGGCCTCCAGAAACAGCGACCTGTTGCGCGCAGTCATACCGCGAAACGCGTGGCACGCGGGGTCGGCCTCGAGATACGCCTCGGTCTCGACGATGCGGCCGCCGAGCACGCGCTTGCCGGCTTCGCGCACCACGATCTTGCCGAGCAGGAAACGAGCGAGCGCGACGGTATCTTTCGGAAGCGCTGCCCGGTCGAGCGGGCGGAGCCCTCGCAGCGGCGAGGCGGGGGCGGCGGGTGCCTCGATTCGAAGGGCGGGAGGAGCGCGCAATGGTAATCTCACCGGAGCTTGGGACTTCTGGATTATTGTGACCGCCCGCGCATCGTTCAAGTCGAATTCCATCGCACTGCCCATCGGCGTGCTCGCCATCGCGATGATCAGCGTTCAATCCGGCGCGGCGCTGGTCAAGGGATTGTTCCCGGTGGCCGGCGTGGCGGGCGCCACGACCTTGCGGCTGGTACTGGCGAGCGCGATCCTCGCGCTCGTCTGGCGCCCCTGGCGCCTGCGCCCGCGGCGGTCGGAGGCTCGCAGCCTGATCATTTACGGCGCCGCGATGGGTTGCATGAACCTTTGTTTCTACTGCGCGCTGTCCCGCATTCCCTTGGGGGTAGCCGTCGCCGTGGAATTCACCGGCCCGCTGACGCTCGCCATCGCCGCCTCGCATCGTCCCATCGACTACGTGTGGGTCGCGCTCGCGGCGCTGGGACTGCTGGCACTCCTGCCGCTGGGACCTCGATCGGTGTCGGGGGTCGGTATCGCGTTCGCGCTGGCGGCCGGCGTCTGCTGGGCGCTCTACATCGTCTTCGGCCAGAAGGCGGGTGCCGCCCATGGCGGCGCCAGCACGGCGCTCGGCACGCTCGTGGGCGCTCTGGTGGTCACCCCCATCGGCGTGCTGCAGGCGGGCGCATCGATGCTCGACTTGGGCATCCTGCCGGCGGCGCTCGGAGTCGCCGTGCTGTCGAGCGCGCTGCCTTATTCGCTGGAGATGTTCGCCCTGACCCGCATGCCGACCCGGACCTTCGGTGTCCTGATGAGCGCGGAACCGGCGCTCGGCGCGCTGTCGGGCCTTGCGTTCCTGAATGAGCATTTATCGATGGTTCAATGGGCCGCGATCGCCAGCATCATGGCGGCATCGGCCGGCAGCGCCGCGACGAGCGGCCCGGCGCCGGTCATCAAGGACTAAACGGCGCTTCAACCGATCAGGGTCACGGCCAGGTACAGCACCCCGGCACCCGCCAGGGTCATGACGGTGGTCAAGAGCTTCGGATGCGCGTGATAGCTCTCAGGGACCAAGTCGCTCGCGCCGATGTACAAAAAGAAGCCCGCGAACAACGCGAGCACGATCCCGAAAGCCTCGCCGGGCAGGCGGAAGAAAGCGGTCGCGGCGATACCCGCAACGGGTGCAGCGGCGTCGAGCAGCAGCCAGCGCAGCGCGCGCGACCGGTCGCCCCGGTTCTTGAGCACGATGTTCATGGTGTTGATGCCGTCGGAGAAGTCGTGGGTCAGCACCGCGATTGCGACGATGATTCCGATGCTCTTCGAGGCCTGAAATGCCAGTCCGATGGCCGCCCCGTCGAGCAGGCTGTGCACGCACAGCACCCCGGCCCCCACCGAGGCGCGCGGCAGCGTATCGCCATGGAACATGAGGATGCGATCGAGCACCAGATAAGCGAGAAAGCCGAGCGCTGTCAGTGAAAGCAGGACGCCGGCGCCGTAGTAACGAGAACCCAACCCGATCGACTCGGGCAGCAGGTCGAAGAACGCGACGCCGATGACCGCGCCCGCACTGAAGCCGAGAATCAGATGCAATTTGTCGCGCAACCCAAGCGCCAGCAATCCCCCGGCCAGCGTGCTCGAGAATGCCGCGAGGGCGATGAGGGTCAGTAACACGTGCGCTCGATTCCTTCGCAGTCGGCCGGCAGGTTATATTGTCGCTCATCGCAACGGCATGGGAGGAGGCGGACGTGAGCTACGACGCATATCATAGACGCAAAATCGGCGATCACGTGCTGAAGCCCGAGACCCAGATGATGGGATACGGCTATGACCCCTCCCTGTCCGAGGGGTCGCTCAAGCCGCCGATATTCTTGACCTCGACATTCGTGTTCAAAACCGCGCAGGACGGCAAGGACTTCTTCGATTACACGTCCGGGCGGCGCGAGCCACGGGCCGGACAGGCGGCGGGACTGGTCTATTCGCGCTTCAACAATCCGAACCTCGAGGTGCTCGAGGATCGGCTCGCACTGTGGGAACAGGGCGAGGCCGCCGCGGTATTTTCCAGCGGCATGTCCGCGATCTCGACCGCGCTGTTCGCATACGCGCGTCCCGGTGACGTGATCCTGATGAGCCAGCCCCTGTACGGCGGCACCGAGACCTTGATCGACAAGACGCTGCCCGCGTTCGGCGTCGGCGCCGTGGGCTTCTCGCAGGGTCACGATCGGGCGGCCGTGCGCGAGGCGGCGGAGCGTGCCGGCGCGCTGGCACGCGAAAAAGGCGGCAGGGTCTGTCTGATCATGACGGAGACTCCCGCCAATCCCACCAACAGCCTGGTCGATCTCGCGCTGATGCGCGAAGTCTCGGACGAAATCGGCGCGCGGCAGGCCGGAGGCCGGCCGCCGGTGCTGGTGGACAACACCTTTCTCGGTCCGGTGTTTCAACGACCGCTCGCGCTCGGTGCCGATCTCGTTCTGTATTCGCTCACCAAATACGTCGGCGGGCATTCGGATCTCGTGGCCGGAGGCGTGGTCGGTGCGCGCGGCGTGGTCGAGCCGATCAAACGCTTGCGCGGCGCGCTCGGCACGCAGCTCGATCCGAACACCGCCTGGATGATCATGCGCTCGATGGAGACGCTCTCGCTGCGCATGCACAAGGCTGCACAGAACGCCGCCCAGGTCGCGAATTTTCTGCGTACCCATGCCAAGATCGCAAGCGTCAATTATCTCGGCTTTCTGGCGGCGGAGGATCCTCGAAAGGCGGTGTTCGAGCGCCAATGCTTGAGTGCGGGATCGACCTTCGGCTTCTCGGTGAAGGGCGGCGAGCCGGAGGCGTTCCGGATGCTGGACGGACTGCAGTTCATCAAGCTCGCAGTGAGCCTGGGCGGCACGGAGACCCTGATCTCGCATCCGGCGAGCACCACGCATTCGGGTGTTCCGAAGGCGACCCGCGATCGCATCGGCATCAGCGATGCAATGATCCGAATCTCGGTGGGCATCGAGGATCCTGACGACCTCGTCGCCGATCTCGCGGGGGCGTTGAATGCGGTGTGAGCGCAGCCTTGCGTGGGTGGCGTTCCTGGCTCTGCAGGCGGCCGTCCCGTCTGCCGCGGCGTCCGCGGAAGCGGCGGCTTCGGAGGCGACGGCCGCGGACACCGTGTATCGCCATGGCTTCGTGTACACGGTCGATGCGCACGACAGCATCCGGCAGGCGCTGGCGGTCAAGGACGGCCGGATCGTCTACGTGGGCAGTGATGCCGGCGCGGTGCCGCTGATCGGTGCGCATACGCGGCAAATCGATCTGCACGGGCACATGCTGATGCCCGGGCTGGTGGACGGGCACATGCATCCGCTGGACGGTGGCGCCGCGCTGCTCAAATGCAATTTGGACTACGTGCAGCTGAAGGTCGACGAGATGCGGACCAGGATCCAGGCTTGCCTCGATCAGACACGTTCGCGCGAGCCGGACGGGTGGCTGGAGGTGGTGAACTGGTTCCAGGAGGGCATGATCCCGGCCGGCATCCAGACGACACGCGCGACCCTGGACGCGCTCAACACCCGGCGCCCGATCGTGGTGGTCTCCTCGTTCGGCCATACGGCGCTGGTGAACTCCCGGGCGATCGAGCTGGCCGGGGTCAGCGCCGCAACCCGGGCACCGCTCGGCGGCAAGATCTGGCGTGACCCGGCGGGAAATCCCACGGGCCTGCTCGAGGACTCCGCGAAGGACCTGGTCACGCGCCTGTTGCCCGCGCCCTCGCCGAGCGATGACATCAGGTCCGCCCGGGCGGCGCTCGATGCCATGCGTAAACAGGGCATCACCACCTTTCTGGACGCCATGGCGCTGCCGCCCGCCCTGGCGGCGTTCGCGAGCATCGAGAAAAACGGCGAGCTCACTGCGCGTGCGCATTTCGCCGTGCTGATCACACCGCCCGAGGGCCGTGAGCCGGAACGGGCGGTCGCCCGGGTGGCCGAACTGGCGCGCCGTTACGATCAGGGAAGCGTACAGCCCGCTCCGACGCTCACCGTCCGCAACGTGAAGATGTTTCTCGACGGCGTGATCTCGGCACCTGCGCTGACGGGTGCGATGCTGGAGCCGTACTTCGAGCCTCGGGGGAGCGGCGCCGATCGAGGCTGGGCGCCCGGCAAGAATCGTGGGCCGGACGTGTATTTCCCCGCTCCGGTGCTGCGCACCCTGGTTATCGCGGCGGCCGGTGCGGGCTTCGAGCCGCACATGCACGCGGACGGCGATCGCGCGGTGCACGAGGGACTGGATGCCATCGAGGCGCTGCGGCTGCGTTTTCCCGACAAGGATATCCGTGCCGCCATCGCTCACGACGAGATCGTCGATCCCCGGGACTTCGGTCGCTTCAAGCGGGTGAACGCCATTCCCGTATTGTCGTTCCAGTGGGAAAAGCCGGCTTCCGATACCGTCGACAACGCCCGCGACTACCTCGGCCCGGTGCGCTACAAGTACATGGAGCCCGCCGCCTTCCTGGCGGACGCGGGAACGCGCATCGCATACGGCAGCGACTGGCCGGTGGATGCGCTCGACGAGTGGTTCGCATTGAAGGTCGGCGTGACACGCACCAATTCACCCGCGAGCGGACCGAAATACGCCGGCCGCCGCCTGAGCGAGGATGCCGGGTTGTCGCGCCGCCAGGTGCTGCGGGCCATTACCATGAATTCCTCCTACGAGCTGCATCAAGACCTGGCCACGGGCTCGCTGGAAGTCGGCAAGCTGGCGGATCTGATCGTGCTCGATCGCAACGTTCTCGAGGTCCCGGCCGAGGAAATCGCTCAGGTGAAGGTGCTGCAGACGGTGGTCGGGGGCAAGGTGGTCTATGAGGCACAGAAGTTCGACCAGAGCTTCAACCACGGCTTCGACTAGCGCAGGCGCTGTGCACCGATGCTCACGTCGGTACGCTGCCGGGTCGCCACTTCGATTTCCGTGCGGCCCTCGTTGACCATCGCCCAGGGCAACGGCAAATTGTCCGAGACGACCGTGACGACGTGATGTCCGGCTGCGACCACCGGAAAGCTGAATCGGCCGCCGGTGTCGGTCTGCACCGAGAATCGCCCATCGAGCACCACCGTGACGTTGGCAACGCCGGCTTCCCCAGCATCGATCCGTCCGTTGTAATTGCTGTCCAGATAGACGATGCCGGAGATCTCGCCGGAGCCGCTTCCGGGCGCGCCGCCCAGCGGCGCGAAATGCGATCCGGCGGCGCGCTGATAGCGCAGGGTCAAGAATACGCCGCGTTCGTCGATGGCGGGGAGGCTGGCGACGATCGGCGGGGCCAGCGGCGATTGCACGGTGAGCGGGGTCCATGAGCCCACGCGACTGTCGTAATACGTGGCGAGGATCTGCCAATGCCGCGAGAGCTCGCAGGTCAAGGAGACGTTCGCCGATACGCCGGGCGCGGCACGGCCTTGGACCGCCGTCGCCCAGCGCACGTTGCCCTCGGCGCCCAAGCGGCTGGTGAAATGGCCACCGCCATAAAGCGAAAGCGAGGCCACCGTGCTGTCGTCGATGGATCCGTCTTGCACGGCCCCCTCGATGCGCTCCACCGATGCGCCGGTGCTGAGGCGCGTGCCGCCCGGAGTCGACCACGTCTGATCGAGCGTGAGCGTCGTATCGCGTCCGGCCGGCGTGTCGGCAAAATCGACCTGCGCACGTGTCGCGCCCAGGACGTCGAGATGATCGATATAACCCTCGACCGACCACGCGTTGCCGCCATCGGAGCGGCTCAGATTGGCGACCCCGCCGACACCCCAGTCGCGCAGCACCTGATAACGCGCATCACCGGTGAGAAATGTCGTGTGGGTGCCGAGATCATCGACCGAGCGCACCTCATCGACGCCCACATCGGCCAGCCATTGCCGGCTCCGGTAATCGAGCCGGTAGTAGCCGCCCTCTACATCGTTCGAGATCAGCTGGTTGCCCCAGGTCAGGTTCGGATCGATGCGAAACAGTCCGGCGCTTTGCTGGATGCGCCCTTGTGTGACGGAGGCATCCAGCCAGCCGCCGAGCGCGCTGCTCTTGCCGCTGATGGCGCCGTCCAGCAAATTGAGCTGCACGCGCTCGTTCTGGTCCGACCAAGCGGCGGAAGCCAGACTGCTGCTCGATGACATCAGCGAGGACCCGTCGACACCCGCGCCGGACGCCAGGTTCACATCGTGAGCCTCGATGTATTGGCCGCCGACCGTCCAGTGCGGGGCAGGCGACCACTCTGCACCTGCGGTCGCGGTGGATCCGTCGAGCGTATGGAAATCGGGAACTACGATTCCGTCATACAGGCCCGGTACGCCCCCACCGGCGACGATTTGCAGATCGGATGGCCCGCGCCACTCGGTGGTGAGCCCCTGCATCGGGGCAGTAGGCAGGTAGAAGCGCGATTGCAGCCGCGCCAAGCCGATGTCCGGGGAGTTGAGATCGCCCAGCCCGTTGTCCGCCTGCCATCCCCCGTCGAAGGGCATGGCACGCTGCCTCAAGGTAATCACGCCTCCTTGTCCCTGCTCGGAAGCGAGCGGATCGGAGGCGCCGGTACGCGCCGACGCATCGAGCGACCACGCCCCATAGCCGGCCGTTTCCCATTGGGACTTCGCGACGATGCCTTGCTCGAGGACGTTGCCGTCGGCCCCTGCGCCGCGGGATGAGAGCGCGCTCGCCACGGCGTCGACCTGCAACGAGCGCGCCAGGCCTAGGGGTTCGTCGACGCCGGCGGCGGCATCTCCTGAGGAGATGTCCGGCGTCAGCGTTCCGCCCGCGATGTATCGGTCCTGGTACACCGCCGCGGAGGCGGCCGGGCTCGTCGGTCCGGTTTGCGCGAGCGCAATGCCCGCACACGCGACCCCGGCCGGCCCGCATAGGCCGAACGCGAGCCGGTACCACAGAGGAGTGCGAAGCCTCATTCAAACAGCTGGTCGATGTCGGTGCGGTGGTCGCCCCATTCCAGCGTGCCTTTCACCCTCACGGGAAAGCTGAGCGTGGGGTGGTCGTCCCTGGGCGTCGAGGGTGTGAGGAAGACCGACCGCTCCTCGTGTGGCAGGATCGGGAAGTCCGACGGTGTCAAATCGTAGGACACGCCCTTGGCGTCGGTACCGGTGAGAAAGCCGCCCATGCGCCCGTGGGCATTGCCCGCGTTGTGCACGCGCAGGCTGGGAACGCTCCTGCCGTTCAAGGTCTCGATCTTCGGCCCGAGCATTTCCAGCTCCGGCGCCGCATCGCCGATGACGATGTAGACGATCACGCCGATTCGCCCGGTCACGGGTACGTCCAATCCACGGCTGCGGGCGATCGACGGCTCGGCACCCTCGATCATCACCGCGAACCGGCACTCCCCGGTCGGCGCCTCCGGCGGCACCGTCACCTCGAAGCGGTAGCGCACGCTCCCCGCGCCCGGGACCACCACTTCGGGGCGCTCGATCGCCACCCATGGACGGCAGCTCCCGGGCTGAAGATCGTCGTGGAAATTCACGCTGTAGTCGGCCGACAGATCCCAGTCCGCGGTGTGCACGATGTACCTGCCGGGGGCGGTCGAGCGGTTGCTGATCTCGATCACGCTGCGCAGAGTCTTGCCCGGCTTCGCGGTCAGCTCGAAACGGGGAGGAGAGACCAGTGCCGCGAAGCCTTGCGCTCGCACGGTGCCGAAGCCGCACGCAAACATCCCGAGTGCGCCGAGCGAGGACGACAGCAATGAGGCGCGCATTCGCATGATCAACCCTCGTCCAATTCGAAGTGAAAGCTCACGGGACACGCGCGCCCGAGCAGGGCGGCATTCACCGTGAACTGGAGCCGCAGCACGTCCTGCATGAACCCGGTGGTGATGGGACCCGCGTAGACCAGAACGCGGTTGCCCGATTGAATCTGCCCGGCCTGTAACGGCCCCTGCGTAGTCCACGAGGCCGTGATCGGGCCCGGCTGTTGAGGGGGAAGAACCAGATAAATCCGGCCGTTGCGCTTGAGCCAGGCCATGACGTTGATGCGCACGCGAATGGTCGTCGTGCCGATCAACAGGTTCGGCGCTCCGGCGCGCGAGGGCGACGCGCTCTTCCAGCGCAAGCTCACGGACGGCTCCAGGGCAACGGTTCCCGAATCGTCGAGAACGAACGAGCGGGGCAGCGCGCAAGCCGGCCAGATTATGGCTAACCACAGGGCCAAAAAAAAACGCGCCTTCGGCGCCGGAGACGCGCTCATGGCGCACTCAGCGTGTAGAGCACGACACCGGTGAAGGTGCCGGCCGCCGGCACGAGGCTGTTCAGGTAGCTGAACGTCCAGCAGCTCTCGTTCCAGGTGTTGCTCGCCATCGAGCCCATGCTCTGCACGCCGCCGTTGATGAACGTGCCGCCGGGGAAGGGCTCGGCCCCATTGTCGCCATTTCCGCTCGAGGTCCATTTGATCTGCGAGAACGGGATGGTGGCGCCGGTGGCATTGACGAGCGCCGTCGGCACCGTGGCGGTCACGCCGGCGGCGGCGGTATTGGAGCCCGTGGTGCGATAGAAGCCGCCGATGTATAGCTGGCCGGGGACGCTGCAGAAGGCGTAGCCGTCCCAGTAGCTCTGCGCAGCGGTGCTGTTGGTGGTCATGGACTGAGCGCTGCCGCTGCCGACCACGCCGGCGGCCAGGCTCGCGGAGACGGTGTTGACGGTGCCGTTCTTTTCCGGCTGCCCGCCGTCGATGTAGTCGCCTGTGAAGCTGCCGACGCCCACCTGCAGATAAACCGTGAGCGGCGCGGCCGGAGCGAGCGTGACCGTGTATCCGCCGGCGACTCGCGAGAGCCCGATGAGGAGGAGGGCCGCGCCGCGCGGCGCGCACCACGGCCGTGGGCTCGCGGCTCGGAGCGTCGCCGCTCGAGCGAGCGGCGACGCCGATGGCGATTGCTGATTCATCCGGGGAAAACGCCGTGGACTTTACGGCATCGTGGCGGTGTACACGACGCGGCTATTGTTCACGTTGATGCCGCCGTAGGTACCCTGCGGTACGACTGCGGTGTTGGCGTACGCGAAGGTCCACTTGGCATCCTGCGTGATGACTTTGGTGGCCGGCGCGGTCAACACGACATTCGCGCTGGTCGAGTTGGTGAGCACCGGCGCGGGCAGCGCAGTGCCCGACGTGAGGGTCGAGGCGGTGGTGGTGATCTGCGAGAACGAGATCGAGTCGCCGTTGCCGTCGCTGAGGGCGCCGTTGGACGTCGCATTCAAGGTGACGTTGCCTGAGTTGCTGACGACGGCCGCCGTCTCGACGCCGCCGGACAGGTCACCGCCGGTGCCGGCCACCGCCGTGCCGCTGCCCACCTGGGCGGCAGTCGGAGAGAAGGTGATGAGGTCGACCGCCGGATTCGCGGTCAGCGCGCCGGTGGTGTAGGTCGAGCCGGTGCCCACACGCAAGTAGAGAATCTTGGGGATGATGATCGAGAAATCGACATGGGCCGTGGCTCCGGGGGAGGCCGTGGCGGCCCCCGTCTGCACGTTCGATTCGCAAAAGGCGACGAGCGGCAGTGCCAGGGCGGCCGAGCCCAACAGGGCCTTCAAGGCAAACGAGGTTTTCATTTCTGCTTCCTGTGCTGTGTGGAAAGGCACGGGGCGCTGCCGCGTTCCTGCGGAAGCGCCCCTGTCGCACGCGGCGCCTAATGCGGCCCCATGCGCGGAAGCGATACTAGGCAAAACCCTTATTTACACATTGACCTATGTCGCAAAAAACGGCCATCGATTAATGTTTTCCCGGATGCAGCCGATATCGTGTGCGTTTTGTGCGGCAGGTCGCAGAGCCGACGCGGTTGCGGCGGAAACCGCTTCGTCGCTCCGCCGGCGCGGGAAACCGCTCAGGGCATCGAGGCGGTGCAGGTCACCGGTGCGTTGGACGGCTGGCCGGCAAGGCCGCGGGCGGGGCGCGCGATGGCCGCATGCGCCAGGCCAGGTGTGCAGAGGGCATTCTGCGAAATGACCTTCCAGGC
>DATAYO010000027.1:0-59118 GCA_036272515.1 Steroidobacteraceae bacterium | reverse complement strand
TTTTCGAGGTTATATCCGCTGCATTTCGCGACGCTAGTGTTCGTCGCGTGTGGCCAAGCCGTCCATGTATACCTGACGAAGACGGAATTCGTGTACGGCTTCAACGATCCCTTTCACTTTCTTTTGAATCTCGCCTTTGCTTCGTCATGGGGCTTTAACAATGGCTTTTCCTTCAATGGTCCTGCGTGGTCGGTTTCGGTGGAGATTTTGCTGTATGGAATGTTCTTCGTGGTGTGCCGGCAGGGAATGGCGCGAGCGGCGGTGTTGTTCGCTCTGTCGTTCGGGGTGGGTGGGGTGGTATCGACTTTCAATTTGCCGCTCGGAAACGGCATTGCGTGCTTCTTTGCCGGCGGCTTGGCATTTCGCGTTTTTGCCGCGTTGGTCGGCAAGGAGTCAAACGAAAGGGCGCTATTCCTTGCGCTGGCGTTGGCGTCTGTCGCCTGGGTACTAACCGCTCTCAGCGCGGGCGGCATCGTGGGATTTCCCGCGGGGAAATTCGGCTTCGTGCCGCGATTGTTTCCAATTTACGTTCTTTATCCCGTGACCCTTATCGCAGCGGCGTTGGCCGAGTCGTATTGGAGGCGCGGGAGGAAGCTCGGCTTTTTGGGCGACATCTCCTACTCGCTATACCTGATTCATTTTCCGCTGCAATTGGCAGCGGTCTTACTGCTCGTGAAGTCGCAAGTACACCCGAGCATATTTTATTCGCGGAGTTTCTTTATTCTTTTTTTCGTGGTCTTGATCTCCTTGTCGTTTGCGAGCCATACATATTTCGAGATGCCCCTGCAGCGCTGGATCAGAGGGAGATTCGCGGTGGATTTACCTCGCCCCCTGATGGTAGCGGAGCGAATGCCGGTGGCTAAATGATGCAGAGCGACCGGGATACATCAGGCGGTGCCTTGGCGGACCATCCGCGGCGCCATCCATTGCCGAACGCGAGTCCGCGCCGGAACCTCGACATACCGATGGGTTACGGTGGCGACCAAAATGGATGCTCCCATCCCGGTGATCGCAATAGCGAGGCCGGATCGGATGCCAGTCGCGAGCAACGCGGCGCCCAGTACATCTGCCGTCAGGAGTTGAAACATGTACAGCGAGTAAGATATGTCCCCCATGAACGAAAATACCCTATATTCCATCAGTTTGGCGTACGGACTCGAAAGAATAATTGCAGCAAAAGCAGTGAGAATCAGAATATCGGGCGCATGCGTGGCGAACGCCAATGCCGCCATCACGACCGCGCCGGCGAAGTAGCCCCAATGAGCCAGCCACTTGTCGTTGTAGAGGCGGTAGAGGACCATCCCCGTGAGAAACTCCGGTAGAGACCTGCCTAACGCGGGCAGCCGGTAGTTGTCGTCTGCGGTGATTGGGGAGACCGATGCGAGAATTGCCGCGCAACAAAGGATCAGAATGGCGGTCGCCCAACGCGGACATCGCAACACAGGGCGAAGTAGAATTGGAAACAACAGATAGGATATCCACTCGGCGCTCAGCGACCATGAGACTGAGTTCCAACTCATCGGTCCGCCGCAGACGACCTGGGTCATAGCAAGATTGCACAATAAGGAGCGCACTGAATACGCGTCACCCCGGCCGAGGGCAGGAAGCAACAGCAGGAGCGCGAACAAGTGCAATGGATAGGTTCGGGCAATACGAGCAACAAAATATGACGGAACATCGAGCCTTTTGTCGTACACCTTGGCGAGGATGAATCCGCTTAGAAGGAAAAAGAGATCGACCCCAAGGAAGCCTCTGTTGAATATGGGAATCCCGCCCAGAAGCGGCGAAAAATGGAAACCCAAGACGGCGAAGGCCGCAAATCCCCGCAGCGAAGTCAGGGGAATAATCATTCGAATAGTCAGCTTGAAAACATGTCATTCACGGTAGTGTCTCTCTTTATGAGGCCTGCCCGTATTGCGGCATGAATTTTGACGATCAGCGAGCAAGATCGGACCGGTGGCGAATGATGTATCTGCCTTTTAGAATCGCACGCTCGTCCAAATGGATCGTGCTTGCCGGGTCAACTTAACGGGCGTTACCGAGCCATGGATTATATGGGCGACCGCATTTTCGACGTCGGCCGGTTCGTTCACTCCGGCATTGCCGATGCGCAATAAAATGTCGCCTTGCCGAATGCCGGCATCGGCCGCCGGACTGTGTGGAGTCACGATCGAAACCATTGCTCCAGTGAACCCGTCCACGCCGCCAAGCGATGTGATGGTCAGTTTAGTCAGCTCAACACCAAGCGCCGGGCATCGAGTCGTCGATGCGCCCGCGCCCTGGATCACGATCGTCGCCTGAGTGGCGCTCGCGCTGTTTGCAGGGATGGTCACCGAGACGTAGCGCGAAAGCACTTGTTCCTGCTCGGAGAGCGGCGATGCGGTCGGTTCGACGCTCGTCGGGGTGGAGTCTGCTGTAGACTTGTCGCGTATGCCGTCTATATGCGTACAACCGCAAAGAGCCGCCACCCAGGCAATCGTCGCCAAAAGTTTCACCGAATGCTTCGATATCGTAGCCAACCGAAACATCTTGCGGTACCGGCTGATCACAGGCCCTTTCGGTCGTTAAACCATGATGCAGCCGAGCCCTGAGGAACGATGGGGCGTAATTGAAAGTCAGTCATTTCGTCTTTTCCGTGATGGACTGGCACGTCGTCGACGGTCCAAGCATCGATTGGCGCAGTTATAGCAGAACTTTCTGCCGCTGCGGCTGGCAACGGAGGAGCCGCCGGCGTCGCGCTGCAGCAGGCGGAATAGGGGCGGTGATGCGGGATAGCCCTGCCGGGATCCGGCTTGCGCCCGCTGTGAGCCAGTCGATGGCGTCCCTCGACCGTTTGAGAAAAGCTCGCCAAGTTTGCTATCGTCGCGCTCGTTCAATTTTCCGACCACCACGTTGCACATCATTCCTTACCGCATCAAGGCCGCGGCGCTCTGCTTGTTGCTGGCGCCCGCGCTTCTCGGCCTTACGGCCGCCGCCGACGAGCCGGAGCCGTTCGCCCATCCGCCGGCGCTGGAGCCCGACATCCGGTTCTGGATCCGCGTCTACAGCGAGGTCACGACCGAGCAGGGCTTGTTACACGATGACTGGAACCTCAAGCTGGTCTACGAGGTGCTGCGCTTCGACCCTGCATCCTCCCCCGGCCAGCGCGAGCGGCGCGTGGCGGAGGCGAAGGCGCATTACGCCGCGCTGCTTCGGCGCTTCGCATCGGGCGCCACCTCGGGGCTGACACCTCATGAGAAGCGCATCCTCGATGCCTTCGGGGACCAGGCGAAGCCGCAGGATTTCCTGGACGCCATAGACCGGATCCGCTTTCAGCTCGGCCAGGCCGACCGGTTCCACGAGGGGCTGATCCGGGCGGCCGCCTGGGAGAGCCGTATCGCCCGCGTCCTCAAGCAGCACGGGGTTCCGGAAGAGATCGCGGCGTTGCCCCACGTCGAGTCTTCGTTCAACCCGGCGGCTTACTCCAAGGTCGGTGCGGCCGGGCTGTGGCAGTTCATGCCGACGACCGGCAGGCGCTTCATGCGGGTGGACGGCATCGTCGATGAGCGGCTCGATCCGTACAGCGCGACCGAGGCCGCGGCCAACCTGATGCTCTATAACTACCGGCTGCTCGGCAGCTGGCCGCTGACGGTGACCGCCTACAATCACGGTCCGGGCGGCCTGCGCCGGGCCGAGGATGAGCTGGGCACTAGCGACATCGCGGTCATCGTCAAGCGGTATCAGGGCCGGACCTTCGGGTTCGCATCGCGTAATTTCTACGTCGCGTTCCTGGCGGCGCTCGAGGTGGACCGTCATGCGGAGAAGTATTTTGGTCCGATAACGCGCCTGCCGGACACCGAGAACACTCCCGTCGAGGTTCCCGACTACATCGCCGTGAGCGCGCTGGCGAAGGCCTTCAAGGTCGACATGGGGGCGCTCAAGGTCTTGAACCCGTCGCTGCGGCCACCGATCTGGAGCGGCTCGCGCCTGGTGCCGCGCGGCTATGAGCTGCGTCTGCCCGGCAAGCAGACCGCGAGCGAGATCGACGAGGCCTGGGCGCGCGTGCCGCCGGCGCAGCGCTACCTGGCCCAGCGCAACGACGGCGCCCATCGAATACGCAGGGGCGAGACGCTGGCGGGCATCGCCTCGGCGAGCGGGGTGAGCCTGGCGCGGTTGCTGGCGGCGAACGGATGGAGCGCCACTCGCGCCGTGTCGCGCGGCGAGATCGTGCGCATTCCCATGCCCGCTTCCCGCGGGGCGGGGCAGGTGGAGCTGCCAGCCGTGGCGGCGCCGCCCCCCGAAGTTTTGGCGGAAAACGCGCCGACGCCCGCGGCACCTGCGCCGACACCGCCGACGGCGGCGGAGCAGTCCCTGCAGAATCCCACCGGCGCTCCCGAGAAGACCGCCGCCGCGAGGCCTCATGAGCCCGTATCGCCGCGGCAAGTCGACAGCGCGGCGCTGCTGCCTGCGAGCCCACCGACCGGCGGAACCGACGCGACGGACTACGGCGTAGGGCCCGGCGACACCGTCATCGTGCAGGCGGAGGAAACCCTTGGGCATTTCTCCGAGTGGACCGGCGTCGACAGCGAAACCCTGCGCCGCCTCAACCGGCTGCACAGGCATGCGCAGGTGACGCTCGGCCGCAAGATCAAGCTCGACCTGTCCAAGGTGACTCCGGCGCAATTCACCGCCGCACGCCGCGACTATCACCACCACTTGCAGGAAGCGTATTTCGCCGCGCACCGCATTGCCGGCACCGAGAACTACACGGTGAGGCGCGGGGAATCTCTGTGGACGGTGGCGCTACAGCACGGCGATCTGCCGATCTGGCTGGTGGCGCAATACAACCCGGACGTGGACTTTCGCGATCTTCGCCCCGGCACCGGCATCACTCTGCCGAAAGTGGCCGCCATCAACCGCCAGTAGCCGCCGGCCCACGCTCAAGGCGTGAAGAGCGCCCTTATTAGGGTTGAGGGTCCTACTGGTAGCCTCGGGCGTGCAGATACCGCGTGAGGATGTCGTGCGCATCCGGCGCCGCCGTGAAACGTACGACGGCATCGCTGGTTGTCTTCACGTCGAGTGCGATCGTGCCGCTGGCGGCCATGCGCCGGAGCATCCGCAGGTCGACGACGAAGTAGCCGGTTTCGCCCCATGAGGCCACCGGCCGATAGGGGGCATGCGCCAGAGCAGGCGGCTGGAAGGCCGCCAGAGGGGCCGTCCCATCCGCCAGGACCAGTCTCACGGCGCCGGGCTCCTGGAGGGCCTCGAATTGCCAGTCGTTGCCGGGTGCGACGTGGATCCAGAGGCCGTATGTGATCGCCCCCATATTGTCCCACTCCACGGGGCCCAGATAGGCGAAGCTGATCCGCCGCTCGGGACCCCCCATGGGGGCGGCGCCCTGAACGAGCTCGATGGGCTTGTCGAGCGTTCCTATGGTCATTCCCGTGCTCTCGTCGAGCACCTCGTTGGGTTTGATTGAGGAGGTTCCGCCGCAGCCGGCGACCAGGGCGAGGGCGGCACACAGGGGCGGCAGCCGTAAACAGGGGCGAGAGAAACGCATCGGCTCATTATACTCATCCCGCCTGCCGCTCCGCGGACGACCAGCGTGGCCATGAGGACGACCAGCGTGGCCGCGATCGGTTCCGTGAGATGGAACGGGTCTGCGCCCCCTCCCAGGCTATAATATTGCGAGATGTTGAATCGCCATGTTTCATGGGCCTCGAGGGCCTTTCGCGTCGCCTCCCTTGTCTGCCTCCTGGCCTCGACGGTTGCCCGCGGCGCCGGCTTCGCCAGCGGTCCGGAGATTGCCACCGCCGACCACATCGTGGTCCGCAAAGCGGAGCGCAAGCTGTATCTATACAGCGGCGGCCGATTGCTCGGCACCTATAAGATCGCCCTGGGTCTCGCGCCCGTCGGACAGAAGGAGCGCGAGAACGACTTCCGTACCCCCGAAGGGCACTATTATCTGGCGCGGCGCAACACCCGCAGCAATTACTTCCTGGCGATCCAGGTGTCCTACCCCAACCAGCAGGACGAGATGCGAGCGCGCAAGCGGCGCTGGGCTCCGGGAGGATCGATCATGATCCATGGTCTGCCGAACACGCTGAAGCATCCTGCGAGCTGGTACGCGTCGAGCGACTGGACCGATGGCTGCATCGCCCTGTCGAACTCCGACATGGTCGAGGTGTGGATGCGCACCCAGGACAACATTCCCATCGACATTTATCCCTGAGCCAGGGTGACGCTTGGAAACAACGATACTTTCCTCTGATATGGTCGATGCCCGGGTCGCGCCGAAGGGCAGCCTCGAGCATCTTTCCCAGGAGGAGATTGCAAAGCTCCTCGATTCGGGCCAGGGAGGCCTGTATCCGCTGTTCCGCAAATGCGCTCTCGCGGTGCTGAGCTCCGGTACCGACACCCCCGACGCGCGCACGATCTTCGACAAGTACAAGGACTTCGATCTGCGCATCATGCGCCGCGCCTGGGGTATCAAGCTCGAGATCAAGAACGCGCCGGCGTCCGCGTTCGTCGACGGTGAGATGATCCGCGGCATCAAGGACCATCTGTTTGCGGTGCTGCGGGATGTGGTGTTCATCTCGAACGAAATCATGGAGAGCGGCCGCTTCGATCTGGCCTCCTCGCCGAGCATCACCAACGCCGTGTTCCACATTCTGCGCAACGCGCGGGTGCTGGAGACGCAGATGCGGCCGAACCTCGCCGTGTGCTGGGGCGGCCACTCCATCCGCAGGGTCGAGTACGACTACACCAAGAAGGTCGGCTACGAGCTCGGACTGCGCGGCCTGGACGTGTGCACGGGGTGCGGTCCCGGCGCCATGAAGGGGCCGATGAAGGGTGCGACCATCGGTCATTCCAAGCAGCGCATCATCAACGGGCGCTATCTCGGCATCACCGAACCCGGGATCATCGCGGCCGAGCCGCCCAATCCCATCGTCAGCCAGCTGGTGATCATGCCCGACATCGAAAAGCGCCTGGAGGCCTTCGTTCGCGTGGGCCACGGTATCGTCATTTTCCCCGGCGGCGCGGGTACGGCCGAGGAGATCCTGTACCTGCTCGGCATCCTGCTCGATCCGGCGAACGCGACACTGCCGTTTCCCGTGGTGTTCACCGGTCCGGCGGACAGCGAGGACTACTTCCGGCAAATCCACGAGTTCATCGGCGCGACGCTCGGCGCGGGTGCGCAGTCGCGCTATCGGATCATCATCGACGATCCTGGCGAGGTGGCGCGCACCATGGTGCAGGGGTTCGCGCAGGTGCGCGACTATCGGCGGCGCCAGAGCGACTCCTATGGGTTCAACTGGCTGTTGAACATTCCGCTCGAGTTCCAGCGGCCTTTCGAGGTGACGCACGATTCGATGCGGGCCCTCACGCTGTCTCACGACCAGCCCGTCCATGAGCGGGCGGCCAACTTGCGTCGCGCCTTCTCCGGTATCGTCGCCGGCAACATCAAGGAATACGGCATCAACGCGATCGAGCGCCACGGACCTTTCGAGCTCTGCGGCGAGGCATCGATCATGGAGCCTCTCGACCGCCTGTTGCGCTCGTTCGTGGCGCAGCGGCGCATGAAATTCAGGGGTGCGGAGTACACTCCCTGCTACCGGCTCGTGGCATGAGCGAGCCGCTCTCGATCCGTTATCGGTTCGACTTGCCGGACGGATCGCAGAGAGCGCTGCACTTTACCTTCGATCCCACGAGCTTCCGGCTCACCAACGCTCCCCCCGCGGCTCCTCCGTTCTGGACCGAGCTCAAATTCAACCAGTGCGCCAACTGCCCGCTTAATCAGGCCGCCCACCCGCATTGTCCGGCGGCGCTGCAAATGGCGACAGCGCTCGAGCCGTTGAAGGAGCTGGTGTCCTTCGACACCGTGGGCGTCACGGTACTGCAGAGCGAGCGCACCGTGTACGTGGAAACGACCGCGCAGCAGGCGATGAGCTCGGTACTGGGGCTCATCATGGCGACCGCCGGATGCCCCTGGACCGACCGCCTGCGGCCCATGGCGCGCTTCCACCTGCCCTTCGCGAACGAGGCGGAAACCGTCTACCGGAGCGTGTCGATGTACCTGCTCTCGCGCGAGCTCACCGGCGCGGCCTCGCGGCCTGCGTTCGTCGCGCTCACCGAGCTCTACGAGAACCTGCACATCGTCAACAAGGACATGTCGCGACGGCTCGGCGCCGCCACCAGCACCGACCCGGCGCGCAACGCGATGGCGCTGCTCGACTCCTATACGACGCTTTTGCCGGCGGCGCTGGACCGCTCGCTCGAGGAGCTCAAGCCGCTCTTCGAGGCGTGGGAAAGCAAGTAGGCTCGCTGATTTAACTTACCGTGCCGGTCTCTGAGAAGCACATCGCAATGCGAGAGCACCTCGCAGGCGCTGCCCGGATGCCTGTGACACAGTTACTGCCGTAAGTGGCGCCGGGCTTCTACTGTCCGGTAAACGAGAGGCACCCGATGAGCGACTTCAAGCAACAGACTCGATATACCGGTGTGGACCGGCGCGCTCCGCGCGTCGAGGGGGGTGCCAACGCCAACGCCAATGCGGCCCCGCGCGAGGCCTACAAGACGGGCGGTCCCGGCGGGCGCCACGCGGCGATCACCAACAACCTCTACAACTGGCACAGCTACAAGAACTGGGCGGAGAAGGTCCGCGTCAGCTGGGAAGACAAGAAGTAATCATCCGCAGGCGGCTCCGAGGTCCGACTAGGCGGTTTGAGGCAGCGGATTGATGCCGGACAGCGGGCTCGACTCGGTGCCGGATCGAAGCATGCCTTCCTTGGCCTTCAGCCAAGCGACCAGGGGCTCCCAGTCCTCGATGTCCTGAGCGACCAGAGTGCGCTTCATCTCGTACAGCCCGACTCCCTGCTCGGCGGCGCGCACGTAATTCTGCGAGTCACGCAAGGTTGCGACCACCGGGATCCGAAGCGCCCCCAGAAATCTCATCAGTGACTGGTAGATGAGGGTATTGCGCTTCACGCGGTTGGCGATCACGCCGATGCGGTTCTCGTCGCGCCGCACCTTGGCGATCAGCAGCAGATCCTGGATGCATCTCGAGAAGGCGTGAATATCGATGTCGGAGGGCAGCACCGGAACGATGATCGCGTCCGCGCTCTTGGTCATTTCCGGCATCTCCTGACCGAGCACGGCCGCCGGCGTGTCCACGATCACGTGCGCGGCGTCGGGCGGGATCCGCATTTGCCATGCGCGCGTCATGCGCGAGTTGCGCTCGAACGCCGCAATGCCGTGTATGAACGCTTGTTCCGGCTTGCGCTTCTTGAGCCAGCGGCTGCTGGAGCCTTGGGAATCGTTGTCCGACAGCAGCGGATGGTCACCCTGACTCGCGAAATAGCTGGCGAGATTGGTGGCTATCGTCGTTTTGCCCGATCCGCCTTTCGGATTCAGAACGAGAATGCGCTGCATGTAAGGGTAGAGCCTACGCAGCCGCCTGCATCATGGCAAGTATATGTGACTCGCCTCACGCACCGCTGCAATGTAACTCCCCTAGACTCCTTACCAATGGAATGGGTTCTACAGGTCGTCGATGAGCTCGACGACGCGGTCGCAGTGTTGCGACATCGCTGGCTCGGCCTGGCCGCAGCCACCGCAGCGAACCTCGCTGCGCTCCTCAAGATTCGAGGCTCGCGCCCGAACACCTAAGGCTTCGAGCGGCCTAAGGCTTCGAGCGGCCGGTCGATATCGGCCAAGAGGGAAGTAGACCGGGTGTGGCCCGCGCCGGCAGCGTGGCGCCGGCAATCAATCCGGAGCGGCTGGGATCCAACCGCCCCGGACGCGAGAGTCCACCGGCCCTGCACGCGCGAGAGCCGACTGTGGACAACGAGGCTAGTTGACGAATTCCTTGAGATTCTTGAGCGCGGCAATACGTACTTTCTTGCTGGCCGGCTTGGCCTTGAACATCATCTTCTCGCCGTTGAAAGGATTGACGCCCTCACGTGCTTTCGTGGCGGGCTTCTTCACCACCTTCATCTTGAGAAGCCCGGGCATGGTGAACAGCCCGTGACTGCGAAGGCTCTTCTTGATGGCGCCGGAAAGCGAGTCAAACACGGCTCCGACCTGCTTCTTGGAGAGCTCTGTTTCCTTCGAAATGGTAGCGAGAATTTCAGACTTGGTCGGTGCTGCATTCTTTTTCGCCATATAAATCTCCTGCTGATGTTTGCGAACGCGGATTTGTCGATGATTCCCCACGAATCCGACTCGGCGCCGAAAATAACATAGAAAAAAGCCGATGTTTAGCGCATTCGCAAAAAAAAATTAATCGTCCGTGCGTGCGCGAGCCTTAATTTTCAGGCTTTCGCGCTGTCGACCCCGCGCGGGCACCCGGGGCGGAGCGAGTCCAACGGCGCCGTTGGCAGTGATTTCAGGCACGTAGGAGGGCATGTTCAACGCAGAAGTATCAGCAGCGCGCCGATCGCGATGGACACCCAGAGAAAGGAGAAATCGATCTGCCCGATCGGCGGAATCACGCGCCGGACGCGCTTCAAGATGGGTTCGCAGAGCTGCGCGAGCAAGCGGACGCCCGGCGCGTAGCTGCCCTGGGCGACGAATGTGGCGACCCAATACAGCAGAAACGCGAACAGGTAGATCTTGAGGACCATCTCCACGAGGCCTATCAGCGTGACTTGCACGAGCAGCAAGGGATTGCCGAATCCGAAACCCGCGAGCGCCGACATGATCAAAGTGCGCGCCGCTGCGATCAGCAGCAGGGCCAGAACGGTCGCGGTGTCGATCTTGCCGACCGGCGGCAGAATGCGACGCAGCGGCAGGATGAGCCAGTTCGTCACCCGCACGATGGCGTCAGCCATGGGATCGCGAAAATCCGCTCGAACCAGCTGAAACAGAAAACGCAACACGAAGGCGAGCGTGAGCAGCCAGAGCAGCGTATCGACGATGAATCGGATCGCTTCCATTGGGCTACGGAGCCCCGAATTCGGCCGCGAGCTCCGCGGACCGGCGGTCTGCCGCCGCCACCGCGTGAGCGACGGTGGCGCGCAGGCCCGCGGCATCCAGCACGGCGAGCGCCGCCGCCGTCGTGCCGCCCTTCGATGTCACCTGCTCCCTGAGCACCGCGAGGGACTCGGCCGAGTGGCGCGCCATTTGCGCGGCCCCAAATGCCGTCTCCAGGGTCAACTTGTGCGCGACGTCGTTCGGCAGCCCGCGCTCGTGCGCGGCCGCCTCGAGCGCCTCCATGAAGAGAAAGAAGTAGGCGGGGCCCGATCCGGACAGCGCGGTCACCGTATCCATCTGAGATTCATGCTCGACCCATACGGTCGCACTGACGGCGGCCATGATCGACTCCGCCAGCGCCCGGTGGGCGGCGCCCACGCCGGGCGGCGCGTACAGCCCGGTCGCGCCGAAGCCGTCGAGGGCCGGCCGGTTCGGCATGGTTCGCACCACCGGAATCGACGGTCCGAACCAGCGCGCGAGCGCGGCATGCGGTATGCCGGCGGCCACCGAGATGACCAGGGGCCTGCCTACGGCGAGCTGCGGAGCCAGCCCCAAAGCCACGGCACGCATCTGCTGCGGCTTGACGGCGAGGATCACCGCCTCGGCGCCGGCAACGGCCCCGGCGCCGTCGGGCGCATGCGAGATGCCGTAGTCGCGCCCGAGGCGGGTCAGCTGCTCGACATCCGGATCGGCAACGGCGATGCGATCGCTCGCGAGCCCATGCTTGGTCAGCCCGCCGATCAGCGCGGCAGCCATGTTGCCGCCGCCTATGAAAGCCAGTTTGCGTATGTTGTGCATCTGCGTCACCTTGCGCCGAATATCGCCGTTCCGATCCTGACCATGGTCGCGCCTTCGGCAATGGCCGATTCGAAGTCCGCGCTCATCCCCATCGATAGTGTATCGAGGTCCAGCCCGCGCGCGTTGAGACTCTCGAGAAGCTCCCGCAGGCGGGCGAAGAGCGCGCGCTGGGCGCCGGTATCGGGCTGCGGCGGGGGAATGCACATCAGGCCCCGCAGCTTGAGGCGCGGCAATCCGGCCATTTGTTCGGCGAGCGCGGCCAGATCTCCGGGCTCCACGCCGTGCTTGGTCGGCTCGGGAACCAGGGCCACCTGAATGCATGCATTGAGCGGCGGCGCGTGAAAGGGACGCTGCTCCGACAGGCGCCGGGCGATGCTCCATCGATCGATGCCATGAACCCAGTCGAAGCGCTCCGCGACCGCGCGGGTCTTGTTCGATTGCAAGGATCCGATGAAATGCCAGCGCACCGGCGGCTGCCGCAGCTCGTCCATCTTCGCAAGTGCCTCTTGCAGGTAATTTTCGCCGAAATCCGTGACGCCCGCCGTGGCGGCAACCCGCAGCGATTCGGCAGCCTTGGCCTTGGTGACCGCGACCAATGTGACGGTGGCGGGATCACGTCCGGCCGCCCTGGCGGCCTCGTTTATCCGAGACCGGACGTGGTTCACGTTATGCGTCAGATTCTGCGGACTAATTAACATATTGGGTGGCGACACCCTCTTATATACTGCCGGAGGCTGGGTGCAGCCGGATTTAGGAGCCGTGAATGGCGGTTGATATCGCGCAGCTTCTCGCCTTTGCGGTGAAGAACAACGCTTCGGACCTGCATTTGTCGGCGGGTGTACCGCCGATGATTCGCGTGGATGGCGACATCAAGCGCATCAATATGCCGGCGCTGGTGCATAAAGAAGTGCACAGCATGGTGTACGACATCATGAATGACAAGCAGCGCAAGGCTTTCGAAGAGTTCTTCGAGACGGACTTTTCCTTCGAGATTCCGAAACTGGCGCGATTTCGCGTCAATGCGTTCAACCAGAATCGCGGCGCCGGCGCGGTGTTTCGCAACATCCCCTCGACCATTCTGTCGCTCGACGAATTGAACGCTCCCAAGACGTTCAAGGACCTTTGCATGCTGCCCCGGGGCCTGGTCCTCGTCACCGGACCGACCGGCTCGGGCAAATCGACCACGCTCGCGGGCATGGTGAACCACTGCAACGACAACCGCCCGGATCACATCATCACCATCGAGGATCCGATCGAGTTCGTTCATGAAAGCAAGCGCTGCCTCGTGAACCAGCGCGAAGTGCATCGGGACACCCTGGGGTTCTCGGAAGCGCTGCGCTCGGCCTTGCGCGAGGACCCCGACGTGGTCCTGGTGGGTGAAATGCGCGATCTCGAGACCATCCGCCTGGCGCTGACCGCCGCCGAGACCGGACACCTGGTGTTCGGCACCTTGCATACCAGCTCCGCCGCCAAGACCATCGATCGCATCGTCGACGTGTTTCCCGCCGCGGAAAAGGACATGGTGCGCGCGATGCTCTCGGAGAGCCTTCGTGCGGTGATCTCCCAGACCCTGATGAAGCGGGTCGGCGGCGGAAGAATCGCAGCGCACGAAATCATGATCGGCACGCCCGCCATCCGCAACCTGATCCGCGAGGGTAAGATTGCGCAGATGTATTCGGCCATTCAGACCGGCCAGGGGCAGGGCATGCAGACGCTCGACCAGTGTCTGCAGGAGCTCGTCCAAAAGGGTGTCGTCAGCCGCGAAGAGGCCAAATACAAGGCTCAGAACAAGGACTCTATTTAATGCGCTGCGCGCAAATTTTCAACGGGGTTCGCGCAGAGGCGCGAACCCCGAACTTGAGGCGGCGCGCGGGGCGCGCCGGAGGATAAGGGCAAAACAATGGACCGCGACCAATCGATACGGTTGATGCAGGACCTGCTCCGCCGGATGGTGGAGAAGAAGGGATCCGATCTGTTCGTCACCGCCGGCTTTCCCCCCGCCATCAAGATCGACGGGGAGATCCGGCCGCAGTCGGACCGCAGCTTGACGGCGGAGCAGAGCGCGAGCCTGGTCCGCGCCATCATGAACGACCGTCAAACCAAGGAATTCGATTCGACCAAGGAGTGCAACTTCGCGATTGCGCCGCCCGGCATCGGCCGATTTCGCGTCAGCGCCTTCGTTCAGCAGGGCTACACGGGCGCGGTCGTGCGTACCATCAATGCAAAGATTCCGACGCTCGAGGAGCTCGAGCTGCCGCCGATCTTGAAGGAGGTCGTGCTCTCCAAGCGCGGTTTCGTGATCCTGGTCGGAGGCACCGGCTCGGGAAAGTCGACCTCGCTGGCGGCGATGGTCGGATACCGCAACGAGAAGACTCGCGGACACATCGTGACCATCGAGGATCCGGTGGAGTACGTGCACGCACACAAGGGCTGCGTGGTGACCCACCGCGAGGTCGGGGTCGACTGCGAAAGCTGGCACCTGGCGCTCAAGAACACGCTGCGTCAGGCCCCCGACGTGATCCTGATCGGCGAGATCCGTGACCGCGAGACCATGGAGTACGGCATCCAATTCGCCGAGACGGGCCATCTCGTGCTCGCCACCCTGCACGCCAACAGCTCCAATCAGGCGCTCGACCGCGTGATCAATTTCTTTCCGGAGGAGCGCCGCGAGCAGCTGCTGATGGACCTCTCGCTCAACATCCGGGCGCTCATCTCGCAGCGGCTGATCCCGCGCGAGGCCGGTGCGGGCCGTATCGCGGCGATGGAGATCATGCTGGCGTCGCCGTTGATTTCCGATTTGATCTTCAAGGGCGACGTGTCGAAGATCAAGGATGTGATGGCCCGATCCAACCGGCTGGGCATGAAGACCTTCGACCAGGCCCTGTTCGAGCTCTACGAGGCCGGCCTCATCTCGTACGAGGACGCGTTGCGCAACGCCGACTCGAAGAACGAGCTGCGCCTGCGCGTCAAGCTCGAGAGCAAGCGCGAGATGAAGACTCCGGAGGATGGTGCGGCGGCGCTGCAGATCCTCGAGGAGGAGGAAGGACAAGTTTTCTAGGCCGAAGCGGATCATGGACGGCTCGGGCCGATGTGGGGCGATTCACCGAAGGAAGGCGGGTCGCTGAGATGGAACGATTCACTTAGGGGTGTATTAGGGTATGTCCGCTGCCGCGCCGGCTCAGGTGATGAACACCAAGCCGCTGTTCAAATTGATGGTGGAGAAGAAGGCGTCGGACCTGTTCTTTTCCTGCAATGCGCCGGTCAAGATCAAGATCGAGGGCAAGATCTTTCCGGTCAACAAGCAGGTCTTGAGCCCGGAGACGGTGCGTCAGGCGGCCCTCGGTCTCATGACGGCGGAGCAGATCGAGCATTTCAACGAGGAGCTCGAGATCGACTTCGCGATTTCTGAGTCCGGGCTCGGGCGGTTCCGGGTCAACGTGTTCTACCAGCGCGGATATCCCGCCATGGTGCTGCGCTACATCACCGCCGACATGCCCCGGCTCGAGGATCTCGGCATGCCCGAGATCCTGAGAGAGCTGGTGATGCTGAAGCGCGGATTGATCCTGATGGTGGGCGCGGCCGGGGCCGGTAAATCGACCACGCTCGCGGCGATGATCAATCACCGCAACGAGACCTCCTCGGATCACATTCTCACCATCGAGGATCCGATCGAGTTCCTGCACACCAACAAGAAATCCATCGTCAACCAGCGCGAGGTCGGCCTCGATACCAAGAGCTTCGCGCGCGCACTGCGCAGCGCCGTGCGCGCCGCGCCGGACGTGATCCTCGTGGGCGAGATCCGCGATCGCGAAACCATGGAGGCGGCGCTGGCGCTCGCGGGCACCGGTCATTTGTGCATTGCAACCTTGCACGCCAACAACTGCGCCGAGACGCTCGATCGCATCATCAACATGTTCCCGCGCGACCAGCACAACCAGATCTTCCTCGACCTGTCGCAGTATCTGCGCGCCATCCTGTCGCAGCGCCTGGTGCTGGCGAAGGCCGGCAATCGAGTGGCGGCCTCGGAAGTCATGATCAATACCCCGCATGTCTCGGAGCTGATCAAGAAGGGCGACGTGGTGGGTGTGAAGGAGGCGATCAGCACGGGCACGGAGCGCGGCATGCTGAGCTTCGACAACTCGCTCTACAACCTGGTGCGCGAAGGCCGCATTGAGCTCGAGGAGGCGCTGACGAGCGCCGATTCGCGCACCAATCTCGAGGCCAAGATCAACTTCGGCTGACGCCCGCGGACGCGGCGGCGGGGGCCGTCACGCGCTCGCTCGGCACGGCAACACTCTCGCCGCCGGCCGAATGGCAGGCCACCAGGTTGCCCTCGAATTCCCGCGTGCTCACGTCCCAGCCATATTGCAGAGCGTGGCGGCGGCAGGTTCCCGGGTCGAGTGCGAGCGCGCGCAGCGCGGCGCGGCCCAGGTCCTCGTCCAGCGCCCCGGTGACGCCATCCTGGATCACGTCGATCGGTCCGGTCACGGGATAGGCGGCGACCGGCACGCCGCAGGCCATCGCCTCGAGATTGACCAGTCCGAATGTGTCGGTGCGGCTTGGAAATACCATGACATCGGCGGCCGCCAGATGGCGGGCGAGATCCTCTTGAAAGCGATAGCCGGTGAACTTGACGGCGGGATAAAGCTTTTCCAGTCGTGGCCGCTCGGGACCGTCGCCGATGACCATCTTGCTGCCGCTCCAGGGCATCTGCAGGAACGCCTCGATGTTCTTCTCGATCGCGACGCGCCCGACGCAGGCGGCGATGGGCCGGGGCAGATCGAGGAAATCCTTGGGCTGGGGCCGGAACATGTCCGTGTCGACCCCGCGGCGCCAGGTCGCGAGATTCTTGAAGCCCCGCGCCGCCAGGTCCTGGCGCAGGGTTCTGGTCGACACCATGCAGCGGGTGCCGGCGGCGTGGAAACGGCGCAAGGCCCAGTAAGAGGCGTCCAGCGGAATGGGGAAGCGCGCGCGCACGTACTGCGGGAACTGGGTGTGGTACGAGGTGGTGAAGCGCATGCCCCGCGATACGCAGTGGCGGCGCGCCGCCAGCCCCAACGGACCCTCCGTCGCGATGTGCAGCGCCTCGGGGCCGAAAGCGCTGATCGCCTTGCCGAGCGCCCGGCCCGGGAAGAGCGACAGCCGGATTTCCGGATACGTCGGACAGGGTATACTGCGGAAATTGCGGGGTGTCAGGGTCCTGACCTCATGGCCGAAGCGGCCCAGCCACGCGGCGGTATGAGCCAGCGTGCGCACGACGCCGTTGGTTTGGGGAAACCATGCATCCGTCACGATCATGATTCTCATGCGCGCACAGCCTCGCACCGTGCTGTGACGATGAGATGAACGAAATGCGATTTATTTGGGACATGGACGAAACATTTCATGGATTCTGTGAAGTTCGTCGCGCAGAAGGGCCGCCGTGTCATCGGCCTGTAACGAAATTCCTATATTTGTTTCATCGCGATTTCATGCCACCTCTCATTCACGGAGTTTGCTTGCATGCATAGTTTCTTGGCGGAGCTTAGAACTCAGCGCTGGGACGACCACCGCTTCTACCATCACAGCCGCATCAACCAATCGCTGCACCTGTTGAGCGCCTGCAGCTTCCTGGTCGCCTACGCGATGATGTTCAAGGACCCCGTGGCTGCCGCCCTGATCGGCTGGCTGGTCTCCATGGTGAGCCGCCAATCGGGTCACTTCTTCTTCGAGCCGAAGGGCTACGACGAGGTGAACCACGTCACCCACGAGCACAAAGAAGAGATCAAGGTGGGCTACAACCTCAAGCGCAAGGTGATCCTGCACGCCATGTGGGCCCTGGTTCCGCTGCTCCTGTGGCTGAATCCGACCTTCTTCGGACTGTTCGAGCCGGCGGCGGATGCGGAGGAATTCCTGCGTCATCTGGGCGAGGTCTGGCTGGTGCTCGGCATCGGTGCCTTGCTGTTCCGGACCGTGCACTTGTTCTTCTTGCGCGATGTCCAGACCGGGCTCGTGTGGCTGACGAAGATCATCACCGACCCGTTCAACGACGTGAAGCTCTACTGCAAGTCGCCGCTCTATCTGCTGCGCGGCGAGCTCATCGAGCCCGCGCCGAACGGCGAGCGGGCTTGAAGCATTTCCTTGAGGACCCGGCGTTTGATCGACTTGTTCGTGGTGGTGGGCTCGGCCCACCACCAGCCGTCCGCTTGCATCGCCCGGGCCGCCGCCACGAGTCGATCCGCGACCTCCGCGAACTCCTCGGCCGTGTAATTCAGGCTGAAGATCAGGCGGCCGGTGCCCACCCAGCTCAGGGCGATTCCGGTTTCGCGTAAATAGTATTGGAACATCCAGTTGTAAGCCGACGGCTGCGTGTAGTGGATCGTCCAGATCGTCGACAGATTCGCGACCCGCACCGGCAGGCGCTCCGCGTGCAGCCGCTCGTTGAGGCTCTCCGCCCGCGCATTCCAGGTCTGGTCCAGTCCCTGGTACAGGGCCGCCACCTCCGGACTCTCGAGGCGCTCGAGGAACGCATACATGGCGCCCATGACATAGGGATGGGAATTGAAGGTGCCGCGTGCAAAGCAGATATCGGCCGGGCGGTCCTCGCGGAAGCGGCGCATGGTGTCGCGGCGCCCGCAGAGCACGCCCACGGGCAGGCCGCCCGCCACGGTCTTGCCGTACGTGACCATGTCCGCGCGCACCCCGAAGTATTGCTGCGCGCCGCCGGGTGCGAGCCTGAAACCCACGAATACCTCGTCGAAGATCAGCACGATGCCGCGCTCGTCGCACGCGGCGCGAAGCTTTTCCAGCCACCGGGCATAGGCGGCACGGTCGAAGTGGGCGCTGCGTCCGCTGTCGAGGAGCGCGGAGTCGCCGGGGGCGCCGGAATTGGGATGAAGCGCCTGCAGCGGATTGACCAGCACACAGGCGATGTCGCGACGGCTGCGCAGTACGCGCAGTGCTGCATCGTCCATGTCGCGCAAGGTGTAGGTCTCGCGCTCGGTCACCGGATTGCCGGGCCCGGGCTGCACGTCGCCCCACCAGCCGTGGTAGGCGCCGCAAAAACGAACCAGGTGACTGCGCCGCGTGTGATAGCGGGCCAGACGGACGGCCTGCATCACCGCTTCGGTTCCGGACATGTGGAAGGAGACCTCGTCCATGCCGGAGATCTCGAGCAGCCGCCCCACGTTGTAGGCAACCACCGGGTGATAGCTGCCGAGGACCGGACCCAGATCCCGCACCCGCTCGCTGCCGCGCGCGATGCAGTCCTTGTAGAAGTCGTTGCCGAAGACGTTGACGCCGTACGAGCCGGTCACGTCGTAGAAGCGGTTGCCGTCCACGTCGGTGAGCGTCACGCCGGAGGAGGACTGCATGAACGCGACGCCTTTGAAATGCCGGCGTACCAGGCCGCTGAACTGGTAGGGGACCCGATAGCGGCTGGTGAACTGAAGATCCGAGATTCCGTCGATGACGCTCGCGGTCAGCTCGACATTGCTCGGGGTGCGCTCACGCAGGACGGCCGCAAGGCGCAGGAACGCCGCCTGGCGGGAAGCGGCGACCGGCTCCGGCGCGCCATCCACCCGGAAGAACATGTCCTCGGAATACTCGTAGTACGGAACCAGCCGTGCGAACCGGCGCGCCATGCGCGCATGGCCCGCCAGCGAGCGGTGCTTGGCTCGCGAGAGCTGCAAGCGCAGCCGCAGCTTGTGCAGTGCAGCTACGAGCACACCGGCGGCGACTATCCAAACGATGATCTGATGGGTCACGGAATCCTCCGGCGCGGACTGTATTGCAGGCGAGTGACACTTACATGACCGGCCGCACGCTACTCATGCGAATCGTCCAGCAAGAGGACATCAATTTCCTGCTCACCAACCGGATTCCGCGCCGCTGGCTCACGCGTGCCGTCGGCCGGCTGAGCCGCATCGAGCAGCCTTGGTTCTGCGCTGCCGCAATCGCGGTCTGGCGGCTGTTCTCGGATCTGGACTTGAGCGAGGCCCAAAAGACCCGCTTCACGAGCCTGCACGACTGCTTCACCCGTGAACTCAAGGCGGGCGCGCGGCCGATCGACGCCGATCCGGCTGTGATCGCGAGTCCTTGCGACGGGCTGGTCGGCGCCTGCGGGCGCGTCGAGGACGGCATGGTGTTGCAGGCCAAGGGCTTTCCCTATCCGCTTCGCGA
The DNA here is from genome assembly GCA_036272515.1 of Steroidobacteraceae bacterium. Classification (GTDB taxonomy): domain Bacteria; phylum Pseudomonadota; class Gammaproteobacteria; order Steroidobacterales; family Steroidobacteraceae; genus Bog-1198. The sequence continues at coordinate 39,207 of DATAYO010000027.1, read as the reverse complement.
CCTTCTCGGCGACGACGAGCTGGTCGATTACTACGCCCGGGGCCAATTCGCGACCCTCCGCTTGACCTCGAGCATGTATCACCGCTTCCACGCCCCCTACGACTGCTGCGTGGAGCGGGTGACCTACATGTCGGGCGATACCTGGAACGTGAACCCGATCGCCCTAAAGCGCGTCGAGCACCTGTTCTGCAAAAACGAGCGCGCCGTCATCCGCTGCCGCCTCCCCAGCGGCTCTCTGCTCACGCTGGTGCCGGTCGCCGCCATCCTGGTCGCGAGCATCCGTTTGAAGTTCCTCGACGTGAGGCTGCACTTGAAGTACCGCGGCCCGAACGTGATTCCCTGCGATGCGACCCCGCGCAAAGGGGATGAACTGGGATGGTTCGAGCATGGCTCCACCATCATCGTGTTCGCGCCGGAGGACGCAGCGCTGCGCGATGGGCTGGTCGAGGGCAGCCGCATCCGCATGGGAGAGGCGCTGTTCCGGTGTCAGGGCTTGAAGACGGCCTTGAGCTGATCGGAGGCGAAGGACTGTGCCTTCTTCGCGGCCGGAAGCACCGGGGCGGCGTCGAAAAAGTCGTGCGTCACGCCTGGGTACTCCTGGCGCGTCACCGGGATCCCGGCCTGCTTCAATGCTTCTTCCAGAATCGACCCATCGCTTCTCAACGGGTCGATCTGCGCATTGATGATGGTCACCGGCGGCAGTAACGTGAGCTTCGCGTGCAGGAGATCGAGCCGTGGATTGGTTTTCTCCGCAGGTGAGCTCAGGGTGTGGGAGAAGAACCAGGCCATCATCGCCTTGTCGAGCACCTTGGCGTTCGCGCTGTCCACATAGGACTCCGTCGCCGAACCCGTTTGTGTAATGGGGTCGATGGCAATCACCGCCTTCGGCCGGGTGAGCCCTGCGTCGGCAGTCGCGATCGCCGTGGCGAGGGCGAGATTGCCGCCGGCGTCCTCGCCCGCGAGCGCCAGGCGCCGCGGGTCTCCGCGCCAGCTGCCGACGTTCGAGGCCACCCACTTGTAAGCGGCGAGCGCACCATCCCAGGGGGCCGGGAATTTGTGCTCCGGGGCCAGGGGGTAATCGACCGAAATAACCACGGCATCGGCGCCCTTGGCGAGGGCTCGCGCACCGGCGTCGTCAGCCTTGCGGCTCCCGATGACCCAGCCGCCGCCATGGAAATAAACGACCGCGGGGAAAGGGCCCGGCCCCACGGGGGTGTAAACGGTAGCCGATAAAGGCGTCTCCAGACTCTGGCCCGGAATCGTCACATCGACGGTGGTCACGTCCGGCACCAGCTTCGCCGGGTCGGTATCGATGCCCCGTTGCTTCATCACGACGATGACCGCGTCCGCCATGGTCGGCTGCCCGCGGGCCTCCGTGGGCGTCAGTGTCTCGATGGGCTTGCCTCCCAGACCGGCGTACGCCGCCAAGAGATCCTGCATGTCCGGATCGGCTTTGTACTTGGTGCCGGTCACCGGATCGATTTTGTATTTTTCCTTGGCCGAGGCGGCCGGTGAATAAATTGCCGCCGCCGACAAGATGAGCGCGCCAAGGCCCGCGAGGCCGATGAAGCGACGAAACGCTCGGGCTGATACTTTCCGGTTCATCTTGGTCTCCCTCCTGATTCGGACTGTTGCCCTATGTTATGGGGATCCGCTCGAGACCTTCGACGGTGATAGGGCCGCATGAGCGGGTAGGATCAGGCCTACCCGTGTGATGATCGCCGTGTGATGATTGCGCTCCTGAAACTGGTCATTTAGAATCTTGAAATGGACATTTCGGTCACCCATTTCAAGGCACGCTGCCTGGATCTCATCCGTAAGGTGGAGGAGCGCGGCGAGAGCATCACGATCCGCCGACGGGGACGGATCGTCGCGCGCCTGGAACCGGCCAACGGCGGGTTGGCCGATGGTAAGCCATGGGAGCGGCTCCGGGCGCTGGGTGGTAGTGCAAGCGTCGCCGCGAAAGAATCCATCTGGAAGGAGGAGGACTTCGAGGCTCTGCGTTGAAAGTCCTCCTCGATACTCACGTCTGGATATGGTGGCTTCTGCGAGACTCACCGTTGCCCGACAGGGAGCGAAAGGCACTGGACCGCGTCGCTGCCGACAGGGGCATACATTTGCCGGCCATATGCCAGTGGGAGTCGCAGATGCTCCACACGAAGCATCGAATCGACCTCCCGCTTCCCCTTCCCGTATGGCTCAGGCGCGCCACGGCTCCGGAAATGCTGACCGTCCTGCCCCTGGACGCGGAAACGGTCATCGCGGTCGATGATCTCCCCGATACGTTCCATGGGGACCCGGCCGATCGCATGATCGTTGCCACGGCGCGTGTGCACGATTTACCCCTGGCCACGCATGACGAAGCCATCAAGAAATCCCGACTCGTAAAAATCTGGAGGCCGTGAGGCCGTTTCCAAACCCTAGGAGCATGTCGGACTTGCGCCAGGCCGTCGAAGCCGGCGCAAAGCAGCCGGCAAAAGTCACGCCTTTTGCCGGCGGCAACGAAGCTGCGCTCCGAAAAAGCGCCGCAGGCGACTTTTTCCAATCGAACTAGAGCGGCCGCCGATGCCTCGTGAGTGTCGCCGCGATGGATGCGAGAACCGCCATCCTCACCGCGACCCCATTATTGACCTGTTCCCGTATGACCGAATTGGGCCCATCCGCCACGTCCGAGGAGATCTCGACGCCGCGGTTCATCGGCCCCGGATGCATCACCAGCGCATCCGCTGCGGCGAGCTTCAACCGCCTGGCATTCAATCCGAACTCGCGGAAATAGGCGGCATCGTCGAGCGAGGCCGACTGCACCATGCGCTCCTTCTGGATGCGCAGCATCATCACCACGTCCGCGCCGGCAATGCCTTCCTCGATCCGCGTGAAGCGCAGCGCGCCCGGAAATTCGTCCTCGCTCGGCAACAGCGACTCCGGCGCCACCAGGCGCAGGTCCGAGGTGCCGAGCGTACGCAACGCCCGCGTCGTGGAGCGGGCCACGCGCGAGTGCTTGATGTCGCCGACCATCGCGACCTTGAGGCCGGCGAAGCGGCGGCGGTGCGCGCGGATGGTCAACACGTCGAGCAACCCTTGAGTCGGGTGCGAGACGTGCGCCTCCCCGGCGCTGATCACCGATACGTGGGGCGCGACGTGGTCGATCAGGAACTCAGGCATGCCCGCTTCGGAGTCGCGAATCACGAAGATGTCGGTATTCATCGCCTCCAGCGTGTAGATGGTGTCGAGCATGGTCTCGCCCTTGACGCGCGAGCTGGATTGCATCTCCAGGTTCAGCACGTGGGCGCCCAGCCGCCGGCTGGCAAGATCGAACGACGCACGGGTGCGCGTGCTCGGCTCGAAGAACAGGTTGGCGAGCGTTACGCCTGCGAGCTCGCGTCCTTCATAGGCCGGTTGTCCGGGAAACCGCCGATAGCTCTCGGCCCGGTCGAGAAGGGCCGTGATCGCCTCGCGCGAGAGACCGTCCAGGGAGATGAGATGACGCAGCCCGCCGGCGCCGTCGGTTTGTACACGCATTCGCGCCTCATGTTCGTTCGCTGAGCCACCGCTCCAAGATGACGCACGCGGCCGCCGCGTCGACGTCGGCCTTCGTGACCCGCCGCTTGCGCAAGCCCGACGCGCGTGCGCGCTTGAGCCTGTCCTCCGCCTCGAGCGACGAATAGCGCTCGTCGACCAGATCCACCGGCAAGGCATAGCGTCGCCCGAGTTCGGCGGCAAATCCGCGCGCCGCGGCCGCGCTCGCGCTCTCGGAGCCGTCGGCATTATACGGTAGACCGACCACCAGCGCGGAGGGCCGCCAATCGCGTATCAACCCGTCGATGCCGCTCCATTGCGGGCCGGAGGCGCCGGCCGCCACGGCGCCGAGCGGTGAGGCGGCCCGGCTGACCGTGTCTCCGCAGGCGACACCGACGCGCCGCCGGCCGAAGTCGAACGCGAGGACGAGGTGTCTGCCGGGGACCGTCGCCACGGACTCGCCGCCGCCGGGCGAGACCGCATCAGGCATTGCCGCTGATCGGGCTGATGCGCGAAAGCTCGACACCGAGAAGACGCCCGGCCGCGAGCCAGCGCGACTCGAAGGGAAGATCGAAGATGATTCGGCCGTCGGCCGGTGCGCTCAGCCAGGCGTTTGCCTTGATCTCATTCTCGAGCTGTCCGCCGTCCCAGCCCGCATATCCGAGCGCGACCACGGCCTCCGCCGGGCCTTCACCCAAGGCCATCGCCGCGAGGATGTCGCGCGAGGTGGTGACGTGGATGGTGTCGGAGACCTTGAGCGTCGAGTCCCACTCGCCGCCGGCTCGATGTACCACGAAGCCGCGGTCCGTTTGCATCGGGCCGCCGCGCAGCACGTGGCGCTCGCTCAGCGGTCCTCCCGGCAGCTCGATCTCGAGCTGCTCGAAGACCTCGCTCATGCGCATCGGCAGCGGCTTGTTGAGTATGAGCCCCAGGGCTCCGCGGGGCCCGTGATCGCAAATCAGCGCCACGGTCTGCGCAAAGTTCGGATCACCCATGGTCGGCATGGCGATCAGCAGCTGGCTGGTGAGGTACTCCGGCTGGCTCATGTGCTGATCCTCGTTGAGCGGCTCATGGCGCGCCATCCGCGCGGCTCCTCGGAGGCTGACTGCCGGTCGCGGAGCTCGGCGCAGCGGCCGCAGTCTCGGGCGACCCGGCGGAGCCGCCGGGATCGGCATAGTAGACGCTCGAGCCCTGGGCTGCCCCATCGAGAAACTGCCATTCGTACGCGATTCGAATCTCGTCGTGCCCGGCCGAGAGCTCCTTCGGGAACGGATCGTACGGCGCGGCGAGCTTCAAGATATGCATCGCCGCCTCGTCGATCTCGGCATGGCCGCTGCTGCGGCGGATGACACTTTTCAGAAGCCGGCCGTCCGCGCCGATCGTCACCTCGATCACCGGAGTTCCGGAATGGCGCTCGCGCCGGGCGACCTCCGGAAAGTTGATCGTGCCCACCCTCTCGATCTTGCGCCGCCAGCTGTCCAGATACACCGCCACGTCGGACTCGCGTGTGTCCGCGGCGATCCACAGCTGCTGCCGGGCCTCGCCCCGCATCCGCAGCATGATGCCGTCGTCGTTGGGAGCCATCCCCAGGTCGGGCCGCTTCTCGAGCAGCAACGGCAGTTTCGACGGCTGGTCGGCGGCCGCGGCCGACGCGAAATAGAGCACCTTCGTGGTCGTTGCGTGGGTGGCGAGCACCTCGTCGTCGCCCGTGTCGCGGCCGGTCTGGTCGGCGGCTTCGCCCTCGCCATCGGGGATTCCCTCGCGCTCCATCGGACTCAAGGAGGAGCGCGGTATCAAGGCACGTTCGCGCTTCAAGGTATTGCCCGCGCCCAGCTGACTGCGCTGCGCGAGATACGGGGCGTTCGGATTCTTCGCGACGCTCGGCGCCTGATCGTTCACCAGGACCACTTCCAGGGCGGGACCGTCGCCTTCCTCGCCCTTGCTTCCGGGTGCGCTGAAGGTGACGCCCAGAATCACGATGCCGTGAACCAATGCCGCAAGGAAGCACGTGGTCAACATACGATCGTTGGCCGGAGGGAGGCCCGCCTTGAGCAAGTCGGAACTCATCGGGCGTCCAAAGTCCCCGCGATCGCCTTCACCAGGAGTGTCCCAATGTCGACACCATGCTTTTTGTTTAGTTCGCGGATGCCGGTCGGGCTCGTGACGTTGATCTCGGTGACGTAATCACCGATCACGTCCAGGCCGACGAAAATCATGCCCGCTGCCTTGAGTTTCGGGCCGATGACCGAGCACAGCCAGCGGTCGCGCTCGGTGAGCGGACGGCTCTGCGCGCTCGCCCCGGCCACGAGGTTGCCCCGATGGTCTCCCGCATGCGGCATGCGCTGCAGTGCGAAAGGAACCGGCTCGCCGTTGACGAGAATGATCCGATTGTCGCCGCCGGTGACGATTTCCGGCAGGTAGCGCTGAACGATGGCGTAGTTACGCCCATAGTCGGTGAGCGTCTCGAACACGACGTTGCGATTCTTGTCGCCTGCCTCGAGCACGAATATCGACCGGCCGCCCATCCCGTGCAGCGGCTTGCAGACGGCCCTACCCTGCTCCTCGAGGAATTCGCGCATGTCGCGCATGTCGCGTGTGATCAAGGTTGGCGCGCAGCACTCGGGGAACCACGCCGTGTATACCTTCTCGTTCATGTCCCTGAGGCCCCGGGGGTCGTTGCAGACCAGGGCTCCCTGCACGGCCGCGCGATCCAGGATGTAGGTGCTGTAGATGTACTCCATGTCGAAGGGCGGGTCCTTGCGCATCAGGATCACGTCGTAATCGCCGAGGCGCGCGGCCTGGCGCTCGCCGCGGACGAACCAGCTCTGCAAGTCGTCCATGACCTCGAGCGGAGCGAGGCGCCCCCAGGCGACGCCGTCGCGCAGCCACAGATCGCCGAGCTCCGCGTAATGAAGCTCCCAGCCGCCGGCCTGTGCGGCCAACAGAATGGCGAGCGTTGAGTCCTTGGCGGGATTGATGCTCTCGATCGGGTCCATCACCACGACCAGTCGAACTCTCGACATCTCGACAACCTCCAGGGGCCTAAAGAAAGCCGTGGGCCGGCCGGCAGTCTATCGTAAGCCGCCGATGTGTCGTTCCGTTCAAAAACTGTGAACCACGCCACCGTTGTTTGGCCGGCATTACCGCGAAATGTCGACCCCATACCGTGGCTTGCTTGCCCCGGATATGTTAAAAAGCCACGAGATTCCAGTACCTACGCATGCATCGCTCGAGGTCCAAGGTCGCTTCCATGCAGAGCATGATCAGCAACGGCAAACCCAAACTCGCGGGACTGAAGGTCCTGGTGATCGATGACAGCAAGACCATCCGACGGACCGCCGAGACCCTCCTGACCAAGGAAGGCTGCGAGGTGTTCACCGCCGTCGACGGTTTCGATGCGCTCTCGAAGATCGCCGACCATCAGCCCGACATCGTGTTCGTCGACATCATGATGCCGCGGCTCGATGGATACCAGACTTGTTCGCTGATCAAGCACAACAAAGTCTTCAAACAGATTCCGGTCATCATGCTGTCCAGCAAGGATGGCCTTTTCGACCGTGCGCGCGGCCGCATCGTCGGTTCGGAGCACTACCTGACCAAGCCGTTCACCAAGGACGAGCTCCTGGGCGCCATCGAGGCGCACGTGGGCAAATGACGGAGGAATAAGATGGCGCTTATTCTCATTGTCGACGACTCACCCACCGAGGTGTTCGTCATGCAGAAAGCCCTGGAAAAGCACGGCTTCAAGACTGCAGCCGCCGAGAACGGCGAGGAGGGCGTTCGCAAGGCGAAGGCCATGAAGCCGGACCTCATTTTCATGGACATCGTCATGCCGGGCGTCAACGGCTATCAAGCCACCCGCATGCTCAACAACGATCCCGAGACCAGCCTGATTCCCATCATCATGGTCACGACCAAGGGCCAGGAGACGGATCGCGTGTGGGGCCTGCGCCAGGGCGCGGTGGATTATCTGGTCAAACCGGTCTCCGCCCAGGCGTTGGTGGAGAAGGCGCAGGCCGCGCTGGCCGTATGACGAGTACGGCCGGGGGTGGGGACTTAAGCTTACGCAGCTTGCGGGACCGGCCTTTCGAACTGCTCAAGGAGCTCGAGAGGCGCGGCCGCACGGTCGCTACCGGCAATCCTCCCGAGGCGGAGGCGGGCCGGGAATGGGTCGGTGTGGCCTGCCGTATGGGAGGGGAAACTTTCTTGATCGCGCGCGAGGAAACACGCGAGGTGCTGGGTTATCCGGCCGTGATCACGCGGATACCGGGGGCCAAAGGCTGGGTGAAGGGACTGGCCAACGTGCGGGGGTCGCTCCTGCCGATGCTCGATCTGCGTCAATTCCTCGGTTCGGGGGCGAGCACGCCGGGACGCAATACCCGCATCGTCGTGGTCAACCACCGGGAAATTCCGGCGGGGCTCGTCGTCGATGAGGTGCTGGGATTCCGGCGTTTCGCCGAATCCGAATTCAATCCGGAGGCGCCGCCCACGGTGATTCGTTGCGAGATGTATCTGGCCGGTGCGTTTCGCCGCGGCGGCGAAGTGTGGCCGGTGCTGAGCCTGAAGAGCCTGGTGGAAAGCCAGAGCTTTTTGCAGGCGGCCAGTTGAGTCCGGCGCAGCCTCGATGAACACCCGGGACCAAACCCCAACAAGGACTCAGGCGCTGCCGCTGCTGCTGGCGCTGATCGTCGCCTGCCTGGCCGGCGCCGCCGTTCTCACGGTGCTGTCGCGGGGCTCCGCCCCGGCGGCGGCGCCGAATGATCTGCTCACCCTGGTCATCGAGCGGATTCCCTACGAGGCGCAAAACGCTCTGCGCGGCGACGCCAGCGCGTTCGACGCCTTGAACCGCAGCATGGCCCGTCTGAAGACGCTCGCGGGCGGCCAGGAAGCCGCACTGGAGCCGTCCTTCGGCAAATTCGCCACGGCTGCCACGACGGTGGCCGATGCCCGCGCGGCGGTCGAATCCATCCAGGCCGCCAATCAGGAGACGCGGGACATTGCCCCGAAGCTGCTGTCCGCGCTCGGCGATCTCGCCAGCGCGGTCGGTGTGCAGAAGCTCGACGGCATGAGCCGCTACCTGGAACGCTTCGAGCTCGCCGTGCAGCGAATCCAGCAGGATCTGAACGGTCTCGCCGCCGGCGTCAACGACGCCGCCCCCACCGCGCAGCGGCTGGCGGACAGCCTGGAATTTCTGAATCAGGTGGTGCGCGGTCTGTCCGGAGAAGAATCCGGCATGGCGCTCTCGCGCGTCACCGGCCCCGATGCCGAGCAGCGCCTGAAGGTCATGGTCCAGCGCAATCTCGAGTTCGCGGCCGGCGTGCGCAAGGCGATCGGCGTCGCAGAATCGCTGTCGAAAGCCCAGGCTGCGGCGCGCTCGCTGCCGCCGCTGGCGAGCGCCATGACCAGCCGGCTCGGTGCCGCGCCGTCCGCGTCCGACGGGACGCGCGCGCCGTATCAGCCGTGGATCCTCGCGCTGCTGGGATCGGCCGCCGTATTGCTCGGGGTGCTTTTCTGGGTGTTCCGCAAGTCCTCGGTCGCACGGCGCTCGACGGAGCTCCGGGTGCGCGAGAACGATCGCAACCAGGAGGCCATCATGCGCCTGCTCGACGAGCTGTCGAGTCTGGCGGACGGCGATCTCACCGTGCAGGCGACGGTCACCGAGGACATCACGGGCGCCATCGCGGACTCGATCAACTACGCGATCGAGGCGCTGCGCGAGCTGGTCACGACCATCAACGACAGTGCGATCCAGCTCGACGGCGCCGCGCGGCAGACTCAATCGGCGGCGGCGCACATGGCCAAGGCGAGCAGCGCTCAATCGCGGCAGATCTCCGCCGCCAGCGAATCGATGGCCGACATGGCGGCCTCGATCGAGGAAGTGTCGGGCAACTCCGAGCGCTGCTCGGACGTGGCGCGCCACTCGGTCGACATCGCCCACAAGGGCGGCGATGCGGTGCGCCGGACCATCGACGGCATGAATGCGATCCGCGAAACGATTCAAGAGACCAGCAAGCGCATCAAGCGCCTCGGCGAAAGCTCGCAGGAGATCGGCAACATCGTCGAGCTGATCAACGACATCGCGGAGCAGACCAACATTCTCGCCTTGAACGCATCGATCCAGGCTTCCATGGCGGGCGAGGCCGGCCGCGGTTTTGCGGTCGTCGCGGACGAAGTGCAGCGGCTGGCGGAGCGCGCCGCCAATGCCACCAAGCAGATCGAGGTGCTGGTGGTCACCATCCAGACGGACACCAACGAGGCCGTCGTGTCGATGGAGCGCAGCACCACCGACGTGGTCGGCGGCGCCTTGCTGGCCGAGAATGCCGGCGCCGCCCTCGAGGAAATCGAGCAGGTGTCGAACCAGATCGCGAGCCTGGTGCAGAATATCTCGGCAAGCGCACGTCAGCAGGCCATCGCCTCCGGAAACATCTCGAAGAACATGCAGGTCGTGCGTGAGATCTCCTCGCAGACGGCGGAAGGATCGACCGCGACCTCGACCTCGATCGCGAAGCTCGCCGCGCTGTCGGCGCAATTGCGCAAGTCGGTCGCGGGCTTCCGGCTTCCGGACTATGGCGCGGGCACGACCACGGTCGGCGCCGTGGTGCCGGTTGCCGAGCTCAAGCCGCTCAACGAGCCGCCCCATCCGGAGTCGCGCAATCCAGGCCCCCTCAGCCCGGGCCCGCTCAATCCGGCCCCCCTCAATCCGGCCCCCCTCAATCCCGGGCCGGCCGGCGCCGGACCGGTCGCGGCCGGCAGCGCCGGGAAGATGCGCAAGGCGAGCGGAGCCGGCGCCTGACGGCGCTGCATCTCGACGATTTCGATGACCCATCCAGATGACTGACATCAGCTCCCAAACCTTGCACTTGGTCGCGAAGGAATTGAGCGCGACTCTGAACGAGGCGCGCGCCGCGCTGGAGGGCTATGCCGAACGCCCCGATCAGCAGGCCTTTCTCGAAAAGTGCGCCGATCAGCTGCACCTCGCGCACGGCGTGCTGCGGCTGGTCGAGGTGTACGGTGCCGCGCTGCTCGCCGAGGAGATGGAGCACGTCACCCGCTATCTGATCGGCGCCGGCAACGACCAGAAGCGCCAGGGAGACGGGCTCGACGCACTGATGCGCGCCATGGTTCAGCTCCCCACGTACCTGGAGCGGGTGCTGTCGGGAGGCCGTGACCTGGCGCTGGTGCTGCTGCCTCTGCTCAACGACCTGCGCTCGGTGCGCGGCAGCCCGCTGCTCTCCGAAGGCACGCTACTGCTGCTCAATCTCAAGTCCGACCAGCCGGCGCAGCCGCAGGAGCCGCGGCACGATGAGCAATCCATCACCGTCGCGCAATGGGCTCGCCGGCTCAGACCGCGCTTTCAGGTGGGCTTGCTCGGATACATCCGCGGCGAGCGCACGGTGCAGAACCTCGAGATCCTCGCCAAGGTGGCCGAAAAGCTCGAGCAGGTCGCGACCACCCAGCCGGTATTCCAGCTGTGGTGGGTGATCGGCGCGATTCTCGAGGCGGTACGTGCGAACGGGCTCGAGGGCAGCGCCACGTTGAAGCGCCTGCTCGGCCAGGCCGACCGGCAGATCAAGCTTCTCTATGAGCTCGGCGAGGCCCGCTACGGCGAGGACCCGCCGGTCGACCTGCTGAATAACCTGCTCTATTACGTGGCTCGGGCGACGACCACCGGCGGGCGCATCGCGGCGGTGCGCGCTTCCTTCAAGCTGTCCGAGCTCTTGCCGGTGGACGACTCGATCGACCAGGAACGCGAGAGCTTGTCCGCGCCGAGCGTGAAGCTCATGCGCACGGTGGCTGCCGCGATCAAGGAGGATCTGTCCAAGGTCAAGGATGTCCTCGACATCTTCGTACGTCGCGGCGGCGGCCGTCATGACGAGCTCATCCCGCAACTAGAGCTGTTGAAGAAGATCAGCGACACGCTCGGGGTTCTCGGCCTGGGGGAGCTGCGGCAGCGGGTGCAACAGGAGATCGGGGAGCTCTCGGACATCCTCAGCGACGGCAAGAATCCGCCCGAGGCCGCGCTGGTGAAGATGGCCGGCGTGCTGTTGTCGGTGGAAGACAGCCTCGACGATCAGCTGGTCCGCCTCATCCTGCCGGCGGCGGCCGGCGCCGCCGATGCGGCCCCCGATCATGACTTCGAATTCCGCCAGGTCAGCGAGGCGGTGCTCCGGGAGTGCATCGTGAACCTGGCGCGGGTCAAAGAGGCGGTGTCGATCGCCGTCCAGAAGCCCACGGATGCTCCCGCTCAGGGTCTCGATAATGTGCCGCAGCTGCTACGCGGCATCACGGCGGGGCTGCTGATGCTCGGCAAGGGCCGCGCGGTCGAGCTGATGGACGCCATCGGCTCCGAGGTGCGCCGGCTCATCGAGCCCGGCGCGGGCGTCCCGGACGCGCTGCGTCTCGAGCGCATCGCCGATGCCATCGTCAGCATCGAGTACTACATGGAGACGCTGCAGAACGGGCGCGCGGATCCGTGGTACATGCTCGACAACGCCGAGACCTGCCTGAAGGCGCTCGCCGCGGACGTCGAGCCCCGCGTGCCCAGCGTGGAGCTGCCCGAGGCCGAAGCGGCGCACACCGTCAAGCTGGACCCGGACTCGATCTATGGGCAGCCGGAGGCCGAGCGCCGGCACGCCGCGACCGATCCGCTGATTGCACTCGTCGCCGCGCCGCCGGTCGCGGTACCGGCGCCGGCGCCGGCGCCGGCCGCGGAGGTGGATCCGCAATTCCTCGAGCTGTTCATCGAGGAGGCGAAGGAAGAGATTGCGGCCATTCGCAAGACGTTCCCGCTCTGGGATCAGAATCCGATGGATCTGGAGGCCCTGGGCTCCCTGCGGCGCAGCTTCCACACCCTGAAGGGCAGCGGCCGCATGGTCGGGGCCCGCTCGATCTCCGAGTTCGGCTGGTCCATCGAGAATTTGCTCAATCGCCTCATTGACAAGACGCTGACGCGTACCCCGGGCATGATGAGCCTGTTGCGTAATGCCGTTGCCGCGCTGCCGACGCTGGTCGAGCAACTGGAGAGCGGCCGGCAGAGCTCCCTCGGCGTCGACTCGCTGATGGCCCGGGCCTTCGCCTATGCGGACGGCCGCGAGGCGGAACAGCTCGGTGCCGCGCTGGCTCCGGAGGACCGCGCCGATGGCGCGATGAGCGGCATAACGGCCGTGCCGAAGCCGAGAGTCGAGGCTCCGATTGCCGGCGCGCCCGCGGGCGAGAGCCCGCCGGCGGCGCCACAACCGCCACCGGCCGAAGCCCCGCCGGCGCCCCCGGCCGTTGCAGGCGCGGTGCCGACGCCGTTGTCGACGATGGATCCGCAGCTGCACGAGATTTACAGCAAGGAAACCTCGAGCCATCTGGCGGAGATCCGGGACTACCTGCACAAGCGCGCCGGCCACCCCGAGCCGCATGATCTGCCGGAGGCGGTGTACCGTGCCATTCATACCTTGAGCGGCAGCTCGAAGATGGCGGAGGCCCGTCAGGGGATCCGCATCACCGAGCCGCTCAACCACTACATGCGCAAGGTTTTCGACAGCGGACGGGGCCTCACCGACTCCGGCATCGCGACGCTCGCCGACGCGGTGCGCGCCATCGAGAACGTGGTCTCCCACATCAATGAGAGCACGGCCTTCTTCAGCGACCAGCCCTCGTTGCTCGCCCGCCTGCACAAGCTCGAGACCGACCTCGACGAGGAGCTCGCGCGGGCCGCGATCGACACCAGCGTGTCGGCTCTGGTGCCGCAGCTGATCGAGCAGCATGGCGCGGCCGAGGCGGCAACCGAAGCGGCGACCGAAGCGGCGACCGAAGCGCGCGCAACCGGAGCGGCGACCGAAGCGCACGCAACCGGGCACCTCGTGGCAGCCGCGGCTGCGGACCCTGCCGGCGCCGAGGACTTCGACCACGAGATAGCGGCCATCTACAGTGAAGAGGCCACCGAGCTGATCGAGGCGGCCGAGACCTCGCTCACCGCCTGGAACCTCGATCGCAAGGACAAGGAGCGGGTCGCGGAGCTGCAGCGCCAGCTGCACACCTTGAAGGGCGGTGCGCGCATGGCGGGCATCAGCGCCATGGGAGATCTGAGTCACGAGCTCGAAAGTCTGGTGATCCAGATCGACGGCGGAGGTGTCGTCGCCGACGATCATGCCCATGCCGTGCTGCAGGCGAGCCTGGATGAGCTCGCACGCATGCGCGACGTGGTGAGCGCCGGGCAGCTGCCGCCGGCGGCGCAGCCGCTGCTCGCACAGATCCGCGCTCTCGCCTCCGGAGCGCCCGCGAGCCCGCCGGCCGCCACAGCCGCGGCCGCTTCCGCGCCCGCGGCACTTGCGGCGGTTCCCGCCGCGCGCCCGTCGGTCACCGAGACCGCGGCGCCATCGGCGCGGTTGACCGCGGTGGCGCGCGCGAACCGGGTGGCGCCGGCGCCACCCGTCGCGCCCGTATCCGAGGAATCGCTGCCCTCGATGTCCGAGGATTCGATATCGCAGCTCGAAGCGACCTCGAGCCCGGTTCTGCCGGGCCGGCAGAATGTTCCCGCGGAACGCGTGGAAATGGCGCGGGTCGATGCCGACCTGCTCGACACCATGTTGAACAGCGCCGGCGAAGTCAGCATATTCCGCGCGCGGCTGGACCAGCAGGTGAATTCCATCGATTTCAACCTGGCGGAGCTTGCGCGCACCGTGACGCGCCTGAAGGAGCAGCTGCGGGGACTGGAGATCGAGACCGAGGCGCAGGTGCTGAACCGGCATCACGACGCGGAGGACCCGCGGCGCGACGATTTCGACCCGCTCGAGCTCGATCGCTATTCCGCGCTTCAGCAGTTCTCACGTGCCCTTGCCGAGACCTCGGGCGACGTTGCCAGCATCCAGGGCCTGCTCGAGACCTTGACGCGCGAGGCGCAGAATCTGTTGACGCAGCAGGCGCGCATCATCACCGAGCTGCAGAACAGTCTGATGCGCACGCGCATGGTGCCTTTCCAGCGGCATGTGCAACGGCTCACCCGGCTGGTGCGGCAGGCGGCGAACGACACCGGCAAGCGCGCCGAGCTCATCGTGCAGGGCGCCTCCGCGGAGCTCGACCGCCAGATGCTGGAGCGCATGGTCGCGCCGCTGGAGCATATGCTGCGCAATGCGGTCGTGCACGGGATCGAGCCCCCCGAGCGGCGCGCGGCGCTCGGCAAGCCGGACGTGGGGCGGATCTCGGTCAGCCTGACGCGCGACGGCGCTGAGATCGTGATCGTGGTCACCGACGATGGCGGCGGCATCAACATCAAGCTGATCCGCGACAAGGCCGTGGCGCTCGGCCTGGCCGACCGGCACTCGAAGCTCACCGACGAGGAAGCCATGCAGCTCATCCTCGAGCCGGGGTTCAGCACCGCGGGCCGCGTGACGCAAGCGGCCGGGCGCGGCGTCGGAATGGATGTGGTCGCGACCGAGGTGAAGAAGCTAGGCGGAGGCCTGTTCATCGAGTCCACCCTGGGCACGGGCACGCGCTTCACCATTCGCCTGCCGTTTACGCTCGCCATCAGCCAGGCGCTGATCGTGCGCGTCGGCGATGAGACCTACGCGCTTCCGCTGGCCACGGTCGAGGGGGTGGTGCGGCTGCCGCGGAACATCGTGGCGCGGCATCTGGGCAAGGATTCTCCGCTGTTCGAATACGGCGGCCAGAAGTACCGCTTCCAGCAGCTGGGCTCGTTCGTCGGCCTGGGTCCGACGCGCCTGCCCGAGACCGACGTTTCCATGTCGGTCGTGCTGATTCGCGCGGGCGAGCATTCCACCGCGCTGGTCACGGACGAGCTGGTCGGCAGCCGCGAAATCGTGGTGAAGTCGCTCGGGCCGCAGATCTCGGGCATCCGCGGCATCGCCGGCGCAACCATCCTGGGTGACGGGCGCATCGTCGTCATTCTGGACATGGGATCGCTGGTGCGCTCCGAATGGCGCGCGCGCCCCACCGACACGGCGGTGCTCGAGCAGCGCGACCGGCGCACGTTCGCGCTCGTGGTCGACGATTCCATCACGGTGCGGCGGGTGACTCAGCGCTTGCTCGAGCGCAACGGCATGCGCGTCCTGACGGCGAAGGACGGGGTCGACGCCGTCTCGCTGCTGCAGGAGAACCTCCCGGACATCATCCTGCTCGACATCGAGATGCCGCGCATGGACGGATATGAGGTGGCGGCGCACGTGCGCAGCGACCCACGCCTGAAGAACATTCCTATCGTCATGATCACGTCGAGGGTGAGCGAGAAACACCGTGCACGAGCCATCGAGCTCGGCGTGGACGATTACTTGGGCAAGCCGTATCAGGAGAATCAGCTGCTCGACGCCATCGAGCCGCTGGTGAACCGCCGTCGCGCGGTTGCGCGCTGATGTCCGAGTTGCGCGACGAGCTCTACAGTCTCCTGGTGCCGCTGGCGGGCGAGCGCCTGATCGTGCCGCGAGCCTGCGTCGCCGAGGTGATCGGCTATCAGCCGCCGGCCGAGATGACCAATGCACCCCCCTGGTATGCCGGGCTGGTGATGTGGGGCGAACGCAGGGTTCCGGTGGTCTTTTTCGAAGGCGCCTTCGGCCAGGCATTGCCGAGCCTGTCGAGCCGCACGCGGATCGTGGTATTCCATGCCGCCGCCGGCCTGCTGCCGGGCGGCTTCTTCGGCATGCTGACGCAGGGCTTTCCGCAGCTCGTGCGCGTCAATGCCGACGTGATCCGGCCCGACCCCTCGCGCAGCTTCCCGGAGCGCTCGCCGGTGATTTGCCAGGTGCGCATGGTAAATGAATCACCGCTCATCCCCGACCTGATGCGCCTCGAGCAGATGATCGCGGACGAGACCTCGGTAATGACCTGATCCGGCCGGTCCAGCCGAACGACGGCCACATAAATGTCGGGAAAAGCCCTAATTCCCCTTCGGAAAAAACGAAGCGCAGCCGTCTCTGCATTGTCATCGCAATGCGAGCATAGTATTTTTCCGCGACTCGTGGCCGTCGCGGAGGAAACACTCCGGTGAATCAAACGGAAGGCATCTTTTCGACGGACGGGTTCATGCCCCATGGCATGTGCTATTTCTGGCGACCGGGAATTCTCACGCTTCACGTCGTATCCGACGCGATGATAACGGCTGCGTACTTCTCGATTCCTTTCACGCTGCTGTATTTCGTCCGCAAACGCTCCGGTCTGCGCTTCAGCCGGGTGCTGGTGTGCTTCGCCATCTTCATCGTCGCTTGCGGCTCGTCGCACTTGATGGACATATGGACCATCTGGCATCCGGACTACTGGCTGTCCGGAGCAGTCAAAGCCGCGACCGCGCTCGCGTCGGTATCGACGGCCGTCCTGCTCGCCAACTTCGTGCCGGTCGCGTTGCGCATGCCGAGCCCCGAGGCGCTCGAGGGCGCCAATGCGGAGCTGGCGCGCGAGGTTGCCGAGCGGCGCCGCGCGGAGGCGGAGATTCGCAAGCTGAACGAGTCGCTGGAGGCGCGCATCGCCGAGCGCACGGAGCAGCTTCGCGGCCTCAATGAGGAGCTGGAGGCTCGTGTCCTCGCGAGAACCGCCGAACTCAAGGAGCGCGATGCGCTGCTGCAGGAAGTCCATCACCGCGTGAAGAACAATCTGCAGGTGATTTCGAGTCTGATCAGCCTGCAGGTCCGTGCGCTGAGTGATCAATCGATCCGGGCGGCCTTGCAGCAGTGCCGGTCCCGTGTCGAGACGATGGCGCAGATTCACGAGATGCTGTACCAGTCCAAGGACTATGCGAGCGTTCCGTTCGAGAAGTACGCCAAGGAGCTCGCGACCCGCATGTTGAACGCATCGGGCAGCTCACGGGGCGATATCGCCATCAGACATGCAATGCAGCCGTTGTCCCTGCCGGTCGACAAGGCAATCCCCTGCGCCCTCATCTTGAACGAGCTGCTCTCCAACGCTCTGAAGCACGCCTTTCCGAAAGGATCCGGCTCGGTGCACATCGAGTTGCAGAAGCTTCCGGAGGATCGAATTCTTCTGGCCGTGAGCGACGACGGAGTCGGAATCCCGCCCGACTTCGATCCGGCGAGAGCGGGCTCCCTGGGCCTGCAGCTGGTCGCCACGCTGGCCCGGCAACTGGATGGACGATTCGAGGTCGACCGCCGATCCGGCAGCGTATTTCGATTAACTTTTCCCACCGGATCCAACAACAATGCCAACACGCACGGCTCCTAAGGTTCTGATCGTCGAGGACGAGCACATCATCGCAAGCGATCTGCAGGGGTCGCTGATCGACATGGGATATGACGCGTTCGCGATCGCCGCCAGCGCCGACGAGGCGCTTGCATGCGCGGCCGCCAAGTGTCCGGACGTCGTGCTGATGGACATCAGGATCAAGGGACCGACCGACGGCATCGAGACCGCGGCGCTCCTCAAGCAAAAATTCCCGATCAGCGTCATTTACCTGACCGCCTACGCGGATGCGGGCATGGTCGATCGGGCCAAGCAGACGAATCCGCATGGATATCTTCTCAAGCCGGTGAAGCTCGCGGAGCTCGGCAGCATGATCGAAATCGCGCTGCATCGGAGCGAGCTGGAGCAGGCGCTGCGCGACTCCCACGAGCGGGCCCGGGAGCTCGCGCAACGGCTCGCCGCCGTGCGCGAGGAGGAACGGCGCGAGGTCGCGGTGCGGCTGCACGATGGGATCGCACAGGAGCTGTTCGCGCTGAAGCTCGAGATCGCCCGCCTCGAGCGCATCGCGGGCAAGGCCGTCGGCGCCCGGAAAATATTCGAGGAGATCTCTCTCGCCGTCACCAAATGCATGGAAAGCACGCGGCACGTGGCCAACGAACTGCGCCCCGTGGCGCTCGCCAGCTCGCCGGTGTCCGCGGTCATCGCGGAGCATGCCCGGCATTTCGGCGCGCGGGCCAAGCTCAAAATCAGCGTGTCGCACGCGGCACCGCTCCCCCGGCTCGCCGAACCGGCGCAGTTGCTGCTGTTCCGTGCGGCGCAAGAGGCGCTGACCAATGTGGCGCGGCATGCCCAGGCAACATCGGTGCACATCACGCTCAAGAGCGACGGAACGCGGGTCATGATGGAGGTCACGGATGACGGCATCGGGATTGCGGCCGGAGCGCTCAGCAAGCCACGCTCGCTCGGTCTGCTGGCGCTGCGGGAGCGCTTTGCGGCAGTCGGCGGCGAGCTCATCGTGCGGCGCGCGCAACCGAGCGGTACCTCCATGATCGTGGATTTGCCCCTTCCGCGCGACGAGGGGTGCATGCCCCCTGAGCCGCCGCCCGTGCGCGGGCCCCGGGGTCAGAGGTCGCCGTAGCGGCCTTGGAGCCACGCCAGCGCGGCGATCGCGGCGGTCTCGGTGCGCAGCACCCGCGGGCCCAGTGCGACGCGCTCGAAGCCTGCGACTCGAAATGCCTCGAGCTCCTCCGGGTCGAACCCGCCCTCGGGTCCGATCGCAATCTCGACCGAAGCTCCGATGTCGACTGCGGCATCCCGGCCGGGCGCATCGGGATCGAGCACCAGTCGAGGGCCCGGCGGCGGCGCCTCGCCGAGATGGTGGAGCAGCGGACGCGGCAGGTCGATTGCCGGCAGCCGATTGCGGCCGCATTGCTCGCAGGCGGCCACGGCGATCGCGCGCCAGTGCTCGAGCTTCGATGCACCCTGGGCGGCGTCGAGCCGCACCACGCTGCGCCGGCTCAATACCGGGACGATACGGGCCACGCCGAGCTCGGTGGTCTTCTGCACGATGACATCCATTCGATCGGCCCGTGCCATGCACTGCACGAGCGTGACGGCGAGCGGCGATTCGCAGTTCACGGCCCGGGCCTCGCCCACGGCCGCCGTCACGCGCGAGCCGCGGATGCTCTCCACGGAGGCGGCGAACTCGCGGCCGTCGCCGGTGAACAGCACGATCTCATCTCCGCCTCGCGCCCGCAGGACCTTGGCGAGATGCAGCGCGGCCGCCGCCGGCAATTCGATCAGCGTGCCGGAGGTCAGAGGCGCATCGACGAAGACGCGGTTCAGCCGCATGAGCGGTGCCCGGGCTTCACGGTGCGTGGCGCCGGAGCGCCGGGGCGCGCACTGGCGTCATCGGCGGCCAGGAAGTTCATATGGCGCGAATTGTCGCATAAGCTACGAGGCAGTTAAGAAGCGAGGGCTTCGTTCGGACCAAGCGCGTGACTGTATTCCAAGCGGATCGGACCAGCGGATTGATGAGCAGGGTGCGCCAGGTGCCCTCGCCGAATCACGATGAGCGGCCGGCCGGCGTCGCGCCGGAGCTCATCGTGGTGCACGGCATCAGCCTGCCTCCGGGAGAATTCGGCGGCCCCTGGATCGACCGCCTGTTCACGAACGATCTGCCGGCGGACGTGCATCCGTACTTCGCCGAGGTCGCGGGTCTCCTCGTCTCCTCGCATCTCGTCATCGCCCGCGACGGGACGGTGACGCAATACGTGAGCTTCAACGACCGCGCCTGGCACGCCGGACGGTCGAGCTACCAAGGCCGCGCCGCCTGCAATGACTTCTCCATCGGCATCGAGCTCGAGGGCGCCGATACGATCGCCTACGAGCCGGCGCAGTATCGAGCGTTGGCGGATGTCGTCGCGGCTCTCTGCGCCGCCTATCCGAGCCTGTCGTCCGAGCGGCTGGTGGGGCACAGCGACATCGCACCGGGACGCAAGACCGATCCCGGCCCGGCGTTCGACTGGCCGCACGCCCGCGGGCTCATCGCCGAGGCGGGCGTGCGCGAGCGCTCAGCCGGGGCCGGTACCGGCGCGATGCCGCCATAGCACCTCGCTCCCCGATTCGTGCCGCGCGAGCACGCGGGCGATGACGAACAAAAGGTCCGAGAGGCGGTTCAAGTACTTGAGCGCCTCGGGTGCCACGGATTCTTCGCGCGCGAGCGACCAGCAGCGCCGCTCCGCGCGGCGGCAGATGGCCCGCGCCAGATGGCAGGCGGCCGCCGACGGTCCTCCGCCGGGCAAAATGAAGTCCTTCAGCGGCGGAAGATCCTCGTTGAAGCCGTCGAGCTCGCGTTCGAGACGCTCGACGTACTGGGCGGTCACCATGCGGTGTCCGGGGATACAGAGCTCGCCGCCGAGATCGAACAGATCGTGCTGGATCTCGGTGAGACAGCCGCGTACGGCATCGGGGAGCGAGGCGATCGCCAGCACCACACCGACCGCGCTGTTGGTCTCGTCCACGCTGCCGTAGGCCTCGACGCGCAGGCTTTCCTTGGCGATCCGCGCGCCGTCACCCAGTCCGGTGCTGCCGTCGTCTCCGGTGCGGGTGTAGATCTTGCTCAGCCGATTGCCCATGGTCGGAAGTTTACTTCAACCAGCGGATCTCCAGGGCGGTGGCCGGCCCGATGACCACTTCGTCGAGCCCGGAGGGCTGTTCCCACGATGTGGCGGAGAGCATGCGCCGGCCTGCCATCAGCTCGGCGAATCTCTGTGGGAACAGCGGCACCTGGCGCGGGTCGCCGTAGCCGTCGGGAAAGCGCGGCGCAACGGTGGCCGGATCGTACTTGTCGGTGGCGCCCAGGGTGTGCAGGAGCTCGTGCGCGATGACCACGTCGTTCCCTCCGTCCATCACGGGCGTGGCGAACGCGTACACCACTCCGAGCAGTCCCTTCTGGATGCCGAGCGAATGCGGCATGACCGGGGACCGGGCGGGGTCGTGATATAGCACGAACATCCGCACATCCTCCGGATCCCGGGTGTGCCCGCTGACCCGCCACGCCCAGAACCGGAGCCGGAGGCTCCAGAGGATGGTGGCCGGCACGGACATCCCGGCCGACCGGCGCGGGGGAAGCTCGTGCAGGGCGGGCCGGAGCCGGGTCTTGACCGGGTCCTCGAGCTCGAGGTGAAAGCGTCGCGCCTCGACCGCGAAGAATCGGTCGATCGCGCGGAAGCGTTCGGGGTCCAGGCTCGCGACGTAAGCGGCGGTCACGGCGCTGTCGTCGGCCGCGATCGGGTAGATGGCGACGTACAGCGGCTGGCGCCACGCCGTGCTCCGGAGCCGGTCCTCGCAGGTGGTCACGGCGACCAGGAGCAGAATCCCGAGGAGGATCGCGATCCGCAGCGAGCGCCAGGGAATGCGGCGGCCGGCCGGGGGCGGGGAGCGCGTCGCGATCACTGGAATCGCCCGCTACCGGTCAATCGGCCGCCGCGGGCGGCGCGTTTTGGCGAGTAATGCCTGCGGGGTCAATCGGCGGGCTCGACATTGATTTCCGCGAGCTCGCCGCCGGGGGCGGTGTAGGAGACGGCCATGGGTTTGCAGCACACGGGACAGTCCTCGATATAGGACTGCTCCTCGACCGACAGATCGAGGGTGAGCTCGATGCTCTCCCAACAATGGGGACAGGTTACCCGTTGTCCGCGGAGCAGGTCCATGGCCGCTACTCCATGGGCGTCACGGTTGTAAACGCGTGGCGGACCATTGGGCCCCCTCGGAGCGCCCGGCGCCGCGAGTCCAGCGCGCGCGATCGTGAATGCGAAATTCTCCCTCCACCCACAGCTCGATCGCATCGACGACCAGGCGGTATCCGCCCCAATGGGGCGGCCGGGGCACATCGACGGAGACGTCCCGGGGTTCCGGAGTGCCGGGGCCGCCGTAGGGAATGCCGAAGCGCCGGGCCGCGGCCGCGACGTTCTCGGCCATGGCACGGCGCGACTCGACCGGCTCGCTCTGGTGGCTTGCCCACGCGCCGAGGCGGCTCTGCCAGGGACGGGTGGCGAAGTAGGCATCGCTGTCGCGTTCCGGCGCCGGCTCGACCCGTCCCTCGGCACGCAGCTGTCGATGACGGTAGTCCCAGTGAAAGACCACCGCCGCGCGCGGGTTGCCGTCGAGATCGCGCCCCTTGCGGGACTGATAGTTGGTATAGAACACGATATAGCCGGGCTCCGGGACGATCTGCTTGCAAAGCACGACCCGCGCCGAGGGTTGTCCATGAGCATCCACGGTAGCGAGTACCATGGCATCGGGATTGGGTTGCGCGCCATCGGTGCGAGCTTGCGCCAACCATTGGGCGGCCAGTTCCAGCGGGTTGGACGGCAGCGGCTCGGGGAGCGTTTCGGTCCACAAAGGCCTTATGCTTGTGCTCATGGCGGAATGGTAGCCGCGCTGCCCGGTCGGCGATAGCGGCGCCCGTCGGTCTGACCGTGAGCCTGTCGGACTTGCGACCCACGATGCAGCCGGCAATGGACAAGGAGATCGAACTCGAGATGAATCTGGACGAACTGCGCTCCGAGCTCACGCAGCTCGATGCCGAAATCCTGACTCTGGTGGCGCGCCGCCAGGCACTCAGTGAACAGGTGGCGGCCGTGAAGCGCGCCACCGGACGTGCGACCCGCGATTTTGCGCGCGAGCGGGAGGTGATCGTTCGTGGTCGCCAGGCCGCGGAACGACTGGGGCTCAAGCCGGATCTGGCCGAGTCGCTGTTGCGCCAGCTGATCCAGTCCTCGTTGACCACGCAGGAGCAAGCGCGTGTTGCGGCGCAAGGTCAGGGCGCCGGCAAGCGCGCCCTGCTGATCGGCGGGCGGGGCAAAATGGGCGCCTGGTTCACCGATTTTCTGGCATCCCAGGGTTTCCAGGTCACGATCGCCGACCCACGGGGCGGTCTTCCGGGATTCGATCAGCTCGACGATTGGCGCGATGACCCGCTGGACTGCGAGCTGATCGTGCTGGCGACCCCGTTGAGCGCGACCGCCGAAATCTTGAAACAGCTGGCGCTGCTCGCGCCCCGCGGTTTGATTTTCGATCTGGGCTCGCTGAAGACGCCGCTGCGCTCAGGTCTCGATGCCTTGGTCAAGGCCGGGTGCCGGGTGACGTCGCTGCACCCGATGTTCGGGCCCGATACCCAGCTGCTGTCGGGGCGGCACGTCATTTTCATCGACCTGGGGGATGCGGAGGCCTTGCGGGAGGCGCAGGAGCTGTTCGCACCGACCATGGCCGAGCGCGTCGTCATGGGACTGGACGAGCACGACCGCTTGATCGCTTACGTGCTCGGGCTTTCGCACGCGCTCAACATCGCATTTTTCACCGCGCTCGCGGACTCCGGCGAGGCCGCCTTGCGGCTCGCCCGCCTCTCGAGCACCACCTTCGATTCGCAGATGGAGGTCGCGAGCCGCGTGGCCGCGGAGAGCCCCGATCTGTATTTCGAGATCCAGAGCCTCAACGAGCATGGGGCGCAGTCGCTGATGGCCCTCGAGGATGCGGTCGGGCGCCTGGTCGCAGCGGTGCAATCGAAAGATGCGGACGCGTTCACTGCGCTGATGCTGCGGGGTAGAGCATATTTCGACGCGCGTGCCCAGGCGCGCGGGGATTGACCGGAATCGGGTTTGCGCAGCGCCGAGCAAGGATGGCTGATGCTTGAATCGAAGGTGGACGACATCATTCAGGAGAACGAGGCCCTCCGCAAGCGGCTCTCGGAGCTGACCGCCGAGGCGGTCAACAACGAGTCGATTCTGAAGCGCACGCAGGCGCGCGAGCTGTCGTTGCTGCGCGCGGACGGCCTGCCGCAACTGCTGCGGGCCCTGGTCGACGGCTTGCGGGACTCGTATTCATTGGATGCCGTGAGTGTGGTGCTGCTCGATCCGCAGCACGAGATCCGTCACCTGCTCGTGGCGGGCGGCGAGCGCCCCGAGGAGTTCAAGCAGATTTTCTTCGTCGACTCGCTGGTCAGCCTGGCGCCGCAACTCGCAGTCCTGCACAAGCCCTGGCTCGGACCCTTCGTCGGCGCGGATCACCATCTGCTCTTTCCCGGCAGCTCGAATCTCAAGAGCGCCGCCCTGGTCCCGTTGCCCCGCAAGGATCTGGCGACCGGAGCGCTGTGCTTCGGCAGCCGGGATCCCAGCCGGTTCACCCGGCATCACGGCACCGATTTCCTGTCGCATCTGGGCGCGGTCGCGGCGGTCTGCATCGAGAACGCCGTGAACAGAGCGCGGCTGCTGCGCGCGGGCATCACGGATTTTCTGACCGGATGGCACAACCGGCGCTACCTGCAGCAGCGTTTGAAGGAGGAGCTGGCGCGCACGCAGCGGCGCGCGGGAACCATCGCCTGCTTGATGATGGATATCGACCATTTCAAGGGCATCAACGACGGCTACGGGCATCTGGCGGGCGACATCGCCCTCAAGGAAATCGCGCAGCGCGTGGAGTCGCAGATTCGCAGCATGGACACCGCCGCGCGCTTCGGCGGCGACGAGCTGGCCATTCTTCTGCCGGAGACCGGCGCCTCCGAGGCGGCGAAGCTGGCCGAGCGCATCCGGGAATGCATCGCGGCCCGGCCGGTCGCGCTCACCGCACAGATCGAGCGCACCTTGACGGTCTCGGTGGGCGTCGCCGCGCTCCATCCGGGGCGGCACGAGACCGACCTGAAGTCGCTCGCCGACCGGCTCATCGCCGATGCCGATGCGGCACTCTACCGGGCAAAGGCCCTGGGCCGAAACCGGGTGCAAGTGGGCGCCGGCTGAGGAACAATGCGACAATGTCCGCTTCGCATTCGACTGACACCATAGATCGGCACGGTTTTCGGACCAACGTAGGCATCGTACTCACGCGCGGCAACGGGGAGCTGTTCCTGGGAGGGCGGGTCGGCGGCCGCGGCTGGCAGTTTCCGCAGGGCGGCGTCAACCGCGGCGAGCGGGTGGAAGAGGCCCTGTTTCGCGAATTGACCGAGGAAATCGGCCTCGGGTCGGGCGACGTACAAGTGCTCGGCTCGACTTGCGGTTGGCTGCGCTATAGGCTACCCCGGCAATACGTGCGCGACCGGTGCATCGGCCAGAAGCAGCGCTGGTACCTCCTGAAGCTCACCGTCGACGAGGCCAAGTTCCGCTTCGATACCACCAATCAGCCGGAATTCGACCGGTGGCGCTGGGTGGACTTCTGGACGCCGGTGCGCGAGGTGGTGTATTTCAAGCGTCGCGTGTACGCGCGTGCGCTGCACGAGCTCGGCAAGCTGATGTTCGCCGACGGCTTGCCTCCCTATCCGGAGTGGTGGCCCGAGCTGGACATCCCGGCACCCAAGGCCAAGACCGGCTAGGAGCATGTCGGACTCGCGGCAGGGCCCCTCGAGCCGGCACAGGCGGCGACGACGCCGCGCTCCGGCTCAAGGCTTGACCACCGCCAGGATGACGATGCCTATCAACAGGAGGGAGGGAACCTCGTTGAACAGCCGGTACCACCGGGGGCTGTGCACGTTGTGGTCGCGCGCGAACTGCCGGGTGAACTTGTAGCAATACAAATGGTAGACGATGAGGACACCCACGAGCATCAGCTTGAAATGCAGCCAACCCATGGTGATATACGCCGGCGCGACCCACAGCATCGCGACGCCGAAGCCGAGCGAGGCGCAGGCACCGATGGTCGTGAGCTTCAACAGGCGGCGCTCCATGATCTTGAAGCGCTCCAGCCCGATGGCATCGCGGGTCTCGGCGTGATAGACGAACAGGCGCGGCAGATAGAACAAGCCCGCGAACCAGGTTACCACCGCGATCACATGAAAGGCCTTCAGCCAAAGCAGCAGCACGGATCGCTCCCCGTTCGCAAAGGCGGATCATAGCGTGGCGGACTCGTTCCGAAAACTCGTGGTGCGGGCGGCGCCGAGACGACGCGCCTGGCTGCTCGTGGGCGGCGGCCTCGGCGTGCTGCTGGTGGTGTACGCGATATTCGAGCTCGGCCGCTACGAGGCGGGCTTTCGGGTGATCGATTCGGTGCGCGGAGCGTTGTCGGCGAGCGCGCGCATCCGCGACCTCGAGGCGGAAAATGCGCGCCTGCGCACCGAGCTCGCGGCGGCGGACGTGGCTCGGCGGGTCGACCGCGAGGGCTACAAGCAGGTGAACAGCAGCCTCGGGGACATGCAGAGCCAGATCGCACGCCTCAACCAGGATCTGTCCTTCTACCGAGGATTGGTGCAGCCCGATTCGCTGGTTCACGTGAAGGTGCAGCAGATGCAGATCGTGCCCCAGGCCGGCGACGGGCAGTATCGACTCAAGTTCGTGCTGATGCAGACCGGCAAGCCGGACAAGGCAGTGTCGGGCACCACGTCGATCACGATCGACGGGCTGCGCGGCGGCAAGCCGCAGAGTCTGAGCTTTGCCGAGGTCTCGCCCAACCGGCGCGCGAGCCTGGCATACTCGTTTCGCTATTTTCAGGAGTTCGACGAGGTCGTGCGCCTGCCGAAAGGGTTCGAGCCGACCCGGGTCGGGGTGGAGCTGCATAGCGGTAAGGATCAGAGTCACGGCTTTCGCCAAGCGTTCATCTGGAAGGCGCAGGGAATGTCGGTCGAGATGGAAGCCAACGGCGACCACGGGCCCCCAAATGCGGACAAGGGTGGTGCGGATGTTCAAACGGAAACCGAATAGCAGTGTGACCGTCGACACGCTGATCGGCGCGAAAACCCGGATCAAAGGCGATGTCGAATTCGCGGGAGGCCTGCATCTCGACGGCACGATTCACGGCAACGTGACCTGCGAGCCGGCGACGGATGCATTCCTGTCGGTGAGCGAGCACGGCCGCATCGAAGGCTCGGTGTTCGCCCCCAACGTGCTTCTCAACGGCACCGTGACGGGCAACATCGAGGCGGCCCAAAGGGTCGAGCTCGGCGCCAAGGCCAAAGTTCTCGGCAATGTGGCCTACACGGTCATTGAAACGGCCGTGGGCGCCCAAATAAATGGAAAGTTGATCCATCAGGCTGCCGCGGGGCCCGGCCAGGGGCCGGACCAAACCCCTGCAGGGCCGGACCAAACCCCTGCAGGGCCGGACCAAGCCCCCGCAGGGCCGGATCAGACGCCGGGAACCACGCAGGGCGAACCTGGGTCCCAAAGCTGAAGCCCTCGCTTTGATTGGCGCTTTACGCCGGGTAAACTATCGCTATGAGTGCTACATCCGAATCTGCCACGGGCGCGGTCCCGCCCCCGCCCGAGGTGCTGGTTTTCACGGACGCCGCCGCCGGCAAGGTGGGCGAGCTGATCCGCGAGGAGGCCAATCCGAACCTGAAGCTGCGGGTGTTCGTGTCCGGCGGCGGTTGCTCGGGCTTCCAGTACGGCTTCACGTTCGACGAGAAGATCGAAGAGGGTGATTTCTGCGTCGAGAACGGCGGTGTGCAACTGCTGGTCGACCCGATGAGCGCGCAATATCTGATGGGGGCGGAGATCGACTACAAAGAGGATCTGCAGGGCGCGCAATTCGTCATCCGCAACCCGAACGCCAAGACCACCTGCGGCTGCGGATCTTCATTTTCGGCGTAACGCCGCCGACTACTTCCACAGTGATCGACACAGCGATCGGCCCAGTGTCCGGCCAGTGATGGGTCAGAGGGGCTAGATGAGCGGGGGTCGTGTCGTTCCGGACGTACTCGCCGCCGTCGATCTCGGCTCCAACAGCTTTCACATGGTGGTCGCCCGCTACTCGCACGGGCAGCTGGTCATTCTCGACCGGCTGCGCGAGATGGTGCGGCTCGCCGCGGGCCTCGGCGACAGCGGACGGCTGGACGAGGCTTCGGTCGAGCGCGCGCTGCGCTGCCTGGAGCGCTTCGGCCAGCGATTGCGAGCCATGCATGCCGACAGCGTGCGGGTCGTGGGGACCAACGCGCTGCGCCGGGCGAAACGCAAACGCTGGTTCCTCGAGCGCGCGCGGGCGGCACTCGGGCATCCCATCGAGATCATTTCCGGCCTCGAGGAAGCTCGCCTGATCTACTCGGGCGTCGCGCACACCAGCCCGATGAGCCCGGACAAGCGTCTGGTGATAGACATCGGTGGGGGCTCCACGGAAGTCGTCATCGGCGAGGGGTTCAACCCGCTGTTGCTGGAAAGCTTGTCGGTGGGATGCGTGGGGCTGACGAGCAGCTTTTTCGACGATGGCCGGATATCGGAGAAGCGTTTCGAGCGCGCGCGCACCGAAGTGCGGCTGGAGCTCGAGCCGATCCAGGAGGCATACCGCAAGCTCGGCTGGCTGCAGGCGTTCGGCAGCTCCGGCACGGTTCGTGTGATCGGCGATGTGGTTCGCCGGTTGAACCCCGACTCGCCGCGCATCACCTTGGACCATCTGCGCACCCTCGCCGAGCGCGTCATCGCGGCGGGACACGTCCACGACCTGGATCTCGAGGACATCGATGCGGAGCGCGCCCCGGTTTTTCCGGCCGGTCTGGCGATCCTCCTGGAAATCGTGGAGAACTTCGGCGTCGACCGGATCCGTGTCGCGGAAGGTGCGATGCGTGAAGGCTTGCTGTACGACCTCATGGGCCGGTTCACCGACGAGGATGCACGCGTGCGCAGCGTGCGCGCCATGGAGCAGCGCTACCACGTCGACTCGCTGCAGGCGGATCGCGTCGAAGCCACGGCGGTGCATTTGCTGCAGCAGGTGGAGTCCGAGTGGGGCCTGGAGGATCCGCTGGCGGAGTCGATGCTGCGCTGGGGCTCGCGCCTGCACGAGACCGGGCTCGACATCGCTCATTCCAAATACCACCGGCACAGCGCCTATCTGCTCGAGTACGCCGACATGCCGGGCTTTCCGAAGGAGGAGCAGCTGCTGCTCGCAGGGATCGTGGGGGGACATCGGCGCCAGCTGTCGTTCGAGGCGCTCGAGGATCTGGTGCCGCCGTGGGATCGGCATGCCGAGTTTCTCACCGTGCTGTTGCGCCTCGCCGTGCTGCTGCACCGAGGGCGGAGCCCCCAGCCGCTGCCGGAGGTCCGGCTGATCGCGAAAGGCCGAAGCCTGACCTTGGAGCTGCCGCAAGCGTGGGTGAAGGAGCACCCGCTGACGCTCGAGGATCTCGAGCAGGAGCGCGGCTATCTGAAGGACGCCGGCTTTCGCCTGAGCCTGAACCGGGTGCCCGCCGAGGTCGCGAACAGGGCCTGAGTGAGGCGCGGCGGGGCCCGGCGAGTCATGGCTCGATCAGCGCGATCCGCTCGTCGTAAAGGCTCAGCAGCCGCGCCTGTGCCGAGATGTTTCCCGGCCCTTCCGCGCGAGAGTACTCCCCGCTGGGGGACATGACCCACGCCTGGATGTCGTCGGCGAGATACAGATTCAGGTCTTCCGCGACGCGTGCCTTGAGCTCCGGCGCCTCCACCGGAAAGGCGACTTCGATCCGGCGATAGAGATTGCGGTCCATCCAGTCGGCGCTGCCGCAGTACACTTCGGTCTCGCCGCCATTCTCGAACAGATAGACGCGGGAATGCTCGAGGAACCGCCCGACGATCGAGCGGACCCTGATCCGATCGGACACCCCGCGCACGCCCGGTCTCAAGCAGCACAGGCCGCGCACGATGAGATCGATCTCGACGCCCGCGCGCGAAGCGCGGTACAGCGACTGGATGATGGCCGGCTCGGTGAGCGCGTTGAGCTTGGCGATGATGCGCGCCGGCTTGCCGGCGCGCGCATGCTGCACTTCGCGCTCGATCTTGGCGGTGAGCGCCTGATGCAGGCTGAACGGAGCATGCAGGAGCTTGCGCAAGCGCGGTACCCGCGTGAGGCCGGTGAGCTGCAGAAAGATCTCGTGGATGTCCTCGCCGATCGCCTCGTCGGCAGTCATGAGTCCGTAATCCGTGTACAGGCGCGCGGTCTTGGCGTGATAGTTGCCGGTGCCGAGATGGCAGTAGCGCCTGAGGCCCTTTTCCTCCCGGCGTACCACCATGACCAGCTTTGCATGGGTCTTGAAGCCGAATACGCCGTACATGACGTGGGCCCCGGCCTCCTGCAGCTTGTTCGCGAGCTCGATGTTCGCCTCCTCGTCGAAGCGCGCGCGCAGCTCGATGATGACGGTCACGTCCTTGCCGGCGAGTGCGGCGTCCACCAGCGCGCCGACGATGGCCGAGTCGCTGCCGGCGCGGTACAGCGTCTGCTTGATGGCCAGAACCTGCGGGTCGCTCGCGGCATGCTTGATGAAATCGGTGACCGGGCCGAAGCCCTGGAAGGGGTGCTGCAACAGCACGTCGCCGGCGCGCAAGGTCGCGAAGATATCGCCGCCCACGCGCAGCCGCTCCGGGATGCTCGGGGTGAATGCCGCGTACTTGAGCTCGGCCCGGTCGACCAGATCGTAGACCGCCATGAGCCGGTTGAGATTCACCGGCCCTTGCACCTTGTACAGGTCCTCGGCCGTGAGTGCGAATTGCTCCAGGAGGAATTTCAGGATGTCTTCGGGGCAGTCGTGGGCCGTCTCCAGGCGCACCGCATCGCCGTAACGCCTCGAGGCGAGCTCGCCCTCGACGGCGCGCAGCAGGTCGTCGACTTCCTCCTGCTCGACGAACAGATCGCTGTTGCGCGTGACGCGGAACTGATAGCAGCCCCGCATTCGCATGCCCGCGAACAGCTTGGAGACGAACGCCTCGACGACGGTGCTCAGAAAGACGAAATGTCGGCTGCCCAGCTCGTCGGGCAGGCGCACGATGCGCGGCAGGGACCGGGGTACCTGCACCACCGCGAGACCTGAATTGCGTCCGAAGCCGTCTTCGCCCTCGACCACGACGGCGAAGTTCAAGCTCTTGTTCAGCACCTTGGGAAACGGCCGGGCGGGGTCGAGCGCCAGTGGGCTCAGCACCGGCTCGACCTCCCGGTGGAAGAATTCCTCGAGCCAGGTGGCCTGGGCTTCCGTCCAGCTTTCGGGGGAGACGAACACCACGCCGTTCTTGGCGAGGTCGGGCAGGAGCACATCGTTCAGCACCTGGTATTGCTCGTCGACCAGACGCGCCGCACGGACGCGAATCGCCTTCAGCTGCTCGGACACCGACAGGCCGTCCGGACCGATCTGCAGTGCGCCGGCCTCCATCAACTCCTTCAAGCCGGCGACTCGAATCTCGAAGAATTCATCGAGATTGCTGCACGAGATGCAGAGGAACTTGACGCGCTCGAGCAAGGGAACGCGGGCGTCCTTGGCCTGTTCCAGCACCCGTTGATTGAAATCCAGGAACGACAGCTCCCGGTTGATATAGAGCTGGGGCGCCTGCAGGTCGGTGTCGTTCATGGCGGCGAGTCCCTCATGCTAGCGCGGAAAGACTCCACCGAGGATACGCGCGCCGCGGGCGCCCGTGACGCTCGGCGCGCTCGAGGGCAGGCCCGCGAGCGTGCGGCGTGCGAACCAGGCGAAGGCGATGGCCTCGACATAATCAGGATCCAGGTTGAGGCTCGAGGTCGTCGTCACGAGGGCCGGGGACAGGCGCCGGCCCAGCGCCTCGAGCAGCGCAGTATTGTGAGCCCCTCCGCCGCAGGCATAGACCGAGGCGCCGGGGCAGTACCGCCGTATCGCGTCTGCCACGGTGGCGGCGGTGTATTCGAGCAGCGTTGCCTGCACGTCTTCAGGCCGACGCTTCTCGGAGCCGAGCCGATCGAGGAGCCAGGCAAGATTGAACAGCTCGCGGCCCGTGCTCTTCGGCGCCGGCAGCGCAAGATAGGGCTCGGCGAGCAACCGATTCAACAACCCCGCATCGATCCGCCCGCTCGAGGCCCACGCGCCTTGCTCATCGAACTCCCGGTCGCTGTGGTGCGAGATCCAGGCATCCAGCAGCCGGCTCGCGGGGCCGGTATCGAAGCCGGAGACCTCCCTGCCGCGCGCGAGGATGGTGATATTGGCGATGCCCCCGAGATTCAGGATCACCCGATCTTGCGCATCGCTCCGGAACACCTGATCGTGAAACACCGGCAGCAGCGGCGCTCCCTGTCCCCCGGCCGCCACATCCCGGCGGCGAAGGTCGCCGACGACCGTGATGCCCGTCAGCTCGGCCAACGTGCTCGGATCCCCGATCTGCCACGTGAACGGGATCGGAAGATCCGGCCGATGGCGCAGGGTCTGCCCGTGGCTGCCGATGGCGGACACGTCGGCGGCGTTGACGCCGGCCCGGCGCAGCAACTCGCGCACGCTTTTCGAAAACTCCCGGGCGACAGCCACATCGAGCTGTCCGATCTCGTCGAGCGAGACCTGTTCATGCGACTCGATGGCGGCGGTGATCCGCGCCTTGAGCTCCGGGTCGAACGGCACGGCGCTCGCCGCGATCAGCGACAGAGGGGACGCGCCGAAGTCGACCAGGGCAGCGTCTACCGCGTCCATGCTGGTCCCCGAGATCAATCCGAGGTACAGATCCATCAGTCGACTGCGCCTCGCGTCTCGCCTAGGTACTGAGCCATTCCGACGACGGAGAAGCCCGGCGGCAATGAGCGCGCCGCCGTCTGCCGGGTTGCCGGCGCGGGGATGGGCGGGGCCGCGCTGACCGCCGTGCCGGCGACCGTTGCCTGCTGCGCCTTCGCGGGCCCGGTGTTCGGGGCGGGCGGCAGGTCCGCGAGGTACGCTGCGGTCTGTGCGCGGAATTTGCCGAACGCCTCGGCGGGCAGCGGATCGGCCCCGGGGAGCTTCACCTTTTGAGGGTCCATGTGCACCCCGTTCATCAGATATTCGTAGTGCAAATGCGGTCCGGTCGCAAGGCCGGTCATGCCCACATAGCCGATGACTTGCCCTTGCTCCACGTGCGACCCCAGATGCACCCCGCGTGCGAAGCGGGACATGTGTCCGTACAGCGTGCAGATGCCGGCGCTGTGCGCCAGCATGATGGCGTTGCCATAACCCCCGCGCACGCCCTCGAAGCTTACGCGTCCTTCGCCGGCCGCGTGCACCGGGGTGCCGATCGGCGCTGCATAGTCGGTTCCCATGTGCCCGCGGATCAGGTTGAGGATCGGGTGCCAACGATGCGGATTGAATACCGAGCTGATCCGCGTGAACTCGACCGGCGCCCGCAGAAAGGCCTTGCGCATGGGCTTGCCGTCGGGCGTGTAGTAGCCGGTCTGGCCCGAGTCGTTCTTGTAGCGCACCGCGCGGTAGATCTTGCCGTTGTTGACGAATTCGGCGGCCAGCAAGTCGCCGTCGCGAAGATACTTGCCGTCCTGATAGACCTGTTCGTACACCACGGTGAAGCGGTCGCCCTCGCGCAGATCGAGCACGAAATCGATGTCCCACGCAAACACGCCGGCGAGCTCGAGCGCCACCGCTTCCGATATTTGCGCGGACTCGGCGGCCTGGAACAAGGAGCTCTCGATGTCGGCGCTCGCCGTGCGAACTCGCATCTGCACCGGGTTGCTGGTGACCTGGGCCGCAAAACCCGCTTCGTCGCGGACTACGTGCAGGGTGTCGGTCTCGCTCACCTTGCGCGACAGCTCCTTGACCGCGCCGTCGCGATGGGTGAGCTTGATCGCGTCTCCCGGTTTCAAGAAATCCAGGCTCTGGCGAATGCCCGGTAAATGACGGATCGCCGCGAGATCGGCGGGATCCAGGCCCAGGCGCCGGAAAATCGCATCCAGCGTGTCGTTGCGGCCGACGATCACCTCGGTGGTCGAGGCCGTCGGAGGTTGCTGCGGGCCGCCGGTCGCAGGGGCTGGCGGTTGGGCTGCCGGCTGGGCGGCCTGCGCAGGCCCGGCGGAGCCGGCCGGCTGTACCGGCGGCGCGGGCGTCCCGGCGGCGGGCGCCGGCGTGTCGCGTACCGCCTGCCACAGGATCAGGCCTGCGCCGACGGCGGCCGCATAGGGTGCAACGCGCGAGGCCAATTTGCTGAAATTCCGCACAATGGTGGCGCTGAACGCCTTTGCGGCTGGGCGGCTTTCGGGTTGCACGGATCAAACTCTCGCAGCAAAGAGGTCGAGGCTAACCGGCGTCTCAGGCTCGGTCAATTGGCCGGGTCGCATCAGGAGCCCACGCCGCGCTCGCCGCCGCCGCCGGCCGCGTGAACGACAGCGGGCAGCGCGAACGAAAACTCGGCACCCTCGCCGAGCGCGGCCTCCGCCCAGACCCGTCCCCCGTGCTTGAGGATGATGCGCTGCACGATCGCGAGTCCGACCCCCGTTCCACTGAATTCATCATGGCGATGCAGTCGCTGAAAAACTCCGAACAGCTTGCCCGCGTACTCCATGTTGAACCCCACGCCATTGTCACGCACCGAGTAGCGCAGCTCGCCGCCGCCGCGCGTGCCCTCGATGTGAATGCGCGGCTGCGTGGCTTTGCTCGAATACTTGACCGCATTCGAGACGAGATTGGTCCAGACCTGGCGCAACAGCCCGGCGTCGCCTTCGGCCGGTGGAAGCTCGCCCACGACCACTTCCGGCGGCACGCCGCCGTGAAGTCCCAATATTTCCTCCACGACCTCCCTGACCAGGTCGTCCATGTCGATCCCGCGGGTGATCACCGGCTGTCTCCCGAGCCGCGAGAGCGCCAGCAGATCGTCGATCAGCTCGCCCATTCGGCGGCTCGCCTGACGGATGACCGCCAGGTAGCGCCGGCCTTCGGCATCGAGCTTTTCGAAGTAGTCTTCCTCCAGCATCTGCGCAAAGCCGTCGATCCCGCGCAGCGGTGCCCGCAGGTCGTGCGAGACCGAGTAGCTGAAGCTCTCGAGCTCCTTGTTGGTCGTTTCCAGCTGAGAGGCCTTTCCTTGCAGGGCGGCATTGAGCTCGTGGACCGCCTGCGCGGAGAGCTTGCGCTGGGTGATGTCGATCGAGATGGCGAGCAGATATTGTGCTCTCCCGTCCTGTCCCGGGACGGGCATCTTCATGGTATGGAAACACCGTTCGCCCAGGTGCGGCGTGCGAATGGTCTGCTCGGGGATCTCGACCACTGCGCCGTTGGCCAGCACCTCGCGGTCCTTCGCCACCATGAAGTCGGCCTCGTCGGCGGTGAACAGCTCGTGGGCCGATTTTCCCGTCAACTGCTCGCGCCCGATGCCGGTGAATTGCTCGAATGCCCGGTTCTGGCGTACGAAGCGCAGCGTTTTGGCGTCCTTCAACACGATCATTACCGGCAGGTTCTCGATCAGTGAATCGAGGAAGCGGTTCGCCTCGAGCAACTCGCTTTCGCTATGCCGGCGTCCCCGCATCTCGCCATGAATTGCGCCGAACAGGGCGATGAACACCACGGCCGCGACTGCGAGCGTCACGAGCAGCGAGACCAGCGTGGTGTCGCGTATCCTGGCCGCCTCCGCCTGCCTCGCGGTCAGGTAGCCCCGCTCCAGCCCGTCCATCACATCGGCCTTCAAGCGGATCTGTCCGGTGATGCCGAGACTGCGTCCCTGCGCGAGGACCGCTCTTGCCGCCACGAGGCCGGATTGAGCAAAGGCATTCAAGCTGCCGGCGAGGTCTTCCAGGTGGGCAGACACCAGCGACTCGAGCCCGGCCAGGTTCTTCCGCTG
Source organism: Steroidobacteraceae bacterium (assembly GCA_036272515.1). Taxonomy (GTDB): domain Bacteria; phylum Pseudomonadota; class Gammaproteobacteria; order Steroidobacterales; family Steroidobacteraceae; genus Bog-1198. The sequence continues at coordinate 3,586 of DATAYO010000027.1, read as the reverse complement.
GACCGGATTGTCCGAAGTGAGCCCTGCAAGACGGGTGAGGCTGGTCTCGACCTCGTCTTTCAGAGTGCGGTATTCCTCGAGACGCGCCGGGTCGCCCGTGAGCAGGTAGTCTCGCTCGGCGAGATCGGCACCGGCGAGCGAAGCGCGAACGGCTGCGAGCGTTGCACGCACCTCCTGACTGCGGGCGACCCGCGACGAGGACGTCGCGAACTCGACGTTGGCGCGGTACGTCACGCCGCCGCCCACGAGGAGCAGGCAAAATCCCGCGAAGAAGCCGAGCAAGGTCTTTTTTTCGACCGAGGGCAGGGCGGTCAGCTCCTGCGCCCAGCCGGCTTCGGATACGCGCGGCGAGAGCAGCATCCCGATGCCCAGCAGCAGGAAGCCGCAGGCCGTATTGAGCGCGACCGGCGGCAGCCAGCGATCGGTCGTCAGCTCGCCGGCATACCATAGATACCCGAGCAGGGAAGTGGCCGCGATGGCGGCCGCGAACCATGCGCCGGCCGCCGCGAGCCGGCGCAGCGCGCGGTAGCGCATGATGCCGAGCGCAAGGCCGAGGGCCGTAAAGGCGAACGCGCTGAGCGGCGACATGCGGCCGTGGAACACCGTGTACCTCGGCGAGGCATCCTTCAGGATCAGCTCGTCGATGTGAGGGTTCCAGCCGAAGACATATTCGCAGAGCGTCCCGAGACCGAGCAGCGCGACGCCGAAAGCCAGTATCTGAGCGCATTGCTCCAGCCGGAGCGAGGCTCCATCGCAGAGGATGAGCAACGCGAGGCCGCTGCATATCAGGGCGATCCCCGTGTTGACCTTCATCTCGACGGCGGCGGGAACGATGCTCACCAGGAGACGTAAGTCGAGCATCCAGCCGGCCAGGGCGATCACCGCGACCAGTATCGTCAGAACTGCGGCCAGCCTCGCCGGCGCGGCGGGACCGCGCAGTCGCAGGGTATTCACCAACATGGCTCCAACCAGCTCCTGGAGCTCAAGTTATCGGCTTTGGAAGCACAGGCTGAAGGTGCATTGCGCGTTTTCAGCGTCCCTTTGGGGAAAGGCCCGCTAGCCCCGACGAATCAGACCGTGACGCTTCTTGCCGACGCTGAGGCGTGCAGCGCCGATGGACGGCACATCCGCGCTCGTCACTCGCCAGGCGGCATCCTGCACGGGGCGATCATTGAGCTTGACGCCGCCTTGCTCGATCAGGCGCCGCGCCTCGCTCTTGGAGACCGCCATGCCGAGCGCCACGATTACATCGATGATGGGGATCGTCTCGAGCTGCAGCGTGTACGTGGGCAGCCCGTCGGCGGCCCCGCCGGTGAACGCGCGAGCCGCGGTGGCCGCGGCTTCGGCCGCCGCCGCCTCTCCATGGCACAGACGCGTGGCCTCGGTTGCGAGTATCTCCTTCGCCTGGTTGATCTCCGCACCCGGCAGCGACTCGAGCCTGGTGATCTCGGCGATCGGCAGCTCCGTGAACATACGCAGAAACCGGCCGACATCGCCGTCTTCCGCGTTGCGCCAGAACTGCCAATACTCGTAGGGAGACAGGCGTTCGGGGTTGAGCCATACCGCACCGCTCGCGGTCTTGCCCATCTTGGCACCGGAGGCGGTCGCGATCAGCGGGGAGGTCAGGCCGAAGAGTTGCGCATCGCGCATGCGCCGGCCGAGCTCCACGCCCTGCACGATGTTGCCCCATTGATCGGAGCCGCCCATCTGCAGCGTGCAGCCGTAGCGCCGATTGAGCTCCACGAAATCGTAGCCCTGCAGGATCATGTAGTTGAATTCGAGAAACGTCAGCGGCTGCTCGCGCTCCAGGCGCAGCTTGACGCTGTCCATGGTGAGCATGCGGTTGATGGTGAAGTGACGGCCGACGTCGCGCAGCAACGGAATGTACTTGAGCTCGGACAGCCAGGCGTCGTTGTTCGCCATGATCGCGCCGGAGGGCGTGTCGTCGAAGCGCAAAAAGCGCTCGAAGATGCGGCGGATGCCCGCGATGTTTGCGTTGATCTGCTCCTCGCTGAGGAGCTGGCGCGTCTCGTCCCGGCCCGAAGGATCGCCGATTTTCGTGGTGCCCCCGCCCATCAACACGATCGGGCGATGACCGCTGCGCTGCAAATGGCGCATCAGCATGATCTGCACCAGGCTGCCCACGTGCAGGCTGTCCGCCGTGGCATCGAAGCCGATATAGCCGGTGATGCGGCCGGCACAGGCGGCGCTGTCGAGCGCCGCAGCATCGGTAATTTGATGCAGGTAGCCACGCTCGGCGAGCGTCGAAAGAAAATCGGAATTGAATGAGTCCATGAAACTTGGGTCCAGGAAAGGGTCTAACCGGTGGTAAATAAGCCTAGCAATCTAGCGGACAACGGTCTGGCGCGCGCCTTCGTTTGCAAGGCGAGTTTGCGGCGCCGCGCCAGGAGCGAGCAAGCGGCGGCGGCCCCGTCCCGCCCAAAATGGGGTCAGGCCTGCCGGCCGGCGGCAGCGCTGAAATCGGAGCGGCGGTGGGGCTCCCGCAACAGGCGGTTGACAGTCGCAAGCCGGGGGCTATACTGCGCGCCCTTCCAGGTAAAAGCCGGTTTCGCGATCTCTTCGTAGATTGACGGGGTGTGAAACTGCGCTATACTTGAAAGTCTTTCCCCGGCCTTTGTCGCCGCGGGACGTTTTTTAAAAAATTGAATAGGTAACTTGTGTGGGGACTCGCGTCATGCACCTTGGTGCAATTGATGATGAGTTTCCAGAAACGACCAGTTGTTCATTCGTGAACAAATGTGAGTCTCAGGAAATTCGAAAACTTCAGTGACTTAAGTGTATTAACTGAAGAGTTTGATCCTGGCTCAGATTGAACGCTGGCGGCGTGCCTAACACATGCAAGTCGAGCGGTAACAGGTGTAGCAATACATGCTGACGAGCGGCGAACGGGTGAGTAATGCATTGGAATCTTCCCAGTAGTGGGGAATAACCAGTCGAAAGATTGGCTAATACCGCATACGTCGGAGACGAGAAAGCGGGGGATCGTAAGACCTCGCGCTATTGGATGAGCCAATGTCGGATTAGCTAGTTGGTGAGGTAATGGCTCACCAAGGCGACAATCCGTAGCTGGTCTGAGAGGACGACCAGCCACACCGGAACTGAGACACGGTCCGGACTCCTACGGGAGGCAGCAGTGGGGAATATTGGACAATGGGGGAAACCCTGATCCAGCGACGCCGCGTGTGTGAAGAAGGCCTGCGGGTTGTAAAGCACTTTTAGTGGGGACAAAAAGTCACGGGCTAACACCGCGTGATCTTGATTTAACTCACAGAAAAAGCACCGGCTAACTCTGTGCCAGCAGCCGCGGTAATACAGAGGGTGCGAGCGTTAATCGGAATTACTGGGCGTAAAGCGCGCGTAGACGGTTTGGTAAGTCAGATGTGAAATCCCCGGGCTCAACCTGGGAACTGCATTTGATACTGCCTGGCTAGAGTATCGAAGAGGGAAGTGGAATTTCCGGTGTAGCGGTGAAATGCGTAGATATCGGAAGGAACACCAGTGGCGAAAGCGACTTCCTGGTCGAATACTGACGTTCATGTGCGAAAGCGTGGGGAGCAAACAGGAT
>DATAYO010000026.1:0-43561 GCA_036272515.1 Steroidobacteraceae bacterium | reverse complement strand
CCCATCTGACAGCCGCTGACATTCAAACCGGCTCTCCTCCTCCGTAGGGCCGGGCGCGGTGAGTGGGGAGGACTCTACGGAGGAGGAGAGCCGGTTTGAATGTCAGCGGCTGTCAGATGGGACGCCGGCGCGGCCGTTGCCGGGCCCGAAGGACTCAGGCGGAAGCAGCCAAGGCCTCCGGGTGAACCGTGCCCAGCAGCGGCGCGCGTCGACGATGGAGTCGGGCCCGGGCCCGATCGCGCTCGGCCCCTTTCAAACCTCGCGCGATCTCGGAAGGCCCGCAGGCCCGTGTGCGCGTCTACTACCTCAGGTGCCTCGAGCCGGACAGGACTGCGCAGAGCCGAAGCGCTGTGGTGCACTGGTGCTGCGTCTCGATGGAAGCCAGGAATCGATCCTCGTATACGCGGATCGGATCTCGCCTCACCTTGGGGAGCCAGGCCTTTCGCGAGAGTTGGGCGACCGCCGCTTTTGAGGCAGGTGAATTACTTTACGCGAAGATGTCGGGCTGGCGGGGTACGCGGGCGGCGGGTCGTACGTCCCGGGGAGGCGGCCGATGCGTTCTGGAAGGCTCGGATACTTGTCCATAGACCGCCTCATGGTCCTTCACCTTGTCGGTGAGGTCAATCCGCTGGCGGCGCCTGGCTGGATAAGTCATCTGGCCGCCCGGCCTCGACCGCTCTCGATGGGGATCAAGGGCGCCTCCTCATGCTCGGGTCGCAGTACGCGCAGCCCTCGTGGTTGCAGCGCGGGCAGATCGCGACTCGCAGCTGTTCGAGGTAGGGAACGATCGAAAAGATCGCGCCGCGGAGTTTCTCGATCTCGGCTGCGGTGAACTGTGCGCGGCACTCCTTCGGCCGGGGGATCTCGCCGCGATCGATCGCACCGTAAAGGTCGATCAACCGCTGCACCAAGAGCTGGGCGATGCGCGTCTCGCTCGATGCCTCGGACGCAGGTGTCCGCGGTGTCGAGATGCTGGCCCCGGCCTTGCGCTCATCGGGCATCCGGCGCGACTGCGTGTGTTCGGCGGGCGCGGCGCTATCACGGTCCCGCGCCCTGGGGCTCGTGCCGAGCTTCGCGAGCTCGCTCACTGTCGCGGGTCGCTCGCGCTCGATGGCGCACTCGAACTCATCTCCGGGGACATTCGCCACGCGCAGCGCCTGCTTTCTCTGGTGCTCGGAGATGCCAGCGGCCTCTGCAAGGTTCGTGCGCGTGAGCCGCGGGAGGTCGCCCTCCTGCGCCTCGCTGTGCTGGTTGAAGCCCCGTTTGCTCGCGTCTGGTACCCGCTTGAGCAGCTCGCCTTCGCGCCGAATGGCGCGGGCCTTGATGCGGGTGCAGTAGCGCTCGAGCGTCTCGTCTTTCGCCTGCCGGGCGTAACTCGCGAGAGCCGCGTGCTTGTCCGCCCAGTCCTGACACTCGTCGATTCGCTCGCAGGCCTCGAGCGCTTGCCTTGCCGCCTCGTAGGCCGCGGGAAGTTTCGCTGCAGCGTGATCGGCCGGCACCAGGTCGCCCATGGTGGGGTTTCCGTCGGTGCTCACGCGTTGCCCTCCGTCGGGACGTCGCTCGAGAGGGGCGCGCCACCCCTCATCACGCGCACGACCTCGACCGAACGGAGGCGAGCGCCGTGTGGTCGAGCGGCACGATGTCGCTGCTCATGCTGGCTTCTCGGAAGCACCGCGCGGATCCGCGGGTGACGATGCCCTGGGCGTACAATGCCGTTGCGAGACGACAGTGGCCGCCCAGGGCCGCAGCAGCTGAGGATGAAACACCGACCCGCCGCTGAGGGGTCGGATTCTTTGTCCAAGCACCGCGTGCAAGCCACTGAGCGGAAAGCTCGAAGTAGCATGACAAGCAGGGTAGGACTGGGAGGGGATGGGAAGGGAGGGATTCATGCTTTCCCTTCCAGTCTTCCGATGACCGAATATTGATTGATCAGCGCGAGCGTCCGCTGGCGGTAGTCGGACGTTACCGTCCGCACGTCGACGCGCACGAGAATCCCTGCGAGAGCGGATATCGGAATGCGGTCGTGCCGAACACGGCGGCCGAGCACCGCTTGCATCTCGCGCACGAGGTCGCTGCATGCCGGCGCCGCGATCGGCCCTTTGCTGGTGGCTACCTGGTACCAGCGCGACAACTGCACCGGCCGCTGGTCCTGCAGGCGAAAGATCACGCGGAGCTTCAGGCCCTTGAACGCCTGCGGGCGCTCGTGGCGCATGTACACCGCGAGATGCTCGCCGGGCTCGACCAGGATCGGGCCATCCTCGAGCCCGGGCAACGCGATCACGTTGCTGGCGCCCTTCACGCTCATGGCGAGACTTCCTCGGCGAGATCGCGCCGTGCGCGCGCCGGCTTCGCAGCCCCTACCCCTGGCTGGGATAGCGCCCCCACGACGATCGCCGCTCCTGCAAACGACAGTCCGGCTGGAATCGCCATCCGCGAGACCCACCAGCCGTCGCGGTTCAAGCACATGCCGAGCGCGATCATCTCGTTGGTGGTGAGGCAGCAGCGATCGGTCCAGGGCCCGGCGCGATGGGCGTCGAAGGCAGATGTCGAATTGAACCCGAGTCCGCAGCGGCTACAACTGCAGTGCCTCCCGCGAACGGGCCGGGGCGGGGAAGTCCTGGATGTATGATCAGCAGGTCGACGCGTGCAGGACGCTGCAGGTAAGATCGGCATCGTTCGTGGATCTCATTGTGATTGGAACCAGAGAGCCGCAGGGGGTCGTAGCCCTGCGGCTCTCGCCGTTTCTGTAGGCCGCGAATCGCGTGCCTGGGTAACAAAGTGGATGGACGCCTTCGCAAGTCACTGACGGGAAAGCCTGCGAAATGGCGTGACGGATTTAGAATCCGTTGGCGGCGCGCCCTCAACCAGCGAGTGGTCTGCGATCTCGCTCACACGGAACCGTCTGAATGCCCCGAGCTTGTGGTGCGGGATGATTCCGGCGCGTGCGGAGTCCTCGAGCCAGCGGGCGGTGACGCCGAGCTGCTGCGCGGCCTCTTCGGCGCTCAAGAGCGGTTCGACGGCGACGGCGGCGGCGCCGCGTGTCGCACCGGGTACAGCATGGGGGGCGATAGCCTCGGCACCCGCGCGTAGCGCAGCATCGAGCACATCGGCGCTGAGTGCGAGCCAGCGGCCGTCAGGCAGCGGGATCAGCACCCGATCGCTCATGCGGTAGGCACCTCAGCGCGCGGGTTGCGCACATACCGCCCGACCTTCGCGCGACGTTCGGTGACGATGCGCCGAGCCGTCTCGATGTCGGCAGCTCCGTAGAGACGGTGGCCAGCGCTGGTCCGCTGCGGATGGATAAGTCCCGCCCGCTCGTACTCCCGCAGCGTGTCGACGCTGATGCCAACCCGAGCCGCTGCGGCAGTGATGGTGAGTAGCGTCATGGTGACTTATTCCCCCTGGGGTGTTGCGGGGAATGTAGATCAGGTATATGGTCCCACGCCAGCGACACTTCTTCGATAAAAGATGTCCCCACTTTTGGAGGCGAGCGAGATGGCCCGATCCGGGATCGATCTGATGGACCTGCAGCCGTCCCAGAGCGAAGCGCTGACTCCGAATGAACTGGTCGAACGCCTGCTCGAGCTGATGGCTCGATCCGAGACTCCGAATGAATTGGTCGAACGCCTACTCGAGCTGATGGCTCGACCCGAGGCTCAGAAAGAGGCAGACAAACGCGCACGCGAGTTGATAGCCCGACCCGAGGCTCCGAAAGAGGTGGTCGAACGCGCGCTCAAGCTGATCGTCCAACCCGCAACCTATCGGGTTCAGCAACCGCTGCGCGAAGCGCTTACTCCGAAAGAGCTGTTCGATCGTGTGCTCAAGTTTGCGAATCACCCAACGGCCGATAACTGGTACGGGCTGGCGCCCGAGAGTCTTGCGTACGTCGCCTCCTTGCCGACCGAGATCGCTAGCGTCGCCGGGCAACTGCAGGCCGCGCTCTCGATCATCGCTCGCAAAGCGCATACCTCGAAGGAGATCAAGGCGTGGAAGGCAGCGACGGCGGGCATGCGCATCCTCCCCGACTTCATCGTCGAGGGCAGGAAGGTCAGCACCAAGCTCACGTGGTGGGTGATGCCTCCCCCCAAAGCGCTCAACTGGGCTCACGTGCGGCCGGAGGGGTGGAATCAGTTATTTACCGTGGACAGGGGCGCGATCTTGGCGACGGCGATCATGCTGCTGCTCGATCCAGCGCAGAACTTCGGAGAACTGCACGAGTGCGGACGCGGCCCAGACTGCAATCTCGAGCGTTTCCATCTGCAGAAGCGCAAGTACTGCTGCGATAAGCATTGGCCTGACAGGAAGACCGCCCACCGCGAACGGGAGAAAGTGAAGAAAGCAGTGAAGAAGGTTGCGAAGCAGATCGGATCGGTCGCATCGGCAAAAAGGCTCGTCTCCGAGGTAAAGGGTCCAGGCCTCAAACAGAAGGATCTCGTGCAGCAGGCTCTTGCCAAGTGGAACGCAGAAAAGCAGCCGAGCACCGGCCGCAGGATCTCACGATGAGCGTCCGTATCACAGCCGAACTCACGGCCGAACCCGCTGCGGCACTCGCGCGCGTCTGCGAGAAGTTCGCCCACGGCGAGGGCAAAGCGACAGCCGCGGTTTATGAGGCGCTGCGCGAGGCCGGCATCTCGACGCGGCCCTTGCTCGATACGGGGGTGGCGTCATGAGCAGCGCTTCAGTGCGGTACTGGCGCGGAGCCTGGGTGGTCGATATCTCGACCCGGATCGATGGCAAGCGCAAGCGATCCATCACGACGTTCGGCGCCGGCGTGAAAGCGAAGGCGGCCGCGCAAGCCTATGCGGCGGAGGTCTCGCAGCCCGGGAGGCTCAGCCGCTTCTTTGAGCAGCAGACGGTGACCTTCCGCGATCTCTGGGAGCGCTATGCGGCGCACGAGCTCATTGTGGCGAGCCTCGGCCCGGCGACGATCGCCGACTACAAGGCGATCGCGCGGTTCTACCTCTTGCCGCACCTGGGCGGTCGGCGCCTCTCGGAAATCGATGCCCATGTCATCATGGGCCTCAAGGCAATGCTCCTCACTGAGCCGGGGGTCAAGGCGAGGCGCAGCGACAAGCTCCTCTCACCGCGCACCGTCGCGAAGATCCTGACGCTCCTCGGAACCGTGTTTCGCTACGGCAAGCGCATCCGCCTCATGACAGACAACCCCGCGGCCGATGTGAAGAAACCGAAAGCGACGAAGCGCCCCGTTTACATCCTCGACCCGGCCGAGATCGCGCGACTGCGCGGCGCTCTCGATGTCACGCACGAGCGGATCCTGGTCGAGCTCGCGATCACCACGGGCCTGCGCTCGGGCGAGATCCGCGGGCTCTGCTGGGACGCGATCGATCTCGAGGGCAAGCGCCTGTTCGTCGAGCACCAGGCGACGCGCCGGCGCGCGGACGACGTCACGAAGACCGAGAACGCGATCCGCACCGTACCGCTCCCCGCCTACGTCATCCCGGACTTGAGGCGCTGGAAGCTCGCCTGCCCGCTGACCGCTCGAGGCCTCGTGTTCCCGGGCGAGGCCGACCCTGCAACCGGCGAGCGCGGGCCGATCGAGGCGGACAAGCTGCTGCGCAACATCCTGCGCCGGGCCCTGCGCAAGGCGGGCCTACCGCCGTTACGGTTTCATGACATGCGCCACCTCGCCGGGACCCTGATGTCCGAGGCGGGAATCCCCCCGAAGCGCGCCCAGGAGATCCTCGGCCACGCGAATGTGCAGACCACGCTCTCGATCTACACCCACGCCATGCGCGGCCGGCACGACGACTCGGCCGACAAGATGGCCGAAATCGCCGGCCTCACGGGGCTGGGAAACAATTGGAAAGAAATCGAGGAGGTAAAGCCCGAAGAATCGCTCGTAAGTGCTGGTGCCCCCGCCCGGACTCGAACCGGGATGGCTGTGAACCGACGGATTTTAAGTCCGTTGCGTCTACCAATTCCGCCACGGGGGCAGGCAACGGAAGTGTAACAAACGCGCCCGTCCGGCCGGCGGTCGCGCGCGAGGGCCTTCAGGGAAGGGGCGCACGCTCAGGGGCCGGCACGCACCAGATGTCGAGGGGCGCCCGACGCCCGCGCAGCTCGAATTGCGGCAGGTGCAGGAAGGCCACCGGCGCAGCATTCGCCTCGCTACCATTGAGCGCCGTCGCGACGGTGCACGACAGCAGTACTTCGCCGGCGCGCGCCCGTCCGCATAGCCTGGCAGCCACATTGACGGTATCGCCCACGAGGGTCGTGTGCCTCTTGCCGGGGGGACCCAGCAAGCCGAGCGCGACATCCCCGGTGTGCAAGCCGATGCCGATGCCGGTCTCGATCGAGAAGTCCCGGCGCCAGCGCTCGGCGAGCGCGGCGAAGTCGCCCAGCATCGCATGCCCCGCGGCGAGCGCCGCTTGCGCTCCCTCCCCCGCTGAGCCGTCCATGCCGAATCCGGCCATCATTCCGTCGCCGGCGACGTGAAAGACCTGGCCGCCGTGCAGGCCGGTCGCACCCGCCAGCACCACGAAAAACTCATCGAGGAGCGGAACGATCTCCGCCGGGGCCAAGCGCTCGGCGAGGCCGGTATATCCGCGCAGATCCGCGAACAGCACGGTGACGCGCGCGGTCTTCGTCACCCGGGGACGCGTGACCCGCGTGACGGTCATCGAACTCATGGGTCGGACTTTCGGCGGCACGTTTCGGGGAGGCACGTTTGGCATCGTTCAAAAGGTAACCTGCGCGCGGCGCTGCCCGCCGCGGACGCAAGTATGCACCAACCCGCGCGCCGGCGCTGTCCGCCGGCCGTGGCGCACTGCAGGGATCACCGCTTGGGGATCTCCAGCCCGCGCTTGACGGCGGGTCGCGCCAGGAAGGCCTGCAGGGCGCGCCGGACATTGGCGAACTCCGTGATGCCGACGAGATCCCCCGCCGCATAGAATCCGATGAGATTGTTGATCCACGGAAAGGTCGCGATATCCGCGATCGTGTACGCGTCCCCCGTGAGCCACGCGCGATCCGCGAGCTGGCGATCGAGCACCGCCAAGAGGCGCTTCGACTCCGCCACGTATCGATCGCGCGGTCGCTTGTCTTCCCAGTCCTTGCCGGCAAATTTGTGAAAAAACCCGACCTGCCCGAACATCGGACCGACCGCGCTCATCTGGAACATCAGCCATTGAATCGTCTGGTAACGCCCGGCTGCGCTCTTCGGCATGAGCGTCCCGGCTTTCTCCGCGAGGTACAGGAGAATTGCGCCCGACTCGAACAACGCGAGCGGGGCGCCGTCCGGGCCGTTCGGATCGATGATCGCCGGAATCTTGTTGTTGGGGTTGAGTGAAAGAAACTCCGGCGACAATTGCTCATTCGACTCGAATCGCACCGCGTGAGGCTCGTACGCAAGTCCGGTCTCCTCGAGCATGATGGAGACCTTCACCCCATTCGGCGTGGGCAGAGAATAAAGCTGGATGCGTTCCGGGTGTGCGGCCGGCCACTTTCGGGTGATGGGATGCTGGTCGAGCGTTTGCATGAAGTCTCCTGGTCGGTCTGAACGCGGGATGCAATTATGCGTCGCGCGCCGCCGCGTCTCCATGCCGGTCGGTGCATTCCTACACCACATCACGCGCTTTGCCGTTCCCCCCCGAGGGGTGGCTTTCCCCAATATCCCTCACTGGTTCCCGGAGAGAGTTCATGCGACCTTCGAGCGGGCACGCGGAGCGAGGCCAGCTCGAACCGCGCCATCTCTGGGTGCAGGCCGAGTCCATCGTACGTATCAGCCGCGTCGTCTCGGATTTGGAGCGCTCGGAGTCCTTTTATCGCACGGCATTGGGGTTCCGATCCCTGACGCGCGCGGCTCCCGATCCCGAGGTGCTGAGCGCGCTGGGATTGCCTGGAGCGGGCGCGACGGAAGTAAGGATGCGGCTCGGATCGGAGGAGCTCGCGCTCCTGCGATTCGAATCGGTGCCCAGGAACTATCCCGCGGACAGTCAAAGCAATGATCTATGGTTTCAGCATCTCGCGATCGTGGTCAGCGACATGGACGCAGCCTATGGGCATCTTCGCGCGAGTGTTCACTGGCGGCCCATCAGCACCGACGGTCCGGAAACGTTGCCCGCGTCCTCGGGCGGCGTTCGCGCATTCAAGTTTCGCGATCCCGACGGCCATCCGCTGGAGCTGTTGTGGCTGCCGCCCCGCAGCGGCCGACCCCTGTGGCACGGCGCGCGGCGCGCGGACGCCCTGGAGCCGCCCTTCCTCGGCATCGACCACAGCGCGTTGGCCGTGAGCTCGACGCGTCGCAGTCTGGCCTTCTACCGCGCACTCGGCCTGCACGTCGTGGCGCGTTCGATGAACACCGGGCCGGCGCAATCCCGGTTGGATGCACTCAACGCCGTGCGAGTGCGCGTGACCGGCCTGCGTCCCGCGTCGGTCGAGGGACCGGGAGTGGAGCTGCTCGCGTATCGGCCGCCCGGCCGCGCCCGCAACAGCTCGACCGTCACCGATCTGTCAACCGATTGGATTACGCTGAGTGCAATAACGGCGGGAGGCGCGGGCACGAGCCTCCCGAGGACGCGCGCGCTCATCGATCCGGACGGACACCGCGTCGTGCTCAAGAGTCAGCGCGGCGGATCTTTCGGGCGTCCCGCTTGAGGCCCCAGGACGTGCGTGGAAACCCACGGATGGCTCGCAAACTCGCCCGGGGTCGAGATTTGAGCCCCGAGCATGATGAGGCCGAGTCCGCCTACCAGCCCGAAGTTCTTGAGGAACTCCCAGAAATGCTGCAGGCCTTCCCCCTCCTTGAAACGCCAGAATTCGGGAAAGCGCCAGAACTGGTGAAACAACAGCGCCGTGATGACGCAGAACCCCGCCAGAATGAAGGCCGCGAAGCGATCGTGCCAACCGCTCACGATACAGAGCGGAGCGAGAAATTCGACCGCGATCGAGATCACCAGCATGCCCTGCGGCCAGAAGATGTTGCCGGCCTGCTTCATGGCGGACGGCCAATTGAGAATCTTGTCCAGGCCGCTGAACGGAAACAGGATCACCAGGAAGATTCTGAGCAGCAGCGGTGCGTAGTCGTTCACGAACCTCATGAAGTGCGCAGACTAGCGGAGGAATCCCATGGGCGATATAGGACCACGCCCCGAGGTGGCGTATTGGCATCTGTGGACCGCCGAGGACGGCATCACTCATCAGACCCAATGCCGGCTCACGGAATTCGAGATTGCGCGCGTCGGCTCCGCGGCGCCGCAGTGGAACGATCCTCAGCGCCGCTGCGATTCGACCGTGGTGTTCACGGTGCAGCCCGTCGGCTGGATCGGAGAGTGGCACGAGAATCCTGCGCCGCAATGGATCGTGGTGTTGTCGGGACGCTGGTGGATCGAGTCCATGGACGGCACGCGCATCGAGCAGGGGCCGGGTGAATTCTCGCTGGGCGAGGATCAGGGATCGATCCTGAGCAACGGGCGCAAGGGGCACCGCTCGGGGACGGTGGGCGCGGCGCCCGCCGTGCTGATGACGATGCGGTTGCACGTCGAGCCCACACGCCACCCGTGCCGCTTCAGGTAGCGCAGGTCTGGAAATGGCGGACTTCGACATCATCGATCCTCGTTTCCGGCGCTGCGTGCTGCCGAATGCGCCGCTTCTGAAGCTCGGCGACGGCTTCGGATGGCTCGAGGGACCGGCGTGGTTCGCGGATCACGACTGCCTGATCGTGAGCGACATTCCAAATGACCGGCTGATGCGCTGGAGCGAGAGCTCGGGAATAACCGTGTTTCGCGCGCCGTCGGGCTTCACCAACGGCAACACACGCGACCGCGAAGGCCGGCTCATCAGCTGTTCCCATCGGCATCGCTGCCTGTTTCGCACGGAATGGGACGGCAGGGTGAGCGTGCTTGCCGAGCGCTATCGGGGGAGGCGCCTGAATTCGCCCAACGATGTGGTATGTCGATCGGACGGCAGCATCTGGTTCAGCGATCCGCCCTACGGCATAGAGACCGACTACGAAGGCGGCAAACAGGAGGCGGAGCTGCCGCCGTCGGTCTATCGGCTGGATCCGCAAGGCGGGATCGCTCTGGTGGCCGACGATTTCGAGGGTCCGAACGGCCTGGCATTCTCGCCCGACGAGCGTCTGCTCTACATAGCGGAAACCGGACGGCAGTTCGATGCCGATCCGACCCGCCACATTCGCGTGTTCGACGTGCACCCTGCTTCGTCGGAGCCGAGGCGGCAGTCCGCGCCGCAGCCCGCGCAGCTCGATGCCGGCCGCTTCTTCTACAAAACCTCGCCGGGTTACACGGACGGATTTCGTGCGGACCAGGACGGCAATCTCTGGGTGAGCGCCGCCGATGGGGTGCACTGCATTTCGCCCGATGGAGAATTGCTCGGCAAGATCAAGACACCCTTCCCGGTCGCCAATCTCACGTTCGGCGGCCGCAACTACTCGCGTCTGTTCATTTGCGCATCGCATACTTTGTACGCGGTGTACACCAACCAGCGCGGCGCACAGCGCCCCTAGAAACAACCCGAAGGAGCCCGATCCCGTCATGTCCACTGCGCCTAACGTTCCTCCCCAGCGAATCCTGAACGGCCAGAAAGCTCTGGTAACGGGTGCCAATTCCGGCATCGGCCGTGGCGTCGCGATCGCGCTCGGCGAGGCGGGCGCGGACGTGATCGTGAACTATGTCGCGGGCGAGGACGCGGCCAATGCGGTGGTGGACCAGATCCGCCGCGGCGGCGCCGACGCGCACGCCATCAAGGCCGATGTGTCCTCCGAGAGCGAAGTGTCGGCCATGTTCGCGGAGATGATGAAGCACTTCGGAACCATCGACATCCTGGTTAACAACGCGGGGCTGCAGCGCGATTCCGCATTCAAGGACATGACCCTGGCGCAGTGGAACACCGTGCTCGGCGTGAATCTCACCGGCCAGTTCCTGTGCTCACGCGCTGCGGTCCGGGAGTTCCTGCGACGCGGCGTCGTGCCGTCCGTGTCATGCGCCGCGGGCAAGATCATTTGCATGAGCTCGGTGCATCAGCAGATCCCGTGGGCCGGCCATGCGAATTACGCCACCTCGAAGGGCGGCATCAGGCTGCTCATGGAAAGCATGGCGCAGGAATTCGCTCCGCATGGCATCCGCGTCAACGGCATCGCCCCCGGCGCCATCCGCACGCCGATCAACACCAGCGCCTGGAGCACCCCCGAGGCTTACCGGGCGCTGATGACCTTGGTGCCCTACGGGCGCATCGGCGAGCCGGAGGACGTCGCGCGCGCGGCCGTCTGGCTCGCCTCCGATCACTCGGACTACGTGGTCGGCACGACGTTGTTCGTCGACGGCGGCATGACCTTGTACCCCGGCTTCACGACCAACGGCTGACCACGCCCATGACCGTCGGCCACTACGATCTGATCGTCATCGGTTCCGGCCCCGGCGGCGCCGCGGTCGCGCACAGGCTCGCTCCCACCGGCAAGCGCATCTTGCTGCTCGAGCGAGGCGACTACTTGCCGCGTTCGCGCGCCAACTGGGACGCGCAGACGGTGTTCGTGGACGGTGCCTACCAGACGAAGGAAATCTGGTACGGCGGCGACGGGCGGGCGTTTCATCCGGGCCTGCATTACTACGTCGGCGGAAACTCCAAGGTCTATGGAGCGGCGCTGCTGCGCATGCGCGAACGCGACTTCGGCGAGATCCGCCACCAGGACGGGATCTCACCGGCGTGGCCGTTGCCCTACGAGGTGTTCGAGCCTTACTACACCCAGGCGGAGCGGCTGTTCCACGTGCACGGCGAGCGCGGCGAGGATCCCAACGAGCCGCCCTCGAGCGCCCCGTTTCCCCATCCGCCGGTGTCGCACGAGCCCGCGATCCAGGCCTTGAGCGACGGCCTCAAGCGCGAAGGACTCAACCCCTTCCACCTGCCGCTCGGGATCTTGCTCGACGAAAGGGACGGCAAGGCCACGCCCACCAGCATCTGTATGCGCTGCGACACCTTCGACGGCTTTCCGTGTCCGTTGAACGGCAAGGCGGACGCCCAGGTGATATGCGTGGATCCCGCGATCCGGGCGCACCCCAACCTCACGCTGCGGACCAACGCCTACGTATCGAAGCTGTATACGGATCCGTCCGGATACGTGGTCAACGGCGTCGAGGTCGAGCGCGGCGGAGAGACCGAGCATTACTCGGCCGACATCGTGGTGGTCGCGTGCGGCGCGCTGTCGTCCGCGCTGCTGCTGCTGCGCTCCGCGAGCAACGCACATCCGCGTGGCCTCGCCAACGGCTCGGACCAGGTCGGGCGCAATTACATGCGCCACAACCAATCGGTGCTGATGGCGCTGATGCGCGAACCGAACGACACGGTGTTCCAGAAGACGCTCGCCATGAGCGATTTTTACTTCGGCGACGGCGATTGGGATTATCCCCTCGGGCTGATCCAGATGTGTGCGACCTCGCACGACGCTCAGATTCGAGGCGAGACCTTGCCGGCCTGGCTGGAGTGGCTTCCGAAGAGGCCCTTCGCGGAAATGGCGCGTCACTCGATGGACTTCTGGCTGTCGGGCGAGGATCTGCCGAGGCCGGAAAACCGCATCTATTACGACGGCGAGCGGGTGACGCTCGCGTTCGAGGAAACCAACGCGGAAGCTCACAAGAGGCTGAAGAGGAAACTCGAGAAGACGCTGAACGGGGTCGGCGCACACCCCAAGCTCCTCGAGCGGAGCCTGTACTTCGGCAAGCAGATACCGATCGGGGGAACCGCCCATCAGGCAGGCACCGCCCGCTTCGGGCTCGACCCCGCCTCCTCAGTGCTGGACACGGACTGCAAGGCACACGAGCTCGACAACCTCTACCTGGCGGATGCGAGCTTCTTTCCCTCGATCGGCGCGGTCAATCCGACGTTGACCATCATCGCCAACGCACTGCGCGTCGCCGACATCATCGGCAGGCGGCTGGCATGAGCCCGGCCGCGCCAAATCGCACCGATCGGCGTACAATCCCGCGGGCCGATGATATCCCGGTGGTAAGCCCCGGAGCCGATATGTCGTCCTTGCGTTCGATGTGTGCTCTCGTCGTGCCATTGACCCTCGAAGGATGTCGTACGGCGGTACTTTCTCCCGCCGGGCCGATCGGGGCTTCGGAACGCACCATTCTCCTCGATGCGCTGGCGATCATGCTGGCCATCGTCGTTCCGACGATCCTGGCGACCTTGGCCTTTGCCTGGTGGTACCGCGACTCGAACACGCATGCGCGTCGCCTGCCCAGCTTTGCCTACTCCGGGCGCATCGAGCTCATCGTCTGGTCGATTCCGGCGCTCGTGGTGTTCTTCCTCGGCGGCATCGCCTGGATCGGATCCCACTTGCTCGATCCCGCCCGGCCGATCTCCTCCGGCGCCAAGCCGCTCGAGATCCAGGTGGTTTCGCTCGACTGGAAGTGGCTGTTCATTTACCCCGAGCAAGGGGTGGCGTCGATAAACCACCTCGTGGCACCTGCGGGCGTGCCGCTGCACTTTTCGATCACTTCCGCGAGCGTGTTCAACGTGTTCTTCGTACCGCGCCTCGGCAGCGAAATCTACTCGATGTACGGCATGAGGACCCAGCTCAACCTGCAGGCGGATCGTCCGGGTATCTACCCCGGTCTTTCCGCTGATTTCAGCGGTGATGGCTTCTCCGACATGGCGTTCGACCTCAAGGCCGTCACGGCCGAGGAATTCTCGGCATGGGCCACGGCCGCCGCCGCCTCCGGCCCGGTGCTGGACGAAACGGGCTACCGCAACCTGCTGAAGCAAAGCCAGAACGTCGCGCCTTACACCTATCGCTCGATCCAACCGAGGCTCTTCGACGCGATCCTGATGCAGAGGCTCCCGCCGGGCGAAGGACCCGAACCGACAACATCACCGGAGAAATGAAGTGTTCGGCAAACTCTCCTGGCACGACATCCCCTTCGATCAACCCATCCCGCTCGCCGCCGGGGCATTCGTGGTTTTCACGATCCTCGGCGTACTGATCTGGGTCTGGGCCAAGGGCTACATCCCTTATCTCTGGCGCGAATGGATCACGAGCGTCGATCACAAGCGTATCGGGATCATGTACTGCGTGCTGGCGCTCGTCATGCTGCTGCGCGGCTTCATCGATGCGCTGATGATGCGCTCGCAGCAGGCGCTCGCCTTCCACTCCCCCGGCTACCTGCCGCCCGAGCATTACGATCAGATCTTCTCGGCGCACGGCACGATCATGATCTTCTTCGTGGCCATGACGTTCGTCATCGGCCTGATGAATTTCGTGCTTCCCCTGCAGCTCGGCGTGCGCGACGTGGCCTTTCCGACCCTGAATTCCGTGGGCTTCTGGCTGACGGCCGTGGGTGCACTCTTGGTCAATCTCTCCCTGGTCGTCGGAGAATTTGCCCGCACCACCTGGCTCCCCTATCCGCCGCTCTCCGAGCTCACCTACTCTCCCGGGGTCGGGGTGGATTATTACCTCTGGGCGATCGAGATTTCCGGGATCGGCACGCTCATGACCGGTATCAACCTGGTCACGACCATTCTCAAGATGCGCGCGCCCGGCATGAGCTACATGCGCATGCCGATCTTCTGTTGGACCGCGCTCGCCTCGAATCTTCTGATCGTCGCGGCGTTCCCGATCCTCACGGCCACCCTCGCCATGCTGCTGCTCGATCGCTACCTCGGGTTTCATTTCTTCACCGACGTGGCGGGCGGCAACGCGATGATGTTCGTGAACCTGATCTGGGCGTGGGGACACCCCGAGGTCTACATCCTGATTCTGCCGGCATTCGGGGTGTTCTCCGAGGTGGTCGCGACGTTTTCCGGCAAGCCCCTGTTCGGCTATCGCTCGATGGTGACCGCCACGATGGCGATCTGCATCCTCTCGTTCACGGTCTGGCTGCACCACTTCTTTACGATGGGCGCAGGCGCCGACGTGAACTCCGTGTTCGGCATCGCCAGTATGCTCATCGCCGTCCCGACGGGCGTGAAGGTGTACAACTGGCTCTTCACCATGTACGGAGGCCGCATACGCTTAAGCTCCCCGATGCTCTGGGCGATGGGCTTCATGGTGACCTTCGTGATCGGCGGGATGACCGGAGTATTGCTCGCGGTGCCCCCCGCGGACTTCGTGTTGCACAACAGCCTGTTCCTGGTGGCGCACTTTCACAACGTGATCATCGGGGGAGTGATCTTCGGGGCCTTCGCCGGTTACACCTTCTGGTTCCCCAAGGCCTTCGGGTTCACTCTGAACGAGCGGCTCGGCAAGGCCGCGTTCTGGTGCTGGTTCGTCGGCTTCTACGTCGCCTTCGTTCCCCTTTACGTGGTGGGTCTCGAGGGCATGACACGGCGCATGCAACATTACGATCGGCCGGAATGGTACCCCTGGCTCCTGGTCGCCATGGCCGGCGCCCTGATCATTCTCTGCGGCATCGCCTTGCAGATCGCGCAGCTCACGATCTCCATCCGCAGCCGCCAGCAACGCCGCGACCCCACCGGGGATCCCTGGGACGGGCGCAGCCTCGAATGGGCCACCCCATCGCCACCGCCGGCGTTCAACTTCGCGGTGCTCCCCAATGTCACCCACGAGGAGCCTTACTGGAGTCTCAAGCAGCAAGCGCGCGAGCAGATGCGCCTGGTCACCCCCGAGCCGCACTACGAGTCCATCGAAATGCCGCGCAACAGCCCGGTCGGTTTCGTCACGGCGTTTTTCGCGTTTGTGACCGGCTTCTCCCTCATCTGGCACATCTGGTGGCTCGTCGTGCTCGGGCTGGCCTGCGCCTACGTCACCTTCGTCGTCTTCGCCTGGCGCGATGTGGCCGAGTTCGAGATCCCCGCCGAGGAAGTGGCGCGGATCGACCGCGCCAATCGCGAGGCGCGCGCCGAATACTTGCGCGAGCTCGCCCCATGAGCACCGAGGTCCTGCGTGCACCGCCCGATTCCTACCTTGGGGGGCATCACACGGCAGGGGGGCATGGCGCACCGGTCACCGGACACGGCGCCGGCGGACCGGCGCCCAAGCGTATCGTGGTCGGATACGGCTTCTGGATCTTCCTGCTCTCCGACGTGATCATGTTCTCGGCATTCTTCGCCGCCTACTCGGTGCTCTTCAAGAACACCGCCGGCGGCCCCGCCGCGGAACAGCTGTTCGATCTGCACAATACCGCGGCCGAGACCGCTTGCCTGCTCGCCTCGACCTTTACCTGCGCCCTGGCGAGCCTTGCGGTCGGTGAGCGCAGCCAGCGGTGGACCCAGCTCGCCCTGCTCGCGACCGGACTTCTCGGCCTCGCCTTCATCACGCTCGAGG
Source organism: Steroidobacteraceae bacterium (assembly GCA_036272515.1). GTDB lineage: Bacteria > Pseudomonadota > Gammaproteobacteria > Steroidobacterales > Steroidobacteraceae > Bog-1198. Next base: position 27,303 of record DATAYO010000026.1, on the reverse strand, counting down.
TCCGCGAGTTCGTGAGCTTGATCGACCGCGGCGCCGGCCCCAGCCGCAGCGCTTTTCTTTCCTCCTTCTTCACCCTGGTCGGTTGTCACGGCGTGCACGTGACCGCGGGCCTGCTGTGGCTCGGCACGATGATGGCGCAGTTCTATGCCAAAGGTTTCCGCCAGGACATCCGCCACCGGTTCCTCTGCTTCAGTCTTTTCTGGCATGCCCTCGACATCATCTGGGTGGGAATCTTCAGCTTGGTGTACCTAGTCGGAACCCTGCCTCGGGAGTTGCTACCATGAGCGAACACGATTTCGATGCCGGCTCGAACGTCGGCGTGGACCGCCTGCCCGGAGCCGAATCCGCCGCCGGGGAACGCACCCTCGGCCAGGAAGTACGCGGCTACGCGCTCGGACTCGCGCTCGCGGTGGGGCTCACCGCCGCTTCGTTCTGGGTGCGGGGCACCGACCTCGTCTACGGACCCGGGCTCGCCCTGGCGCTGCTCGTGCTCGCGGTCGCCCAGATGGGCATCCATCTCATCTTCTTCCTGCACATCACCACGGCGCCGGACAACGAAAACAACGTGCTCGCGCTCGCCTTCGGGGTGCTGATCGTTTGTCTGATCGTGTTCGGTTCCTTATGGGTCATGGAACACCTGAACCACAACATGTTACCGATGCGGCAATTGATGCAAATGCAACCGTGACGGAGCGTGCCGCTCAGAAGGGATAATTCAAGCCGGTGAATACCGCGGCGCCTTCGCTGCCGTAGCCTATGTCGACGTAGCCCACGACGAACGGCGCGGCGATTCCGCGAAAGCCCATGCCGATCACCTTGTGGAGGTCGTCGAGGGGCACCGTGCCCGCGTTGTGGAACACCCGGCCTACATCGATAAACGGCGCCAGCTCCACGTCGATGGAAGTCGACACGGCGTTCACCGAGAGAACCTTGTGCCGGAGCTCGACCGAGCTCGAGAAGGAGTCGCGGTCGTAGAAGCGGCCCTCGCCGTAGCCGCGCAGCGGCTGCTCGCCACCGATCACGGTATTCGCGCCACCGATGCTCGACAGCGCCCAGAACGGCACATCGCGTGCGCCCGGCAAATAGCGAAGCGCCATGTGCGCCGCGAGAATGGTCCGCGGGGCGACGGGCCAGAAGCCCCGGCCATCGAAACCCGCCTCGGTGAACATGGAGGCGTCCGGAATTCCATCGCGGCTGGCCGCGCCGCCGTAGGCAACCAGTTCGTATCCTCGGGTCGGAATGATGATGTCGTCGCGTGTGTCATAGACCACCGCGAGCTGATTGAGCAGCTCCTTGTTGGTGTGGACGCCCAGCACATCGGCGAAGCGGGTGTCGGTCGATGCGATGTTCGCCAGCGTGCCCGGCAGCACGTCGACATCCTGGAAGTGCAGCGTATATTGCAGCTGCAGCGCGTGGGTGAAGTTGTAGCCGATCTGGCCCTGCAGCAGCTCGGTTTGCGCGGTATAGTTGGTCTGATTGATGGCCGGAGAACCGTTGCCGACGCCATAGAAGCGCGGCGTGCCGTCGACCCCATAGATCACGCTGCCGTTGAACGACCAGGCCTCTTGCCGGGTACGGCCGACCTGGTATTCGGCGTCGAGCTCCCGCTCGACCCGTTGTTGAATGCCGCCCACCACGGACCACTGCTCGTCGGCCGAATCGTAGTTGAAGACGCGACCGTGCGCTCCCCAGCCGAAATAAGGGTTGTGGATCAGATCCGGCGCGATGATCTGGCGGATGTCGTGGTTGTCGTCGGTTTTCAGCCAGGTCGGGATGAGGCCGAGCGTCGTTCCCGAATTGGGGTCCACGGCAATTTCCGGCACCGGAATGAAAGGTGCGCTCGAGGGATTGAACCATCGCGCAAAGCCGGATACCGGCGCGGGCGGGGGTGCGGGGGCCGGCGGCCCGGGCTGTCCGGGGGCGGGCGGCGGCGCGGCCGGGGGCGTCGGCGGCTGCAGCTGAGCGAGCAGCGGCTGGCTGCTTGGCGGAGCCTCCAGCAGAGCGAGGAGCGACAGGTCGGCCGGCGGTTGGGCCGGCGCATCGGCACCCCAGACGGGCGCGCCCAGCAGTGCCGTGCCGGCGAAATAACCGATCCGCAGCAATGAGCCGAAACAGGGTCTTCGACGCATTTCCCTGTCTTGCATAAATGGCGAAACCTTCTGTCTACAGCGCAGCGCGTATCAATGGTACGGGCGGGCAAACGACTAAGCGCGGGCGCGGGGTCGGCCGCCCGATCGGCGAATTCGCACAGCGCTTCTCTGAGCCCGATACGCGCGAGGCGATGACCTGGTAGCACGCTTTGTCTTGCGAAAGCGCAAGCGGCCCAGGGCGGGCATGATACGTGTGGCCCGCGGCTCGCGCCAGCATGACCGACCAGGACCATGGTCGGATCGACGCGCCATACGCACGCTGCAGCCCCCAAGTGAAGTAAAACGGGTTACCATTCCTGCCAAGGCCAACCCTACAGGCAAAGTGTGAAATCCGGATTTTTTAGGCTTGGCCAGTGGGTGGCCATACATCCTCGAGCGGTGCTGATCGGCTGGCTTTTGGCAATCGCGCTCGGCGCGGTAGGCGAGCACAAGTTACCCCAGGTCGCGATCGGCGGGACGGCCGGCATCCCCGGAAGCGCCTCCGATGCGGCCAACGAGGCGCTGCGCAACCAGTTCTCCAATCCGTTCATCGATCCGCTGGTGATCGCGGTCTCCGCGCCTCATTTGAACGTCGACGAAGCGCCCTATCGGCAATGGCTCCAGAACGCCGCACGGGTGCTAGGCGCTCTCTCCTCGGTCCGGCGCGTCGCCGACTATGCGGCGACCCCCGACCCGCAGATGCGCTCCTCCGACGGCCACGTGACCATGCTGCTCGTGGGCCTGGCCTCGTTCGACAAAGAGGCCGAGCAACGCGCCGTCGTCCAGGTCCGCGATACCGTCGCGCCGCTGCGCGCGCAGCTGTCGCGCCTCGATGCCTCATCCAGGGTCGCGGTCACGGGAGGGCCGGCGGCCGATTACGATGTCAACGCCTGGAGCGCCAAGGGAGGCGATCTTGCCGAAAAGCACGCCCTGCCCTTGACCCTGGTCATTCTCTTGCTGGCGTTCGGCACGCTGATCGCGGCCGGTCTGCCGTTCCTCATGGGACTCGCGACCACCACGGTCTCGCTCGGTATCGCGTATCTGGTCGCCGAAGCGGTGCCGGTGTCGAATCTCTTGGGCAATGTCGTGACCATGATCGGCCTGGCCATCGGCATCGATTATTCGCTGTTGATGGTCACCTACTTCCGCGAGAACGGAGCGCACGTGACCGTCACCCAGGCCGTCGCCGACACGGTCGCTCGCGCCGGACAGACCATCACCTGGTCGGGCGTGACCGTCATGATCGGCTTTTTCGGGCTGCTGTTCAGCCCGATACTCGAGACCCGCTGCGCGGGCATCGGCGGCGCCCTCGTGGTCTGCGTCTCGGTGCTCGCGGCCCTGACGTTCCTGCCGGCCGCGCTGGTGCTGCTCGGGCCTTATATCGAACGCTGGTCGGTGGTGCCGCGGCGCCTGCGACTCGGAAACACCACCGAGATGTGGCGCCGGCTCGGGGAATGGATCGTCCGCCATCCGCTGCCGGTCTTGCTGGTATCCGGCCTCGCCGTGCTCGCGCTCGCTTTTCCGATCCACAAGGCGAGCACCGGCATGAGCAACGAGCGCTGGTTCCTGCCGCGCGCGACCGAATCGCGCACCGGCGCCGACATACTGCGTGCGCTGCGCAGCGACAACTCCTCGCTCGAGATCTTCGCCATCGTGCATACCACCGACGGTCGGCCGTTGCTCGACCCGTCGCACATCGTCCCCCTGGCTAATTATGCCGCGCGGCTCGCGGACGATCCGCGCATCGCATCCGTCGCCTCCCCGTTCAATCTGCGCAAGGGAATGGGCCCTCAGCAATATGTTGCGTTCTACCAGGACCCGGACGCGGCGCTGCGCAGCAGCCCGCAGATCGGCGAGCTGTACTTGAGCAAGGATCGCAGCGCCGCACTCTTCGAGATCACACCGGCCGACTCACTGAGCGTGAAGCAGATCGAGGCGCTCACCCGCCAGCTCGCCCGCATCACCCCCGACGGTCCGTTCACGGTGGCCATCGGCGGCACTCCGGCCGAGCACAACGATTTCAACGAGGCCATGTACAAGAGCCTGCCCCGAATCGTCGGGTTCGTCGTCGGCACGACGCTCATCATGCTGTTCTTTGCGTTCCGCTCCTACCTCCTGCCGGTCGAGGCGGTGCTGATGAACTTGCTCGCGGTCGCGGCCGGCATCGGCGCGGTCGTCGCGGTCTTCCAGTTCGGCTGGCTCAATGGAATCGTAGGCCTCGAGCGGCCGTTCGTGTCCATTCCGCTCGAGGTGCCGATGATGGTGTTTTGCCTGAGCTTCGGGCTGTCGATGGATTACGAGCTGTTCCTGCTTTTCCGCATCAAGCGCGCCTACGCCGTCGAGGGCGACAATGACCGCGCGACGGTGTCGGGGCTGGTGCACGTCGCGCCGGTGATCACCGGCGCCGGACTCATCATGGCGGTGGTGTTCGGCGCCTTCGTGGGCGCGGCGTTGCCGGTGCTCAAGATGATGGGCGTCGGCCTGTGCGTGGCGGTCCTGGTGGATGCCACCGTGATCCGCACCTTCGTGGTGCCCGCCGTCATGGCGCTCGGCGGCCGTTACAACTGGATCCCCGGCTGAGAAGCGTCTAGTCCATCGGCTTGCCGCAGCGTGCGAGCACGCCGCGCAGGTCGCGGATGGCGGGAAAGACTTCGTTGTTGCAGTCCCCCCCCTGGGCATCGTGGGCCCGCTGCTCGTACTCCACGATCTCCTTGTCCTCGCGGAAGATGTTCTCGGTGAACCACACCACGAACGGCCACACCGCGTGGATCACGCCCGGAAATCGCGGCTTCTTCACCGAGAGATAGCCATAGGTCCGGTTGGTGCGCTGCTCGGCATCGAGCGGCGTGTACCCGAGCCAGACCTCGAGGACCGGATCAGAGGTCTCCTGGATATCGCGCCCCACCCACACCTTGAGCGACTGGTTGGGGTAGTCGGTGCGAATGCGCATGTGATCCGAGAAGTCCTTTTTCGCTACGCTGCGCTTGCGCATCAAGTCGATGATGACTTGCTCACCCATCGATTGTTTCCCGCCGGTGCGGCTGAAGCTGTACTCCACCTGTGCCCAGTCCTCGCCATGCTTGCGGCCGAGGCAGTTGGCCCGGATCGAGCCCATCTGCTTGCGATGCATGAACTGATGGTTCATGTCGAACAGGTTCTCGTGCATGAAAGTGTAATGGCAGGCCACCTCCCGATTCAGCCTGCGGGTCTTGTACTCCTTGCGCTGCGAGGCCCCCAAAGTCTTCGGGAAACGGCTCTCCGCCAGCGCCGGATCGCCCGGAAAAACGAAAATCAGCCCATCGTGCTCGCGCGCGGGATAGCTCCTCACGCCGTTCGGCAGGCGCTCCTTGCCGAGGTAGGGCACGCTCACGCACTTGCCGGTATGCGCATAGCACCAGCCGTGGTAATGGCACTTGATCTCGTCGCCGGTCACGACACCCAGGTGCAGCGGCACCTGCCGATGGGCGCAGCGGTCCTCGAGCGCGAATACCTGGCCGCTTTGCCCCCGGTAGATCACGATGGGCTCTCCGGCAAACCGCCGCGCGAGGGTCTTGCCCTTCTTGAGCTCGTCGCACCAGGCGACCGGGTACCAGTAATCCGGATGCGCGCCCACCCGCCGCAAGTCGAAGGCGTTCGGCGTGTTCGCGGCACGCAGGCTGGTCAGGATCGAAGGTTCTTCCGACATGCCGGCTCCCCGGGCTGGTGACCGGGCGAACGATACAACAGCGCACCGACGGCCGCATAGCGGACATGCAAAAAATAGGCCCCGTGGGGGCCGATCGAACGGTTTGGAGCGCCGGTCGCCGGCGCGTCGCCGCGCCGGCAAGCCTTGGCTTAGAACTTGTAGGTCGCGCCGAGCAGGAAGAACCGGCCGACCGCGCCGTCCTGATCCAGGGTGCTGTACGCGAGCTCGGCACCACCCCCGTAGGTCTGCAGATCGACCGGCGGCGGCTGATCGAACAGGTTGGTGATCGAGCCGTGCACCTGCAGGTGATCGGTCGCCTGATAGGCGGCGTACAGGTTGGTGCTGGTGAAGTGACCGACTTCGCAGTACGGATACCAGGTACTCGGCAGCGTGGCCGTACCGGCCGATATGGCCGAGCCGTAGGCCGATGGGGCGCGGCTCTTCAATGCCCCCAAGCAGGTGTTGGCGCCGATCGTCGGGTCGGTGATCGAGAAGGCGCTCTGGTAGTTCACCGAGAGCGTGCTGGTGAAGTTCCCCAGGTTCCAGGTCAGCGAGGCCACCGCGCGCTGGCGCGGATTGCCGGTATCGCCCGAAATGGTCGACGGTCCATGGGTTCCGGCCAGATCGAAGAGCTGGCCGCTGGCGACGAGCTCGTACTGGGCGATATAGGTGTAGTTGAGCTCCGCTTTCAAGCGCCCGAAATCTCCGATGTCGAACTGGCTCTTCAAGTCCAGGTCGAAGCCGGAGGTCTTGGTCTCGCCGGCATTCACGTAGGGGATCAAGGTATACGCGGGATAGCCCACGGGTGTCGTCACCGTCGCGGTGGGGCAAGGAGCGGGCGCCGTCGTCGCCGTGCATACCGCCGCCGTCGTCGCCGGTCCACGGACGAGCGCGATCGCATCGGTGTAGAACGAACCCGCCGAGGATGCCGAAATGATGTCGTTCGTCAGCTTGATGTAGTACCAGTCCACCGAGGCACTCACTGCCTGAATGGGCTGGAAAATCACACCGAAGGTGGCATTGGTCGACTTGACGGCCTTCAGGCCCGGGTTGCTGGACTGAACGCCGAGAGCCGGGTAGGCGCACAGCGCATTGAATGTGCCTTTGATGTTGGCGACTCCGCCCGGGCAGAGCACCGGGTCGTTGGTGTTGCCCTGCCCGAACGCCAAGCCGGCGGTGCCGGCTTCCGCGATGGAGGGCGCGCGGAAGCCCTGCCCCCAGGTGCCGCGAAAGGCTAACTGATCGATCGGCGTGAACTTGATGCCGATCTTCGGAGTCGCCGAGCCGCCGTAGGTGTCGTAGTGGTCGTAGCGGCCGCTGATATCGATCTCCAGCTGCTTGACCGGCTTGCCCTGCAACTCCACGAAGCCCGCGGCGTCGTCCTGCGAGCCCACCGCGAAGGCGGTGGTGCCTTCCTGGTATCCGGAGACGACCGAGGGCGGATCCTGGGCATTCAAGGCCTTGTGAATGTACTGGCCGCCGAGCAGGAACGTGGCGGGCCCTCCCGGCATCTGGAACAGCTCGTGCGATGCATGCGCATCGATCACGCCCAGGGTGCTCGAGGGATGGTCCGAATTCTCGGGGGCGAACAGGAACTGGCCGTTGGTGCTGACCCCGGGAGCATAGGTACCGCTGTTCAGGTTCGACTGCGCGAGCGACGGAATCAAGCTGCCGAACATCTTCTGCGACATGCTGGCGTACATGACGCCCACCTGGCCGTCGATGTCCCAGCCGGCGGCGGTGCCCTTCAGGTCGCCGAACAGACGGTAGGTGATCGTGTCCACGTCCACCTGGTAGGGGCCGACGTCCGGGAAGCTGTACACCAGATTCTGAGGGGTGGTGCCCCCGACGTGATTGAGCGGCGAGGTCGGAGGCAGCGACAGCACCGGGTACACCACCGTGCCCGCAAGGCGGCCTGGCGCGAAGGTGATGTTGACGATGGATCCGTTCTCCTGACCGGTATTGTTGAAGGCGTGGCCAAAGGTGGTCGCGGCCACCTGCTCGGCGCTCGAGTCGAACACCGAGCCCGTCACGGTGAAGCTCCAGTCGTTGGCGAGCGCCTTGGTGAACTTGCTCAACACGTTGATCTGGGTGGTGGGCGGTTGGATCTGTCCCGGAAACGCAAAGGTGCATTTATCCGCCGCCTGCAGGGCAGCGGTGCAACCCGGCAAAAACTGGGACACGGCGCCCGAGGTCGGATTGACCAGATAGCCGGTCACGCTGTCGGGGTACGTGAGGGCGGACGCCCCGACGGCACCGGGCTGGGTGTTCAGTCCACCCGGAAGCGCCGACCAGTTGGTGGTGGTGAACGCGCCGCTGCGGTTGGCCCCAAGGATCTGGTCCTGATGGTGCCAATCGATGGCCACGTAGAAATTGTATCCGTCGCTCGACAGATCACCCACGCCCCAGATGCCGTTCGCATGCTCGGTCGTACCGTCGCCATGCTGGGTCGAGCCCGCCTCCACGGTGAACTCCGAACCGACATAGGATTTCTTCAGGCGGATGTTGACGACGCCCGCGATGGCATCCGCGCCGTACGTGGCAGAGGCATTGTCCTTGAGCACGTCCACGCCTTCGACGGCGTTGATCGGAATGGAGGTCACGTCGACGAAGCTGCGCTCGCCATCATCGCTCAACGGGTAGGCGACCATGCGCTCGCCATCGATCAGGGTCAGGGTGTCGCCGACCGACAGGCCGCGCAGCGCGATGCCGGACGCGCCGGCCGCAAAGGCCTGACCGAATCCCTGGCTGAGGGTGCCCGAGCCGTTGGCGGAAATCTGGCGCAAGACGTCCGACACGTTGGTATAGCCGGAATTCTTGATGTCGTCGGCGGTGATGATTTGAATGGGGCTCGGCGTCTCGGTGTCGGTGCGCTTGATCAGCGATCCGGTGACGACGATCTCCTGGAGCTCCTGACCGCCGCCGGGAGCGGTCGAGGCCGGGGCCTGTTGTGCTCCGGCAGGTGCTCCGCTGAAGAACGCCAGCGCGCCAGCACCGGCAACGATCGAGATGTGTGTAGAAAAAAACCCGCGGATCGCACACATTGATCTTCCCTCCTCAATAATTTGCCCTTCGGGTGTTGCGGATGCGCAGCACCGTCGCGATTAAGGAAAGAGGATAATTAAAGTACAACTCTATTCAAGTTGGCCGAGCGTGACGTAGAAACTACAACGGCTGGTGCGTCGCGGTTGCTGCAACTGCGCAGCGAGGAGGCGGCACGACGCCGTGCTCATTCGCGTACGGAGGGGGTTTATGGAGGCTAAGGTCGGAATCGAACCGGCGTACACGGCTTTGCAGGCCGCTGCATGACCACTCTGCCACTTAGCCTTTAAGGTCAACGACCGACGGATGCGCCGGGCTATTCTTGATCTGGAGCGGGAAAGGAGGCTCGAACTCCCGACCTCAACCTTGGCAAGGTTGCGCTCTACCAACTGAGCTATTCCCGCCCTGGGGCAGAGGCGCAATTGTAGGGCGGTACCGCCCGGAGTCAAGCCAAAGGGTGCCGCGGCAGGCCGGCGTCGACCGCCGATGGCTCATGTCGCGGCGCCCGCGGCCGCCGGCGCCCTCAGAGCCGCGAGCTCCCACGCAGCTCCGGCCACGCCAGCTTGAGGTACAAGAACATCGACCACAAGGTGAGCACGGCGGCTATCCCGGTCAGCACCAGCCCCAGCTTGTAGATGGGGATGTGGAATAAGTCGCGCCGATACAGCAGAAACGACAGCCCGACGATCTGCATGATGGTCTTCATCTTGCCCCACATCGACACCTTGATGCGGCCTCGGGCACCGATTTCCGCCATCCACTCGCGCAGCGCCGAGACCGCGATCTCGCGGCCGATGATGACGATGGCGACCACCACCAGGAACCAGCTCTTGGGGTCGCCGCTGACGATCAGCACCAGGGCCGTGGCGACGATGAGCTTATCGGCAACGGGGTCCAGGAATGCGCCCAGGCGCGAGGTCAGGCCCCAGCGCCGGGCGAAATAGCCGTCCAGGCTGTCGGTGATCCCCGCCAGGGCGAAGGCCGCGCACGCCGCGGGGTCCTTCCACCAGTACGGCAGAAAGAACAACACGAAAATGGCCGGAATCATCAGGATTCGCAGCCACGTCAATGTGTTCGGCAGGTTGCCGTACCACGGGCTCTTATTTGCCGGGATGGAGGTGCTCATAGATCACCTGCGCAAGCTCCCGGCCGAGGCCGCGAATTTGTACGAAGTCGTCGATGCCCGCACGCAAAATCCCCTGCAGGCCGCCGAATTGCTTCAGCAGCTCACGTCGTTTCACCGGGCCGAGGCCAGGTATGGTCTCGAGTATAGACTGGCTATGGCGCTTCGCGCGCTTGCGACGGTGGCCCGTAATCGCGAAGCGGTGAGCCTCGTCGCGCACCCGCTGGATGAGGTGCAGCGCGGCGGAATCCGGCGGCAGAATCGTGGCAATGTCCCGGTCGGGCGTGAACAGCTGCTCCTGACCCGGCCGTCGGTCCGCTCCCTTGGCAACACCGATCAGCGCGATGCCGTCGAGACCGAGCTCCGTCAGCACCTGACTCGCCTCGGCGAGCTGCCCCTTACCACCGTCGATCAGCAGCACGTCGGGCGCCACCGCCTGCCCCTCGCGTACCCGCTTGTAGCGCCGCGTGAGCGCCTGGTTCATCGCCGCGTAATCATCGCCCGGCTGAATCCCCGCGATGTTGAAGCGGCGATACTCGCTCTTCAGCGGGCCTTCCAGGCCGAAGACGACGCAGGAAGCGACCGTATCCGTGCCGCCGGTGTGGCTGATGTCGAAGCACTCGATCCGGCTCGGCGTCTCCGCCAGGTCGAAGGCCTCGCGCACCTCCTCGAGACTCGCCTCGATGCTGCCGCGCGCGAGGGCCCGCATCTTCAATGCCTGAGCCGCGTTCTCGTGCATCATCTCCAGCCAGCGCGCGCGAATCCCGCGGACCGATGCGGTGATCCGCACCTTGCGGCCTTCGCGCTGAGCGAGGGTCGACTCGAGCACTTGCATCTCGTCGAACTCGGTCTCGAGGATGATCTCCGGCGGCGACTCGCGCTCGAGGTAGTACTGGGTCACGAAGGCTGACAGCACTTCGGGAAGCTCCGCCAGCGGCGCCTTCGGAAAGAACGTGGTGCTGCCCAGGCTCCGTCCGCCGCGCACGAACATGAGCGCAATACAGAACTCCCCGCCGCCGGAGGCGACGGCGATGACGTCCGCATCGTGGTCGAGCTCGGCATTGACGATTTGCTGCGCCTGAAGGGCGCGAAGCGCTTTCAGCTGATCGCGGGCGCGCGCCGCGTCCTCGAAATTCAAGCGCTCGGCCGCCGACTCCATGCGCCGCGCGAGCTCGAGCTGCGCCTCGTCGTTGCGACCTTCCAGCACGCGGATCGCCGACTGCACGTCGCGGGCATACTCCTCCTTGCCGATGAGTCCCACGCACGGGGCGGTGCATCGCTCGATCTGATACTGCAGGCAGGGCCGCGAGCGGTTCGCGAAATACAGATCGTCGCAATTCCTCAAGCGAAACAGCTTCTGCAGCTGCTGCAGGCTCTCGCGCACCGCACCGGCGGAAGGATAGGGGCCGAAGAATCGCCCGGGCTCCTTGCGCGAACCACGGTAGAAATTGAGCCGCGGGAACTCGTGCGCGGTCTCCAGATGCAGATACGGGAAGCTCTTGTCGTCCCGAAGCACCACGTTGAATCTCGGCCGGTGCCGCTTGATGAGATTGTATTCGAGCAGCAACGCCTCGGTGTCCGAGTTGGTGATGGTGACTTCCATCCTCACGGTCTTCGACACCAGGGCCAGAACCTTGGGCTGGACATTGCTCGGCTGGAAATACGACCCGACGCGGCTCTTGAGGTTGCGCGCCTTGCCGACGTAAAGGATGTCGCCCTCGCCGTCGAACATGCGGTACACCCCCGGTCGGCTCGGCAACGAGTCGACGAAGGACTTCGCCTCGAACGGCGCCACGGCTGTGTTAGGTTTGGGTTCCTCGTTCATCGCCACGTGCCATGGGGCCGCCCGCCAGCGCGAGCGCCCGTTGCATGATCTCCTCGAACATCGCCGCCGTGAGGCGCCGAGTCTGCGTGTTGTAGCGGCTGCAATGATAGGAGTCCAACAGCACGCGCTGCGCGCCGAGCGCATATTGCGCCCCGTGGGCGAACTTGCAATCGCCGGACTTGCGATCCACCGCACGCAGCACGGCCGCGTGGGCGACCGCACCCAGCGCCACGATCACCCGGACCCCCGGACTCTGGGCAAGCTCGGCCGCCAGGTAAGCGTTGCAGTTCCTGATCTCCAGCGGCAGCGGTTTGTTCGCGGGCGGCAGGCACTTGACGGAATTGGTGATGCGCGCGCCCTGGAGGCGCAAGCCATCGGCAACGTCGACCGAGGCCGCCCGGCTCGCCAAGCCGAGCTTGTGCAGCGTTCCGTACAGCAAAATGCCGGCGTGGTCACCGGTAAACGGTCGACCGGTGCGGTTCGCGCCGTGCATCCCGGGAGCCAGGCCCACGATCAGGATCGTCGCTTCGGGATCTCCGAACGGCGGCACCGGCTTGCAGTAGTAATCGGGATTTTCGTGCTTGACCGAATCGAGGAATGCGGCGAGGCGCGGGCAGCGCCGGCAACTTGAGTCGAAAATGCTGTTCATCTGGGCTTCGGCCGATCGGCCGGCCGTCCTCTTGGTCGAACGGGGGTACGATGACGGCCATCGAAAAAACGGGCTACGCGGATCTCCGCGTAGCCCGCCGTCGATCGCGCGTCGAATTTGGACTAACCCGAGCGCAATCCAACCTTTCGCGACCAGGGCCGATGCGCCGACCCCGCTGCGTCGCCGAAGTTATCTTGGACCGTGCGGGTCACAAAGATTCCTTGCGTTCGGCTAAATTTTTATGCGGTCCGTGCAATTGCCGGCGCCCAAAATCAGGCCCGACATTTACCGCGCTTACGCTTCAAAGGGCGGGAAAGGTTTGCGCGGCAGAATATCACCTGCGCTGCGCCAGGCAACGAAAGTTTTTCGAAAATCGCAGGGATCAATTCGACAATCTAGTTTAGATAACTACTGTAACTGATTGATTTTTTTCAATTAACAATAATGACAGCTCGGTCAGATTTCGAGTTTTAGGGGTTTGCCCGACTCTCGCGCCGAGCGCCCGCGCGTCGTGCGATCAGCATCGCCAGCTCGAGCGCCTGTTCCGAATTCAGACGCGGGTCCACCTGCGACCGGTACGCCCTGGCGAGATCGGCTTCCTTGAGATCGCGAGCGCCGCCGATGCATTCGGTCACATCCTCGCCGGTGAGCTCGACGTGCACTCCGCCCAGCGTGGAGCCGAGCTCCTCGTGGATGCGAAACGCCGCCTCGACCTCGCCGAGAATGTTATCGAACCGGCGCGTCTTGATGCCGCCGGCCGTGGTCTCGGTGTTGCCGTGCATCGGATCGCATACCCAGAGCACCTGTGCACCCGCGGCGCGCACCGCCTCGATCATCTCGGGCAGCCGCTGCCCCACATCCTTGATGCCGAAGCGGTGAATGAAGGTGAGCCGTCCGGGCTGGTTTTGCGGATTCAATGTTTGCGCCAGCCCCTGCAGCCATTCGGCGCTCATCGACGCCCCTACCTTGACGCCGATCGGATTGGCGATGCCGCGGAAATACTCGATATGCGCGCCGTCCAGTGCGGCCGTCCGCATGCCGATCCAGGGCATGTGCGTGGACAGGTTGTACCATTTCTTCTGGCGCTCGATGTAGCGGGTCTGCGCCTGCTCCGAGAGCAGGTGCAGCCCCTCGTGGCTGGTGTAGAAGTCCACGCGCGTAGCGGCATGCACTTCGCGGCCGCTCATGGATTCGAAGAACTCCAGGGACTCGGCGATGGAATCGACGATCCTCTGATAGGCGTCGCGCAGCGGCGAGTGATGCAGAAAGCCCAGGTCCCAGTACTCGGGGTGGTGCAGATCCGCGAATCCGCCGTCGATCAGAGCCCGCACGAAGTTCAAGGTCAGTGAGGCGCGCTCGTAGCCGCGCAGCAGCAGCTCCGGATCCGGCTCCCGCTCCGCCGCACTGAAGCCCGGGCGATTGACGTTGTCGCCGCGGTAGGAAGGCAGGGTCACCCCCTCGCGCGTTTCGGTATCGGCCGAGCGCGGCTTCGCATACTGACCGGCAAAGCGTCCCACGCGGATGATGGGTTTCTTCATGCCCTGCAGCAGCACCAGGCTCATCTGCAGAAGCACCTTCAGCCGCTTGGCGATGTTGTCGGACTCGCAATCCTCGAAGCTCTCCGCGCAGTCTCCTCCCTGCAAAAGGAAGGCCTCGCCGCATTGCGCCTTGGCGAGCTTCGCACGCAGCGCTTCAACCTCCCAGGAAACCACCAGCGGCGGCAGACGGCTCAACGCCGCGACCGCGCGGTCGAGAGCGATCGCATCTTTGTATCGGGGCTGCTGAGCGGCCGGCCGGCTATGCCAGCTCGCGGGATGCCAATTGGTCAGAACGGGAGATCTGGACATGCACGGATGCTACACACCCCCCGCGCAGCGCGCAAAGTGGCGCTCGCGAGGCCGGCGCGTCAGAATGCCGACCCCAAAATCTTGGATTCGGGAATACCGCGTATGTCCAGAGTCAACGATACATTGAAAGCCCTCGGTCTCGGCGACGTGAACGCCGGTACCTGGTCCGGCAGTCACGGATGGAGCAGCGGCGATTCGGCGCCGCTGATCGAGTCCCTGAATCCGGCCACCGGCCAGGCTCTGGCCAAGGTCCGCACGGCGAGCACCGCCGACTACGAGCACGTGCTGGCCTCCGCGGTCGAGGCCGCGGGGAACTGGCGCCGGGTCCCGGCCCCGAAGCGCGGCGAGGCGGTGCGGGTCATCGCGGAGGAGCTGCGCGCGCATAAGGATGCGCTCGGCAGTCTCGTGTCGCTCGAGAACGGCAAGATCAAGGCGGAGGGTGACGGCGAGGTTCAGGAGATGATCGACATCGCCGATTTCGCAGTCGGCCAGTCGCGCATGCTGTACGGCTCGACCATGCACTCCGAGCGCGCACAGCATCGCATGTACGAGCAGTGGCACCCGCTCGGCGTGGTCGGCGTGATCTCGGCATTCAATTTTCCGGTGGCGGTCTGGTCCTGGAACGCATTCCTCGCCGCCATCGCAGGCAACGCGACGGTGTGGAAGCCTTCTCCCAAGACCGCGCTCTGCTCCATCGCCGTACAGCGGATCTGCAACCGGGTGGTGGAGCGATTGGGGCTCCCGGCCATCTTTCAGCTGTTCATCGATGCGGGCACCGAGCTCGCCGGCCGGTTCGTCGACGACTCCCGGGTCGCACTGGTGTCGTTCACCGGCTCGACTCCCGTCGGCCGCCACGTCGCCGTGCGGGTTGCCGGCCGGCTCGGCAGAAGTCTTTTGGAGCTCGGCGGCAACAACGCCATCATCGTCGATCAAAGCGCCGACCTCGAGCTGGCGGTTCCGGCCATCGTCTTTGGGGCGGTCGGCACCGCCGGCCAACGCTGCACCACGACGCGCCGGGTGTTCGTGCATCGCTCGCGCGCAGCGGATCTCGAGCGCAGGCTGGTGGCAGCCTATGCCCAGGTGCGCATCGGCGATCCGCTGGAGCCGGAGACCCTGATGGGCCCGTTGATCGACGCGAGCGCGGTGGCCCGCTACCGCTCCGCCATCGCGGCGGCGCAGGCGCAGGGCGGAGCGCTGCTCTGCGGCGGACGCGTGCTCGAACGGCCCGGACACTTCGTCGAGCCCGCCATCGTGCGCGCCACCGCCTCCATGCCGATCGTCGGCGCGGAGACGTTCGCGCCGATTCTTTATATCGTGAGCTACGAAAGCTTCGATGAGGCCATCGACCTGCAGAACGCGGTGCCCTACGGGTTGTCCTCCGCCGTGTTCACCGACCGGATGAAAATCGCGGAGCGGTTCCTGTCCGCGGAGGGCAGCGATTGCGGCATCGCGAACGTGAACCTCGGCACCTCCGGCGCGGAAATCGGCGGCGCCTTCGGCGGTGAGAAGGACACGGGCGGCGGACGCGAAGCCGGCTCGGACTCCTGGAAGGCCTATATGCGCCGGCAGACGACCACCATCAACTGGAGCTCGCAGCTGCCGCTCGCGCAGGGAATCCGCTTCGACCTGTCCTAGGCATCATCGCCTGACTCGCCGGACTGCTAGCGGCCGAGCCAGGCGAGAATCTCGGCCTCGCGCTGAAGCAGGCGCGCGGCCGAGACCGGCGCGCGAGTCTTGAGCTCCTGAGCGTAGAGCGATACGCGATATTCCTCGATCCACAGTCCGAGCTCCTCGAGCTCGGGAGGATGGCGCAGCTCGGCGGCCGCGAGCGTCTCGAGCGATTTGAACCGTGAGGTCCAATCCCCGAGCTCGGCGAGCACCTGCGGCGGCTCGGTGCCGCGAGCGAAAATGCGCTGCCAGCGGCGTTCCTCCGCTTTCACATAGCGGGTCACTTGTCGCAGCCAATCTGCCGGCAGCGATTGGAGAAAATCCGCTCGCAGGAGCGATACCAGGTGCGCCTGGGTCTCGGCGGCGGCCGGAGCATGGGTCCGCGCCCGCGGATCCTCGAGCAGCCGGCGCACGCCGCGGGCCTCCGTGATCCAGGCCCCGACCTCGGCGATCGCTTGTTCGAGCAACTCGTGCAGCTGCGCGCGGCCCCGATCGACTGCCGCCTCGAACGCTTCGCGGGCGCGCGGCGGGTCGAGATCATCGAAGCAGGCGCGACGGCAGCTCAACTGCAACAACAGGTCGATCAGATCCTCACGCGAGAAATACGGCGAGGCCGCCAACAGCAAGCGCATGTCCGCCGCGACGACCTTCGCAAGATCGCGCATCTGGCGCTCGAGCATCGCGCGCGCGAGGTGGACGGCACCGCCGCCGTAGGACCGGGCGGCCTCTTGGGCGCTCCACTCGAGCCTGACTTCGATCGCGCCCCGGACTCGCTTCAAGGTCGGGAACACGGGCAGCGGGCCCTGCGGCAAATCGAGCCGCAGCGTTTCAGGCAGCTCCGGCAACTCGAAACGCCGCCAGGGCTCGGGATAGACAGCATGCGCACGCCGGTCGAGCTCGCGCCGCGCCTCCAAGGCCGTTTGCCGGCGCAGCTCCTTGAGAACGGCCCCCGAGGCGATCACGTCGCGCGCGCCGAGCACCGCTATTCTCGGAACCAGATGCGCAGGGATCTGCGTGGGGTCGAAACGCAGCCGCTCGACGGGAATCGCCCGCGTTTCGTGCAGCCAGACGCCGAGCGCCGCCAGGTCGGCCGATGGCGCTCCTATGAACGACAGGAAGCTCTGGGCCGTGGCTCCGATGGGGATCAAATGGCGCCGCACCTCTTTCGGAAGCGATCGCAATGCGGCCTCGATTCGAGGCTCTGCCAGGCCGGGAATGGACGCGTCCGCCGCGGAGCGGGTGAGCACGGGCAGCACCAACAGCGGAACCTCGAGAGTGACCCCGTCCGTCGGATCGCCCGGCTCGAAGCGGTACTCGACCGGCAAGCGCAGCTCGCCGAGGGTCGCGATCTGCGGAAAGCGCTCGAGCATTGCCGGGTCCGGCCGGCGCGCAAAGATCTGCTGCGGTCCGAGCTCGAGGGCACTGCGCTCGGACTCCGTGAGGTGGCGGGTGAAGTGCGCGAGGCTCGCGGCGCTCGATACCTGCCGGGGCAGGACGCTCGCGTAAAAGTCGACGAAGTGCTCCGCCGGGTGCCTGAGATCGCGCACGCGCAGCCGCTCCTCCAGCCGCTCGGCCTCGCGGATCGCGGCATCGTTGGCCTCGAGCCAGGGCGGCCGCTGTTCCAGGCGTCCGTGCACGAGCGCCTCGCGCGCGAAGATCCGCCGCGATTCCTCCGGCGCGATCGGCCCGTAGTTCACGATGCGATTGGCGGAGAGCGTCAAGCCCAGAAAGGTCACCCGCTCGCGGGCGACGACCTCACCGCGGCGCTCGTCCCAGTCGGGCTCGAGGAACTCCCGCCTGCACAGATGCCGCGCGGCGGCCTCGATCCACATGGGCTCGACCTCTGCCACCGTGCGGGCGAACACCCGTGAGGTCTCCACGATGTTGGCGGCCATCACCCAGCGCGGCTTGCGGCGCCGCAGGGGCGATCCCGGAAAAATATGAAAGCGTATTCCGCGCGTCCCCAGATAATCGCCCTCCTCGCCGCGCACGCCGACGGTGGTGCAAAAGCCCGAGAGCAGCGAGCGGTGGATCGCCGCATAGCCCGCCGGCTTGCGTTGACCCACGATGCCGGCGGTCCGGGCCCGGTCCGACACCTGGGCATGGACGTCCTCCCATTCGGACAGGCGGGTAAGCGACAGGCGCCGCTCCTTGCACCAGCGCCGCAGCTCGCGGCGCGGACCTTCACGCATCTGCCGATAGGCGCGCCACAATTTCACCAGCCCATCGAATTCCGACCTCGAATCCTCGAAAGCCGTCTCGGCGCCGCTCTCCTCGGCCGCGGGGTGCTCCGGTTCCGGCAGTCGCGCATCGGGCACGCTCAAGCCCGAGACGATGGCCAAAAGCTCGGTCTCGGCATGGAAGCGGCGGCTTTCCAGAAGGGCGCGCGCGAGCCGCGGGTCCAACGGCAGCCGCGCCATGGCCCGCCCCCGCGCGGTCACCTGCCGCTCCTCGTTCAACGCCTCGAGCTCTTGCAGCAGCCGATATCCGTCGTTCAGCGCGCGCGTGTCCGGTGCGTCGATGAACGGGAACGTCTCGGCATCGCCCAGGCCGTCCGCCGCCAGCCGCAGCAGCAGCGCCGCGAGATTGGTCCGCAGGATCTCCGGCTCGGTGTGCTCCGGACGCGCATCGAAGTCCTCCGGCGAATAGAGCCGCAGGCACAGTCCCGGACCGATCCGGCCGCAGCGGCCCTTGCGTTGATCGGCGCTCGCGCGCGAGATGGGCTCGATCGGCAGACGCTGCAGCCGGCTCCTCGGACTGTAGCGACTGATGCGCGCAAGGCCCGAGTCGATCACCGCCCGGATTCCGGGAACGGTGATGGAAGTCTCCGCGACATTGGTCGCCAGCACGATCCGGCGCCGGGCACCGCGCTTGAAGATCCGGCTCTGCCGCTCCCACGACAACCTGGAGTACAGAGTGAGCACTTCCGCGTCCGAGACTTCCCGCTCGAGCAGCTCCGCCACGTCGCGGATCTCGCGCTCGCCGGGCAGGAACACCAGCACATCGCCGTTGCCCAAGGCCCCGGGGGTGGTGGCGATGTCCCGATAGGCCTCGAGCACGGTGGCCGGCAGGTCCGGGTCCTCCGACTCGGCGGCCTCGGCCGTGACGGTGTAGCGCACCTCGATCGGATAGCCGCGTCCGCTGATGGAGAGCACCGGCGCAGCGTCGAAGAAGCGCGCGACGCGCTCCACCGCCAAGGTGGCGGAGGTCACGATCAGCCTGAGCTCCGGACGCCGCGGCAACAGGCGCTTGATGACTCCGAGCAGCAGGTCCACGTTGAGCGAGCGCTCGTGCGCCTCGTCGACGATCACGGTGTCGTAACGCTTGAGCTCTCGATCCGCCGCGAGCTCCGCGAGCAGCAGCCCGTCGGTCATCAGCACGAGGCGCGTCGCCTGCGACACCTGATCGGCGAATCTCACCCGAAATCCCACCGTCGCGCCGAGGGGCTCGGACAGCTCCTCGGCGATGCGCGCGGCGAGCGCGCGCGCGGCGAGCCGCCGCGGCTGGGTGTGCGCAATGCGGGCCTCTCTGCCGCGTCCGAGCTCCAGACAGTATTGCGGGAGCTGCGTGCTCTTGCCCGAGCCGGTGTCTCCGGCGACGATCAGGACCTGGTGATGCTCGAGCGCCTCGAGGATGCGCTCACGGCTCGCGGTGATCGGCAGGTCGGGATCGTGCTTGAAAACGAGCGGCCGCAAATCACGCGCCGGCGCCTCATTCGGCACGTTTGACGTCCAGCCAGAGGCTCTCCTGGGCGGCAAGATCGAGACCCGCGAATTCCTGGCCGCGCGCTTTCGCACGCTCCTCCATGGCGCGGAAGCGCCGCTCGAACTTCAAGTTTGCGGCGCGCAGCGCGCTCTCGGCGTCGACGCCGAGCTTTCTGGCGAGATTCGCGGCGGCAAACAGCAGATCGCCGACCTCCTCGAAAGTTTCCGGCGACGGCACCGCCGAGTGCTCGGCCGCCGCCTCACGCACCTCGGCGAGCTCCTCCGCGACCTTGTCGGCGGTCTCTCGAGGATGCTCGAAATCGAAACCCACCCGCGCCGCGCGTTTGCTGAGCTTGAAAGCGCGCATCAGCGCGGGCAAGCTTTGAGGAACTCCGTCGAGCGCGCTGTCGCCGCCGCGCTCACGGGCCTTGATCTCCTCCCAGGCGGCGCCCTGCTCTTCCACGGTGAGCGGGGCGCCCTCGCCGAAGACATGCGGATGACGGCGCATCAGCTTGTCGCAGATCGATGCCACCACCGCCTCGAAGTCGAAAGCGTCCTGCTCGCTCGCCATCTGGGCGTGGAACACGACCTGAAACAGCAAATCGCCGAGCTCGTCCCGCAAATGCGCGAGGTCGCCCCGATCGATCGCGTCGGCCACCTCGTAAGCCTCCTCGACGGTGTAGGGAGCGATGCTCGAGAAGGTCTGGGCGCGATCCCACGGGCAGCCGTCCGCCGCCCGCAGGCGCCTCATGATCGCGAGCAGCTGCGGCACTCGCGAGGTCACGACGGAGGCGCCGTCGGCGGGCGTGCGGTCTGCGCCGGCTGGGGCCCCTGCAGCCGGCGCCTGAAGGTCATCAACATGCCCGCGGTGGCTCCCCAGATGGTGCGTGGCCCGAAGGGAATATCGTAGACCTCCAAGGTCAGCTCACCCATTCGAAGCTGGCGGGTCTTGTGGTTGGCGGCATCCAGAATGTAGTCCAACGGCACTTCGAACACATCGTGCACCTCGGCCGTGGCGATCCTGAGCTCGAATGCGGGATTGACGAACGCGACCGCCGGAGTCACCCGAAACCCCGTACCCACCCAGTGGTCGGGAAGGTAACCGGCGAATTCCACGAAGCTCGGCGCGAGACCGATCTCCTCCTGCGCCTCGCGCAGCGCCGCCTGCCATGGGTCCGCGTCCTCGGGCTCCATGCGACCGCCGGGAAAACTGATCTGTCCGGCATGATCCTTGAGGGTCGCGGCACGCTGCGTGAGCAGCACCGTCCAGCCTCCCGACCGCTCGACCAGCGGCACGAGCACGGCCGCGGGAATCCGCTGCGCGGGCGCGGTCGCCCGGACCTTCGCGAGCATTTCGCGTGACCCACCGGCGAGCCACAGCATGTCCTCATCCGGCGACGAGGGGGACGGATTGAGCGACTCGCGGATGTGCGCCTTGGAATAGATCGAATCCATCGCTACCTAGGACGATGACGGTCCCTTGACTCCACCGGTGGTGAGAGTCAAAGGATCGAGCAAGCGGCGCAGTTCATCGTCGCTCATACCGGTCATCTCCGCGGCGACATCCAGGATCGGCCTCGCTTGAGCGTACGCCTTCTTGGCGATGGCGGCCCCCTTCTCGTAGCCGATGATCGGGTTGAGCGCCGTGACGAGGATGGGATTGCGATCGAGCGCTTCGCGCAGCCGGCCCTCGTTGACCTTGAATCCCGCGATCGCATGCTCGGCCAGATTGCGGGCCGCGATGCCGAGGAGCTCCAAACTCTGCACCAGGTTGTAGACGATCACCGGCAGCATCACGTTGAGCTGGAAATTCCCCGACTGCCCGGCCACGGTGATGGTCGCGTCGTTGCCGATCACCTGCGCGGCGATCATGGTGACCGACTCCGGAACCACCGGGTTGACCTTGCCGGGCATGATGCTCGAGCCCGGCTGCAGCGCGGGGAGAGCGATCTCGCCCAAGCCGGCGAGCGGTCCGCTGTTCATCCAGCGCAGATCGTTCGAGATTTTCATCAGGCTCACGGCGACGACCTTGAGCTGTCCCGACAGCTCGACGGCCGTGTCCTGGCACGACAGCGCCTCGAAATAGTCGCTGCTCGGAACGAACTCGAGACCGGTCGCGGCGGCGAGCTGCCTCGCGAACGATGCGCCGAACCTGGGATCGGCGTTGATGCCCGTGCCGACCGCGGTTCCTCCCTGCGCGAGACTCAGGAGACGGGGCATGACCGAGCTCAGCCGCTCGCAGCCCTTGTCGATCTGGGTCCGCCAGCCGCCGAGCTCCTGAGCGAGCGTGATGGGCATCGCATCCATCAAGTGAGTTCGACCGGTCTTGACCACCTGGCCGAGATCGCGGGCCCGTGTCGCGATCGAGGCGCTCAACGAGCGCAGCGCGGGCAGAAGGTTTTCCTGGAGGAGCAGCGCCGCTGCGACGTGAATCGCCGTCGGCACGACGTCGTTGCTGCTCTGCCCACGGTTGACCTCGTCGTTGGCATGCACCGGGCGGCCGAGTCGACGTGCCGCGAGCGCGGCGATGACCTCGTTCGCGTTCATGTTGCTGCTCGTGCCGGAGCCGGTCTGGAACACGTCGACGGGGAAATGCTCGTCGTAGCGACCCTGCGCGACGTCCTCGGACGCCGCCTGGATGGCGGCCGCCAGATCGCGCGGCATGGCGTCGAGATCGCGGTTCGCCCCGGCGGCAGCCTGCTTGATGAGCCCCAGCGCGCGGATGAAGGCACGCGGCATCCTGAGGCCCGAAGGCGGGAAATTCTGGATCGCGCGCTGGGTCTGCGCTCCCCAGAGCGCCGTCGCCGGCACGTCGAGCGTGCCCATGCTGTCGTGCTCGACGCGATAATCGGATGTGCTCATCGCATATTCCTTCCGGAGCCCGTCGGCGGATGCTTTCCTGTAATATCGCGCTTCCATTCTATCAATTTGGGAACGGGATTCGAGATGTCCAAGCCCGACATCGGCCTGCTCTTCGATGCACTGTCGCCGCTCGACGGGCGCTACGCCGAAAAGCTCGAGCCGGTGCGCGCGCTGTTCAGCGAAGCCGGGCTGATGCGCGAGCGCGTGCGGGTCGAATGTGCCTGGTTCCTCGCGCTCGCCCAGGGTCCGGCGGCGGCGACTCTGCGCGACCTGCCGGCCGCGGCCGGCGTGTGGGCGCAGACGCTCGCGGCCGATCCGGCAGAAACCGATGTCCACGCGATCAAATCGATCGAGTCGCGCACCAAGCACGACGTGAAAGCCGTCGAGTACTGGATTCGCGGCGAGCTCGCGCGCCGCGGCGCCGCCCCGGCGCAGCTCGAGTGGGTGCACTTCGCCTGCACGTCCGAGGATATCAACAATCTGGCTTACGCGCTCATGCTGAAAAAGGCGCGCGATGCCCTGCTGGTACCGGCGCTCGACTCGATCGGCGCGCGGCTCGATTCGCTCGCGCAGCGCTACGCCGCGGTCCCCATGCTGGGCCGCACGCACGGACAGACCGCCACGCCCACCTCGGTGGGGAAGGAATTCGCGAACGTCGCGGCACGCTTGGAGCGGCAGCGCCACGGCCTTGCCCGGGTTGCCGTGCTCGGCAAGCTGAACGGCGCCGTGGGCAACTTCAACGCCCATGTCGCGGCGCTCCCGGCGTTCGACTGGCCGGACCTCAGCGCTCGCTTCGTGCAATCGCTGGGTCTGGAAGCGAATCCCTACACGACCCAGATCGAGCCTCACGACTGGATCGCCGAGTACTGCCATGCCGTGCTGCGAGCGAACACGGTGCTGCTGGATTTTGCCCGGGACATGTGGAGCTACATATCGCTCGGTTACTTCCGCCAGCAGCCGGTCCCCGGCGAGGTCGGCTCCTCCACCATGCCGCACAAGATCAACCCGATCGATTTCGAGAATGCGGAGGGCAATCTCGGGCTCGCGAACGCACTGCTCGCGCATTTTGCGGAAAAGCTGCCCCTCTCCCGCCTGCAGCGCGACCTCACGGACTCCACCGTGCTGCGCAATCTCGGCGTCGCGCTCGGGCATGGCGTCCTCGCCTACCAGTCGCTCGAGGCCGGACTTCGCAAGGCCGAGCTCGATGAGTCACGCCTCGCCGAGGACCTGAGCCGTGCCTGGGAGGTGCTCGGTGAGGCGGTGCAAACCGTCATGCGCGTGCATGGGATTCCCGACGCCTATGATCGGCTCAAGGAATTTACCCGCGGCAGGCCGGTCGATGAGGCCGCGATCCGCGAGTTCATCGGCTCGCTTGCGTTGCCGCCGGAGGAGAAGGAGCGGCTCTTGCAGCTCGAGCCGCGCACCTACCTCGGGCTCGCCCCGGCGCTCGCCCGGCGCCGCACTTGAGCATGCGAAATCATCATTCTGCGCTCGAAACGTGACGCAGTTGGCACGATGGGATGTGGGCCAGACGGTAGTATTTCACTCCGAGGTACGAGGCGACGGACGAGAGCGCCCTGCGGTTCTCCAATGAGGTACCTGGCCAATGAGGCATCTGGACATGGCGGGTAAGACGGACGACAGAACGCAGCCGATCGCGGACAGGCCCATCTCGGACAGAGGTAGCTCGCCCGGCGACGCGGCGTCCAGCACCCGGCGAATTCTCACCACCATGCCCGAGGTGCGCGAAGCCAGCCTCAAGGTGGCGAAGTCCGCACAGCGCCTTCTGTCCATTTTCACGCAGGACCTCGAGCCCCTGATCTACGGAGAGGAGCCGTTCCTCGAGGCGATCAAGCGCCTGGTCCTCGCCCGCTCTTATGCCAAGGTGCGGGTATTGCTCGCCGATCCTTCGCGCGCGATGGTCGACAACAACCGCTTCCTCGCACTGGCGCGCCGGCTCACGAGCTGCATCGATCTGCGCGCCATGAGCCCCGAATACCCCGCGAGCGCCGGCGCATTCATCATCGCCGACGACAAGGCCCTGGTCTATCGGCTGCAAGCCGATCGTTGGGATGGAATCTCCGACATGAACGATCCGGCCGTGGTGCGCCGTTACTTGAATTTCTTCGACGAGGTCTGGCAGTCGAGCATGCAAGAGTCGCAGATGCGGCAAATGCTGATGTAGACTCGCTCGACGTTCCGCCTCGCTCGACGTTCCGCCTCGCTCGACCTTTCGCTCCCTCGACCTTCGCCGCCCCGCAATTTATCGCCGTAGCGCCCCCCACCTCGGGGCGCGCCTCGTACTATATAATTGGCGGATGCCTCCCCCGCTCCCGCATTCCCGCTCCGCCGAGACGGTCATCGTCGGCATGTCCGGGGGCGTCGATTCGGCGGTCGCGGCTCTGCTGCTGCGGGACGCGGGCTTCGCAGTCCAGGGACTCTTCATGTCCAACTGGGACGACGACGATGCGTATTGCACCGCCGCGACCGACCTCCAGGATGCGCGGGCCGTGTGCGAGACTCTGGGAATTCCGCTGCATCGGGCCAGCTTCGCAGCGGAATACCGCGAGCGCGTGTTCGCGCACTTTCTGCGTGAATATGCCGCGGGCCGGACGCCGAATCCGGATGTGCTCTGCAACCGCGAGATCAAGTTCGGTGTCTGCCTGGAATACATGCGGCGCCTGGGCGCCGATCGCATCGCCACCGGCCATTATGCCCGGCTCGAACACGGTCCGTCCGGCACGCGGCTGTTGAAGGCGCGCGACGAGTCGAAGGATCAAAGCTATTTCCTGCACGGAGTTGCGCCGGGCGCGCTCGCGAAGGTGTTGTTCCCGCTCGGAGAGCTGCGCAAGCAGGAGGTGCGGCGCCGCGCCCACGCCGCGGGACTTCGGGTGTTCGACAAGCCCGACAGCACCGGCATCTGTTTCATCGGTGAACGGCCCTTCCAGGACTTTCTCGGCAAGTACCTCTACGACTCGACGGGGCCGATCGAGACGCCGGAGGGCGGCGTCGTGGGAGAGCATCGGGGTCTTTCGTTCTATACGCTCGGCCAGCGCTCCGGCCTCGGGCTGGGCGGCAGAGCAGGCGCCGCAGAGGCGCCCTGGTACGTGGCGGACAAGGATGCGGCCCGCAACGCGCTCATTGTCGTGCAGGATCACGAGCATCCGCTGCTCATGTCCGATTCTTTCGAGGTGCACGAGATGCACTGGCTCGTGCCGCCGGGGGTGGAGCTCGAGTGCGCCGTCAAGACGCGCTACCGGCAGGGCGATCTTGCGTGCGGCGTCACCCCGAGCGGCGGCGACCGGGCGCGGGTCCGGCTGCGTCGCTCCGCCCGGGCCGTTACCCCGGGCCAATATGCCGTCTTTTACGACGGCGCGGTTTGTTTGGGCGGCGGAGTCATAGCCGCCCGCGGAAATTCGCGCTCCATCGCCATGGCCGGCGGAGCTGCGCGCTCATTCAATTCATTGTATTCGCTGGAGGGGTCATGACGGATAGCTTCAAGGCAAGAACGACACTCAAGGTGGGGACGCAGAGCTACGAGATCTGCGCGCTCGATGCGCTCAAGCGGCACAACGTCGCCCGCCTGCCGTTTTCCCTCAAGATCCTGCTCGAGAACCTGCTGCGCTTCGAGGACGGCATCAACGTCAAGCAGGGCGACATCGAGGCGCTGCTCGCGTGGGATCCGAAGGCTGCTCCACACCATGAGATTGCCTTCACCCCCGCGCGAGTCATCATGCAGGACTTCACCGGAGTTCCCTGCATCGTGGACCTCGCCGCCATGCGCGAGGCGATCGAGCGCCTGGGCGGAGATCCGCAGCGCGTCAACCCGCTCGCTCCCGCGGAACTGGTGATCGACCATTCGGTGCAGGTGGATGAGTACGGCACCGCCGATGCGCTCAAGCGCAACAACGAGATCGAGTTCAGCCGCAACGGCGAGCGCTACATGTTCCTGCGCTGGGGCCAGACGGCGTTCAGCAACTTCAAGGTCGTTCCGCCGAATACCGGCATCGTTCATCAGGTCAACATCGAGCGGCTCGCGCGCGTGGTGTTCTCCGACGACGCAAGCGGGACGGCTCGTGCCTATCCCGACACGCTGGTCGGCACCGATTCGCATACCACGATGGTGAACGCGCTCGGAGTGCTGGGGTGGGGAGTCGGGGGCATCGAGGCGGAAGCCGCCATGCTCGGCCAGCCGGTCACCATGCTCATTCCCCAGGTCATCGGTTTCAAGCTCACGGGGAGCCTGCCGTCGGGGACGACCGCAACCGATCTCGTGCTGGCGGTGACGGAGATGCTTCGCAAGAAGGGCGTGGTCGACAAGTTCGTCGAATTCTTCGGCGATGGGCTCAAAGGGCTGCCGCTCGCGGACCGCGCCACCATCGCCAACATGTCGCCCGAGTTCGGCTCCACCTGCGCCATTTTCCCGA
The DNA here is from genome assembly GCA_036272515.1 of Steroidobacteraceae bacterium. Taxonomy (GTDB): domain Bacteria; phylum Pseudomonadota; class Gammaproteobacteria; order Steroidobacterales; family Steroidobacteraceae; genus Bog-1198. The sequence continues at coordinate 342 of DATAYO010000026.1, read as the reverse complement.
TCGACGAAGAGACCCTTCGCTATCTCGAGCTGACGGGGCGCCCGGCGGAGCAGATTGCGCTGGTGGAGAGTTACGCTAAAGCGCAAGGGCTCTGGCGGATCGACGGCGCGCAAGCGGCGGACTATACCGACGTGGTCGAGCTCGATCTCGGCAGGATCGAGCCCGCGCTCGCGGGCCCGAAACGCCCGCAGGATCGCGTGCTGCTGCGCTCGGCGAAGAGCGTCTACGAGTCCAGCGTGAAGAAAATGGCGGAGGAGCGCGCGCAGAAAAACCCCAAGGCGACGGGCCATGCGCCCGCCGCTCTTGCCGGCGGCAAGGTCGAGATCAAGGACGGCGCCGTGC